>NZ_CP035544.1:2297500-2897500 GCF_004139715.1 Muriicola soli | reverse complement strand
AGTGCATATTGGCACTTATGATGTGAACTGGCCTTCGTAGTAAACCATGTTGGTGTAGAGTCTCTTTAATCTGATCGGCCCATTTCTCCCCGTGAATGTGGTGCCCCAACCGTTCACGTAACAAGGTGCTGAAAGTGATGATTCTTTTCTCGCCTCCTGTCTCTTCTTCAATAGCTAATTTGCCCAACCAATAAATGATTTTTAGAAATCGTTCAGGGTTCTTCTTAGTGGCCAGTTTCTGGTACACTTCCATCGTTTCCACAAATGATCTTCCCAGAATATTGGCTGTATGGATCAGCGCTACTTCTCTGTCTGCCTGGCTCAATTTCGACTTGTTAGCAGCTTCAGAGAGTTTCTGCCAATCGCGAATGGTCTTATTGGTCTCTTCAATAAGCACCTTGTTGCAGATCTTTCCCGATTCTATAAAAAGAAAGGTGAGGTGGGTAAGAATATCATAGATATCTGAACGGCCGCGCGTAATCTCAATATTCATTTGTTCATCATCGATCCTGTAGCAGTTCCTCCTTCGTTTCGGAGGAATTATGGCATCAAAATGAGATTTTGAATAGCCCTCATCTGACGTTAGGTTGATAAAACGACATTGTTCAATGCCTTCGGGTAATCGCTCCAAAACATAAATCAGACCGTTGAGCTCGGTCTTTTCCTCTGCGACCGTACCGTAGATTTCAGGACGGAGCAGGAGTAAAGCATTGCGGAGGGTTTCGCCTGAAACGCCCATGGGTTTGTAAAATCCGCGGTTGAACAAATGGCGCATCGTAATGTACAATCGCTCTATGGCATTTGTAGATTCTTGGGCGCGTGTAGTGTCTTTGATCTTATTCATTCTAAGGGCAAAAATACATTATAAATTGGTGATTTTAGGGTAATTTTCACCTCAGAGGTGTTATCCTAGACCTCCTTTTGTTGTTCTAATCCTTCTGCTACCTTCCTGTCATTTGAAAGTCGTTGTACTTTATTCTGACCTCCGAGTTTGCCAACTGATTTCATATACGCCTTAAATCCGTCTTTCCTTACCGGGGTGACTTTTAAAGGTTGAAGTATCTTTCCTTGAATGAGGTCCAAATAATAACTATTTTGATCCTGTAGCGAACGATCGAGCTGCCCTGCAAAGTCTTTGATATCTGCCGGCTTCTTCACAAATTCAATAAACCATTCGTGATAAGGCAGTTCTTTGCCCTCAGGGGTAATCTGCGGAGCAACTGTAAATTCATGGACCTGGGCGCCTGTTTTTTTTATGGCTGCTTCCATGGCGTATTCAACTTCCTTGGCGATAACGTGTTCTCCAAATGCTGAAATAAAGTGTTTTATTCTTCCTGATACTATAACGCGATAAGGGTTTTTAGAAATAAACTGAACGGTATCTCCCAGGTCGTAGCCCCATAAACCGGCGTTTGTGGAGATGATCATTGCATAGTTTACTCCTATTTCAACATCTTCAATAGTAATCCTATCTGGGTTTTCACTATAGAATTCATCGGCCTTAATAAACTCGTAAAATATCCCGGAATTCAAGAGAAGTAACATTCCTCTTTCGCCTTGCTTATCCTGATAAGCAAAGAATCCCTCACTTGCAGGAAATAATTCGATACTGGCCACCTTCCTGCCAATAAGTTCTTCAAAAGCGGCGCGATAAGGTTCATAGTTAACCCCTCCGTAGATAAATAATTCAAAATTCTTAAAGAGATCCCCTACTTTCTTTCCGGAAACTGAATTCAGCCTTTCAAAATACATCTGCACCCATGAAGGAATACCGGCAATCACCCGCATATCCTCATCAATGGTCTCCTCTACAATTTTATCGACCTTGGTTTCCCAATCTTCTATACAGTTTGTCTCCCAGCTCGGAAGGCGGTTTTTTTGCAGATAGGCCGGCACGTAGTGAGCAGAAATGCCAGATAGACGCCCAAATTTAATCCCATTCTTTTCGGAAAGTACGGGGCTGCCCTGTAAAAAGATCATCTTTCCATCAACAATGGCAGTGCGTCCGGTTTCGTGAATATAATTGAGAATGGCATTTCTGGAGGCTTCCACCTGGTGTTTAATAGACACCTCGGTAATGGGAATGTATTTAGCGCCTGAAGTAGTACCGCTCGTTTTGGCGAAATAAACTGGTTTTCCCGGCCAGAGAATGTCTTCCTCTCCGGCGACCACCTGCTCTACGTATCCCTTAAGGGCTTCGTAATCCCTGATGGGCACTTTGTCTACAAAGTCCTTATGAGTCTCTATGGACTCAAAATCGTGGTCAAGCCCGAATTTTGTATTCTTCGCTGCTTTGATCAGCCCTTTGAATACTTGTTTCTGTGTCTCTACAGGGTTTTTAACCCATTTCAAAGTTCTCTTGGAAATGATATTGGCAAAAATGCTGGCAGCAATTGATTTAAATGACATGCTCCTTAATTGAAATCTATGTAATCGGATGGATTTACAGGACTACCGTTGTTCCAAAGTTCAAAATGTAAATGGGGACCGGTCGTCAATTCGCCGGTATTCCCGACAGAAGCAATAACCTCTCCCGCCCGAACAATTTCACCTTGTTCCTTATTGAGAGATCCGTTATGCTTATAGACGGACAAAAGTCCTTCTTCATGCTCCATGATAATCACGTAGCCTGTGCCTATCGTCCATTCAGAAAAGATGACTGTTCCATTGGCGACTGCTTTAACCGGTGCATCCTTCTCGGCCACTATATCCACCGCAAAATGTTTCTTTTGGGCATCGTATTCCTGTGAGACCACACCTGAAACGGGAGAGAACAAAACGAGATTTCCGCTGCTCACATTCCTTTGAAACAGGTTGTATTTATCCTCCAGTGCAACCTGCGCTCTCAAAAGCGAATCTTCCCTTATGGGTGACAGATCTATTGTTGAGGGATCAATTTTAAATTGCTCAAACAGGGAATCCCTGTTCATCTCATTGTTCTCAAAGTCTCCCCTGAGTACCATTCGAATATTTTCCAAATACCGATTGGTATAACTGAGAACATTAACAAGAGAATCGGTTTTATAGGTAAGTTCTGTTGCTTGTTTTTTCAAACGCGTAGAGGAGTAGCCCGGAATGTATTCCCGCAAAGGCGTAAACGCAATGAGAAGGGTGGTCAAACCAATCAGGACAATGATAAATAAGGTACCGGTAATAAAAACGTTAAGCCGACTTAATTTGAAGGATATTTTTTCTTCAAATGTGCTTTCGTTGAGGATTACAAGTCGGTACTTATGAAGTAACTTCCGCTTTATTTCCTTGCGTTTTTTACCTTTTTTCTCCATTCCTCACAAAGATACATTTCGAATTGAATATCAGCACAGAAGAATCATAAATTTGACTATAGTACAAAGCGGTCCAAATTTTCTTTGATAAAATACTTCCTCTTAGGTTGTTGACAGACAATTAAACCGTGATCTTAACGTTTTATAACGCGTAAGTCTATCGAGATTTTTACTACCTTTGTTTACCAAAATAATTTAAAGCAATGATCTTAGCAATACCTTTTCTGGCCATAGGCCCCTGGCAAATAGCCGTCATCGTAGTACTGGTACTCCTTTTGTTCGGCGGAAAAAAGATTCCTGAATTAATGAGGGGATTGGGCAGCGGGATAAAAGAATTTAAAGACGCTTCCAAGGAAGACGATAAATTAGAAGAGAAAAAAGACTAGATTTAATATACAATGGCAAGAAAAGCACCTTAATAGGGTGCTTTTTTTATTTATTCTCCATTCATTCCTAAGACATCCCCGCCAAATTCTTGATTAATTTAGAATACCAATTGGTATAGCAAGAATTTTTAATTTATTGCCAAAGTTTCTGTTACATTCTTTGGTTCGCTAATTCAAAATCGCACTTCATAAGCCCTCCAGACTTCGCGCAAAGCCACATATAATGGAGATTCACGACAGAAAACATCCGTTTCACAACAAAAAGTAATCCCTTAGCATAAGAACCTCTAAATTCGGCGTTATGGAATGGGAATCAACTGATTTCCGCCCAGAAAGTCAAAGAAAACCAAAAATGAGTTGTCCTGATTCAGGACACAATTAAGGGGATAACACACACATGCGATTCAAATCCTATTGCTTATTAATCCTATTGCTGCTCGCTGGCCTTGTCTGCACCTATGGCTTTACCCCAAGCTTGGAAGGCAGTAATGAGCCTGTTACAGCATTTGAGGTTTTCAAAAGTAAAGCAAAGCAATATAACATTGCCACCAAAACCATTAAGGCCAATACCAGTATATCTTCCGGATACTACATGGTAGCCGGTGTTTTCGGCGTTGATGGAAATGCCCGCTCATTTGTATCCCAGTTAAAACAAAAGGATTTTGCAGCTGGCATCTATAAAGACGTCCAAAATGGGATGCATTACGTTTATATCAATCGATACAATTCAGGAGATCAAGCCATTTCATTTTACCTAAGTGATTCATATAAGAAGAAAATGTGGATCCTACATGTGGAAAAAGACAGAAGTTCGCGGGTTTCTTTACAACCGGGAGCTGATGTTGACAAAGCTTTGAAGAAAAGAGCACATAGCGAGTTTCTCCAGGCCGCAAAAGGCCTATCCATCGCCTCCAGAACAATTGAAAACAGCAATATTCCAGAAGGCGGTTATTTCGCTGTCGCCGGAGTTTTCGGAGACCAGAACAACGTCTCAAAATTTCTTGACAAGATGCGGGCCAGGGGAATTGACGCCCAATCGGTACTGCATCCGAAAACCAAATTATCCTACGTTTACCTGACAAGCAATTCAAACTGGGAATCTGTCGTAGCGGACACCAAATCTAAACTGAATGGAAAATATCAGGGAAAGATATGGATCATGCACGTTCCCGCGACCTCTTCTGCAGTCATCACAGAGACTATGAAAGGCGTTGTTAGTAGAAATAAACCGGCTAACAGCCAAACCGCATCACAAAATTCAAAATCAAAAGCCTCATCATTTACAAAGGATCCCCCAACGAAATTATTGCAGAAAGCAGATTTGTATTTTGAGAAGATGTGGTATGCTGAAGCCGCTGAACTTTACGAGCAATTCCTCGCAAATAATGATGATAACTATACATACGAGGTCATTCAAAAAGCTGGTGACTCTCATTATTTTAACTCCAATATGGAACGCGCCTACTACTGGTACGACATTCTATACAACAGATACGAGAACGAGATTAGCAGTGAAAACATCTTTAAGTACGCTCATAGCCTCAAAGGAACAGGCAAATACTCAAGGGCGAAACGCCTGATGCGTATTTACGACAGACGGGTACGAAAAGAAGGGATGAGGTATACGGTAAACGATCCGCGTACCACCCCAAAAGAAAAAGTGCTGGATAACATCCTGGACACCGAATTAGAATACACTTTGCGAAATGTGGCAACCAATTCTGAGTATTCCGACTTTTCTCCAATGTTCTACAATGACGATGAACTGGTTTTTGCTTCTGCAATGGACTCTTCATTTTTTAGTACCAGACGGTATAAATGGAATAATCAGCCTTATCTAGACCTCTATGTAGCCAAGGTAAATCAGGAATCACAAGAGGTTAAAGACGCCATTAAGTTTTCAAAAAAGATCAATACAAAATACCATGAGGCTTCGGTTGCCTTCTCGCCAGACAATACTACCATGTATTTTACCCGAAATAATTACGGGAAGAAGTTAAAACGAGATAAAAACGGGGTAAATAATTTAAAAATATACCGGTCTAAAAAGGTAGATGGTAACTGGACAGAGGCCACCGAACTCCCTTTTAACAGTGACGAATTTTCTACAGGCCATCCTGCTTTAAGTCCGGATGGAAAACAATTGTACTTCGTTTCCGACCGACCCGGAAGTCTTGGTGAAACCGATCTTTTTGTCGTTGATGTTAATGATAACGGAAGCTTCTCAGATCCCCGTAATCTCGGGCCTGAGATCAATACGGAGCGCAAGGAAATGTTCCCTTTTATCACCGATAAAAAATTATACTTTTCTTCAAACGGTCATATAAGCCTGGGTGGTCTAGACGTATACGAGGTGGCTTACAGTGAGGAGGATGGCTTCGGACAAGTTAAAAATATGGGGAAACCCATCAATAGTAAGAAGGATGATTTTTCCTATATCGTTGATGAGGCCACACAGAAAGGATTCTTTGCCTCAAACAGGCGAGGGGGAAAAGGTGATGATGATATTTATTCATTTTCAAAGCTAATGCCGGAAGAACTCAATCTCAATGCTATAGAAGGAGTGATTACAGATCTGGTTACCGGAGAAGTTATGCCAGAAGCACTGGTAACCTTGCTGGATGAGAACAATATAAAGCTGAAGGAAGTTATATCTGATGAGGACGGTAGCTTTGTTTTTGAAGATCTCGACAGCAACACAAAATACAAGGTTCAAACCAACAAAGAAGGTTATTCTGAAGTGGTTACGGACGTTTCCACCAAAGAGAATGAGGTCATTAATGTGGATGTTTCTCTGAATAAATTAAAAGAGCTTGTAGTGATGGAAGAAGGGATCAAGAAGATCAAACTGGATATGATCTATTTCGATTTTGACAAGTTTAATATTCGAAGAGATGCGGCAGAAGAACTAGATAAGCTCGTAGGAGTAATGAGGGATAACCCCACCATGGTGATCAAAATTGAATCGCATACAGACAGCAGGGGTAAAGCTGTCTACAACAAATACCTTTCAGACAGAAGGGCGAAATCAACCAGGGATTATATCATTTCAAAAGGAATTGATCCAAAACGTATAGAAAGCGCTGTTGGATATGGAGAAGAAAGGTTGCTGAACGGTTGTGACGGCAGTATTCGATGCAGTAGTGAACAACACCAGCTCAACAGGCGCTCGGAATTTATCATAGTAAAAATGTAAGTAGCTTGTGAACTAACCTACCCAACTCACCACTTGCAAATTGCAAGTGGTTTTTTTTGAAAACCTTATTAACCTTAAAGATGTCATGGACTAAATACCCTATTTAAGCTGTTCTCAACATCTTTCGGCAACTATACAACAAATTTGAAGGGTCAAAATACGTAAGGTCAATAATCACAGTTATATCCATAAAATAGTTAACCTAAATCTCACCATATGAAACACATTTTACTCATAAAGGAAATTTACCTGGAGGCCTTTAAAAATCTGGGGTCATTTTTTATCAGAAACCTCTTTAAGATTTTTACCTGGTTTTGCCTCGCATGTTTAGTGATTGTACTCTACGCTTTCATTTTCAGAGTAGCTACAGGTTTCGCATTCGATTAACCAACCCATTTCTTTTGTAAAAAACACGATCCGACGATCGTGTTTTTTTATTGCATGCCGTATATCGGATAAAGAATACTGTTAAAAGAGGATGTTTCAACTCTCGTTTTAAGTAATCCGATTTATTCGTTCTTGGTCTATTTATTGCTTCTTAACCACCTCATAGCATGATCTTTGCCTTAGGATAAACATTAAAAGGCAGGATATGCAGAAAATTATACTCGTAAAAGAAATTTATGTAGAAGCATTCAGGAATTGGAGAAATATGTTCCTTAAGAAATATTTTAAGGCGTTTTCCTGGTTCTGTTTCGCTTTGTGGCTAATAACTATGTACGCCTTTATTTTCAGGCTGTCAACGGGCTTTGCCTTTGACTAAAAGAGATAAAAAAAGCGCTTTCATTAAATGAGAGCGCTTTTTTATAGCACAGAGATTTTATTTAAACTTCACAGATCTCAGGATCGCCTCCAATTCAAACATATAATCCCTTTTATTGGTGGCTGGAGCGAATGTAAAGCCCTCTACAACCAGTTTGCGATTATTAGCTTCGTCATCGATGACAAAGGTTAAAAAAGGCCCTGCCATAGGGTAGTTCTCAATATCCCAAATACTTCGTGCTTCCAAGGCTTTATGCCCGTCTATTTCCGTTTCAAAGAAATGCGGAGCGAAGGCATCTTCAGTGGTCATGTAGGTCTTTTTATTCCTTATGTCCGGTCCGGGAATGTACTTTTCACCTATTGAATCCCGCATTCTAATAAAATCAGTTACCAAAGTAGAATCATTATCAAGACTTTCCCAGGGGATTTCATAGGCAATGATATTCATACTCCCTTTTTGAATTTCTCTGTCTATCCAAACGAAATTATCTTCCTGTTTCCCCAACTTATAGATGGATGGCAGCCTGAATGTGACCCCGAATTTTTCTTCTAAGATTTTATCCTTACTCAGTGAGCGAAGAAAACGCTTCTGGGTCTCCTCTAACTCCATTCCTTTAATAGCTGCAATAAACTCATCGGCATAGGTTTCAATATTGGTGATAAGTTCCTCTTGTGTACGGCCCTTGATCACTCCTATTTCCTGAGGGGCAGCGTAGAGATCAGTTTTCAGATGTGCCACATTAACCGTATCCAGGTCCACAAATAATACGGCCCTTCTGTATCTGGTAGTTCCGGTAAACACTTTTTGTGGCATTTGCTCCAGGCTAAATAGAGGTTCTTCCCAGGTGAGTCCAACTACGGGAGCAGCAAAATGCTCTCTGAGCTTATCTCCAACCGCACCTTCCCAAAGATCATTGCTGATCACAACGCCCAGGCTATTAATAGCCCCAATCGACTCGGGCAGATACTTCTTTTTTGGCCCATCGTTACAAGAAAAAAGAAGAAGAGCAATCAGTAGCAGAGAGAAATTTTTCATTGAATTTTAGTATAGTGTTAATTCGCTTTATAAGTTAAACCTAAGATGGGCACTCGCAAAGTTTGAGCCTAGTGCCCGGCAATAACTTATTACCGCGAATACCGTTCCATTCTCGTAAATTTTCTATGGAAATTCCTGGATATTTTTGGGAAATGGTCCACAAAGAGTCTCCTTCCTTAACCGTATGGAACTTTAGTTCGCTGTTGTTAACCGTTTTAACGGCGCTTTTTGGTGAAGTGGCGGCCACAAATGGTTTCCTAGGATATATGGTCAGGCGTTGGCCAATCCTCAGGTTATTACTTCTCAAACCATTCCAATTCTTAATCTGACTAACACCCACTCCGTAACGTTCTGCAATTTTACCGAGGTAATCTCCGCTTTTTACCCTGTACCTAATACGTGAATCAGCTTTGACCAATTGAGGGAGAGGCGATTCTTTAGACTTTAATTCTTCTTCTACAAAAGCATAGATAGAATCTTCATTGGTAACAAATTTGCCGATTTCCCTTCTAGGCAAACGCAAGGTGTATTTTTTATCTGATAAATAAGGAATGATGTTTAGTTTATAGGAGGGGTTCAGTACTGTGAGTTCTTCTTTGCTTACTTCGACCATTCTGCTGATCTGATCAAATGTTATCAGTCGCTTTACCCGAACCGTATCTGTTTCAAAATACGGGCGTGCTGCCTCTACGGGTTTTAGTCCGTGTTCCTCGGCGTATTCAAACAGGTACATCGTGGCGAGAAAGGCGGGCAGATATCCTGCAGTTTCACGGGGCAGGTTCCTTCTTATATTCCAGTAATTGGTGTAGCCTCCTGATCTTCTTATCGCCTTGTTCACATTTCCGGGACCGGAATTATACGCGGCCAGGGCCAGATCCCAATCCCCGAAGATATCGTACAACTTGGATAGGTATTGACAGGCAGCTTTGGTAGACTTTACGGGATCGCTGCGCTCATCGACATAACTGCTCACATCCAGGTCGTACATCTTTCCTGTACTATACATAAACTGCCATAGACCTGTGGCACCAACACGCGACTTTGCCCTTGGATTGAGGGCAGATTCCACAATAGCGAGATATTTTATCTCAAGGGGTATGTTGTGGTTGTCCAGTTCCTGTTCAAATAGTGGAAAGTAAAACTGACTGGCCGTTAGCATACGTTCCATCAGGTCTTTTTTACGAATCAGAAAGGATTTGATTACAGATTCTAAAGAGGGGTTGTATGCAATGTTGAATGGTGTTTTTTCATCTAATGCCTTAAGTCGCGCTTTTAACAACTCCGTGTCAAGTTCAACGCTTTGATGCGCTATTGTGTCGGAAATAACCTCCCCCATACTTCCCACCAGATTGTACATTTGTCCTGAGAGTTGTGCACTTTGATACAGTTCCTTCATCCATAAACTGTCGTAATTTGAAGCCTCTGCAAGGTCTTTTAATTCAATGGTATTATCCGGCTTTACTATAAAGGTAGGTGCCGCATTCTCTTGAGATGGTAAAGAATCTATCCTTGAAAGTTCAACTACATCGTTCCTCAGGATCAACGTATCTGAATTCTGAGCATTGACCAGGATTGCTCCCCCAGAAGGGCGCAGGCAAACAACCGTTTACTTTTCACAATCATAAATCTGCTTTTGGCTGTGGGGATCTACTAAAATGCAATTTTTTTCCGAAAGAATAAAATAATAATCTCTTCTTCCTAACCGGCAATAGGGGCTTTATAAATTAACGGACTTAGGCTTCTGATATTGCGGCTATCCCGGGTAAGGTCTTACCCTCTAAACTCTCGAGCATGGCGCCGCCGCCCGTGGAAACATAGCTCACTTTGTCCTCAAAACCGAATTGTTTTACTGCAGCGACGGAATCGCCCCCACCTACGAGGGAAAATGCACCGTTTTTGGTTGCTTCTTCGATAAAATTTCCCACTGCAATAGTGCCTTTGGCAAAATTCTCCATCTCAAAAACACCGACCGGCCCATTCCAGAGAATCGTTTTTGAGGCTAAAATCACCTCCTTAAAAATCTTGAGGGTTTCCGGTCCTGCATCTAGTCCCTGCCAGTTATCTGGAATACTGCTTACTGAAACCGTTTGCGTCTGTGCGTCATTACTAAAGCTGTCTGCGGCCAAGACATCAACCGGAAGATGAACCTCAACACCTTCTTTCTTGGCCTTCTCCAGTATCTCAAGGGCCAGCTGCATCTTGTCATCCTCGCAAATGGAAGCTCCAACTTTTCCACCCATTGCCTTAACAAAGGTGTAAGTCATTCCCCCGCCTATGATGAGGTGGTCTACCTTGCTTAGGATATTTTCAATTATGGTGATCTTGGATGAAACTTTTGCTCCTCCAAGGATAGCTGTTATAGGCTTCTCTCCGGTGCGCATTACCTTTTCTATCGCTTCTATTTCCTTAGCTAACAGGTATCCAAAACACTTGTTTTCAGGAAAATATTTAGCGACGATGGTAGTTGAAGCATGTGCCCGGTGCGCAGTACCAAAAGCATCATTTACATAGATATCACCAAGCCTGGATAGAGCTTTGGCGAAATTTTCATCTCCCTGTTCTTCCTCTGCGTGGAACCGGAGATTCTCAAGCAGGAGGACTTCTCCGTTTTCAAGTTCCTTTACAGCCTCTTCTGCTCTCTCACCAACACAATCATCTACAAATTTCACTTCCACGCCAATGATCTCACTTACCGTTTCGCAAATGTGTTTTAAAGACAAATCCTGACTGACCTTCCCTTTGGGTCTTCCCAAATGGCTCATTAAAATTGCACTACCCCCATCTTCTAAAACTTTAAGGATGCTGGGTTTCGCGGCTTCAATCCTGTTGGTATCTGTTACCTCGAATTCACTGTTTAGAGGAACATTAAAATCGACACGGATTAGCGCCTTTTTATTAGAAAAATCAATATCGTCAATCGTTTTCATCTTAGTGCGTGTTTAAAGAAGAACAAATGTAAAGAATAAAAGAACTCAGCAAAAGATGCGGGAGTTATTAAAGCAATAGATCATTGCATTAATCTGTATCTTTGACTTTATGATGTTTAAGGACATTTTAGGCCTCCCTCATATAAAGAATCACCTCACCCACAGTGCGGATTCGGGGCGTATTCCCCACGCACAACTCTTTGTTGGACCAGAGGGTTCTGGCACTCTTCCCGTTGCTCTTGCTTACGCTCAATATATTCTATGTGGAAACTCATCAAGTGAAAACAACAATGGAAATGAGGCTTGCAACATCAAATGCAATTCATTTTCTCATCCTGATCTCCATTTTACTTTTCCGGTTTCAAACACAGACCGTATTAAAAGTCATGCCGTAAGCGACAACTTCCTCCCGGAGTGGAGGCGGTTCCTGAAGGAGGATCCTTATGGGAGCCTTTTTGATTGGTACAGGTATATTGGAATCGAGAAAAAACAAGGTCAGATCGGAGTTGATGAAGCCGTGGAAATTGTTAAAAAGCTCTCCTTAAAGTCGTACGAAGGAGGATACAAAGTAATGATCATCTGGATGGCTGAGCGGATGAATACTTCGGCGGCAAATAAATTGTTGAAACTGCTTGAAGAGCCGCCAAATAAGACTATTTTTTTATTGGTAGCAGAGGATGAGGAGAAAATCCTGCAGACCATTCGTTCGCGTTGTCAATTGCTGCATTTTCCTCCTCTTCCCGAGCAAGCTATTGCACAAGCCCTGGTAGAAAGAGGAGTGCCGCGTGAAGAAGCCGGCCATTTGGCTCATGAATCGAATGGAAATTTTAACAAGGCCCTGGAACTCATGAACAAGGATTCTGAGGAATTGATCTTTGAGAGGTGGTTTGTACAATGGGTGCGAAGTGCCTTCCAGGCCAAAGGAAAGAAAGGGGCGATTCACGAGCTGATTCTTTGGAGCGAGGAAGTGGCCAAAACAGGTCGCGAAACCCAGAAAAACTTCCTGAAGTATTGTATGGCTGTATTCAGACAAGCCATGTTGGTCAATTACCAGGCAAATTCTCTTGCCTATATGAAGATCAGGGTGGACGGATTTCAGTTTGATAAATTCGCCGGCTTTGTACACGAAAACAATGTGCTTAAAATTATGGAGGAACTCGAGGAGGCCATCTACCATGTGGAACGCAATGGTAACTCCAAGATCATACTTACCGACCTCTCCATAAAACTGACCCGATTATTACACAAATCAGCCGCCTAATGGATAACCTAATAAACAATTTTTATATATGGATACCATAATTCAGAATGCAGCCGTCCTGCTTCTTTTACTTTTTATTATCATCACATTCTTGCAAAGTGGTATGGATAAGGTAGTTGATTGGAAAGGGAATTTGGCTTGGCTGAAAGGGCATTTTTCAAAATCTCCCTTTCGCAATGTAGTGCCCCTTCTCCTTGTCGTGATCACTTGTATGGAACTGATTGCGGGCGCATTGAGTTTAATCGGTTTTGTTCAGATATTGAACGCCGAGAGTTTTTTCTATGCAGAAGCAGGAGCTGTAATCGCCTGTCTAACCTTGCTGATGCTCTTGTTCGGACAACGTATAGCAAAGGACTACGAGGGGGCGAAAACTATCGTCATCTATTTTATTCCTGCGATAATCCTGGTGGTGTTACTGCAATTGAGCTGATTTATTGTTGCTTTTCCTCATTAAGGACTTTGAGAATTTCATCGGTAAGATCCTTGGATTCTGCTCCAAATAAAACGCTTCCACCTTCTCCTCCGCCGAGAATATAGGTGTAGCCGTTGGCTTTACCGAATGCTGTTATCTCGCGCTTTACTTTTTCAACTACGCTATCCATATCGGCTTGTCCCATCAATTGTAACTGCTGTTCTTGTTGTTGAAGTTGCTGCCCGATCTGCTGCCCTTTCTGCTGTAGGGCTGCATACGTTTCCTGAGCTTTTGTCTGACTCATAGATTGAATCTGCGCTTCTATTGCCTCTGCTTCCATTTGAAATTGTCTGGAGATACTATCCCTTTTCATGTCAAAAGCTTTTCTCCTTTCTGCAAAACGCTCTTCTACCGCAACTTTTTCTTTATATCCATCCATCAATCGGACATTGTTAACATATCCAATTTTATCTTGCTGGCATGACCAGGTCAAAATAACAACTAATGCGAGAAGTAATCTTTTCATGATTTCATTTTTAGTGCGACAAAAATAACAAAGCAAATGCTTAGTAGATTGAATTATTCTATAATTCTAAATTATGGAGCTAATATTTTGATTTAGGTATAATAGATTTAAATTATGATATATTTATATAGTATTGAATATATCTATATAATGCATGGGTCTAAAATGTGGTATTAGCGCCTTTCTTATGGGCTCCGGTACATTCTTAGGCGGTGATATCAATCGCCGTGCAGATCGTCTCTAAATCATTCTGGGCGCTTCCTGAGAATATATACTAGCGAAGAGTATTCTCCTGTGCGAAATCCGTACAGATTAGATCGCAATCCATGCCAGATTGCCGATAACCAACGCTTTCTTCCGTGTTTGTAATGCTCAGACAGCAAGGCGATATAAAAAGAGTCGAACAACATAGGTTTGGTATCCATAAGTTGAAAACCCTTTTTATTAAAAATGTTCTGAATTGCTGCCCTGGAAAAATGCCAGAGGTGACGAGGAACGTCATAAGCCGCCCAATATTCTCCGTAGTGTTTAGCGTC
The DNA here is from genome assembly GCF_004139715.1 of Muriicola soli. Taxonomy (GTDB): domain Bacteria; phylum Bacteroidota; class Bacteroidia; order Flavobacteriales; family Flavobacteriaceae; genus Muriicola; species Muriicola soli. The sequence goes on along the minus strand of NZ_CP035544.1, from coordinate 2,883,174 downwards.
GTAAGAACGGAAGTTGGGAACAGCAATAAAAAGGCAACCCCCTGTTTTAAGTCGCTCTTTGAGCTTAGTAATTTCCCGGTCCAGATCCTTGAAGTGCTCCAATACATGCCAGAGCGTAATAGCATCAAACTCCTGCTTTGCAATTTCATCAATGCTTTCGCTTAAAGAAACCCCTTTGATTGAGGCTAACTTCCTCGCTCTATCGCTAGGCTCTACTCCTACAGCATTAAAATCATTATCCCTTAAGTAGGCAACAAAAGATCCCGTTCCTGCACCAACATCCAGCACCTTACTATTCTCAAGAACAAACTTCTGAAGCCATTTCCTTTTTCTTGAAAGACCAATCGTTTTTACTAATTGGTATATTTTCTCCAGAAATGTTTTATTATTATCGGTATGTGAAATGTATTCTTCATGCTGATAATAAGGATCTAAATTGTCAGGCTGAGGCTCAGTTTTCAGTAGTTCCCTTTGTTCGTCGTACATCAGGACGAATTCTTCTTGGGTAATGCTGTAATCTCTCGTATTTAAATACTCAATCATGGAAGCTCTTGCCTGAAGTAAGGTATATTAATAAATTCAAATTGTTCCACGTGGAACAATTTATTTAACGGCCAAGAAAAACAAGTAAAACACTTATATCACTAGGCGATACACCGCTTATTCTCGATGCTTGTGAGATAGTCACAGGTCTAATGGCTTGTAGCTTTTCTCGCGCCTCATATGAAAGTGATTTTAATTTAGAATAATCGAAATGATCAGGAATCTTTATATTCTCCAAACGCTGAAGTTTATCGGCATTGTTCTTTTCCTTTTCAATATAACCTGAATACTTCACCTGGATTTCAGCCTGGTCCATTACTTCTTTATCCAGATCATTGTGTTTTACATAGTCCGCTACTTCTTTTAATCTAAGCATATGGTCCATACTTACTCTGGGCCTTGAAAATACTTTATACATCTTATCGGCCTGTTTTACCGGGGAAGAATCTACATCCTCCAGGATAGTATTCATGTCTTCAGGATTAAAGCTTGTTGACCTGAAAAAATCTATAAATTCTTTTGATTTTTCCTCTTTCTCCATCATTTTCCTTAGCCGTTCTTCGGAGGCAAGTCCAATTGCATATCCCTTTGGTGTTAGTCGCAGATCTGCATTGTCTTGTCTGAGTAGTGTTCGGTATTCAGCTCTGGACGTAAACATCCTATACGGTTCTTCTGTGCCTTTAGTGATCAGATCATCTATCAACACCCCTATATAGGCCTCGTCTCTTTGCAGAGTAAAGGGAGGAAGATCATTTATCTTTAAATGCGCGTTTACACCTGCCATTAATCCCTGTGAAGCTGCTTCTTCATAACCAGTAGTACCATTTATCTGACCGGCAAAATATAAATTCTCAATAATCTTGGTCTCTAGAGTGTGCTTTAACTGGGTAGGAGGAAAATAATCATACTCAATTGCATATCCGGGACGAAAGAACTTCACTTTTTCAAATCCTTTTACCGATCTAAGGGCTTTAAATTGAACATCCTCAGGAAGCGAAGTTGAGAAGCCATTGACATAGACTTCAACGGTATCCCAACCTTCAGGCTCAACAAAGATTTGATGACTGTCTTTATCAGCAAACCTATGGATCTTATCTTCTATAGAAGGGCAATAGCGAGGACCTATGCTCTTTATTCTTCCATTGAACATGGGAGATCGATCAAAGCCTTCTTTTAGCAAATCGTGCACTTCCCTAGAAGTATGGGTCATGTGACAATCTCGCTGACTTTTAAGGACTATTGTGTCTAAATATGAAAATTTCTCGGGATGCGGATCTCCAGGCTGCGGAATCATTTTGGTATAATCCAGGGATCTGCCATCCACTCTGGGTGGTGTTCCAGTTTTCATTCTTCCGCTTTCGAAGCCGATATCCGTTAATTGTTCTGTAATACCGGTAGCCGCTCTTTCACCAGCCCTTCCTCCTCCAAACTGTTTATCCCCAATATGTATTAAGCCATTTAAAAAAGTACCATTAGTAAGGACCACTGATTTAGCCTTAATATCTAAACCAAGTGATGTCCTTACACCTGCAATTCTCCCTTTTTCTATAAGCAAGCCACTAACCATCTCCTGATAGAAGTCAACATTAGGCGTTCGTTCCAACATTAATCTCCATTCTTCGGCAAATCTCATTCTGTCATTCTGGGTCCGCGGACTCCACATAGCAGGACCCTTGCTCTTATTGAGCATTTTATACTGGATGGCCGACTTATCAGAAACTATTCCGCTATAACCTCCCAGAGCATCAATTTCCCGAACAATTTGTCCTTTGGCTATTCCGCCCATTGCCGGATTACATGACATCTGACCTATTGTCTGCAGATTCATGGTCACCAAAAGCGTTTTAGATCCCATATTAGCGGCTGAAGCTGCAGCCTCAGCACCAGCATGGCCTCCTCCAACTACTATTACATCATATTCCTTCTCAAACATAGCTTTCTTATTGTTCCACGTGGAACATCTCCATCTTATTTTCCTCTAATTTCCGCATCTCACTCTTCTCATATTCCGTTTCATCATTATATCCGAGAAGATGTAATAGACCGTGTACCATTACTCTTTGTAATTCCCTATCAAACTCAACATTGAAATCTACCGCGTTTTCTTTTACACGATCTACAGATATAAATATATCCCCCTGAATCTCATTTCCGTTGTTATAATTAAATGTAATGATATCTGTATAATAATCATGCCCGAGATATTCCTGATTTATTTCTAATAACTCTTCATCATTGGTTAATACAAAACACAGTTCAGATAAATTCTTGGACTCCGATGCTAGTACTCGTTTAAACCATTCGGTATATTTTGATTCGTTTTCTAGTGTGTGCCTTGTCTTATACACATACTCAATCATCTTTTCTGAAATATTGTTTCGCACGGGTTTTATAAAATTCCTGCAAAGGTAATACTTGTCGTCTTAATAATTCATCTATCCCTTCCTCCTCAATAAAATCAACTCTTTTAAGGATAAGTGGTCTGTCTGCCTCCTCACTCCCAACCTTACTTTCCCGCTCTTCCTTCTCTCCCTGCTCCATAGCGGCATTCTCTAACTTTAGCAGCTGTTGTTGTATTCGATTAGCCTTCTCTATCGTTCTTTCAGTGATTCCATTCTCAATAAGATCCTTTTCAAAATCCTCCATTTGCTTAGCTAGTCGTGCAGCAAGTTCGCGATCTTCATTTACAATCAATGTTTTTAACTGCTCTTCTAACTTTTGTCTTATCAATTGCTGTTGCTTATAGATCTCATATATTTCCTTCATCTCCTGATCGTCATATCCAAAACCATTTCCTTCGGCCGCTTTTCCTTCTAGCTCCTCACCTTCCCCTTTTAATTCATTTTCCCCTTCTCCTTCTTTCCCATCCTTTCCTTTTTCGCCCTCTTTCCCCTCTTCTCCTTCCTTTTTAGCGTTCATACTATCTTTTATGCCCTGTTGTTCTTTTATAATATCAGGTAACTGAAAACCGTCCTGAGGATTTCCCTTCCCCTGCCCTTGTCCTAATGATTGCTGCATGTTGTTCAGAACATTAGCGAGAAAATCAGCTAAATTATTAGCCGCTGTAAGAACATATTGCTGATAAGATGCACCCTGATAGTTCTGCCCTTCTGACAAACTTTCCAGGGATTGATCAATATTATAATATACTTCTGTGATCTGCTCATTAACAAACTCTGCGATCTCCACCTGCCTTAATGACAACGTAAACAAACTATCATCTACATGTTCAAATAGTTTTTTCAACTCTTGTTCTTCTTTTACAACATTGGTAAAATAACCCCTCTGCTGATCATTGCTGCTCAACTGATCCAACAAACCCTCTTGTTTGAATGAAAATACAACGAGATTATCCAGTATTTGTCTAAGCATTTCTGCATCTTCTGCCATAGTTGATGCGCCCCCGCTCATTGCTGATTGTTGTAATGCGTCAGACATTTGCTTCATTTTTGTCGCTGCCGACCTTTGCTTCTTTTTAGCCTTGTCTCCGGCTTGTTCCATCTCAGATCCATCAGATGCTTCCTCTTCTCCCTTTTCCTTTTTCAATTCCTCTATGGCCTCCTGTAAATCTGACTTTACCTCCTTCTCCTTTTCTTCGGAAGTATCAATAGACAAGGGTTTTTGCAGATCTGAATTTGCTTTTCTCAATTCCTCCAATTCTTGCGCCAAGCCATCAAAATCTTCATTGATTTTTTTCTGTTCTTCTGTATTATAATCTTGTTCCTGTTTTAATCTGGGAAGCAGCTCTTGTTTCTCGGATAATTCCTTTAGGTCTTTTGCCAGCTGATTCGCCTTTTCCGTTACATAGTATTTCTTGGTTAATTCTAATAATTGACTGAGGTTTCTTTTACTATTCTGTTGGCGCTTACCTAACTCATCCAGTTTTTTGGCCAACTCCTCTTTGTCTATCTTTTCAGCCAATTCACTGAGTTCTTTCAACAATTTCTCATTCTTCTTAGCCTCCAATTCCTGTCTTTCCAATCTTTCTTTTAAAAGCTCATCTACCACATTGCTTTCTTTATTTTTGTCCATGGTTTCCTGAAGCTGCCTGCTAAACTTTTTCATAAGGGCCTCTTGTTGTTGCTGGGCCTGCAGAAAATCCTTTATCTCCTTTTTATCATTGTAATTTAAGTTGCTCTTCTCCCTTTGGTTCTGTTCGATAGCTTTGAGCATCTCTTCCTGTTTATCCATTTCCTCAATGCCCTTGTCTAAATTGTCTATTACTTCCTTTTGTTCCCCCAGTTTTCTTCTAATTTCCTGATCATCATTAAGTATGCTTGTTGAAAAAACCCGACTTTGAGCTGCTTTCCCTGAACGCAATGCATCGTTATCAATTACCCTAAAGTAATAATTGTATGTGCTCCCCTTCTCGAGATCAAGCCCGGTTGGAAAATCATAATAAAACTCATAATCTTTTGATTCGATTTGATCCAATTCCAATCGATTAGGATTCATTTCCTCACCCTTCTTGTAATAGACAATATAAAGCTTTGTAAGCTCGTAATCGTCATTAGCTATCCCCTGATAACTCACCGAATTATCAATGGTGTCTCTGATCTCAAGTACATTTATTGTAGGGGCTTGGTCCTTTACCACCCTGATACTGTAATTCAGGCTTTCGTAGTCTTTCAGTTCTTCATTCGAAGTGGTAACCCTGTAATCGAGGTCGGCTTTAAGGCTGCGATTAAATTGAAAATTGTTCTGGTTCTTTATAAAGGAATAAGAAGTATCGGCAGTGACTAGTTTGATGTTATTCGTATTCTCTCCTTTAATAACCCATTTCACATTGGTGCCTTCAGGAACTATTGCATTGCCGGTACCCAATAAGGTGTCACTCGTTCTATTGATGTATTTTGGATAATCGAGAATACTATAAAATTGAAGGATAGAGGGGGCAGCAATCGTTTCTAAAGTATAGGCCCTGGAGCGCACCCCGTTTGCCGTAAAGTAAAATTCTTGCGCACCTTGAGGCGCATTAAAGGTATAATTATATTGGCCATTAGATTCCTGCATTAAACGCTTCTTGCCATCTACCACGATATAGGCCAACTCCGGCTTAACCTCTCCCTCTGTCATTACCAAAATTGTAATATCTTGTTTTTCGATGGTCTTTAACTGATTATTGAGCACCAGAAACTTAAACGGTGCTGGTTTCTCATAGGCCAGATCATAATTTACGACACGGTTGTAGGAATCCAGGAACTCTTCCATTTTTCCTGTAATCCAAACAATTCCCAGCAAAAGAACAGGAATAGTAAGGTATTTGGCATATTTCAGGCCTTTTTTGATATCAATGGCCTGTTGGAATGGGATTGGAGATAATTCATCTGAACGCTGTTCGATACTCGCTAGCAGTAGTTCAGTCCGTTGTTTGTCCTCTGCCAATTCCAGCAGGTTCAGCAGTCGGTCTCCTACCTGGGGAAAATGGTTTCCGATGATTTCCGCTGCATTTCTAAGATCCAGCCCTCTGCGTAATTTGAAAAGAGATAAGAGTGGATTACCGATGTATTTCACGAACAAAAAAATGGTGGTTGTTATTGCTAATACAAAAACTACCGTTCTTAAACTACTTCCCATCCACAGGAAATACTCTATAGTGAGTAAAACCATCCAAAATATTAAGGCCAACACTAAAAACAGGAAACCTCCTTTTAGGATCTGTGTTTTATAGTACTTCCTGACAAAGACAGCTAGTTTTTGCAGTATGTTATCGTAACTCTTCAAATTCCGTTATATTTAATACCAAGATACCGGATATGCCCTTATAGAGGCGTAAAAATTTGTTAAAAAGCTAAAGGTGAACGATTTAAAATACTTGGCGGCACTTACGATACCTCTCTCGGCACTGATTAGTATTTCTCTGGGAGGTCTTTGGAGCTTTTTCACTCCGGTATACGCCTTCGGATTAATTCCATTTCTTGAGATTCTGCTGCCCCAGGACACAAGAAATTACGATCAGGCAACTCGCAATAAGCGAAATATAAATGTGCTTTTTGACTGGTTGCTTTATCTTAATGTCCCCGTGGTTTTTGGTTTGCTGATTTACTTTTTATGGTCTGTGTCTCAAGGGGGTTATTCGATCTACGAGATAATCGGACTTGTGTTATCCCTGGGTATTGTCCTGGGGACCAACGGTATTAATGTGGGCCACGAACTGGGGCACAGACAGGAATCATTTGAACGCTATCTGGGCAAATTACTTCTACTTCCGTCTCTGTACATGCATTTTTATATCGAACATAATTTTGGGCATCACGTTCACGCTGCCACAAAGGAAGATCCGGCTACTGCGAGATTCAATCAAACTGTATATTCTTTCTGGCTCAGTTCTGTAAGCAGGCAATACATCAAAGCATGGAAAATCCAACACAGATTACTTCAATCTAATAATCTTACCTTCTTTTCAGTAAAGAATGACATGCTCTGGTACCTTTTGATTCAATTTGCGTATTTGTCGGCTGTATATTCACTGTTTGGGATAACCGGATTGTGGTTTGCCCTGGGTGCTGCCGTTGTCGGCTTTTTGCTGTTGGAAACTGTCAATTATATTGAACACTACGGCCTGCTTCGTAAAAAACTGCCCTCTGGGCGCTACGAAAGGGTTAGAGAAGTGCATTCCTGGAATAGCAATCACGTAATGGGACGAATCATTCTATATGAACTGACCAGACACAGTGACCATCACTATATTTCTTCTAAAAAGTATCAGGTTCTCGATTGCCACGAGGACTCTCCGCAAATGCCTTATGGTTATCCAACCTCAATGGTCTTGTCCCTGATTCCTCCCCTCTGGTTTTCAATCATGAATCCGCGGATTCCCGGGCCCATGAAAAGTAATTTTGTTTCTGATTTAAATCAACTGTCTACAAAGTCGGCCCGCTAAGCATCTTATTTTTGGCTTTCGGATGCTTCCTCCTATCTTTGCCACCTGATTTAAGGTCCGATGAATAAAAATATCCGCGTACGCTTTGCTCCCAGTCCAACAGGCCCGCTTCATATCGGAGGGGTACGGACGGCTCTGTTCAATTATTTATTTGCAAAAAAGAATAAGGGGACGTTTATCCTCAGGATTGAGGATACCGATCAGAACAGATACGTAGAAGGAGCTGAAGAATACATCATAGATGCCCTAAATTGGTGCGGGATTCCCTTTGATGAAGGACCTGGCAAGGAGGCCAATTTTGGTCCTTACAGACAGAGCGAACGGAAAGGCCTCTACAAAAAGTACGCTGAACAACTCGTTAAAAACGGCAAGGCATACTATGCATTCGATACTGCAGAAACTCTTGATTTCCACAGAAAGGACCACGAAGAAAAAGGGAAAACTTTTATTTACAACTGGCATAATCGCGAAAAGCTTTCCAACTCATTAACCCTGAGCCCGGAAGAAACCAAAGCCAGAATTGAAGCAGGGGAGGAGCATGTAATTCGTTTTAAAACCCCGTATAAAGAAACAATTGCATTAAAGGACGAGATCCGCGGTGATATCAGTATTGATGCTTCTCTGTTAGATGACAAGGTTTTATTCAAGGGCGACGGTATGCCCACTTACCACCTGGCCAATGTAGTAGACGACCATCTTATGGAGATCACCCACGTGATCAGGGGAGAGGAATGGCTTCCGTCTCTGGCCTTGCATTATCAATTATACGAAGCCTTTGAATGGACCCCGCCGGTCTTTGCCCACCTTCCCCTTATCATGAAGCCCACGGGTAAAGGAAAGTTAAGTAAAAGGGATGGAGAAAAAATGGGGTTTCCGGTATTCCCCCTTTCGTGGAACTCCTCAATGGGGTACAGAGAGGCGGGTTATTTTCCCGAAGCTGTACTAAATTTCCTCGCTATGCTCGGATGGAATTCCGGAGATGATAAAGAAATCTATTCCTTGTCGGAATTGATCGCGGCATTTAGCCTTGATCGTGTTCACAACTCCGGGGCGCGTTTCGACCCTGAAAAGACCAAATGGTACAATCATCAGTATCTCCAACAAAAAACAGATGGGGAACTGGCGACTTCCTTTATGCCTATACTAGAAGAGAAGTTAGGGTCGCTTCCAGAACACCTTGATTTAAAATATGTTACTTCAGTTGTCTCCCTTATAAAAGAGAGGGCTGATTTTGTCAATGACTTTTGGGAACTGGGTTCTTACTTCTTTGTCAGACCTCAGATCTACGAGGAAAAAGCAGTCAAAAAACAATGGAAAGAACAAACCCCCGAAATTCTTAGTAAACTGGTCGTGTTATTGAATGATATCCAGGTTTTTGATTCTGAAACCATCGAGAATTCGGTAAAGGAATGGATAGGAGAACAAGGCTTGTCATTTGGAATGGTGATGGCCCCTTTGAGATTGGTCATTGTGGGCGGACTTAAAGGTCCTCATTTGTTTGATATTCTCGCAAGGATAGGACGAGAAGAAAGTACAAAGCGAATCGATTTAGCTTTAAGGCAATTGTCTTAAAATACGGTTGAATCCCTTTTTATTACATCTGAAATAAGGCGTATATTGTAACAATTACGTTTTTTTAGCGACACATTAGTTACACTATTTCCAACACACTTTCTAAATCAATAAATTTTATGGGCAATTTTATTCTTATTCCGATTCTAACTATCGGATTTTTTATTCTTCTGATGTCGTTTTTCGTTGTAAAACAACAAACGGCTGTAATTGTTGAACGTTTTGGCAGGTTCCACAGTGTTCGAAATTCTGGTTTACAAATGAAGATCCCTCTGGTGGATCGCATTGCGGGCCGAGTTAGTTTAAAAATCACACAATTAGATGTAATCGTGGAAACCAAAACCCTGGACGACGTATTTGTTAAACTCAAAGTTTCGGTGCAATACGTGGTGATCAGGGATAAGGTATATGAAGCCTTTTACAAATTGGAATATCCGCACGAGCAGATTACTTCATATGTATTTGACGTGGTTAGAGCCGAAGTTCCTAAGATGAAACTCGATGACGTTTTTGTTAAGAAGGATGACATCGCCATAGCGGTAAAATCAGAATTACAGGATGCCATGCTCGACTATGGGTACGACATCATCAAAACCCTGGTAACAGATATTGATCCTGATTCTCAGGTAAAAGCTGCGATGAACCGGATCAATGCCTCCGAAAGGGAAAAGATCGCGGCTCAATTTGAAGGAGACGCAGCGCGGATCCTTATTGTTGAAAAAGCTAAGGCCGAAGCCGAAAGCAAAAGACTACAAGGACAAGGTATCGCCGATCAGCGAAGAGAAATTGCACGTGGCCTTGAAGAGTCCGTTGAAGTTCTCAATAAGGTTGGTATAAACTCTCAGGAAGCGTCTGCCCTGATCGTTGTAACACAACACTACGATACACTGCAGGCCATTGGGGAAGAAACCAACACCAATCTTATCCTCCTTCCCAATTCTCCCCAGGCAGGAAGTGATATGCTCAACAATATGGTCGCCTCTTTTACCGCAAGTAATATGATAGGTGAGGCCATGAAAAAAGACAATACCAAGAAGTAGGAGGAGAAATAAATTTAAAAAGCCTGAAGATTCAAATCTTCAGGCTTTTTTATGCTAATTAACTTTATAAATAAGAATTAACGTTTTAAAGCCTTTTTAGGGCGTTTTCAGCCTCTTCTTAATATAATACTCTTCATCAATCCCAATATCTTCACAAAAAGGCCCCTGTGGGTCCAAAATTTATTATATAAACTTATTGGTATACTAATTTAGATAGTTTTTTTCTATTTATCCTTTATTCGCAATTTTTGCCCAACTATCCCTTAAAGGGACTGTCCGGTTAAAAACCAATTTCTCCGCAGTTGAATCGGGATCAATATTAAAATATCCGAGTCGCTGGAATTGAAAATGTTCTTCCACTTTGGCCGAAGATAGGCTGGGTTCTACCTGGGCGGTTATAATTTTCAAAGAATCGGGGTTTACAAAATCCATAAACTCCTTATCCTTATGCGTATCCGGAGATTCGTCTGTGAATAACCTGTCGTACACACGCACTTCAGCTGCTACGGCATGTGGTACAGAAACCCAGTGCAGGGTTCCCTTTACTTTTCGCAAGCTCTCCTCAGTGCCGCTGCCACTCTTACTTTTAGGATCATAAGTACATTGTATTTCTGTAATGTTACCCTGCGCATCCTTAGTACAAGTTTCAGCTTTAATTATATATCCGCTCTTTAACCGAACCTCTCCCCCTAATTTAAGTCTGAAAAACTTTCTGTTGGCCTCCTCCCTGAAATCTTCCTTTTCAATATATATTTCCCTCGTAAATGGTATCTCGCGAAAACCTGCACTTTCGTCTTCTGGGTTATTCTCCGTTTTCAACCATTCGGTATTTTCCTTGTCGTAATTGGTGATTACCACTTTAACGGGGTTCAGAACAGCCATTACGCGAGGTGCCTTTTTATTCAGGTCTTCCCGCACATGAAATTCCAGCAAAGAAACGTCTATGAGATTCTCTCTCTTGGCGATCCCAATGGTGTCTGCGAAATTGCGAATAGCCTCAGGAGTATATCCCCTTCTTCTCATCCCTGATATAGTAGGCATTCTGGGGTCGTCCCAGCCCTTCACAACATTTTGTTCTACCAATTGGAGCAATTTCCGTTTGCTGACAACGGTATGACTTAAGTTTCTCCTGGCGAATTCTCTTTGTTTAGGCCTTATCTTATTCTTATCAACTACCTGGTCTAAAAACCAATCGTACAATTCTCTGTGCGGAGCAAATTCCAGGGTGCAAAGCGAATGAGATACCTGTTCAATATAATCGCTCTCCCCATGTGTCCAATCGTACATCGGATAAATACACCAATCGGTATTTGTGCGATGATGGGCTTTGTGTAAGATGCGATACATGATTGGGTCCCGCATAAGCATATTAGAAGCTGCCATGTCAATTTTAGCCCTTAGAACATGGCTTCCTTCCGGATATTTACCCTCTTTCATCCCGGCAAAAAGCTCGAGATTTTCTTCAATATTCCTGTTTCTATATGGACTGTTCGTCCCCGGCTCTGTGGGAGTGCCCTTCTGCAATGCCATATCTTCTGAAGTCTGACTGTCAACATATGCTTTTCCTTCCTTGATCAGTTGAACTGCCCAGTCATATAGCTGTTGAAAATAGTCTGAAGCATAGCATTCATTCTCCCATTCAAATCCCAGCCAGCTCACATCTTTTTTAATGGCGTCTACAAACTCCTTTTCTTCCTTTACGGGATTGGTATCGTCAAATCTGAGATTGACCGGTGCTGAGTAACGCAATCCCAGCCCAAAATTCAGGCAAATGGAACTTGCATGCCCAACGTGCAAATAGCCATTAGGTTCCGGAGGAAACCGAAATCTCAAATGCTTTTTTGGAAAGCCTGCCTCGAGGTCTTCCTCCACGATATGTTCAATAAAATTCAGTGCTTTTTTTTCTTCGGACATACCCCATGTTTAGAAGCTGCAAAGTTAAGAAAAATGGGGCTATAAGGCCCATAAAAAAGCCTATCCATACAAATAGAGCCATTTCACAACATATTTAATCAGGCCCACAACATTAAATTCTCCCCGCGGTATATATATGACATATTTGTTAATGAATACTATGGGATTTAGAAAAACTGGTGGAAACGAAGAAAATTACACCAGAGTAGTCCCCCAAAACTACACCCACTTATGAAAACAAAATTACTAAACAACTTTCGGGTTTTGCTGTTGCCGGTCTTCCTGCTGGTATTGAGCAATATGCAGGCCCAGGTGCTCAACGCTCCCGTTGCAGCTCCAAACCAGACCCCTCCTCCAGGCTCTACGCCCTGGAACCAGGCATGTGCCTCCTCTGCATTTAACGATTATTGGGTGAGGTTCACCTGGAATCCACCTATGGTGAACACAGATAATGAATTTGTACTGGAACTTTCAGATGCCACCGGCGATTTCAGTAGTCCGGTTGAATTGGCAAGAGATGGTAGTAAAAATCTTGTTTTTGACTTCTATATGCAATTTGCCGTGCCCACAGATACCCGTGGCGAGGCTTATCGTCTAAGAGTGCGAAGTACGAGTCCGGCAGTTACAGGCCCCGCTTCTGATCCTTATCCTATGTATTACATCAGCGTAAACTCAGGATTAAGCATCAGGCCTCAAGGTCAGGCCGATTTCGGCGATGGAACTGCGGAAGTATGTGACGGAAATTCCATCACCCTTGAAGTATACGATCTGGCTAATCCTGAAACCTACTCCTACAATTGGTACCGATCAGGTACTCTGCTCTCTGAGAAATCAGAATCGATTACAGTATCAACTTCCGGGATGTACAATGTTGAAATTGATTACGGAGCCTGTTCGGGATCCGGTAATACCCTATCCAATATTATAGACGTAACCACAGGGACAAGCCTGGGTATTGCGATTAATCCTCCGGCTAAAACTGATCTTTGTTCCGGTGAAACCCAGCCACTGGAGGCTAATATAAATAATCCGAGTCTCACTTATACCTGGTATAAAGATGGTGCAGTAATTCCATCTTCAGACAATTATATTTATACGGTAGACGCCTCAAGCCCCGGTTTTGAAGGCGACTATCAGGTAGAGATCTTCGGGCCAGGAGCGTGTATTGAGCGTTCTGCTGCGGTGACAATAACCAATGCCGGTGATTTCACCGTAACAAGGGACAATCCTGCAAACGTAGTATTGCTTCCCGGCCAAAATACTACTTTAAGTGTCAGTACTGATGCCACTTCACCTACCTACCAATGGTACAGAGATGGTAGTCCTGTAGCCGGAGCTACCTCTTCAAGTTTAGTAGTTAGCGATACAGAAACCGGAAGTTACTTTGCCAGGGTCACCCTCAGTGGTGGTGCCTGTTCCTCCACTTCTTTAGATTCGGAAGTAACCGAAGTAGTGACTCCCGCATCCTTTGAACTCATTATTGACTATGCTACCTCATATGTAGCCTGTGAAAATACAAGTATTGTCCTGGAAGTATCTACCATTAATGCGGTAGACTCGGGCGGTAATAGAACAGATGTTACCAGTTCAGTGATCGGTGACTTCTCTTATCAATGGAAAAAGGATGGAGTAGATGTATCCGGCGCAACTGCCAGTTCATTGAGTCTAACTGACCCTTCTGAAAATGGTGCCTATGAGGTCGATGGAAACATTAGTACTTATTCGAGCACTTCTAACTCATTAAGTGTGCAATTATTGGTCAATGAAACCCTAACAATTAGCAGTACCGGCTCAGTGAGCTGTGGACCTGCAGAACCTATTACAGTGAGTACGACCACTGATTTAAGTGGAGAGACATTTAGCTGGTATCAAGATGGCGCTGATATGGGAGTATCTACTCCTGAACTTTCGGTAATTGAAGCAGGCACATACCAATTGGTATTAATGCGTAACGGATGTCCTTTGCCTTCCAATGAGATTGTTATTTCTCCTTTTGACGAGGACCTAATTGTTCTTGATCCGGGAGCGGATATCGTATTTCCAGAAGGCGGTTCCAGAACTGTAACTGCTACGGGAGGAACAAGTTATCGTTGGTTAGACAGTAATAATGTGGAAATGAGCAGCGGTGCTTCCATGACTTTTACTACAGAAGGAGATTTCGTCCTTATTGCAGCTGTCGGGAATTGCCAGGTGATAAGAAATATAAACGTGACTTACCTGGACACCTTTAAGGTGCCCAATGTAATTACGGTCAATGGAGACGGGGTTAATGATCAGTGGATCATTCCCAACTCTTATTCTAATAAAACAGATGTAAATGTGATCATTTACAATGAAAAGGGCGTTGAGGTCCTGAACGAATTTAATTATCAAAATAACTGGCCTTCATCTTCGGTCACCTTTGCGAAGCAGAACATGGTGTTCTTCTACAAGATCAGGAACGGAGCTGAAGTGCTAAAACAAGGTACAATTACCGTTATACGTTAAGCCAACCAATGAAACCAAGAATAATCCTCTTAGTAATAGTATGCGTGATGGCCTTTCTGGGTGTAAAAGCTCAGGATGACAATCCGTTTATTACCTATGATGTGCCTTCGCAAAACCTGTTGAAGTTCAATCGGTTTTTAATCAACCCGACCTTTTCAACAGTAAGGGAAGACAAGTCGTACATCAACCTCCTGCACAGAAATCAGTCGGTTACATTTGACGATAACAACCAGACATATTTCCTGAGTTACAGCGGACGGATGGGTGACCGCACAGGTTTAGGCCTTAGTCTTTACACTCAGCGAGAGGGAATTGTAAGTAATTATGGAGTGCTTGCCAATTACGCTTACGGGATTAAGTTAAGCGACAAAAGTAATTTCACCTTCGGTGCCAACGTATCTTATTACAACAGTGGTTTCGATGAGAATAGGGCTAACCCCGTGGAAGAGGATCCGCTTTTAGGCGGTTTCCAGGATGTATCCCTTTTGTCCTTTCAACCGGGATTCAACCTGTCTTATGGGAAGTTCGACTTTGGTCTTTTTGCTGAAAACCTTTTTGACTACAATCTGAAATCACAGGAATCCGTATCGGATTTTCAAGACAAGACATTTTCAGGTCACTTACAATATACCCATCAGTTTGAAAACGCTTCAGGTATTTTAGAAAATGGCCGACTTATGCCCCTGGCCCGGGCCAGAAAAGTGGGACAAGACGACTTTGTCCTCGGGGGAAATCTCATCTTGGACCTGCCAAAATTGGGTTGGATTCAAGGGGGTTACGACAGCTTTTACGGGGCTTCTGCCGGAGTTGGTTTTAACTTAAATAAAAGGCTTTCTATCGGTTATACCATGGAAAAAGGCCTTTCTAATAACTTCGACAACTTTGGAGTTACCCACGAACTTTCCTTTGCGTATTCAATTACACCAAACCTCACCGAAGACAGGGTAATGCTTGAAGATTCAGAAGAAATGCTTGCCCAGAATGAGGAAGATCCGGAAGATCTTCTCGATGAGAACCTGACCGATAAAGATGAGGAAATCCAGGAACTCAAGCGCCGACTGGCAGAAAACGATGCCATTCTTGCAGAGCTTATGTACAGGCAGGATTCTATCGAAAGCAATCGACAGAAAGACCTGGAAGATCGCTTTGAAAGGGTAATGCGTATGGTGCGAAGAGAGACCTCCGGTGACAGGCCGGATCTGGAACAACGGGCTGAAGAAATGTACTTTATCAACAATGATAAATCTGCTGTAGCACAAACTACAGCAGATCCTAAAGAATTTAACAAGCCTGTAAAGAAACAGGCTGACAAAACGCCTGTACTTGAAAAACAACAAAGCAGGGATGCAGTTGCACAAGTACAGACCTCAGCTGTAAAAAGGAAAACCAATCAGTCTACATCGGGGGTAAAAAGCAGAAAGTTCAGAGACCTGGAAGGGGTTCAGGACGGGTATTATGTAGTCGCCAATGTTTACAAAGACGAGCACTACCTCAACAAATTTGTAGACGCGATGACTGAAGAAGGGTTCCCTGCTAATTATATCGATAACCCTGAAAACGGAATGAAGTACGTATACCTGCAACGTTATGACAGCTGGGAAGAAGCTGAGCAGGCGTACCGCACTAAGCTCGGTGGTAATTACACAGGTGACCTTTGGGTGATGAATGTACAAAACAGGTACAGAAATGATACATATCTGGCTAATGCCAATAAGATAAAAGAACGCTCTTCCGAATTCGGAACTGATGTGCTGCAGAAAAATGTGGTTGTTCAGGATAAGGTAGCGGCAAATATCCCGGAAGATCAGGATCCCGGGCTTTACGGAGGCAACACGGATTACTACATCATTGCCAATGTCTTCGCCAATCCAAACAACGCTAAAAGATTCGTTAGATTACTTAATTCCAGAGGCTTAAGTGCAAGTTACTTTGTTAATCCAAAGAATAAATACCGATACGTATATTTAAAAAAGCACAACTCCTGGAATAACGCATTAATAACCTACTACTCAAAACTCAATGACGCCTATGAGGATAAGATGTGGATAATGCGCGTCACCCCAAATCTCATTGCTTAATGAAACAGAACTCTACCCAAAAATTATTGCTTGTCTGTATAGCCCTTATTTCATATTTCGGCTATAGTCAGGAATTTACTCCTTTTACCATTCGGTATCAAAATAATATTAAGGGTGACCTGACCTTTATTGCAAACAATATCGTAAACCGCGACGGAGGCACCAGTAATACCGAACCGGAAGACCCCTACAATGCAACTGGCAATTCATCTACCTACAATGACTGGCTCAACCAGCAATATATCGACGTAGATAGCGATGCCACTACTTTCAGTTCCAGTTCGGCTAATTTTGCATTTCCCAATGCCAATTGTAACCTTATCAGGTACGCAGGCCTGTATTGGTCTGCCACTTATCCCAGTGAACAGGCGGGGCAGGCTGTGGGAACTAACAGACAAAACGATTTTAACCAGGTAAAACTTATGTTGCCCGGAAGTGGCACATATGTAGACATCACAGCAGATCAGGTGCTTTATGATGGCTTTACCAGCGGCGATCCATCGGTAACACAAAATAGCCCATACGCCTGTTATGCAGACGTAACGCCGTTGATTACCGCCCTTGCAGATCCTTCGGGAGATTATACCGTAGCCAACGTACGCTCTGTGGTGGGATCCCTTTCCCCTGGTGGTGGTGCCGCTGCCGGATGGACCTTAGTTATCGTTTACGAAAACCCGACTCTTACAGGAAAACTAATCACCACTTTCGACGGTTTTGCCCGCGTGCGAAGTGCTAATCCTACCGTGGACATTAATTACACCGGTTTTAATACGATCCCTGCAGGACCTGTAAATGCCCATATAGGTGCAGCAGCTTTAGAGGGGGACAACCGAATTACCGGTGATCAAATGAGAATAAGGGCTGCGAGTAACCCATTTTTCACTGACATAAGCGATCCTGTTAATCCGTCCAATAATTTCTTTAATAGTAACATTACTCTAAACGGGGCGATAACAAACAACCGTACTCCAAATAGCGTGAATACGCTCGGATATGATACGGATATGTTCTTTCTGAACAACCCGCTTAATACAGTAATACCCAATGCTGAAACCGCTGCAACCCTTCGGTTCACCTCTAATGGTGATCAATATTATCCCTTCTTTAACTCCTTCAATATTGAAATTATTGAGCCTAATATCGTTGTTGAAAAAACGGTGGAGGATATTGCAGGTAATGACATCACCGGCCAAGGAGTTAATTTAGGTCAGCTTCTGGATTATGTGTTGGCGTTTCAGAATACAGGGAATGACGATGCTACAAATTATGTGCTAAGAGATGTATTGCCGGTTAATGTAACCATCGATGAATCCAACCTGGTTCTACCTCCGGGAGTTACATATGTTTACGACCCTGTTGCCCACGAAATTTTGTTTAACATACCTGACAATCTGGTAGAAGATGGCGACCCCATAAGTGAAATCAGGATGCGGGTACAGGTAGCTGAAAACTGCTTCGACTTTGTCGATGCTTGTACGGACCAGATTCCAAACCAGGCCTATTCCACCTATCAGGGCGTGATCAATAACAACGTGATCACGGATGACCCCAGTGTGTCTGATTTCGACAGTTGTGGATTTGTTACCCCGGGGGCAACTAACTTTCTGCTTGATGACCTCGAAAGCTGTGACTACAGCCGCACCGTTCAACTCTGTGGAGATGATGTCCTGCTCGACGCCGGGGATAACTTTGACAGTTACGTATGGTACAGGGATGAAAATATGGACGGATTGATTGATGCAGGGGATACGATCATTGATGACGGGGATCCTGACGGAGACCCCAGTACCCAACTGGTAACGGAACTCGGGATGTATATTGTGGATAAGATCGTTGCAGATCCATGCAAAGGTTTTCAGGAAATCATTACCGTAGAGAACTTCGGGGCCACCCAAACGAACCCTATCATTGACCTGATCAATGACCCAACAAACACTGTTGAGGGAGAAGTGGTCACTTGTCCTAATGATGGTGAACTCTTGCCCAAGGTATTCTTGTGCGGACTTAATGATACCGAATTAATTCAGATAAATATCCCTGATGCGGATAGCATTGAATGGGAGCAGCTCGATACCGCCAGTTGTTCTTCAGCAGGAGCCGATTGTGCGAATAAAAATTCGGGCTGTACCTGGAATAATGTAGGGAATGGAAATAACTTCCTCGCCTCTGATGCGGGGGAATATCGTTTGATTATCAACTATCAGAACGGTTGTTTTACCCGTTTCTACTTTAATATTTTTAAGAACCCTCTTAATCCCCAGGCTAATGTTACAGACCTTATCTGTGCCTCTCCTGGTAACATCACCGTTACCAATATGCCTGTCGATTACGAATATCAATTACTAGATGCTACCAATGGAAATATCCTGGTACCATACAGCGCAAATAATGGCCCAAGTTTTACAATCAATAATAATGGAGCCTATACCGTAGAAATGCGCCAGCAGGGAGTTACGGGCGGATGCATTTTCAGATTGGAGAACATCGGCGTGTTAACCCGTGATTTCCAGGTAGATATCACTACCAGGGATACCGACTGTTCCGGGCTTGGCGAAATTTCCATTTCAGTCCTGGATGTAGAACCTCAATACTATTACGAAATATCCCAAGGAGGAACTACCGTCGACACCTTCGGGCCAAGTACAGATAACAATTACACCTTCGCCAACTTAAATGATGGAGTATACGATGTGTTGATTACTACAGATGATGGCTGTAATTATACTGAACAAGTTACAATAAATGACCTGTCAGATCTCGACCTAGAGGCAAGCATCTCTCAACACATCAGTTGTAGGGAAGGTAATATTCAAATGAATTCTACCGGTGGCCGTACTCCGCATGTCTATGCAATTTGGTCTTTTGTAGATGAGAGTGGCAATACCGTAACTTCATATCCCACGGTAAATGACATCCCTGCATCAGAGTTTCAAACCAGCGTTATATTTGATGTTTTAATCCCTGGTGACTACACCTTTGTGGTTGTTGACAAAAACAACTGTTCTGCAATTTCAAATACAGTTACCATAGTTTTGGTGCCTTCTATTGAATATGACCCTACTACAGTTATTGACGAAACTTGTTTTGGCGCCGCGGATGGATCTATCAGCTGGAATCTAACTAATACAAATGGTTACCAGCTAACTTTCTTTCTTCTAGATGAGAATGGAGTTGAAATCGCAAATAATTCTTCCGGAGTATTTACAGGCCTGGCGCAGGGTGATTATACAGTTCGCCTCAACCAGAGAAAGGGAGGTTCCTCCTGTGATTTCTTCGAAGATTATACCATTTCCGGGCCCACAAACGGTGTAACATCAACAGCTGTGTTGATTCAGGACTATAGCTGTACTCAGTTTGGTATCATTGAAGCACAGGGCACTACTGGAGGAACAGCCCCTTATGAATATAGTATAGACGGGGTGAATTTTGTCTCAGGTGCCGGTGCGGAAACATTCTCCGGCCTAACAGATGGCACATATACAATAACTGTCAGAGACGCTAACGGATGTCTTTTAGTTACGAATCCGGTAGTAGTAAATCCACTGGATGTTCCGACTGATATCAGCTTTTCTGCGACAACTCCAAACTGTCCTGCCTTAACTTCTGATGTTTCCCTCTCTGTAACCGGTGGTATAGGGGCTATTACTTATGACATGATCGCGCCTGTGGTTATAAATAATGGGAACAATAATGTATTTGCCGGGTTGAGTCCGGATACCTATACTTTTAGGGTTACAGATGCCAATGGTTGTTTTTATGAAGAAAATTACACCATTACGCCTGTTGTGCCTATTCAGGTTGCTGGAACCCTAGTAAGCAATGTTACATGTTTTGGGGGATCTGATGGCGAAGTCGAATATAATGTTGGTGGATTTAACGGCACTTATGCTTATACAATTAACGGAGGTACAGCAGTAACTGGCCAATCGGCTAATACCGTTAGCCTTAGCGGACTTGCCGCTGGGGACTATACGATCATTGTTACTGATGAAACTACAAACTGTACGGATACAGATACCATCACGGTAAGTGAACCCGTAACAGCACTTTCGTTTACCTTTACAACAACACCTCTTACCTGTTCTTCAGATGCTTCTGCAACCATCACCGCAAGCGGTGGATGGGGTGGATATTCTTATGAGCTAGAACAGCCCGACACCTCAGTTGTGGGCCCTCAAGGAAGTAATGTTTTTTCGGGCTTAAGTCAGACCGGAACCTATACAATAACACTAACCGATTCTGAAGGTTGCGTTGTTACTGATACGTTTGTAATTACCGCCCCGGATATTCCAACCCTTACCCTGGATCCGGATACAGACCTGTGTTATAATCCTTCAACAGGAGTAACCCTTAATGCGAATGTAAGTGGTGGAATTGCTCCTTATTCTTACAGTCTTAATGGAGGGGCCAACCAAAGCTCCAATGTATTTGCCAATTTAACTCCGGGTGCTTATTCAGTAGTGGTCACTGATTCTTTTGGATGTACCGCTACCTCAAATACGGTTACTATTGAGCCCCAGCTTACGGTTACCGGAGTTTTGACAAAAGAGCTCGATTGTACGGTATCTCCCGATGCAGTCATAGACATTACGATCAATGATGGTTATGCTCCTTATTCGTATCAGGTAAATGGAGGAGCCAGTACGGCGGTTGTAGGAAATACTTTTACGTATACAACAGCAGTTGACGGTTCTTTTACCTTCCTTATTACTGATAATGAAGGATGTACCGCCCAAACTACCATAGTTGTAGACCCTATTACCAACCCCGTTGCGACACATAATTTTACGGATCCAACTTGTGACGGAGCTACTGACGGTTCAGTAGAAATCTTAATTGATACAAATTTCGGAACTCCGCCTTATCAGGTCGACTTTGACGGAGCTGGATTGTCTAATCAAACTGTTTATTCTAACCTGGCTGCCGGTACCTACAATTATATTGTTCAGGACAGTAAGGAGTGTACCTACGCGGGTAGTGTAACACTGACAAATCCTAACCCCATCAATGCGGATGCCGTAATTACACAGACTTATACCTGTGTGCAAACCGCAACAATTGAAGCACAAAATGTGACCGGAGGTACTCCGGGCTATACTTACAGTATTGACGGGATCAATTTTGGCGCCTCAAATACCTTTACAGGATTGACCGATGGTTCATATACCATTACCGTAATGGACAGCAATGGCTGTACTTTTGTCACCGCCAATGCCGTAGTGCCACCACTTGATCCGCCTACTGATATTTCTTTTGCTGCTACGCCTCCCAATTGCCCGGCGGAAACCTCAGATATTACGCTTACCGTAACCGGTGGAATCGGAGCGATTACATACGAAATTATTGCGCCGGCATTGGCAGTTGTAAACAACGGAAATAATAATGTGTTTACGGGATTGGCCCCGGACACCTATACCTTCCGGGTAACCGATAGCTATGGCTGTAGTTACGATGAAAACTATACCCTGAACCCGGTAAATAAAGTACAGGTAGCAGGTTCTTTGGTAAATAATGCTTCCTGTGTGGGGGCTGCTGATGGCGCTATAGATTTTGCTGTTAGCGACTTTTCAACAACGTATGCTTATTCCGTGAACGGAGGGGCTTCGGTTACGGGACAGTCTGCCGCAACCATCAATTTAACGGGCCTTACTGCCGGAAATTACACCATCGTCGTAACCGACGAGACTACCAATTGTACAGATACCGACACGATTACAGTGTCTGAGCCTGCCTTGCCACTGGCCTTTACTTTTGTGGTATCTCCTTTGACCTGCTCCACTGATGCCAGTGTAACCATCAATGCCACGGATGGCTGGGGTGGATATACTTACGAGTTGGAACAGCCTGATACCAGCGTATTAGGGCCTCAGGCTAGCAATAGTTTCTTTGGGCTAACCCAATTGGGGACCTATACTATTAGTGTTACTGATGCCGGTGGATGTACCGTTACAGACACTTTTGATATTGTTACCCCGGCCAATCCGGTAGCGAGTATTGACCCTTCTTCGGATTTGTGCTATTCCTCTACCAGCCTTGCTACAATAGTTGTAGGCGCCACCGGAGGTCAATCCCCGTATTTCTACAGCATAAACGGAGGGCCTACACAAACATCGAACACTTTTAACGATCTGATTCCCGGGAATTACACCTTTACAGTATTAGATTCCTATGGATGTAGTGATGATGTTATGATCACTATAGAACCTGAACTCACGTCGAATGCGGTACTGGACAAAGATCTGGATTGCTCCGCCTCACCAGATGCAGAAATCGACCTTATCGTAGGCCCTGGCTATGCGCCATTTACTTACGAAATTGATATCAACAGCGCCGGATATGTCGCTTACGGTGGTGGCTTCCCCTATACTACCTCTGTGGCAGGAACTTACCAATTCAGGGTTACTGATAACCAGGGTTGTGTTTCAGAATCGAATATAATTACTGTAACACCGGCAGTAAATCCTGTTGCGACGGCGACCGCTATTGATCCTACCTGTAATGGGGATACCAATGGAATAGTAGAAATAAACGTTGATCCCAACTTTGGAATTTCGCCTTATTTGATAAGTTTTGACGGGTCCCCATACACTGCACAAACTGTGTATACCGGCCTGTCTGCAGGAACCTATAATTACACCGTGCAAGATGATAAAGGTTGTACCTATACAGACTCAGTCACCCTAACAGACCCAGCTCTATTCGATGCCAATGTTGTGCCTACGGATGTTTCCTGTGGGGTAGGTGGAGATATTCCCGGAAGGATCGATATTAATATAACCAGTGGGGGCGTGGCCAACTTTACCTATACGCTTTACGATAATTCAAATAATATCGTTGCAACAACAGGGCCTAACCCCATTGTAAATACCCCATCTACGACAGCTACTTTTGACGGTCTTTTATTTGGTGATTATTACGTAAGGATCATCGATGCCAATGGTTGTGAGTACTACGAAAACCCCGTTAGGATTCGCGCCAACCCGTTCTTAACCCTGAATGCCGGGACGGCCATTGTAGATTGTCCTACCGGAGGAACAGTAGAACTTTCTGCTGACGGAGGTTCAGGGGATTATACCTTTACCATTTACGGAACAGCGATTGGGCCTACTACTGAAGTACCAGGTGGTCCGCTAGAAGAAATAGCAACCTTTACGGGATTAAATTCCGGACAAACCTATATTTTCCAGGCCATCGATAATGTTAGTGGTTGCTCTAGTTATGTAGAAGAAACTATTCCAACACTTTCCTCGATAGATGTGGTGGCTACGCCTACCGTTACCGATGTATTGTGTTTCGGAGACACTAATGGTAGTATCACCTTCCAGATAGAAGGTTTTGATCCTACAGTGACGGATATTAATTATAGCGTTTTAGAGACGCTAACCAATAATCCTGCGTCCGGTCCGGGCGTGTATACAGGAACTGCCACCGGTCCTGCCGGAGGTCCTACCGGATCCGTGACTATTAACGACATTGTTCCCGGAGATTACGTCTTGTATTTTGAAGAGGTTGGTGGAACCCAGTGTTCAAACACCTATCCCTTCAGAATTATCGAGCCTACACCGATAAGCCTGAATCTGGTTGACAATAACAATGCTAATTGTAATGAAGATGCTCAGGTAACTGTCCTGGCAAGTGGTGGAACGGGTTCATTTACCTACGCCTTTGTCCAAGATGGAGTTGCGCCCGTTGCGGGCGACTTTACCGCCAGTAACTACGCAGAATTAGACCCTGCAGTCAATACTGACTGGGATGTATATGCTCAGGATGCAAGTGGGTGTATGTCACCGGTTTTAGATGTGGTTATAGCTGCAGACCCCGAAGCTGTTATTTCTGCGGCAGTCCTAAATCAATGTGCTGCGCCCGAAGGTGGGTTTATCATCCGGGTAACACTTGATGTTGCGGGTGTAGGGCCTTATAACATTAGTGTAAATGGTGGCGCTTTTCAAAGTACCACACTTACAAATGCAAGTGATTTTGTAGACTTTACAGGATTGAATTCCGGTAGCTATACCTTTGAAATTAAAGACGCTAACGATTGTGGAAATTTAGTTTCTGTAGATATTTATCCGCCGGCCTCACTGTCGGCAGAAGCTCAGGTACAACCAAATTGCTTTGCAAATGATGGACGAATCCTACTTACGCCCTACGGTGGCTCCGGGGTCTATACCTATGAGCTATTCCTGGGGGCTGTTAGTCAGGGACCACCACAAGCCTCTCCATTATTTATAAATCTTGCTCCGGGATTATATACAGCTTATGTCTATGACGGTCTTGTTGCAGGATGTGGTGCCTCGGTTAACATCGAGTTGGAAGTTCCCGCCGCCGTTTCGTTCACAACTACACAGACTAATGTTTCTTGTACCGGAGCAAACGATGGCTCTGTAACCGCTATTTTGGATCCGGGTATGAACAATCCGCCTTATGTCTATGAATTATACGATAGCACAGGGCTGATCTTACTGGCCGGACCGCAGACCAATAATACCTTTACCGGACTCGCCGCAGGAGATTATGAAGTACTAACTAGGTCTTCCAGATTATGTGAGGATCGTGTTGCGATAACTATTACAGAACCGCTTCCGGTGGATGTTGCGGCTACTGCAACCGATTTTGCTTGTAATGTAAACAATTCGCCTACACAGGCAGTGATCACTGCTGTTGGTTCTGATGGGACTGCTCCGTACACTTATAGTATCGATGGCGTTAATTTCTTCAGCAGCAACACCTTCAATATCAACGATACGGGAGTTGTCCAAAATATTACCGTGACTATCCGTGATAATAATGGTTGTACAGATACAGATCTGGTCACTATCAACCCCATGCCAACAATTACCGATGTGTCTGTTGCTCAGATCACGGCAATTACTTGTTCAAATGACGAAACAGCGCGGGTGACTGTTACCGGTGGGTCAGGTGATTTTGATTTTGATCTACTTCCTCTTGGGTCTGTTCCAACGCAATCCCCGGGTGCCGGAGTGTATACCTCTGATTTCATCCTGACTGCCCCCGGAGACTACGTCTTTAGGGTAACAGATAATGTAACAGGATGCTACTTTACATCTGCTCCTTATACAATTGCCCCATATGATCTTATTGAAGCTGTTGCCACGGCAGTGACACCGGTTACCTGTTTTGGTGATACAGATGGTGAATTGTCTATTCAGGTCAATAATTACCTCGGTAACTATACCTACCAAATCTTTGATGACACAGCTACGCCAATCACAGGAGTTATTGGAACTGATACTTCGGTAAACCCAAGAACGATTTCAGGACTGCCTGCAGGAAACCTCTACGTTGAGGTAATTGCAACAGACACTCCTTTCTGTGACGATATTTCGAATACAATAACCATAGGCTCACCAAGTGCTCCGGTTGCTGTTTCTGTATTGTCAAATATCAATGCAAATTGTAATATCGGTGCTCAACTTACAGTACAGGGAGCTGGTGGGACGCCTGGGTATACCTATGCCTTTATGCCAACAGGCAATATCCCTGTTCCGGCAGACTACACAGCAAGCGCCAGCGCAACGCTTTCACCCGCTGTATACCCGGCAGACTATGATGTTTATGTTCAGGATACTAACGGCTGTTATACCTTCATTACCGTAACGGTAGATGAAGATCCGTTACCAACAGTAACTGCCCCGGCTTATGCTACAGACCAGTGTACCTCAACCGGAAATTCATATACTTTTACCGTTGTTGGTACTGGTGTGGCGCCTCTTGAATACAGTATTGGAGCAGGATTCCAGTCGAGTTCTACCATTACTGTGTCTTCTGCAGGTACCTACACGGTTACGGTTAGAGATGCCAATGGTTGTACAGATACCGATACCATTACGATCTTGCCTCCATTGAGTCTTACTCCGGAAGTAGATCTGCAGCCTTCATGTGCTCTAAATGATGGTGAAATTAGCATAACGGCTACTGGTGGATCCGGTAGTTACGAATACGACCTTTTAGACGGCGGCGGAGTTAGCGTTACGGGTGGGGTGCCTCAGGTTTCCAATACCTTTACGGGATTGGCTCCTGACACTTATACCGCTATTGTTTACGATATCTCTGGGTCTGGTTGTGATGCTCAGGCGCCAATCACCCTTGAGGTTCCAACACCGGTTACTTTTACTTATTCCAAAGAAGATGTTTCTTGTTTTGGTGGTAGTGATGGATCTATTAACATAAGTCTGGACCCATCAAATGACAATCCGCCATATACCTATACCTTAGATGATGGGGTGAATCCTCCAACGGTTCAGTCGAGCCCAATATTTAATGGCTTAATTGCCGGGTCTTACGACATTACCGTTACTTCAGACAGGAATTGTACTCATACTGAAGCCGTCGTTATCAACGAGCCTGTTGTGCTCTCATTAGGTGCTACGGCCACGGCTTTTGCTTGTGCCGCAGACAACAGTGTAACTCAAGCAGTTATCACGGCCACGGCTTCCGATGGTACCGCACCTTATTCGTACAGTATTGACGGGGTTAATTTCTTCTCTTCCAATACGTTTAACATCAATGATACCGGAGTTGTACAGAATATTACCGTTACTGTCAGAGATGATAATGGTTGTACCGATACAGTAATGGTGACCATCGATCCCCTGAATGTATTTACGGCTGCTGTAAGTCAGGTTACTGCCATTTCCTGTGCTAATCCGGAACAGGTATTAATCACCATAAGTGATGATGGCAATCCGGCTAATACCTACACGGTAGATGCCTTGCCTCTGGGTAATCCGAATGCAACCCAAACAGCTACTCCAACCAATACTACCGCGGAATACGACCTTAGTGCCGTAGGCACTTATGTATTCCGTATTACGGATAATGCAACGGGCTGCTATATAGATACAGCTCCTTACGAAATCATGGCTTACGACTTAATTGATGTTGTGGCTACTGCAACGGCGCCTGTTGTTTGTTTTGGCGACTCTAATGGTGCGCTGGAAATTGATATTACGGGATATTCCGGCACCTACTCTTATGAAGTATTTACGAGTGCTGCTGTCTCAACAGGTATTACGGGTGTTGGGGATACAGCTGTAAATCCGCTGACCATAAACGGTATTCCTGCAGGAAATTATTTTGTGCGGATCACAGAAACGGCACTTCCATTGTGTATTGAAGACAGCAATATAATCACAATCATTTCTCCAAGTGCTCCGCTTGCGGCTGTTGTAAATGAAGTAGCAAATGTGACTTGTACAAATGACCAGGGAGAGATCCTGGTGGATCCATCAGGTGGATATGCCCCCTATGATATCGTATTGACAAATACCACTACTTCACAGGTATATTCTGTAGCGGGAGTGAACAGTCAGAGTTTTACGGGGCTTTCAGCAGGTAATTTCACTGTCGATATTACTGATGCAGGAGGTTGTGTGTTAAATGATGTCATTACGCTGATTCAGCCTACACCTATTACCGCAGATATTACGGGTGCGCCCCTTGTGCTTACTTGTTACGGCGATACCAATGCAACCGTATCTGCTGTCAATGTTGTTGGTGGACAGGGTGTATATCAATATCAATTGAATTATTACGATCCCACCGGAACGGTAATCGACTTCACCAGTGGAGGACAAACCGGTCCTGTGTTTGACAACCTGGGTGCCGGTATATACAGCATTACCGTATCCGACGGTTGGAATTGCGATGTGGAAACCATTCAGGTGACCATCAGCGAACCTTCTGATGTGGAAAGCAATCTTATTGAGGCTTCCATGTTAACCTGTACCAATAATGCACAGATCATACTATCTGCTACAGGTGGAAACGGACCTTATGAATACAGTACAGACAATGTGGTGTTTTCGCCTATGTCTGGCGGAAATACACATACCTTCTCCGTTGGAGCGGGTGTATACCAGTACTATGTAAGGGATTCTTTCGGTTGTGAGGCGAATATCAGTAACCAGGTTAGTATTGATGCTGTGCCGCCGCTGATGATCAACCTAGACCTCAGTGCTGCTGTGATCAACTGTACGGGAGAAGCTACGGCAACCATTGTTTCGAATGCTACAGGCGGACTAGGAAATTACCAGTACGAATTGTACTCTGATGCTGCACTTTCTGTGCTGCTTTCAGGGCCTCAGTCTGACGGTACTTTCAGTGGGCTTAACGCCGGTAGTTACTATATCAGGGTAACCAGTGGGGATTGTGTGGAAGTAACCAATGAAATCTTGATTACAGACCCTGTTCCGCTACAGGTAGATGTTCAGGAATTTACAAACGTAACTTGTGCCGGAGAAGCTGACGGAACCATCACGGTTGAGGTGTCTGGCGGAACAGGTAATATTCTCTATGCTATTTCACCGAACCTTAACCAGTTCGATACGGTTAATTATTTTGATCGTCTTGCGCCTGGGGTATACGATGTGATCGCACAAGATGTGAACGGATGTTTTATCCCATTCCAGTTCACCATCACTGAGCCTGCGCCGGTTATGGCAACGGCCACTGCACAAGACGAGATCTGTATCGGCAGCGAAGATGGTACAATTACCGTTAACGTATCGGGAGGTACAGCACCTTACAGAACGGCGTTAAATACTACTGTAGATTCGGCCTTTGTGCAAGACCAGTTCTTTTACTCAGACCTGGCTGCGGGTACTTATGTAGTCTTTATCAGGGACGCTCAGGATTGCGAAACCAATGTGATCATTGAAGTAGAGCCAGGAGTAAATCTAAACGGTGTTGTAGAGCCTGTATACGAGTGTACGGGTAATATTCCGGACAACTATGTAAATATCACTATGGATGACCCTTCTGTGCTTGGATCCATTATGTACGCTCTTGATAGTACGGATCCCATGGATATGCAATTGAACCCCGACTTTACCAATATTGCGCCGGGATCACATTATATAGCTATTTCACATGCTAATGGTTGTGTGCTTACTCTTGATTTTGAAATCGATAGTTTTGAGCCCCTTACCCTTGTTCTGGAACAAAACAATATCAATGAAATCACTGCCATTGCAGCGGGCGGATCGCCACCGTACACTTTCTATTTTAACGATGACGATAACGGTGAGGACAATACTTACTACATCACCGAAACTGCAACGCATACTGTGCGGGTAGTTGACAGTCTGGGATGTGAAATGGAGGCCCAGATCTTTATGGAATTTATTGACATTGAGATCCCCAACTTCTTTACCCCTGACGGGGATGGAATGAACGATCTTTGGTTGCCCCGAAACATGGAAGGCTTCCCAGAGATACTAATCAAAATATTTGACCGTTATGGTAGGGAGATCACTGTCATGGCGATAGACCATACCGGATGGGATGGAATGTACAAAGGATCTGAATTGCCTACGGGCGACTACTGGTACATTGTACTGCTCAATGGAGAAAGAGATGACAGAGAATTTGTAGGCCATTTTACGCTCTACAGATAGGAGAACTTAACCGAAGCTAATATGCGTAAGTCGATTGTTTTTGGAATAATAATGTTGAGCTTGATGTTCGCAAGGGGACAGGAACTCACCCTGCCCCAGCTTTCTCAATATCTAGCAGACAATCCTTTTGTGATGTCGCCAACATATGCCGGGATCGGGGATCATATCAAGGTGCGCATCAACGGCCTCACACAATGGGTGGGGATCGAGGACGCTCCTGATACACAATCCCTTGCCGCTGATGCCAGAATTGGGAATAAGTCGGGGCTGGGCATTCTGCTGTACAACGATAGTAACGGTGAGACCAAGCAACGTGGGGCAAGACTCTCTTTTGCTCACCATCTAACCCTAGACCGATATGACGACGAATTCGTGTCTTTCGGAATCTCGTATAATTTTAACCAGTTCAGGATTGACATTGAGAATTTTGACGGGCCAGACCCCAATGTCACTGACGACCGGGCAACTACCAATCACAATTTTGACGTAGGTGTGCTCTACAGGAAGGACAAATTTTACTTTAGTCTCAATGCTTCCAATCTTCTCGATAAAGACCTTTCTAATTTTAATCCTGTTTTTGAGCCTAACCGCTTGCGGAATTATTACGTCTATTCCGGATATCGGTATTCCAAGAACAAAAACAGTCGATTAGAAATCGAACCCTCTGTATTCTTTCAATGGTTTGAAAGCGACGGGCGTTCTGTAACTGACCTAAACGTTAAATTTCGCTGGTACGATTTTGAGGACTACTACTACGCAGGAGTTACCTATCGTTTTTTAAATGACCAGATCGGAAGTCCGCTGTATATTGCCCCAATTATGGGTCTTAAGAAGAGTAATTTTTACTTTGGCTACTCATACCAGGTTATTTTAAATGAAATCCTCGGTTTTAGTACGGGTACACACGTTGTTACCTTGGGGGTGGATCTTTTCCAGGGGCTTAGTAATTGCCGTTGTACCTACTAGAAATAAAGTGATTTTGGGTTACCTTTGCCCGATAAAAACTCACTTTGCACCACGTACGTTTAAAAAATATCAGATTATATGCCTATCACGGGTGTTTGCCGGAAGAAACTCTTATCGGTAGTGATTACCGTGTGGATATCAAAGTAAAGGCCCCGCTGGGAAAAGCTGCCCAATCGGATGAGCTAAAGGATACTGCAGATTATGTAACTATTCATAAAATAGCCGAAGAGGAGATGAAAACGCCCTCTAAACTTCTCGAACATGTGGCCAGGAGAATTGCCGAAAGGATCCTAAAAGAAATCCCGGTTGTTGCAAGTGGAAAAGTAAAGGTGGCCAAGATCAACCCCCCTATCGGAGGTGATGTGGCTTCTGTCTCGATAAGCTATTCTTTTACTCGATAAGCAGGAGTTAAATCTTATGCTTTTCAGAAGCTGAATTCTTATCTTTGTAATCGCAAATGGCATTGTGGTCGAATTGGATAGACAGAGCTGCGCAACAGCTTTTATGGTGGTTCGAGTCCACCCGATGCCTCTTCGTTTTGCGCATATATAAAATAGCCGGCTAAATTATGGCCCGTTTATATGCGTGATGTTTCCATCTTATTTTTGTAAATTTGCTGCTTTGTAAAGGCATCGTGGCCGAGTGGCTAGGCACAGCTCTGCAAAAGCTTGTACAGCGGTTCGAATCCGCTCGATGCCTCAGAAGTCCCCAGTTGAATAAGCTGGGGTTTTTTATTGTCCTTCCGCTTCCTGGATAAGCTCAATCCCTTTCTCTATATTAAACTTGTCTTTGGGCAGGAAGCCCTTGATGATAAGCACTATCCCGCAAATCGCCAGGATTACGCCAAGGCCTTTTTTAACCAGACGTATCCTTTTCGGAGTCAACTTTCTCTTGAGTTGTTTCGCCAACAGGATCTTAAATATATCGGTAATCAGATAGGCGAGGAGCATGGTGGAGAAAAATACCATTATCCTGTTCGGGTCATTGTCAAGACTCGGACCAACGATGATAATAACGCCAAGCCAGAAAACAAGCACTCCGATATTGATGAAATTGAGTAAAAAACCTTTGATAAACAGGCCCAGGTAGCCGGTCTTGCTTGTGTGTACATCTGTCTTGTCCTGGGCAGGGGCTTTATTAAAAAGGATGGTGATCGCATAAATCAACAATATAACCCCTCCGAATACGTATAAACCGGGCTGATTACTCAAATTTTCAAGAAGTTGGAAGCTACTGAAGTAAGCAATGGTCAGGAAAAGGATGTCTGCGATAATTACTCCAGCGTCAAATACGAGTCCGGCCCTAAAACCTTTGGTTGCACTGGTTTCCAGAAGAACAAAAAATACAGGCCCGATCATAAAACTCAGGAAAAATCCGAGAGGTATCGCCGCCTGAATGTCTTCGAACATAGACATAGATTTACATTCGCTCTATTTTACCGCCAAACACTGTCTTTTCTTCCATTTTATCAGGATCTCCGTAGACATATACAGTTCCACCCGCCTTTACGCTTACTTTTACATAAGAAGTGGCGAAGATCTCAGCTGTTGAGCCCGCGTTGACATTGACAGTGGTGAATTTGGTTTTAAAATCTTTGCCTTTATAGATGCCCCCGGTATTGATCTGTACATCCTGATTGTCTGAATTACCAGAGGCATTGATCACCCCACCGGTGACCGCTTTGATCAATAATTGCTCCACCCGGGCCTGAGCGTTGATTTCTCCACCTTCCTGTGCCTTGAGTTCCAAAACATCCTGAGTTATGGTCTCTCCAGCTGTAATTCGGGCGTCTTCGTTAACATCGATGACTAAGAGGTCATCAGTATAATACAGGTCGATAAAAGTCCTGTAACCACTAAAAATTTTAACGAGTTCCATTCTGACCTTTAATACCCCTCCAGAAATAACTAAGGCAACTTTTGAGGTGTTTGCTCCTGTGATCACAGCTTGATTTTTGTCAGAGCGAATCAAATTCACAGAAAGGCCATCGTATACTTTAACTTCAGAAAACTTATCCAGGTTTTGAGTAACCTTGCCTTCCTGGGCCTGAAGCTGTGAGAAAGTGTAGCATACAAAAAGCAGTAAAATCAACTTTTTCATCTGGTATTCTCTTAGGATGTCCTATAAAGAACGTATAAATATTTTAAAACTTATTAAGCTTTACCCAGAAGACTAAAATCGAGGTGCCTTTTTACAAGATCTGTATCCTTAACCATTACCCGGACCTCATCGCCTAATTGGTATACCTTTTTCCTGCGTTCGCCCACCAGAGCGTATTGCTTTTCATCAAAGGTATAATAATCGTCTTTGATATCCCTAATCCTGACCATTCCCTCACATTTGTTCTCAATGATCTCCACATAGATCCCCCATTCTGTGACACCGGAAATAACTCCTACAAACTCCTGGTCTTTGTGATCCTGCATAAATTTGATCTGCATATACTTGATAGAATCCCTCTCTGCACTAGACGCCAGGTATTCCATATCTGAAGAGTGCTTACACTTTTCTTCGACGGTTTCGGCATTTTCCGATTTCCCTCCACTGAGGTAGTGCTGTAACAACCGATGGACCATCACATCCGGGTACCGACGTATTGGGGAGGTAAAATGACTGTAATAATCAAAGGCCAGGCCGTAATGACCAATATTATCGGTGGTGTAGATGGCCTTACTCATACTCCTGATAGCCAGGGTATCAACCAGGTTCTGTTCCTTCTGCCCTTTTACGTCCTCAAGGAGTTTATTAAGAGAAGCGCTAACGGTCTTTTTATTTTGAAAATTAAGCTTGTGTCCAAATTTGGACACGATCCCGTTTAAAGTCATTAATTTTTCTTCGTTGGGTTCGTCGTGAACTCTGTAAACAAATGTCTTTTTAGGTTTTTGTTTCCCAATAAATGCTGCGACTTTGCGGTTGGCTAAAAGCATAAATTCTTCAATAAGCTTATTTGCTGCTTTTGCCTCCTTAAAATACACACTTACAGGTTCATTTTCCTTATTCAGATTAAACTTCACCTCCAGTTTATCAAATGAGATTGCACCCGCGTTCATTCGCCTGTCCCGCATGATCTCCGCGAGAGAATTGAGTTTTAGAACGGCTTCTTTAATATCTTCAGATACCGAATAAGCGTTTCCTCGAATCGAAACTTCTTCATCTATCTCGGTAGTTTTATTTTCTATAATGAACTGAGCTTCTTCATAGGCAAAGCGTTCATCAGAATGTATTGCTGTTCTCCCAAACCATTCGCTTTTAACCTCGGCATTATTATCTATTTCGAAAATAGCAGAAAACGTGTATTTATCTTCTTTTGGCCTGAGGGAACAAGCATTATTAGAAAGTATTTCCGGTAACATAGGTACTACCCTGTCTACGAGATATACGGAAGTCGCCCTTTCATAGGCCTCTTCATCGAGAATACTATCCGGAGTTACGTAGTAAGATACATCAGCTATATGAATTCCAACTTCATAATTCCCGTTGGGGAGTTGCTGAAAAGATAAGGCATCATCAAAATCCTTGGCATCCTTGGGATCAATAGTAAAGGTTAAAACCTTTCTCATATCCCTTCTTTTGGAAACCTCATCTTCTTTTATAGCCGTGTCGAGTTGATTAGCGAAATGATCCACTTCCTTGGGAAAACGATGGGGGAGTCCATATTCGGCCAGGATAGCATGGATCTCCGTATCGTGTAGTCCGGGTAAACCGAGTACTTCTACAACTTTACCTGTAGGCGAATCTGCCTCTTCTTCCCATGAGAGAACTTCTACGATCACCTTTTCTCCATTTTTTGCCTTTCCTACAAGGTTAATAGGAACAAAAATGTCTGTGTACATTTTGTGATCCGTCGGTCTTACAAAGGCAAAAGACTTATGTAAATCCAGTACTCCTACAAAATTGTTCTTCTTCCTTTTGATGATAGATACGACCTCACCTTCCAGCTTATTCGATTTTCGTTTTGGCTTTACCAGTACCTCAACGATATCACCGTCAAATGCTCTATTTATTTTGTTGTTAGAAATAAATATATCATCGTCTAAGCCGTCTACAATAACATAAGCATTACCCCTTGCTGTAACCTCAATTTTACCTTCGTGTAAGAATTTATTTTCCAGGGATTTGTATTTCCCTCTTTCAAATTCTCTTATTCTTTCTTTAGCTTTTAGCTGGCCTAATCTCTTAATCAGGATATTTCTTCCCTCAGTATCGCTTATATCTAATTTTGATGCAATTTGCTTGTAATTAAAACTTTTATTGGGCTCTTTCTCCAGGACTTCAAAAATTCCTCTTGTAATTTCATTTTTTCTATGTTGATTAGCCCTTTTCTTCTTCTTCACCATTCAATATTAATTTGGCCGCAAAATTACGAATTATAATCTACTGACGCTCAATAGAAGACTTGAGATAGCAACTCTTTATCTATTTGTTAACATATATACAGATATATTTCCTTTTTTGATTTAATAAATTTAAAAAATGGTGATAATGATAGGGTGTTAACTCTGGGGATAAAAAAAAGTAGTTTTACTTGCCATGAACAGCTTATTCATTTTATTACTGAGTTTTACAGTACAGATTGTGCTCTAAACTAAGCCTTTATTCCACTTATTAATAGCTGTTGATAAACTAAATAAACAGTTAATAGTTCACAAGTTTATCCCTCTCTGATTGTTCATTTTCTCTATTTAAAAGTGAATAATATACTATCAACTTTTAATGATATTTTTTTGGTAATCGTATAATTCCTCTAAGTGCATAATTTTATAGAGATAGCCTATTAAATTCATTAATTCTTATCGATCAGCTTTCAACAATTTGATAAAATAAAGATCAGTTGTAAATCAACGATTTAAGCTATGGATTATTTTAACAATGTTAATAAGTATATTCAGATGATTTAAATACAAGGATTTGTACCTTAGTAGGGTAATTTATCCTTGATCACATGAAAATAGCCATCGGAAATGACCATGCAGGGACCGAGTACAAATTGGCGGTAGTTGGTCTACTTAAATCATTGAATATCGAAGTATTAAACCACGGTACGGATGATTCAGATAGTGTTGATTATCCCGACTTTGTTCATCCTGTAGCAAAGGATGTTGAGGAAGGGAATGCGGATATTGGAATCATCATCTGTGGTAGTGGAAATGGCGCCTCCATGACGGCCAACAAACATCAGAACATCAGAGCAGCCCTTTGTTGGAATAAAGAAATCACGGAACTGGCCAGGGCACATAACGATGCTAATATTTTGAGTTTACCGGCGAGGTTTATTTCTCTGCACCAGGCCCTGGATATGGTTCGCACCTTTTTAGACACGCCATTTGAAGGAGGCCGGCACGAAAGAAGAATTGAGAAAATTGCCTGTTCATAAGATTGATTTACAGAAGGCAGCTACTTTATTTATTTGAATGGGGCATTCACACCACCATCACCATCAAGAGCTTAGTGGAAAAAAACTACTGATTTCCATTCTTTTAAATATTGGGATCACCCTGGCCCAGGTTATTGGCGGGATCATCTCAGGTAGTCTGGCTCTTTTATCAGATGCACTCCACAATTTTAGTGACGTACTTTCATTGATCATCAGCTACCTGGCTAATCGCTTTACAAGAAAACAAGCCTCAGTTAAAAGGACGTTTGGATATAAACGGGCTGAAATCATGGCCGCCTTCGTGAATTCTGCAACCCTGATCGTAATTGCTGTCATTCTGATTAAAGAAGCTTTTGAGCGATTTCTGCAACCTGAAGCCATCACGCCTTCTTTGGTGATTTGGCTTTCGGCCCTGGGGATCGCCGCAAACGGATTCAGTGTTTTACTCATCAGAAAGGATGCTAAAGATAATATGAACATGAAATCGGCCTACCTACACCTTTTTACAGATATGATGGCCTCAGTGGCTGTCCTTGTAGGAGGCTTACTTATGTACTTTTATCAGCTTTACTGGGTTGATCCCTTACTTACTATCCTCATTGGACTATACCTGGTCTACATGGGATACGATCTGTTGAAGTCGTCTTCAAAAGTGCTTATGCTTTTTACACCCGATCAGATCAAAGTTGATGAAATGGTTCAAATAATTGGCGAACATCCTGCTATCAAAAATGTACACCATGTGCATATTTGGCAATTAAATGAAAGAGAAATTCACCTTGAAGCCCATATTGATTTTCATAAAAACATCAATTTGATAACCTTTGATGAAATATTGAAGGAAATAGAAGAAAAGGTATTTCATGAATTTGGGATCACCCATCTCAGCATTCAGCCTGAATTTGGGAAATGTCATACAAAACAGGTTATAGTGCAGGATTAAACTACCTATGGAAATAGCCATCAAGTCATTTAAAAAGCTCAGCAAGCAGGAATTATACCGCATTTTACAACTGAGAAATGAAATTTTTATAGTGGAGCAAAATTGCCCCTATCTGGATCTTGACAACCTGGATGAAAAGGCGTATCACGCATTGGGAATTGACGCTTCAGGCATCTGTGCTTATACCCGAATTTTTAAGGCAGGAGACTATTTTGAAGAACCTAGTATAGGAAGGGTAGCCGTTTCTGAGGATTGCAGAGGGCGGGGTTTTGGAAAAGAGATAATGCAGGCATCCGTAGATTATATTGACGCAAAATGGCCCATGCAAAATATAGTAATCTCAGCCCAGTTGTACCTGAAAAAGTTTTACCAGGAATTAGGATTTGAAACAATCGAGGAGGAATATCTGGAAGACGATATTCCACATATTAAAATGAAAAGACGATGGATTCCTCAATCGCCTTGATTCCTAATAAGCAGTAAATAAGATGAAGCCCTAAATTTTAATAGGCGTCTTATTGCTCAGGTTGATATCTTCCAGAAGATTGTCAGTAAACTTGTAATGTCCTTTCGTGGTAATGATCCTGAAGGCATCAGACTTCATACGACTAAGCGCATCCAGAAAGACCCACTTGGTTTTTAACAACTGTGGTTCATCTGTCTTTAAACTAATCTCAAAAAAATACCTTTTTCCGTCTTTGTTAGCTACAATATCTGGAGTAACTGTAGTTCCGTTCTTTTTTCTTAAGAAGGATTTGGGTTTGTCGTAACCGTCCAGGTCAACCCTGATCTTGTCAAAACCTCTTGCTTCGAGGTGGAGAACGGATTTTTCAATAAATTCTGTGTGATCTTTTTTATCTGATTTTACCATAGGGAACAAAGTACAAAAAATTGGTGACAACCCCAATTTAAGCATGCTGATTAACAGTGTATTAAGACTTTTTTCAGAATAATTCCCGGCCGAACTTATGATATTTGCAATGAAATTGTTTTCCCTGTTTTTACAGATTCGTCGGCCGCCAGAACAACTTTGAGACTGTTTACCGCGTCCGTGAGGTGACCGGAAAGATCGCTGTTCTGTTGTATAGCATCTAAAAACACCTGCTGCTCTAATAGACACAACTGATCGTGATCGGGTTCATGTTCTGTGGAAATGAAGTCATCTTTTTTTAGGAATTCCCCCTCTTTATCCAATGCACTGAAGTGAATTTTTAAAGCTCCTGTACGGGTATGACCTTCAACATTGTCGGATGATTTTAATTTCGTATCCGTAATCGAAACACAACCATTAGGTCCTATAACGTCCTTGACGAAGAAAGCTGTTTCACTCATCATTGGACCCCATCCTGCTTCGTACCAGCCCACCGAACCATCTCTAAAACGAACCTGTAGCTGACCGTAATTGTACATCTCCAGATCGATTTCATCCGAAAGTCGCGCTCCTATGGCAGATACGCTCACGGGCTCAGATTGAGTCATTAAACACATCACATCAACGTAGTGAACCCCACAGTCAACGATAGGAGACATAGACCTCATCAATTGCTTGTGAGTATACCACTGCGCGCCCGAACTCTGCTGGTTGAGGTTCATACGCATGACCAGCGGTTTTCCAAGTGT
Source organism: Muriicola soli (assembly GCF_004139715.1). GTDB lineage: Bacteria > Bacteroidota > Bacteroidia > Flavobacteriales > Flavobacteriaceae > Muriicola > Muriicola soli. Next base: position 2,844,336 of record NZ_CP035544.1, on the reverse strand, counting down.
TTTCGCGATCTCTATAAATCGCTTCCAGGCCGGATGCACCCTAAGGATGTAACCCACTATTAGTTTTCTATTGTTTTTTATTGCAAGGGCGATAAGTTCTTCTGCCTTTCTAACGGATTCAGCCAGGGGTTTTTCCACAAAGACATGAGCCCCTGCGGTCAGCGCCATTTTTACGTACTCATAATGAGTATCCGGATAGGTATTTACTGAAACCGCATCGGGCTTGGTTAACTCCAGGGCAGAGGCATAATCTGAATACACAGGGAGTCCACCGAGTTTCACAGACAGCTTTTCCCTGCTTTCCGGAGATCTGCTGACCAAACCCGCGATCTCGAAACCCTCGAGTTGCTGGTATGCTCTGGCATGACTTGCACCCATATGCCCACAACCCACAACCAGAATGCGTATTTTGTCTTTACTACCCATAAATATCCATGAATAACTAAGCAACAGTGCTTTTTAAAGATAAGCAAAAAGCCAGTTTCTGAGCTTATGAATTGTAGGGGTTTAGAAATACCTCTTCATAATACTGCGGACCGATGAGGCATAAGAGACGCCGAAAATATTGAGGTGTACAAGCAGATAATACAATTGATATACTTCAATTTCTTCGGGAGTCGGGAAAGAAACACGGGAAGCTTCCTGATACGCTTCGTAAAAGGATGCAGAGAACCCACCGAAGAGTTTGCTCATTGCCAGGTCCATTCCAGGATGGGAATAACTAACGCTGGGATCGATTAAAAAAGGAGTTCCATCTTCAGAAATCAGGTAATTTCCACCCCAAAGGTCTCCGTGAACAAGAGAAGGTTTGGAAGCACTACATATTTCACCAAGGCGGGATTCCAGCCTGTCGGCCAAAGGAACCTCTCGCTCAGATAGAAGTCCAGCTCTCTTAGCCAGCTCCAATTGTGGGAGGAGTCTGCAGTAAGTGTAAAATCCGGGCCAGCCACCCATCCGGGTATTTTTTTGCAAAAGAGAGCCGATATAGTTCTCTGTTTCCCACCCGTAGGTTTCGGCCATGACCTGGTGTAGTTCGGCTAATTGTGAGCCAAATGCAATCATTTCCTTCTCTCCCTTGCTTTTTGATTCGATATATTCCAATAGCAAAAAGGCCCCATCCTCAGTTTTGGACAGCCCGATCACCTCAGGAGTTTTTATTTTACCTGATCCTGCCAGCGCTGCGAGGCCCACTTTCTCAGCCTTTAAGATCGCGTATCCCTCTTCTCCCGCCTGATATTTACAGAAAAACTGATCGGCAGATGTCGATATTTTCAGGGCTTGGGAAATATCTCCCCCCGAAACGGACATCACGGAACTTATTTTAAGTCCAAGCAAAGACTCAATATGCTCTTTCAAGCCTTTGGACATCATTTATAATTCGATTTTCTCTCCGAATTTGGCAATTCGAAACCCATTTGAAACTACTTTTTTGTATTCGGCACTTTCTGGGGAAAGCAGCGGATTGGTATGGTTCAGGTGGATAAAATAGACCTTTTTCCGTTCGGCAAGGGGGAGGGAATTGAAGCGCGTCATGCTCTCAATGACAAAAGGATGCGGTATTTGCGAAATGTCTCGGGTATTAAGTTCCTCCCCATGGTAAAAGGTCGCGTCTACGAAGGCGTAATCTACCTCAGCAATCATTGCAGAGATGTCCCTGTCCCATCGTTCCCACTTATCAATATCAGGGATAAACAAGGCTTCTTTGCGCGGCCCCTTTATCCTGAAACCAACAGTCTCCGAATACTCATCGCGATGAGGTACGCGTAAGGGCGTAACGGAGAGCGAAGGGGTAAGCTTAACCAAGGAGTCGGCATTTAATGGGTTTAACTTGATATTACCCTGTTTTAACAACTGACCCCAGGGACCGTTGTTTTGAAGAAAACTTTGCATTCTGGGCATGGCATAAACAGGGACTTCCGAAGCATTTACCGCTTCCTTTCCAAAGTACATGAGTCCGGTATAGTGCCCGATATGCGCATGAGTGAGAAAAACCCCATTGGGCATCTTACCCGGAGCCGCCCCGGCAAATTGATTTAGATCGCTTAGCTGTGAAGTGATGTCAGGGGTAGCCTCAAGTAAAAATTGCTTCTCAGCCAAATGGTCTATTATGCCCAGGGAAACCACTTTCCGACCGGGATCGGGGTGTTCAAAAAGACCCTTGCAACACAACTTTTTACAGCCTAACTGAGGAGATCCCGCATCCTGAAGGGTTCCCAGAACAAGCAAGCTGACTCCCGAATCAGAAACTTCAGGCGGTATTTTATCAGCAAGCCCGGAATCTTCTTTCGTCCGCTCCTTACAAGACAACACCAAAACCAAAGCAGCCCCAAATCCGTAAATCAGTATTTGAGGCCAGCTTTTCATTGATATAACTCTTTGTAGTATTGTGTGGCCATACGATTGCTGGAAAAAGCCGGCACAACATCATCCATTCCTTTGAAAACGATCTGAGACCATTTATCGGGGGAATCGTAATAGGCGGGCAACACTTTTTGTTCCAGGCATTCATACAGATTGACGCTGTCAAAAGCATCCTGTTCTTCTACGGGACTCTTGTAATCTGCCTCCGGAAGGATAAAACAATTCTTGCCATCTTTGGCAAATTCCGGAATCCAACCATCATTAATAGAGAGATTCACGCTGCCATTCATTGCTGCAGTCATTCCACTGGTACCAGAGGCCTCTCTTGTGATTCGCGGAGTATTCAACCAAACATCTGAACCCTCTTTTAATTTTTTAGATAGTGCCATCTCATATCCAATCAGAACTGCCGTATTCGCACGGTATTTGGTAAAGTGAACCAAACGATTGAACACGCTAATGGCGCCTTCATCTTTAGGATAGGGCTTCCCCGCCCAGATGATCTGAACCGGGTGTTTGGAATCGTTAAGGATTTTCTCAAAGCGCTCCATATCCCGCAATAACATATCGGCTCTTTTATATTCTGCAAAGCGTCTCGCCCAAACTATAGTCAGCACTTTGGGATCAAAAATCTTCCCTGTCTGATCCAGCACCTCTTCGAACAACTCCTTTTTTAATGTGGCTTTTCTTTTCTGAAAAGCGGTAACGTTGTTGTTTTTCCTGGCTTTTTCAAGTACGCTATCCTGCCAGAATTTTTGGTTTTGCGCATTAGTTATTGGAAATATACCCTTGCTTCCGGTATTTCCTTCCCACATTTCTCGTGATACCTTTGCGTGTAATTTGGAAACTGCATTTGTCTTTTTGGCCATTCTTAAGGCGGCAACTGTATAGCTCAATCGATCAGAGCCCCCTGTTACTTTCATCAACTCCTCATGGGACAATTTTTTACCAAAAAAGCCACTATCATTCAAAGCACGGGCATCTCTTTCTACATTCCCTGCTCTTTCCGGGGTATGGGTAGTAAACACCATTTTCTCTCTGCCCACTCCCTGATTTTGCAGGTAGAAAAAGGCCGGTAATGCATGTCCCTCATTGAGGTGATAAATATCTGCCCCACCAAGGGCCTCTACCAGTTTTGCACCGGCAATACCCAGCACCACGCTCTGGCAGATACGCGTAAGTTCATTGCTGTCGTAAAGATTGTTCATAATGGACCTGGAAAGATCATCATTGCCTTCAACATCCGTGGTTAGCAGATACATAGGAACAGTGTTAAAGACAGAAGGCTTTAATACCATTGCTCTGACCTTTACGGCGCTATTTCCAAAAATATTTACCTCAACCTCATGGCCGGAATCCTCAAGAAAACTGTAGTGCTTTTCAATAAATTCAGGGCGTAAAGTCTGGTCTTTGTTTCGTCCCTGGTCGTAGTATCCGTACTTCCATAGCATGCCTATCCCAATGAGGTTTTGCTTTAGCTCAAAGGCAGAACGCATATGTGAGCCGGCCAAAAAACCAAGACCCCCGGAATAAATTTTAAGGGCCTGATCAATGCCAAATTCCATACTGAAATAAGCCACTTTTTTTTCGAAGCCCTTAGCCGGCTTGTAAGGATGATGCCAGCGGTGATATTTACTATTCATAAATGCTCTTCTTGAATTTTGGCTGTAAATGTATGGAAAACCATACTCTTTGCGAGGTAGATATCAGAATTCATGAAACACCCAAACAGACAAGCAGGGATATGAGTTTTCTGCATCCCGGAAAATTCAGAATATATCCCGGGAATCCTTTACTTTAGAATTCCCTCGTATTTAGAAGTGTCCTTAAGAAGTTCGTTGCTCGTTAATATGGCCTCATCGTTTTGAAGATAGTAATCGTAAAGCCCTTCCCGGTAGAAATACCTTTTGACGATCTCATCGGTAAGTTGCTTCTCTATCTCCTTTTCATAAGTATCGAGGGCTGCGTATTTACTTTTTTCGATGGAGGCCAACAAGGTTTTAACCTCCTCCATCACATTCGAGTTAAACACCTCACTATCCTTTCCTGAGAGCGTTTCTTTCAGCACCTTTTCTGCCCTGGTCTCAAACTCAAATGAACTTTGAGCTACGTGCCTTTTAAACTCTTCATAATCGCTAGGCGTAAAGTTAAACTCCGGCATTTCTGTTATGGGATGTGCGTAATAATAGTCTGTAGCATAATTGAAGATCACCGAATTGTTAGCCAAAGCGGTTAACAGATCATTGCTTTTTAAGGAAGCGATCTGAATGTCGGGCATCACACCTCCCCCGTCTTGTACCTTTCTTCCGTTTTTGGTTAGAAAGTCATTAAACTCGGTATTTCTGATCGCATTACCCGACTCGTCCCTGTTCCAATAATCCAAAGACTGTATGCATCTTCCAGAGGGAGTGTAATAACGAGAAATGGTCACCTTTAACTGAGTGCCATAGGTGAGTTTCAACGGTCGCTGCACCAACCCTTTACCAAAACTTCTGGCCCCAACGATCACAGCCCGGTCGAGATCCTGAAGGCTTCCCGATACAATTTCGCTGGCCGATGCACTCCTGCCGTCTATCAGCACAACAAGAGGAATCTCCTCGTCCAGGGGCTTATTCCTGGTTTCATAAGATTGATTAAATTTTTTGACTTTAGACTTTGTAGTCACTACAAGTGTGCCTTTGGGAACAAAGAGATTTGTGACATTTATGGCCTCCGAAAGCAAACCGCCGGGATTACCTCTAAGATCAAGGATCAGTTTTTTAGCCCCTTCATCTTTCAGGGAGTTAATCGCATCTTTAGTTTGAGAAGAGGCCTTTTTATTAAATCGAGAAAGGACAATATAACCGGTCTCTTCGTCTATCATCTTGTAAAAAGGCACCGCATCAACCTCAATAGCCTCCCGTTCAATGGTGGCATTATAAGTTTTACCTTGTCGGGTATATTCAACATCCACAGAGGTTTTATTTGCCCCCTTCAGCAATTCACTGGCATCATCCTGAAAATCTGCAATCTGTATACCAGCAATGGAAACCAGTTCATCCCCCGCCTTTAACCCGGCCTTATCTGCAGGATACCCTTTATAGGGCTCTATAATAACGAGGCGATCTTTGTAAGAACGAACCAGAGCCCCTATACCGGAATATTCGCCCGTATTATTTATTCGATACGACTCTACGTCCTGTTCGTTAAGGAACTTGGTGTACGGATCGAGGTCGTCCAGCATATTCTTAATGGCCGTGTCCATTAATTCTGCAGGATTGGTCTCATCCACGTAGTTCATGTTCAATTCCTTGAAAAGCGTGGTGAATATCTCTATCTGTTTGGCAATTTCAAAAAAATCGGATTTGAAACTACTGGCTGCAAGAAAAACAAAGGCGGCCAATACTGGAATCAGTACTCTTTTATGAATCAGCTTTTTCATTTGCTTCACGACTTAAAAATTTGCTTAAAACACTTCGCATGTTCCTTTCAACATCTGGAAAAGAAGGCAATTCCTTCCCAAGGTATAAAAACATTAAGGCATAATTCCCCTCTGTTTTGTTAAAAATACCGTGCTTATTGAGGCGGTAAGCTTCCCTGAGTAAGCGTTTGAGCCGGTTTCTCTCTACGGCACTTTTAAAATTTCTCTTGGGCACGGAAAACCCGGCCTTAAAATTGGAATCACCCCTTTCCCATTTCAGGTAGAGTAACTTCAAAGGAAAAACGGTAACAGAAGATCCTTTGGCAAAAACTTCCTGAATTTGTTTTTGGTGTTTTAATTTTTCTTCTTTGGGAAACGTAGATCTCATCAGGAGGTAAAAATAGCAAGAATTAGCTTGTGCAGAGGGAATGATAATTGTCATATTTTTACCATTGCCAAGGCGGTATCTTGTGGTCCTGTTTCATGCACAAGAACAAATGAGTCGTTATGGGAGAAAAAATCGTTCGAAAGATTAATAATCACGAAGACAAAAAGGAATACATAGATCATCTGCTTAAGGACATCGAAGCCCTTGAGCTTATGCTAAATAAGGGCCTCTTTTCAGCAAAGCCCATTCACATTGGAGCAGAGCAGGAGTTTTGCCTGGTGGACGAAACCTGGGATCCTTCTGACCTTGGCACCACCATTCTCAAAGACATTGCCGATGGGCATTTTACTTCGGAGCTCAACAAATACAATCTGGAACTCAATCTCGATCCGATTAAACTGGAGGGGACTTGTTTTTCTGAGCTTAACAAACAGCTCAACAGCCTGATGTCTGTCGCCAAAGATGCGGCAGCAAAGCATAAAGCGAAAGTGATTCTGACTGGAATATTGCCGACAATCTCATATAAGTACTTGCATTACGATTACATGACCCCGGTGGAAAGGTATAAGGTTCTCAACGAAGCTATCCGGGCCATCCGCAAGGATGATATAGAATTACATATCAAAGGCGTTGATGAGGTAAATCTTCATCACGACACCATTCTATACGAGGGTTGTAATACGAGTTTTCAGGCACACCTGCAGATCGACCCTGAGCATTTTGCAGACACTTACAATTGGTCACAGGCCATCGCCGGCCCTGTACTTTCCATTTGTGCTAATTCACCTCTTCTGATGGGGAAAGAACTCTGGGAAGAAACACGGATTGCCCTCTTTACTCAAAGTGTTGACACACGAAGAAGCACTTTTATACTAAATGAAAAGGAATCCCGGGTTAATTTTGGCCAGGATTGGGTATCGGGCTCTGTTGCGGATTATTATAAAAATGCGGTGGTTAATTTTAGAAGTCTCGTTTCCACTGATTTTGATACAGACAGCCTAACGCAGTTTCATCAGGGAGAAATACCCAAGCTCAAGGCCTTAGCACTTCACAACGGCACTACCTATCGCTGGAACCGACTTTGCTACGGGATTACCGATGGCAAGCCCCACGTGCGAATAGAAAACAGATATATGCCTTCCGGCCCTACTACGGAAGATGAAATTGCCAATATGATGTTCTGGGTGGGACTAATGCACGGCAGACCTAAATCATTAGATAATATCCATACTAAAATGGACTTTAAGGATGTCAAAAGCAATTTTTTTAGTGCCGCCAGATATGGGATGAGTTCGCAATTCTACTGGGAAGGCAAACTCATTAGCAGTAAGGACCTCCTTCTAGATCATCTGCTCCCGATGGCTTTCAGGGGCTTATATAGCATGAATGTAGAGCCTAGGGATGCAGAGCACTATCTTTCTATTATAGAAAGGAGGATAAAGTCGCAAACAGGATCGCGCTGGATGATTGAAGCCTACCGGAAACTTCAGAAAGAGAACAAACCTTCTGAGGCCCTTAGAATTCTTGTTGCCACAATGTACGAAAGGCAGGAAAAACGATACGCAGTAGACGCCTGGCAATTACCCAGGGGAGATGAATACCAAATCCCTAAGAAAAAAGTAACCGTTGGCGATCGCATGAATACCAGGACGATCACCGCGCAGGACATCGACAGTCCGGAATTGGTCCTGAAGATGATGTTGTGGAAAAATATTCACCACGCTCCAATCCTCGACGATAACCTCAACCTGGCAGGCTTGCTTAGCTGGGTAGATGTAGAGCACTACCAGCAAAATCCCGAAGACCGACCCGAAAGCCTAAGGGATATCATGAAAACCGACCTGGTTACCGTTACTGAGGACGTACCCTTAAGCAAGGCTAAGAGTATGATGGAAGAAAACAATATCCATTGCCTTCCTGTCGTAAAGGGCAAAAAACTGGTAGGAATTATTACGAGTAACGACCTGTAATTGATGACTGAAATTATCACCCCTCGTGACACACGTATGAAAAGGATAATCGGCCATGTCAAAGGCAAGGAGCCCGGCCCTGTACTTGTCTTTTTTGGAGGAGTACACGGAAATGAACCTTCAGGCATACAGGCGCTTGAGCACGTCTTTAAAGAGCTCAACAGAGATCCCCTTCCCGTTAAGGGAAACATCTACGGAATTGCCGGAAACATCCCCGCTCTACTGCAGAAAAAACGCTATCTCGACAGAGACCTCAACCGGATATGGCTGAAGGAAGAAATCCGGGAAATGGAAGAGGGCACCCCTAAAAATGTCACTTCAGAAGACCAGCAAATGCTGGCAATTCTTGAGGTAATCAGAGACTTGCTCACAGCACATCAGGAGCCATTTTATTTTATCGACTTTCATACCACCTCCAGTAAAACCCTTCCTTTTATTACCATCAACGACGCCATGATCAACAGGAAGTTTGCACGTCAGTTTCCCGTGCCTATCATTTTGGGAATAGAAGAATACCTGGAAGGCCCCGTTTTGAATTATATCAATGAGTATGGCTATGTAGCCGTGGGATTCGAATCAGGTCAGCATGCCAGCGAAGAAGCTAAAATCAACAGCATTGCATTTTTCTGGTTGTGCCTTGTAAATTCCGGAGCATTAGCCGGTGAATCTTTAAAACAATATAAGAATTGCCTGCAACAACTGAAGCAATCTGCTGCGAATAACCGCAGTTTTTATGAGATCACGGAACGTTATGCCATTGAACCCCAGGATTCCTATACTATGGAACCGGGCTTTGAAAGTTTCGAGTTGGTTCCCAAGGGCACAACTCTCGCAAGTCACAATGGCAAAACTGTGGCTACTACCAAAAAAGGAATTCTCTTTATGCCCCTTTATCAGAAGCAAGGCGCGGAAGGGTTTTTTATGATCAAGCGCATTCCCAAATGGATCCTTGGTATTTCGAGCCTCCTGAGAAAAGTCAAGGCAGATTATTTACTGGCAAGCCTGCCCGGTGTATCCTGGAAAGACAAATCCAAATCACAGTTAATTGTAAACCTCAGGGTTGCCCGCTACTACAGTAAGGCGATCTTTCACTTGCTCGGGTATCGAAACAGGACACTGGATAGCGAGCATTTACTGATCAAAAACAGGGAAAAGGTTGCAAGAAACGAACTTTATAAAGATGCTCCCTGGTTCTGATTCCGCCTGTTGCTATTCAGCCACCCAAAGATTATTGTTGATCTGCACATCAGCCATTAATTGAGATGGGTCTATCACCACAGCTCTGATATTTGAAATAGGTTGTGCGATCTCAAAACTATAGTTGGGATAAGCCCAGGGCCAATCTTCAATTACTGTGCGCTTCACCTGGCCGTAAGGATTTTCCTTTTCACCCCGCATCATCCTCAAGGGGATATAGATGGTTTCCTGACTGCCATCATTGTATACCACCAGGATATCCAATGGCATAGGCATAAGGCCTATTCGCTCTAGTATTATCTCGGTGCCGCTTCCCGCTTCAGTCACCGATTTGATCCCGTAGTCAATAGTATTGGTCGTCTGAGACCAATCCGTGAGATACCAGTCTAATTCTATCCCGGATATTTTTTCTGCCGTACGCTTGATGTCGTTTGGAGTAGGATGTTTGAACTTAAAATCATTGTAATATTTTTTCAGAGTGGCCATCAATTTATCCTGCCCAATGACATACCCCAGTTGGGCCAGAAAGACAGCTCCCTTGCTGTAGGCAGATTTACCATAAGCGAAGTTAACCTCAAAGCGGTCTGCGTGTGTACTCTGTGGCTGCTCCATTCCTGAACCTACTAGTTCATAATAGCCGTCATAGGATCCTTTGAAGGGATTCGGCTTTTGCTCATTCATAATAGTGTTCATACACAGACTGGAAATAAAGCTGGTAAAGCCTTCATCCATCCACTCATGCTTTGCTTCGTTAGTGGCCAAAACATGTTGAAACCAGGAATGCGCCAATTCGTGGACCATAACGCCTACCAGGCTACCAAACTTACGCTCTCCCGTTATAAGGGTGCTCATGGCGTATTCCATTCCACCATCTCCTCCCTGAATAACAGAATACTGTTCATAAGGATAAGGCCCCACGTTTTCATTAAAGAAGCGCATTGCTTCTGCTGTTTTAGGCTGAAGATTTTTCCAGTTTTCCAGGATCTCTGGCTTGTTCTTATAGAAAAAATGCAGCGTAGGCCCGCCCTCTATCGGAAGCGTATCGTGAATATAATCTGGATCTGCAGCCCACATAAAGTCGTGGACCATAGGCGCTTTAAAATGCCATGTTAGTGTCTTTCCTCTTGTTTTCTTCACCTTGGCTCCAGGGGTTTCGTAGCCGTGGCCTATTTCATCCGGGTTTTGCAAATATCCCGAACCTCCTATGGTATACTCCTTGTCGAGCGTGATCTTTACATCAAAATCGCCCCAAACGCCGTGGAATTCCCTGGCGATGTAGGGATCGGCATGCCAACCTTCAAAGTCGTATTCTGCCAATTTCGGATACCACTGACTCATAGATAGCGCTATGCCTTCCTTGTTGTTCCTCCCGGACCGTCTGATCTGCACGGGCACCTGTCCTTCAAAATTCATCTCCAGGGTAGTGGATGAAGCAGGGGCTATGGGATGGTTCAGATCTACGACCAGGACAGTTCCCTCTAATTCGTAAGAAACCGACTCCCCATCCTGAGTAAGGGACAAAGCTCTGAGATAACCAATTTCATCTGGGCCTAATTGGGCGATCCTGCTTTTGCCATCTTCCACCATCCTATCGTCAGGATCAGAAATAGTTTGCAATCTGATATCCATCTCACTTCCCGGCTGGAAAGCATTGAAATACATATGATAGAACACTCTGTTTAAAGTGTCAGGAGAATTGTTGGTGTATTTCAGGGTCTGTGATCCTGTATACCCGAAAGTTTCAACATCCATATCCACCTCCATGGTATAATCCACAGCCTGTTGCCAATACGGATAGTTGTTCTGGGCATTGCTGAAATTTCCGAGGAAGATGATGGAAAAAATAAGGAGTATGCATTTGATTTGCGTTCTCATTTTACGGTAATTTTGATTTGGAATCTGACACTTTTTGAGCCATGATAAGAGCGTTGTAGGCATTGACGATTTTCCCGGATCTGGACATCTTGTCAAAAGCCCTGGCCTTACCAGGATCACCGGCAACAACCACCTCAAGCTTTGTGCTAAGGCCCGAATCCATTAGGATCTTTTTTACTTCAGCGGCGCTGAGTCTTGGGTAATAGGAGCGGATTAATGCCGCAACCCCGCTAACAGCAGGTGCCGCCATGGACGTTCCTCCCTCAAACTTATATTCACTCCCTGGGATGGTAGAATATACTGAGCCTCCCGGGGCAAATACATCCACATTATTCGATCCGTAATTAGAGAACGAAGCCACCATCTCGGAGCCGTAAGTGTCGTTTATCGCTCCAACGGTAATTAGATTATCGGCGTATTCACTCTCACTGTTTTTGTGATCATTTGGATAACCTTCATTAGTCGGTTTGTCCATGTCTAAGCCATCGTTACCGGCCGCATGAACAATAAGGACATCATTGTCAGCCGCGTATTTGATCGCCTCGTAAACCCATTCTGCTTTCGGACTAAAAGCTTTACCAAAACTGCCATTGATGATTTTAGCCCCGTTGTCTACGGCATATCTGATGGCAAGAGCAATATCTTTATCGTATTCATCACCATTAGGCACCGCCCTTAAACTCATAATTTCCACATTGTTGGCCACGCCATTGGCCCCAAGACCGTTATTTCGCTCAGCAGCAATGATGCCGGCTACATGGGTGCCATGACTTTCATCTTCTACGCGGTTGGAAACATTGCCATTACCATAATCTGTGTCAGTGATATCATAAGGATCATCCCCTACAGCCGCCCGGCCATTGAAGTCAACATTGAGGTGATAATCGATCTTTTCGTTGAAATAAGCCAGGCCTTCATCTGCTCGTTCAATATCCCCTTCTATTAGACCAATTACCTGGGGAATGCTTTCGCCATAACCAAACATTTGCTGAACCACGTTCATACTTCGCTGCAAACTTGGATCTGTTGTGCTGATCGCGGCGACTTCTCCTTTGGTGTAGTTTTCCTTCCCCAGTTTCTGACTTACCGCTTTATGAGATTTTTTCACTACGTCTAAGATCTGCTCAGTCTGTTGTTTTGTACTGAGGATCATCTGCCGGGTTTCTGTGGCTTCTTTCAGCTCTTCATCCAACTTCTTCTTTGCCTTAGCTCGCAATGCTTCATCACCTAAATTCAACCTAAGGATGCGCGTGAGTTCAAGTTGTTCGTTATAGGCTTCGCCCAGGAAATTATACCCATGCACATCGTCTACATAGCCGTTTCCGTCGTCGTCAATGCCATTTCCAGGTTTTTCGTCCCGGTTAGTCCAGATAACGTCATCCAGATCTTCGTGATTGAGATCGATTCCGGAGTCGAGCACAGCTACAATAACCTTATTTCCCTTCTTATTCCCGATGAGCTCTTCGTATGCCCGATCTACGCTCATCCCCGGGATCGTATCGGTCAACAGGTCGGCATGACCCCAGGACTGTTTTTCTTCTTCGGTCAACGCCGAAACCTTCAAGGGAACCGCATCGATGTTTTCGATGGGGGTAGATACGATATTAATACTGCCACATCCCAGCAGCAACATGCCGTAACCCAGGAGCACAGCAAGCATTTTCACTTTCTTAATCATCACTTTCATTTTAATGTATTTTACTATAATAACTTCCTTTATTTGGCACCCGGATCACTTCAACACATCCGCGGTCGGCCATGGTAACATATACTGTTTTTCCATCTTTCCCGCCAAAGGCAAGGTTTGAAGGATTTTTTCCTTTCAGGGTGAATTCTCCAAGTACTTTTCCTGCCGGTGACACCATTACAACCGTACCTTTTCCGTAACGCGTAATGAGTAAATTACCTTCTTTATCACACCGCATCCCGTCCAGGCCATGGTCATCAAAGGCAATTAAAAGTGCTTTTTCAGAAACGGTCCCATCAGGCAAAATCTTGTATTTCCATACTTTTCTTTGTACAGATTCATTTACATAGAGGTATTTTCCTTCCGGACTCACCTCAATTCCATTTGTGGTGCCCATATTGGCTTCCAGCAAAACCAGCTTCCCGGCTTCGGGTACCATCCACAGGTTACCGGTACCATCCTCCCAGTTGGGATCGCTTAGGTAGATCACCCCCGAGTCTGCAAGCGCCAGGTCGTTAGGCTGATTCATTTCAGTACTTTCAACCCATAATTCAGGGGTTCTTGCGTCTTTTTGCACCCTGTATACCTTATGTCCTGCATAATCGGCGATGTACATATGCTGTTCTTTATCAAAGCGTATGCCATTTCCTATACTACCTTCGGGTAGGTGAAGGTAAACTTCGGCCTCTCCTTTGTCATTGACCCTTCCAATGGTTCCCTGCTCTTTATAATTAACCGCAAAGAGCATTCCGTCCCGGCTTACAGCAGGACCTTCAATCCCTTCTGTAAAACTAAATTCCGAAGTGAGGTCTGAGCTCTGAAAGGCATAGGCTGCACAGAAGCATCCCAGCATTAAAAAAACCGGCAGAAAGGATTTATGAAAATACTTCATCAAAAGAGTAGGTGTTTTTTAAGCGCACCCCCTTTTCGGTGTGCTGCAGCGTACAGATCTCCTGATGCGCATCATGCTCCAGAAATAAATAATATTCCCCGTCTGCTGCCTTTTTGAGAAAGGCCTCTTTTTCGGGAAGGGTAAGCAGGGGGCGAGTGTCATATCCCATTACATACGGCAAGGGAATATGCCCCACAGTAGGCAGGAGATCAGCCATAAAGACCAGGGTTTTACCCTTGTACTTAATGTGGGGGATCATCTGTTTGTCTGTGTGTCCATTGACATATAGTATGTCGAAATTAAGTTCTGCAGATGAGCCGTAGGCGGAATCCGGTATCTCTACAAAAGCAAGCTGCCCGCTTTCCTCCATGGGTATCAAATTTTCCTTGAGGAAAGAAGCTTTCTCCCTGGCGTTGGGTTCTGTCGCCCATTGCCAATGGGGTTCGTTCGTCCAGAATACAGCATTTTTAAATGTGGGTTCATAGCCGGTATGCTCATCGTTCCATTTTACACTACCTCCGCAATGATCAAAGTGGAGATGAGTCATAAAGACATCGGTTATATCATCCCGGTGAAATCCGGCTTTCTTCAGAGAAGTATCGAGTGAAAAATCGCCCCAGCGGGAGTAGTAACTGAAAAACTTATCGGATTGCTTGTTGCCCATCCCGGTATCGATCAGGATAAGTCGGTCAGCGTCCTCAATTAAAAGGCATCTGGCCGCAATATCGATCATGTTGTTACTATCTGCAGGATTTGTTTTCTGCCACAGGGATTTCGGCACTACACCAAACATAGCCCCTCCGTCTAATTTAAAATTCCCTGCCTCAATTGGATATAACTTCATGAATTGCGCAAAACAGGGCGCAAATTAAGAAAAGAGCAGCCGATAACTTCTTTTAGGCCTGTATTTTAACAATTCATTGAGCATTAGCGCCTTGCAACAGGATTTTTTTAAACTGTTGCCCAAAGTAGATCATGCGCTTCACCTCTTTTACACTGAGCAGCCGCTCCTTTTTGAGAATAAGCAGGGCATTTCCATTCGATTCCACATGGTAGTAAGGATTACTTTCCAGGAACAGCACCAGTTCGTCAGAAAAGAGTTTAGAGACGATTAGTGGATCCTCTCCGCCCAAGCGAAACCTTTTGCTGAAATCGGGATGATTGGGCACTTCCACTTCTTCGGAACCACTGAGGTTGTATAACAAGCTCAACAAGCCCTCTTTGTCCAATGTGAAAACAGGCCCGGGAGCAGGCAGGGGAATATACATTACCGTTGCCTTGATCACCTCCTTTGCAATAAATTCACCTTCTGTGAATTCCACATCAAAAACAGAGGCCTTGTTTTTTTCATCAGAAAGTTGATTGTAGCAATACGGGATATGCCGAGAGCTAAAAAACACAAACTCTCGTAGAAAAGCGGTATCCGATTGCTTTTTAGGGACGTACTTCCAGCCAAAGTCAGCCGCCGTTGCCTTGAGGTCTTCCTGTCGTCTTGTAAAATACCACTCAATGGGTTTCAGGGCCTTAAGCGGGATCATTTTGCGGATGGCTGAAGGGTGCATCGAGTCCGTTTCATGCTTGTCGAGACCAATTAGCTCCATATGTCCGCCTTTGAGATCAAAGACTTCCCGGTAATTTTCCAGACCTTCCAATACAGTGTGGTCCACAAATCCACACATAGAAAAATCGACGACCACCTCTTCTGTTTCGCGGATCGCGTCCAGCTTGTTTTTGAGTTTGTAATAATTCAGGAAGCTGCAGAAATACTTTACGCTAATAAAATAATTACCTCCGTCCGCCTCTCTGAACATCAGGATATTGGGCTTAAAGAGGTGGGTGATAAAAAGCAACACACTCTTGTTGATCAGGATGTGGATAACAAAGGTGACAAGGATTCCCACGGCAATTCCGGTAATGAGATTCGTTAGCAGGGTGGCAAAAACCGTGGCAAAGAAAATAAGGATTTGCTCTTTTCCCACGCCCGCAATTCGTTTTACAAGGGCTGGAGTTGCCAGTTTGTAACCCGTGTATACCAGGATGGCAGCCAGGGCCGATAGCGGGATTTTCCGCAGCTGCTCCTGAAACAGCAAAACAAAGGCCAGTAAAAATACCGCGTGAAAAAAATTGGAGGAGCGATTGGTAGCTCCGGTATTCACATTAACCGAACTCCGCGCGATCACCGTAACCACATTGAGTCCGCCCAAGAACCCGCTGATCACTGTGGCGAGGCCCAGGGCTTTCAGATCCTTGTTTACATTGGAATGCCGATTCGCAGGATCGAGTCGGTCAACAGCTTTTATACTCAGTAAAGATTCAATTCCTGCGATAAGGGTGATGGCAAAAACAGCGAAAATAAATTTTTGATTCAAGGCGATGCCAAAATCGGGAAAAGCCAGAGAGGCTAAGACGTTTTCAGGTATGGGGATCAGTAAACTTTTATCTATTGGGTATGCAAGGGCAAAGAACGAGCAAAAGGAGTGGAAGCCGATTGAGAGTAAAAGGATCCACATCGGGGCCGGAACAAGATGCACCCACTTACTCCTTATCTTCCCGTAGAATATCATAATAAGCAAACTGACCACCCCTACGATGGCGGCTGAAACAATGCTACTGCTATCAGTGTCCCAGAGGGAATACAATCCGGAGGGGATATGCAGCAGCAGGGTCATGATATTCCCCGCCTCATTGTTATGGCCAATCATGATATGGAATTGCTTAGCCAGGATCCCTATCCCTATGGCCGCCAGCATACCCTGAATAGTTGAAGCCGGAAAAAAATCTGCAAGTCGGCCCATTTTCAGAAATCCCAACAACATCAATAAAACCCTGAACAGATCACTGCAGCCAGGGTAAAGAGATAGCCCTGGTAAAGATCACCACCACCCAGGGTTGTGATCGCACCCAATAAAACGATGACCAGGCCATTTCCGGGCCCTGTGATAGTCACATGAGACCCACCAAGAATGGCCACCAGAATACCCCCACAACTGCGGGAATAATTCCGGCTATAGGCGGTGCTTCACTGGCCAGAGCAAGTCCCAGCCCAAGAGGAAGGGCAATGAGAGAAACCACAAAACCCGAGAAGATATTTTTGGGCAGGCTTTTTACAAAACCCCTGATATCACTTTTTTGTGCTGTCATTTGCGATCTCTTACAATTAGGACGTCCGTGGGTAGGTCTGATAGGATGTACTCGATATCATGCGGGAAGATTCGATCGAGCAAACCCGACTTGTTTGGTGCATTCATCACCAGCAAATCGGCCCTTACCACTTCAGCATAATGCCCTATGGAATAGCCCCGCTTCCCGAAGATGCTCTGAATTTTCACCGCAACATTTGATTTCAGATGATCAGGGATATTTTCAATAATGCGCCTTACCCTTGCTTCCTCTTTTTGTTTTAATTGCTCCTTAAGCAAAGCTGCCTTTTCTAAGGTCTCGTCGTCTTCCACCGTAATATGTAATTCTTTTTCCGTGATCTCCTCCACTATAGTAATTTGCTGTACACCCAGAACATTGGAAATCTCAAAGGCTTTTAGCAATGCCAGGGGAGTGCTGGGATCATCAAAGCCATTGACCACTACATGCTGTGAAGCCACCCTGATGGCAGATGGCTTGATCATGAGTAAGACTGAACAATTGACCTTGCGGGTAAGATTTCTGGCGATGGTGCCCACATAAAATTGATACATATTTTCATGCTGAAGCGCTCCCAGAACAAGGAGATCAACTTCCAAAGTTGAACAGGCGTTTACAATAGTCTTTACCGGATTTCCTTCCATCCAGTGTACTTCCAGATGGTTTTCAGGATATTCAACAGACCTTAGCAATCCTTCTATTTGAGCTTCTTTCTCAGCCGTCTTTTCCCCCACGTGTAAAAGGATCAGCCTGGCATTGAAGTAATATGCAATGCGGGTGACCTCCATAATATTGACCTCCAGGGAAGGGGAGAAGGCAAAACCGAATAAGAGTGTTTTAAAAGGCTGGATTTTCGACAGGGGATTAAGTATGGGAGCGTAATATAGCATAAATAACCAGAGTAGCACGGGATGGCCTGCCCCATTAAAAATGGAATTATGGGCCTGCGGGCTTGAGGTTTGTAGAATATTGTTTTTATTTGTCAAGATTAGAAAAGGGAAAATATTTTTTTCCTGGCGCAATAGAAGAGATATGATCGAACTGGCAGGGATTATTATTTTGGGAATTATCGCACAATGGGTGGCCTGGCGCTTTAAGCTACCCGCCATCCTGCCCCTGATTCTAATCGGCTTGCTTGTGGGGCCCATAGCTACCCTCTACACCGAGGATGGCCAAAAACTCATCGAACCCATATGGAATGGAGAAAAAGGCTTGTTTCCCGGAGAAGGATTGTACTATTTTGTCTCCCTTGCGATCAGTGTTATTCTGTTTGAGGGCGGACTTACCTTAAAACGATCCGAGATTTCCAACGTAGGTCCGGTGATTACGAAACTGATCACAGTTGGGACTATGGTTACCTTTTTTGGTGCCGGGATAGCGGCCCATTTTATTTTTGACCTCAGCTGGCAGATGTCCTTTTTATTTTCCGCCCTGGTAATCGTGACCGGCCCTACCGTAATTACCCCCATTTTAAGGAACATTCCCTTGAGGAAAGATCTGTCTGCCATTTTAAAATGGGAAGGAATCCTTATAGACCCTATAGGTGCGTTGGTTGCTGTACTGGTCTTCGAGTTTATCAGTGTAGGAGAAGGACAGGCCTATACCAAAACGGCTCTGATCGAGTTTGGAAAGATCCTGCTCTTTGGCTGCACCTTCGGCTTTACCTTTGCCCATGCCCTGGCTTTTGCCATCAAAAGGAATATGATCCCCCATTATTTACTTAATGTGGTCTCCCTTTCAGTTGTTCTTCTGGTGTTTGTAGAATCTGATGTATTTGCCCACGAATCAGGATTGTTGGCTGTGGTGGTTATGGGCATGGTGATGGGAAATATGAACCTTCCCAACCTGAAGGAACTGCTTTATTTTAAAGAATCACTAAGCGTCTTGCTGATCTCCATCCTGTTTATACTTTTGGCGGCGAATATCAACATCAGCGATATGGAGTTGATTTACAATTGGAACACTGCCATACTGTTTTTGGTGATTGTATTTCTGATCAGGCCTATTGGCGTTTTGCTCAGCACCCGGGGCTCGGGCTTAAAACTCAATGAAAAGGCCTTTATCGGCTGGGTAGGCCCCAGGGGAATTGTAGCTGCAGGTATCGCCTCCCTTTTTGGCTCCAAGTTGATGGCTAAAGGCGAACCGGGGGCAGAATACATTACCCCTCTGGTGTTTATGATCGTACTGGGCACCGTTTTGCTGAATGCAACCACCGCGCGACTCTTTGCCAAATGGGTAGGTGTTTTCCTGGAGCGATCTGAAGGTATATTGGTGATTGGCGCAAGTAAGGTTTCGCGTATCATTGCCAATTACCTCAAAAACAACAACCGTCATGTAGTGGTCATTGACAACAACGAGACCAATATTGAGAAATGCAAGAAAATGGGTCTAGACGCCATCGTAGCCAATATTTATTCTGATACTCTGACAGATAATATTGAATTAAATGACGTGGGTTATCTGATGGCGCTTACCGGAAACTCTGAGATCAACAAATATGCTATTGACAAATTCAGGAAGCAATTTGGCGAGAACGGGTCATTTCGTCTGGTAGATACTGATGAGATGAACGATCCGGAGAACAATCCTGCAGAAGGGCTGTTTTCGCACACAGACGATTTTATAAAACTTACCGAAGTAGCACGAAAATTTCCGGCCATCCACGAAATTGATCTGAACGACCAGGAGCACTATGAAGGATTGATAGAGATCACCAAGGCCGATGACCACATAATTCCAGTATTTCTCAAGGATCCCGAAGGCGGTCTGGAGATCATTCCTTCCTTTAGTAAGGATTTTACCGATATAGGAGAAGGGTATAAACTGGTATATCTCGGGAAACGTTTTGAATCTGCCGAGAAGCCTGCTGAGTCAGAAAAGACACAGAAAACTGAAGAAAGTCAGGGTTAATCGTTGAGTTTTAAAACGGCCATAAAGGCTTGTTGCGGTATTTCCACATTACCCACCTGGCGCATCCTCTTTTTCCCTTTTTTCTGTTTTTCGAGAAGTTTACGCTTTCTGGAAATATCTCCTCCATAACATTTGGCAGTTACATCTTTTCGAAGGGCTTTGATGGTTTCCCTTGAAATGATCTTAGCACCAATGGCCGCCTGAATAGGAATGTCAAACTGTTGCCTTGGGATAAGCTCCTTTAATTTCTCACACATCTTTTTCCCGATGTTCGCTGCATTGTCTGCGTGAATCAAGGCAGAAAGAGCATCAACGGGCTGTGCATTTAGCAGGATATCAACCCGCACCAATTTAGATACCCGCATCCCAATAGGGGCATAATCAAACGAGGCATAGCCCCTGGAAACCGTTTTTAGTCTGTCGTAAAAGTCGAATACGATTTCAGCCAAAGGCATGTCAAAATTCAACTCCACCCGCTCGGTTGTGAGGTAGGTCTGATTGGTGATCTGCCCCCGCTTTTCAATACAGAGTGACATCACATTCCCCACGTAATCTGATTTGGTAATGATGGTGGCTTTTATATAGGGTTCTTCTACCCTGTCGAGGGTTGAGGGGTCTGGCAAATCGGAAGGATTGTTGACAATTACAGGCGCATCCGGTTCTTTTCGGGTGAAAGCCTGATAACTAACATTGGGCACCGTAGTAATGACCGTCATGTCAAATTCCCGTTCCAGCCTTTCCTGAATGATTTCCATATGGAGCATCCCCAGAAAGCCACAGCGGAATCCAAAGCCCAGGGCAGCACTACTCTCAGGCGTAAATACCAGAGAGGCATCGTTGAGCTGTAATTTCTCCATAGACGACCGCAATTCTTCAAAATCTTCGGTATCTACAGGATATATCCCGGCAAATACCATAGGTTTTACATCCTCAAAGCCGGCAATGGCATTTTTTGTGGGGTTATCTGCATCGGTGATGGTGTCTCCCACCTTTACTTCCCGCGCATCTTTTATACCTGTAATAAGGTATCCCACATCACCCGCTTTAATGCTGGGGCGGGGATGTTGGGTGAGCTTTAAGGTCCCTACCTCATCAGCGAAATAGCTCTTTCCGGTAGCGACAAATTTTATTTTCTGACCCTTCTTAATTGCTCCGTTGATCACCCTGAAATAGGTTTCTACTCCGCGGAAAGGATTGTAGACAGAATCGAATACCAGGGCCTGAAGCGGCTCATCCACATTTCCACCAGGGGCGGGAATCCGTTCTATAATAGCTTTTAGGATGGCCTCTATCCCAATTCCGGTTTTAGCACTGGCCGGTATTACTTCTTCGGCATCGCATCCCAGTAAGTCTACAATATCATCTGTAACCTCTTCCGGATTGGCACTGGGCAGGTCTACTTTATTCAAGACAGGGATGATCTCCAAATCATTCTCAAGGGCGAGGTAGAGGTTAGAAATGGTCTGGGCTTGAATATTTTGGGCAGCATCAACGACCAGAAGTGCGCCTTCACAGGCGGCAATAGATCTCGACACTTCATAGGAAAAATCCACATGGCCGGGAGTATCGATAAGGTTGAGAATATACTGCTGACCCTCATAGGTGTACTCCATCTGGATGGCATGACTTTTAATAGTGATGCCCCGTTCCCGTTCCAGGTCCATATTATCGAGGAGCTGTTCTTTCTTTTCCCGCTCGGTAACCGAACCGGTAAAGTCGAGCAACCTATCGGCCAGGGTACTTTTCCCGTGGTCGATGTGGGCGATGATACAGAAGTTCCTGATGTGTTTCATTTTCTTTTTCTTGCGCAATCTTAAAGAGCCGCAAAGATAGTGCGAAAATTGCTTATTCCTGCCACTCGGCGATAAACAAGTTGGTATCCCTCGTACCACCGTTATTGCGATTGCTGGAAAAAGCCAGATATTTTCCATCATTGGAAAAGACAGGGAAGGCGTCAAAGGTCTCGCCATGGGTTACCCGTTCCAGATTTTTCCCGTCAATATCTATAAAGTAGAGATTAAAAGGGAAGCCTTCTTCAGCTTCAAAATTGCTGGAAAACAAGATCTTTTCCCCGGAAGGATGGAAGAAGGGACTCCAGTTGGCATTGCCCAAAAAGGTCAGTTGTTTCAGGTTGCTGCCGTCGGCGTCGCAGATAAAAAGTTCCATTTCGGTAGGTTGAACCAGGCCTCTGCTGAGTAATTCTTTGTATTGTGCAATTTCTTCTTCGGTTTCAGGTCTGCTGGCTCGGAAGATGATCTTGGTTCCGTCAGGGGAGAAAAATGCACCCCCGTCATAACCTAATTCGTCTGTGATCTGTTTCACATCAGTGCCATCGAGGTTCATGGTGTATAGTTCGAGGTCTCCGCTTCTCATAGATGTAAAAACGATCTTGTCTCCTTTGGGAGAGACCGTGGCTTCTGCGTCATAACCGGGTTCGTCAGTTAACTGGTCTACTATATTTCCCTCCAGATCAGCAACAAAAATATCGAAGGAGTCGTAAACGGGCCAGACGTATTTACCGCCAGACCGCAAAGGTACTTCGGGGCAGGCTTCATCTACCAGGTGCGTAGACCCATAGACGTAATGCTTATTGTCTGGCAGGAAATAAGAACAGGTGGTCCTTCCCATCCCTGTGCTGATCATGGGAGGGATGCTGTCCTGAAAAGTATCCTCGGCGTTCATCAAAAAGATCTGGTCGCATTCCATACCCCAGTCTTTGTTATTCGACTGGAAGATGAGCATGCTGTCGTCAAAACTCCAGTACGCCTCGGCATTGTCACCACCAAAAGTAACCTGGCGGATGGATTTAAAATATTTTTCCTCAGGGTAGATCAGGGTGTCCGATCCTGCCATCAGGGATGTAGTAGTATCAGCGGCTGCATCAGTTTTTTTTGGCTCTGATTTACAACTAAAGGCCGCTATTATCACCAATAAAAGGAGTACTTTTCTCATTTGTTGACTAATTTTGCACAAAAATACCCTCAAAAATGATGAAAAAAAGTATTTGGCTTGTTTTTCTTGTAGCAATTCTATCCTGCAAGCAAGAACCGGTAAAAGTATATACCCTAAGAGATGATGTGAGTTTCCTTGCCAGTGATTCCCTAAAAGGGAGGGAAACAGGCACAGCGAATGAACTTATGGCTGCGGGCTATCTGTCCTGGAGGATGGAGGAATTAGGATTGGATCCTGCCGGAAATGCAGGCACCTACTTTCAAACCTTTACGTTTAAACCCAAAAAGGATCCCCATCAGGAAATACAATACGTGGAAGCTTCAGACAGCACTATAACGGGCACAAACGTCATTGGTTTTATAGACAATAATGCGGCTAATACAGTTATCCTGGGAGCGCATTATGACCATCTTGGGATGGGAGGCCAAGGCTCACTCTACCGGGGAGACGCGGCCATCCACAATGGGGCCGATGACAATGCAAGCGGGGTAGCCGTCTTAATGCAGTTGGCAAAAAAACTCAAAGAGAGTGAACTCAAAGGCAATAACTATCTTTTCATGGCTTTTTCAGGAGAGGAAATCGGCCTGCTGGGGTCAAATTACTTTGCAAAGAACCCCACAGTGGAGCTTGAGAAGGTGAATTATATGATCAACATGGACATGGTGGGCCGACTAAGAGAGAGCAAGGTGCTTTCTGTTAGCGGTACGGGTACAGCGCCAATTTGGCCTCAGGTTCTCAATTCCTCAAATCAGGACTTTGAACTGGTACTCCAGGAATCCGGCGTAGGCCCTTCAGACCACACCTCTTTTTACCTGCAGGACATTCCAGTCCTACATTTCTTTACAGGGCAGCACGAGGACTACCACAAGCCCACAGATGATGCTGACAAACTCAACTATGAAGGGATGGAAAAGATCACTTCGTATATCATGGAAGTGATCGCAGAATTGAATGACGATGATAAGCTGGTCTTCCAGAAAACCAAAAATGAGAGCGAAGAAGTTCCTCGCTTTAAAGTAGCTCTTGGAGTGATTCCTGATTATCTCTTCGATGGGGAAGGTATGCGCATCGACGGGGTAAGCGAAGAAAAACCGGCACAAAAAGCCGGATTGCAAAAAGGCGATGTTGTGGTTCAAATGGGAGATAGTACAGTAGTAGATATGATGAGTTATATGCGTGCGCTTTCGGCCTTTGAAGAAGGAGACAACACTACAGTAGTTGTAGACAGGAAGGGAGAAAAAATCAGCGTAAAAATAACTTTTTAAAGAAGGTTAATTCCCCAAAGGACTTATCAGAGCAGGAACGGAGAACGAAGAGTTGCCTTTTCTTACTAAGGCATAGGAAATTATTTCATAGATTTACAGACAACCTACAACACTGTGAGATACCCCATCTTCATCATTTTGGGCCTGCTTCCCTTGCTTTGCATTGGGCAGAGCTATAAGGTTTCGGGCTCCGTAAAGGATGCTGAGGGCAAACCCTTGCCGTACGCCAATGTTATTCTTCTTCAGGTACCAGACAGTACTCAGATCAAAGGGATATCGGCTGATGACAATGGACGATTTATCCTTTCCGACATCGCTCCGGATGTCTATTACCTTCAAGCCGCCTATTTTGGATACAGCTCAGTTTTGGTCGGACTCGACATACAACGCGATATAGAAATAGGAGCTATTGTCCTTGAACCGGACAGCGAATGGCTCGATGAGGTCTTGCTGATGGGAAAGCAACCCCAGATAGAGCGTAAACCGGATCGGATTGTGTTTACGGTGGAGAATACCGTGGTAAGTGAAGGCAATGCCTTTGACATCCTAAGGAGGTCGCCCGGCGTGATCGTATCAAATGAAAATATGGAGATACGGGGGCAGCAGGCTACCGTTTACCTCAACAACAGGAAGATACAGCTGTCCCAGGATGAGATCAGGGACTTCCTCAGGGGCCTTTCGGGAAATATGATCTCGGCGGTTGAGGTGATCCCCAATCCCCCGGCGAGTTATCAGGCCGAAGACGGCCCTATCCTCAACATTCAGACGTCCACCAATGTGGCTCCCGGATACAAGGGGAATATACGGGTTCAGGCAGAGCAATCAGTCTTTCCAAAATACAGTCTGGGTACCGGGCATTATTTTAAAAGCGAAAAATTCAACTTCTTTGCCAACTATACCGTCAATCCCAGAAAGGAATTTGTAGACTCTGAAATCGGGATTCGATTTATTGATCCTTCAAATACGATCTTTGCCGACTGGAATACCGAAAACGATATCATTACACGCTCCTGGGCGCAACAGGGCACGATGATCCTGGATTATAACCCCTCGGAACGCGACCTCCTCAACCTCACCGCTAACCTCAGTTACTCCCCTAACAAGGAAATCAGGAATGAGGTGTTTACCGAGATGAGGAATGGCCTGGGGCAGATTGATTCCACCCTGCAGAATGAAAGCTCCCTTGATGATGATCTTTTCAATATCTCTACCGACCTCAGTTACGAGCGCAAGCTTAAAAAAGAAGGCTCCTTTGTTAAACTCAACGCCCATTACACCTATTATGATTTCTCACGGCAGCAAATTGGGGCCAGTGATTATTTTGATTCGGCCGGACAGTTTATCAGGACCTTTGGTTTCTCTACCGATGCGCGGCAAGACATAGGGATCTTAACCGGACAATTTGATTTTTACACGCCTACGGAATCAGGGAATTTTGAGACGGGGATTCGGGGGTCTTCTATCAGGTCTAACAGCACCATCAACTATTTTGACGTCAACAACACCCAACCTCCTTTTGACATCGCGCTCTCGGATGTCTTTGAATACGACGAGGAGGTAGGGGCAGTCTATGCGAGCTTTTACCAGGACTGGGGCAAATGGTCATTAAAGGCCGGACTGCGGGGAGAACAAACCCATGTGGAGGCTCGCTCCATTGCTTTGAACGAGATCAACACCCAGGATTATTTTGAACTTTTCCCCTCCTTCTTCCTCAACAGGAAATTGGGAGAAGACAATAGTATTACCCTGGATTACAGTCGCGGTTTAACCCGTCCTAAATATTCAGACCTCAACCCCTTTCGCTACTTTCTCAATGAGAATGATTTTGATGAGGGAAACCCGAATTTAGTGCCCAATTTCAGTCATAATTTTAATCTCAACCTTACAATCAAGGACACTTATTTTATCGACTTCTATTATCGGGATAACGGGGCATTTATCAGCCGGCTAACCTTCCAGGACAACCAGAACCAGACCCTCAGGGAGATCAAGCAGAATGTCTTGGAGAGTACTTCTTATGGTGTAGACCTTACCCTGGCAACCTCCATTACTCCAAAATGGTATCTCTACTTCTACAATTCGGTCTTCTACGAGGACGAGACCTTCCTTGCCGTGGAAAGTGCTATCGATAGTTTTACCAATAAAGTTTCGGGCTACTACGGAAGTTTGAGCAACAGCTTCACCCTTTCTAAAGACGGAAGTTTTAAGGGGGATGCTTCAATCACCTACCTCAGTGGATTCCTCTACGGGTCTTTTCAGGTTTCAGAGACGGCAGCCCTTAATCTGGGGCTACGGAAATCGCTCTGGAACAACAAGGCTGTCCTTTCTCTGGCAGCCGAAGACTTGCTTCGCAAGGCCAATCCTACTTTCGTCTCGCGCTATGCCAACCAGGACAATACCTTTTTTGGCAGACGCGAAACACAGTTGGTACGCCTGAGCTTTACTTATAATTTCGGGAATTTCAAGCTCAATAATGCGGATGGGGAGATTCAGAAAAAAGAACTTCAACGACTTGATAACGAGTAAATTCCTGTTAATTCCAGCTTTATTTCTAATTTTGCCGCGCTGAAGCCACTTGAATGCCACAGATAGGAGACATACAATTACCTGATTTTCCACTCTTGCTCGCCCCGATGGAGGACGTGAGTGATCCCCCCTTTCGCGCCTTGTGCAAGGAGCAGGGAGCTGATGTGGTCTACACAGAATTTATTTCTTCAGAAGGCCTGATCCGGGATGCCGCCAAGAGCGTGATGAAGCTGGACATCTATGAAAAAGAACGCCCGGTGGGGATTCAGATCTTTGGGGCCAACCTCGATTCCATGCTGCAGTCGGTCGAAATTGTAGAGAAATCCAATCCGGATATTATCGATATCAACTTTGGGTGCCCGGTAAAAAAGGTGGTGAGCAAAGGTGCCGGAGCGGGGATACTCAAGGACATAGACCTTATGGTTTCCCTTACAGAGGCCATGGTAAAGCACACCAAGCTACCGGTAACGGTAAAAACAAGACTGGGGTGGGATCATGATTCTATCCGAATTGTGGAGGTAGCTGAACGATTGCAGGATGTAGGCTGCCAGGCTATCGCCATTCACGGCAGGACCCGCGCACAGATGTACAAAGGGGAGGCAGATTGGCACCCTATCGCTGAGGTAAAGAACAATCCCAGAATGCATATCCCTGTCTTTGGAAACGGAGATGTTGACAGTCCGGAAGCCGCCATGCGGATGCGGGACGAATACGGCCTTGACGGAGCCATGATTGGGAGGGCCAGTATTGGTTATCCATGGTTCTTTAAGGAGGTAAAACACTATTTCAAAACGGGCACTCATTTAGCTCCACCGACAATGGAAGAACGGGTAGATGCCGCCAGAAGGCATCTGCAAATGGCGATCGATTGGAAAGGGGAAAAGCTCGGGGTATTTGAAACACGCAGGCACTATACCAATTACTTTAAGGGGATTCCAAATTTTAAGGAATTACGAATGAAAATGGTGACCAGCGATGAGGCCCCCGATGTCTTTGCTGCCTTTGACGAAGCCCTGGAAACTTTCGGGCACCACCAATTTGCCTAAGCCGCTAACAATTTCTTATTCACCCTGCTACTCGCGATCTTTGAAGCAATGAGGCCGAGCACGACAATCGTTCCCAGAACAATTAGCACATTAACAACCTTGTATTCTACCGGGTAGGAAAGGGAAGGGGTGATTTTAAGCCATCCAAAGAGGAGTTGAGACCAGATGAGCAGGGAGGCCAGAAAGACCCCCAACAGGCCTCCGAGACCAGTGACAATTACCCCCTGTAAAAAGTAGATACGACGTATTTCTTTCACTGTTGTACCCAGGCTGTAGAGGGTACGGGAGTTCTGCTGCTTGTCCAGGATCATCATAATAATGGCCCCCACTACATTGAAGAGGGCGATAATAAGCACCAGAGTAAAGATGAGATAAGTAGCCAGGTTTTCGGTATTGAGCATCCGGTAAAGGGTGCTGTTTTGTTCCTCCCTGTCTTTGAGCTGCACCTTGGAGCCCATTACCCTTTTAACTTCGGAACGAACCTCTTCCAGACTGGCCTCGGGAGAAAGTTCAAAGTTGATCCCGGAGATCTCATTGGGTTCACGCTCCAACAAGGCCTGTACCAGGGGCAGATCAGTAAAAACGTATTTCCTGTCCAAATTTTCCTCCACAGCATAGACCCCCGCAGGGACTAGGGCCAGCTGATTATAGGGCTTAGCTTGCAGAGAAGGGCTGCCCTTCCCCGGTTTCGGGGCCAGGACAATAAGCGGATTGCGGTAGTCATTGATCACCAACCCCAGCATATTGGCGATACCCAGGCCGATGACTCCTTGCTGATTGTCAATGGCCCAGTCGCCCCAATAAAGAGCAGAATCGATATGTGTGGCACGGGCGTAGGACGAATCCACCCCTTTGATCCAGGCCACGTGACTCTTTTGTTTGTGGGTGAGATAAACGCGTTCTTCGAGCTCGGCTGAAAAGGAGGCAATACCCTCTATTTCGCTGAGCTGATTCTTTTGTTCTTCGGTGAGGGTGAAGTATTTTCCCGTGAGGGGTTCGGCCTTAAGGGAGGGGTCAAAGGTCTCGGTAAAGGAAAGGCTGAAAGTTTTAAGTCCGGCAAAGCCCGAAAGCACTATAAACAAGGCTGCAGAACCGATGACGATCACCAGGAAGGTGATAAAATTGATGACATTAACCGCATTCTGGCTGCTCTTGGCACGCACATAGCGCTTGGCGATGTACCATGGGAAATTCATTTAGGATTTCTTTCTCTTGGGGAGGAGGTCCGGATTTTCAATGGGGTTTTCCCCTTTTTTCAGGGATTTCTCAATCCCGTCTATGTATTCCAGGGAATCGTCGAGATAAAAGTTGAGGTCCGGCATTCGCCTTAACTGGTTCTTTGTGCGCTGGGCCAGGGCATGCTTAATCATAGGCTGCTGGGCCTTCATCCCTTCGAGCAATTCCTTCCCCCTGGCATTGGGAAATACGCTTACGTGAACCCTGGCAATAGAAAGGTCGGTGGTAACGCTCACCTTGGTAACAGAGATGATGGTCCCCTGCATGCCTCCGTCTGTGGCGGCACGCTGCAGGATGTCTGCCAGGTCTTTCTGTATGACCCCTGCTATTTTTTTCTGTCGCTGCGTTTCCATAGGACAAAAGTACGTAGAATAATGTGTAATTTCGAGGGAGGAATACAGAAGTACAAAAGACAATAACATGAATAAGATTGAACATCTGGGTATCGCGGTAAAGGACCTGGAGAAAAGCAATGCCCTTTTTGCCCAATTGTTTGGCACGGCACACTACAAAATGGAAGAAGTAGCCTCCGAAGGGGTAAAAACCTCCTTTTTTAAAACCGGCCCCAATAAGATCGAATTGCTTGAAGCCACCAATGAAAACAGCCCTATTGCCAAATTCATAGAAAAAAAAGGAGAAGGGATCCACCATATCGCCTTTGAGGTAGACGATATCCGTGCAGAAATTGCACGATTAAAGGCCGAAGGTTTTACCATCCTCAACGAAGAACCCAAAAAGGGGGCGGACAATAAATGGGTGGCCTTTTTGCATCCAAAGACTACTAATGGGGTTTTGATAGAGCTTTGTCAGGAACGGGTGTAAAGCACCAAATTCCAAGCACCAAGCACCAAATTCTAATTCCTTGTTTTGGAATTTGGAATTTGTCATTTGGAATTTGCCCTTCAGTTTTAAAACCAAAGTTGGTACCTTATTATTAAAACTCATATTTTATATTTGAGCCCCAATTAAAAGTTTATGGCTTCCGGATTTTTTGCGGTTTTAGATGATGTAGCTACCCTGCTTGATGATGTTGCTTCGATGAGCAAGATAGCGACGGAGAAGACCGCCGGTATCCTGGGGGATGATCTGGCCGTTAATGCCGAAAAGGCCTCGGGCTTTGTCTCCAAAAGGGAGCTCCCTGTTCTTTGGGCCATCACCAAAGGCTCTCTGCTCAACAAGATCATTATCCTGCCCGCAGCTTTCCTGTTGAGCGCTTTTATCCCCTGGATGGTAACGCTGATCCTTGTGTTAGGCGGACTATACCTTGCCTTTGAAGGTGCCGAAAAAGTCTACGAATTCTTTGTTCCCCACGAACACGCCCATATCCCGGCAGATCTTAAAGTAGAGAGTAAAAGTGATATTCTGGCGATGGAGAAAGAGAAAATCAAATCGGCCATAGTAACCGACTTTATCCTCTCCGTTGAAATTGTGATTATTGCTCTGGGGACCGTGCTAAATGAGCCCCTGACGGTTCAGATCCTTGTGGTTTCTGTTATCGCTTTACTGGCCACCGTTGGGGTTTATGGAATCGTTGCCCTTATCGTTCGGATGGATGAATTTGGAACGCGACTGATCAATTTTAACAAAGAAGAAAACAGCATTTCAGATATAATAGGTCGATTTTTTGTCAATGCCCTCCCGGTGGTGATCAAGGCTCTTTCCATTATTGGGACATTGGCTCTTCTGTTGGTCTCTGGCGGTATCTTTGCGCATAATCTTGATTTTCTCCACAATCCGATTCCGGCATTGCCTGATCTCCTTTATGAATTTGTTTTGGGATTGCTTATTGGCTTTGTAGTGCTTTTGCTTTTTAAAGGAGCGAAGAAGCTTTTTAAAAAATCCTGAAGAACATCGGGAAATGAATCACCAAGTATAATCCCGATAGCTATCGGGACTGCAAATCTTCGGGGATTCCGCATCATACTTTTCCTCCCCCTCCAGGTATTTAGGAATCTAAGGATCAAATAGTAAAGCTAAGCCGATCCTTGGATAACCCATATCCTCCTTTGGGACAGTATAAGTCAGTACTCGTCCGTATTTCAGGGATTATCGTTTTAAATTCGAGTAGTTTAAATAACTACTTCAACAGCATCTTTTCTATTCCGCCTGGGAAGTACAGACAGATTTAATTTTAACCTTAAAACCAAACAAATGAAAACGCCATTCTCATTTAGACTGAGGTATGTCTTTGCCTTCACCTCCTTATTCGCTTTTATCTTTGTACTCTCCTGCACTCAGGATTCGGTAATAGAACCCGCTGAGAATCTAACCAGTGTTAATGCAAAGTCTTCTAAAGGTAAAAAAGCGACCAGGGCCTGGAAAGGGAAGTTTACCAATGTAGGTGACTTTGAAATCCCACTCGTTTCTTGCTTCCCTGAGGAAGCCGGATTTGCTTTAACTACAAATTTTATTTCTGGCAATATGACTCATTTGGGTAAAATTCAAATGGGGAGCTATGGCCGACCTCAGCCTGGAACTTGTAGCCTCACCGGTCCAAATACCGCAGATGTAGTTTTTCACGTAAATTATATTGGTGCTCATGGCGATATGATCACAACTATAGAACACGTTTCCCTTACAGTTGATTTTGAAGCTGACCCTAACGGCCTTACGGGATCTTTTGACAATACTTTAGATGAGAATGGCGATAGAATACCTATTACTATCTTGTCTGGAACGGGCAGATTTGAAGGAGCTGAAGGTGAACTGTACTTTAAAAATGCCGTCTTTACACCCAATCCTAACGGTCCGGGCACAGTGGGCTCATGGAGACTTGAGGGGAAAATTACCTATTAGAAATAATTTACTTTAGAAATAATAAACCCGGCCAAAATGGCTGGGTTTTTCTTTATCGACTCTAACAACTAGATGGCGCGAGAATGATTCTCGTGCCCGAAGAGTCATGAAATTGGTTTTGATGTAGTTAAATATGTAGGTTCTTCAAGAATATTATAGAGTACATTTTATTCTTTTATGTTCATTTTACCTTGATGTAAAATGAATGAAAACCTATGAATCTCAATTTTGAAGTTTTGGAATTTGTTATTTGTGATTTGGAATTTGTGTCTCCGACCTATTTGTCCGGAGACGTCAGTTCGTATCCCTGATTAATCCCCTTCTCCATCGCCGGAACGCCTCTCTCCATCCACTTGGGCTTGGGATCTCCCTTCAGATAGTGATCAAAGAACTGCGCCATACGGATCGTAAAATCCTTGCGGTTTTGCAGTTTGAGGGGCCAGTGCGGTTCCCCGTTGTAATTTAGGAACCAGGAAGGTTTTCCCAGGCGTCTCAGGCTCACAAAAAACTCGATCCCCTGATACCAGGGCACGTGCCCATCGGCATCATTGTGCATGATAAGCAGGGGGGTATTGATCTTGTCGATATTAAAAATGGGGGAGTTCTCCAGATAGCGGGTAGGGTATTCCCAGGGGGTGCCCCCAATTCGGCTTTGGGTGTGCTCATATTGGAATTGCCGGCTAAGGCCCGTCCACCATCGGATGCCTCCATAGGCAGAGATCATATTAGGGACCGGTGCCCCGGCTTCGGCAGCCTTAAAGATGTCTGTTTTAGTCACCAGATAGGCGATCTGGTAGCCGCCCCAGCTATGCCCTTGTACGCCGATATTATCCTTGTCTACAAAGCCCTTTTCAATGAGGGAGGTAATGCCGGGAATAACGCAGTTATAGGCAGATTCTCCGGGATAACCGATACGGTAATGTACATCCGGATTAAAGATGAGGTAGCCCCTGCTCGCGTAAAAGGAATAATTGATGGTTGATCTGCCGGCCGAGGGCGCTCTGTGCCGGTACAACCCATCTGAGCTGCGCTCATAGAAGTTCACGAGCATTGGGTACTTTTTAGTAGGATCAAAATTCTCGGGCTTTACCAGCATCCCTGTGAGCTCTATCCCATCCAGGGAGGTCCAGGTGACGAGTTCGTTGGTGCCCCAGTTGTACTCTTGCTGTTGCGGATTGGCCTCGCTGATCTTAGTGGGGCTATTCATGTCCAGATCTGCCACCCACAGGTCAGGGAATTCGGTAAAGGATTCGCGGGTATAGAGCAGTTGGTTGGCCAGTTCAGATTTCATGGGATAACCAAAACGGTAGGGTCCGCTTAGTAAGCTAGTTAGGCTATTGCGCTTAAAATCGTAGGAGGCAAAGCCGCTGCTTTTATCTTTTTCATTAAACGTGCGAAGCAACATTTTTTGAGAGGTATCGATATGGTCCTGTTCCCAATTGAGTTGTACATAGCGGTACTGGGTTTGGGTTTCCCTGCCTTTTGTGAGTCGGCTTGATTCCCCGGTCCTGGGATTGAATTTCCAGATATCATATCGGTCGTACAATAGCAGGGCCTCGTCTTTTCTGTCCACCCCACGATGCCGTAGGGACTGGGGTGACTGGGAGAATCATGGGTTTCGTCGTAGAAGACCTTGTCTTTGGTCAGAGGTTTGTATTGGTCCTTTTTGATGTCATAGCTAAACCAGAGGCTGTCTGCATTGTTATAGCCGTATACAAAATTGCCTTTGGGGCTGAGATCTACCCTACCGGCCACCTTGGCTAGTATTTTTTTCTGCGCTCCGGTGGCGAGGTTGAAAACGGCATAGTCACGTGCCCGTTCCCCAGTCCATTGCGATTCTAGTGCGTAGGGCGTGGAGTTGATCAAAAGGGCCACAGGGGCATTCCCATTCGCTGTCAGGATGATCTCCGGGTAGGTATCGTTGCCCAATTGGGTAAGGGCATTCTTTTTGTCTAAGTGAATCACGGAGGTATAGGCCTGAACTGTATCGTTCTTGAGCTGTAGTTCCTGAACCGTATAAAGTTGGGGTTCGTCATAGGTCCAGACCTCTACGTTGACGATTTCTTCTTCCAGGAGGGAGGTGTCTTTAATAATGGGTGGTTTGGCCAGGCCAAAGTAGAGTTTGGTCTCGTCTTTGGAGAAATGCACTTTTTCGTAAGGGGAGGGGCGGAGGTTGTTGCCTGTGGTATTGGCATCTACCAGTTTTTCGGCCGCGGCCATCCCCGTTTGCCAGTGATAGAGTTCCCGGGGGCGGAGTTGCACTTTGGTGGTATCGGTGTCTACTACAAAACCCAGGTGGTTGCCAGACTCAGAAAAGTTGAGCTGGGCGTATTTCGCTTTTGCGGCTTCGTGGATTTTGGTAAGGGAGGGCTTGTCCAGCTCAAGGACATAGATGGCGGCATTGGCACTATCATTCTCTCCGGTGGTTGCCCAGGCCAGGGCCTTGCCTTTTTTGGCAAAGGTATAGTCAGTGACAAATTTAAAGGTGTCTTGTTGCCGGCTTTGCAGGTTTCGGACTAGCAGGTGGTAGCCGTTTTTCTTGCTGACTTTCTTTTCTTTTTTGTTTTTCTTTGATTTTTCAACCGTACTATCCTGATAAGCCTTTTTTAAAGTGTCTTCAGACACCACTTCTATTTCCTCCAGCTGGTAGGCGATATAGCCGCTCCATTTTTCCGGCACCTTATAGGATTTGATATTTCCAAGTCTTTCTAATTCTCCGGAGTCTAAATGATAGATCCCCAGGCTGTCTTTGGGCATATCCAACTTTTTTACCTTTCGACGCTTCATCTCCATAACACTGTCTTTCCAGGCGGTGATGCTAAAAACCAGGGCTTTGGAATCATAGGTAAACTCCCCTTTGGAAGCCCGGGCATAACTAAAGACTTCCTGCCCGTTGGCACGTTTTAGTGTTAAAAACTGGTCCTTTTCCCCCTGCTCCAGGCTATAGGCCACATAGGCGCCGTTAGGGGAGATCCTTTGGTTTTCTATGGTGTTCCAAATTTCGAGATCCTCATGGGTAAGGACTTTTTTTGGGCGGTGAGGAAAAGGGAAAGAAGTAAAAGAAAGAGCGAAACAAAAGGCTTCATAAGAATGGTATTAATGAAAGCCCTAAATATAGTATTTCTGATTGTCAAATTTCCACTAAGCTCGATATGACATAAATAAAATGAACAAATCCCGATAGCTATCGGGAAAGAAGATTTCAGGAAATATTTCCCCGATGGCCATCGGGGAAAAAACTATTGATGTGACTAACGCTTCAACTATTTCCGAAATTTAGGCAAAAGTATCAAAACCGAATACTTAATCTATATATTGTCTGCTTTACATAGATATAAATATTTAGCTTTAGGATAGCTCTGGCGTTTATGGCAGAATTTCTAGCTAAAAAATGATAATTATCCTAATAGTTTGGGCTTCCACCTGCTACACACTTCATACCACAACTGGCATAATCCATTTCACAAAGGGCTCCAGCAAAAAAGCCAACTGCCAATTTCATTGCCCCTGCATGAGGCGCGCCTGGCACGGATGGAATACTACCTACTCCTCCGGATGCTATTTTGTAACAATCCGACCTAACTTCTTTACACGACTCAAGACAATTTGACCGAGGATCATTGAACATATTGGTAAAATTGTTAAAAACATACTTATTAAATTCCTCTACCTCTTGTTCATTTTGAAATTGCATTTCTTTAGAAAGTTCTAAAAAAGCTTTATTTAATTCCAGGTTAAATTCATTAAACTCAGATAGTGATTTAAATTCCAACGCCTCACTCATTGACAAACTAAACTCTCTAATTGAAATTTGTTGTGACCTATAATCTGAATATACTTCCCGAAATGTTTGTGATTCTTTTATTCTATCTACTAATGATTTTTGTAATTCGTTCATTTTCAGGAAATTCTTACTTTTAATGATACGAGTTGAAATAGGGTCAAGATCATTAGCGAAACTGTTCATTGCGAATGATGAAACTAGTAACAATAGAATAAATTTTTTCATTTTGTAGTATTTAATAAGATTATTCTATCAAAATAAGAATAAAATTCCTACTAAACAAAACTCATTAAGCTCCGTTGTTCGTGGCTGGCATTTTTTGAGCTAGATATGTTAAATTTTAGAGCATCAGGATAATCAAAAGCTTAAAAATCTATTTCGTATGAAGCTGATGCACCTTCCGTTGTTACTTTTAAGGCAAAGGGTTCTTCATTCTTTGAAACATGAATTTCAATAGTGGGAGTTCCGCCTTGATAATTACCTATTTGAACTTCACACTTAAACCCCTTTTTTACAGGTCCATAGGTTTGATTCCAACTTCTTACCTGGGTACCGGTATTACTGTAGATACCATTTGGGGCTGGGGCTTGAGTGTTGTAAGTTTCCTCTTTATTACAAGAAGAAAAGGTGAAAATAGCTAATGCGCTAATTATCATCAGTGTATAGATTAAAATACCCTTTTTTAGCAAGTGTAATTTCATTTTGATTTTTTTATTATTTAATAGTAATTATTTTCATTATTTACATCACTGCTTATTGCTTGTTACTAACTCCCTTTCTAATATTTAAAGTTGTATATATTCAAAATCACAGCATGAGATAATATATAAAGGAGTTTCTATTTATAGCTTACGAAAAATACTTTTTTAAAAGGAAATAGTTGACTTTTTAACCTTAATGTTTATATGGTATTATCTGCGACCAGGAATAGTTGTTAGCTTTTAATTGATAACAAATACTTTGCAATTCTACTCACCTCTTCATCATCAAATACAGGATCAAAAAATTCGATATAACTGTTAAGCTCATTTAATTTCTTAATGGTGACGAATTTGAATTCCCCAATGGGCTTATGGTTAATCATTGCAACAATATTTCGGACAGGTAGTTTTTTTTGACCCCAGTGATGTTCTTTGAGCAGCATATGGGAAGTTGATGTATTGCTATTGAGAGTGACAAAAAGAGCATATTGCGTTCGGCGAATCTGTCTTATGGGGGATCTCAGGTCATATCTTAAAATTGACTCTTTACTCCAGTTCTTAGTCTCAATAATAAAGATACCGGCTCTTGTTACCAATAGATGATCAATTTGAATACTGAATATAAGATCGCCCCTTTGTTTCCAAAGTATTGGATTACTGAATTTTAATGAAAAGTCGTTGATGAGAACATTGGCACCTGACAATTTCTTTAGTTCTTTGGCTATCAAATGTTCCCCTATTGCACCCGCTATTAAGGGGTTTAAAGCAGAAACAACTTTCTTTGTTTGCGATAATTCTTCGTATTTAGGAGCAGATCGCTTAGAGATTATTTTTTGCTTGTTTCTACTAAACTCCCTGAGATCCTCTTGGACAGACGAGAGTTGTTTGTTTAGACTATTAGTACGCCATCGTAGAAGTAAGGGTATAGCTCTTTGGAAGAGAAATTTGTAGAAGAGATAGAATTGAAGCTGATACCAATAGGCCAACTCCAAAACGGCATTCTTAGCGGGTTTTGAAGAAAGATAGTTACACTTCTCTTTAAGTCGGTCTAGTTTATTATTTAGCCTTTGTTTTACAGTCTCTTTTACATCATTGTATTCGTGCTTCAGCACTCTCTCCTTTGCATTTAGAATTTCTAAATCCAGATCGTATTTGCGTTCAACGTTAAAGAATAGATCTTCTTTTTCGCTCTCGTAGTTTCGCAAAAACCTATTGATATCACCAACGGAATTGAATCGGGAAATTCCATTTTGGTCTAGAGTTTTTCTAATGGCTTTTAAGGATTCTATTTGGCCGTAGACCTTTGTCATAGATTAGTGGTGAAAATTGCACCATTTCTTCATTTAACGAAATTTACAGCTTTTCCTAGAAAAATATAATGATAATAGTTAAAGAGGGCTTTTGGTCGGTCGTATATCTACTCTCTTTACTTAATCTTAATTACCTCATCTAATCCCCATTATATGAAGCTGGCGGAAGCGCGGAATAGCTTTTCCAATCAGAACCTTCAATATAAGACCATAAACCGGTATCATCGGGTAATACCATCCCCGGAGTAGTAGATGCAGCCTCAATCCACTTTGTTTTTTCAACGATAACCTCCCCATTTATTCTTAATATAATGCTTTCCAGGCCATCGTTTACTAGGGTAGAATCATTTAACCGCACAAAGAGTCCTAAATCACCTATTTCGTCTGTTTTATACGTAGAGGACCAGGGCAAACGCACCTGATATTCATTGCCGTAACCCCCGCCTTGTATCCTTCTCGATAATCCCTGGCCGTTTACTTCCCAGGTAATTTCGTATGCCCCCATGGCATCGTCTTTGCCACAACTGAGAAGGACAAGAAAAATTAAGAGGGTAATTTTCTTAATGAATGTTCTTTTTACAAATAGCATCAATACCTAAAACGAAAAGATTTTTGAAATATGACATTTATTGGGGTTTTTTAGATGAAAGGAAGGGTTAGCTTTAGTATTCTAATATTCTAATGGGTTTTTGTTCTTTTTACCTTGATGAAAAAAGAACCTAAAAAATCTTCGGGTTCTCCTTATTGATACCTTACACTTTAAAATAAACTTTCAGGCGTGTGAATTGAATTTCTGCTGTAGGTACTATGATATCTTTCAAATTTCGATTGTAGTTGGAATTTGGAATTTGGGATTTGGAATTTGGTGCTTGGTGCTTGGTGCTTGGTGCTTCCTACCTCATATTTCCTTTCCTTGCTTGCCGTACCAATCCCGATAGCTATCGGGACTGAAAAACTTCGGGTTCTCTAGGCAATAAAAAATCCGATCTACAATTATAGATCGGATTTTTATTTGATGTTCCTAATCGGTTAGTCGAGCCACTTACTGCTCATATACGCCATGGAGCGGGTGATCTCCCCATCTTTATTAAAGTCGTGCGAATACATCACCGGCATCACAATTTTTTTGTCGTCAGATTTACGTGTAAGTCGGATGTCCCACCAGCTGTAAACCGTTCGTCCGTCACGCAGGTCGTATTCCACATAGTCCGGATATCCCACAACGTCTATGGATGTGATGTCGAATTTGCTCATCATTTCCTTGAGGTTGGCTTTGGACTCTTCCATGGTGAGGGATTCGCCCCTGGGCGTTTCAAGATTAGTGAAACGGGCTTTTTCTGAAAAGAAGCTGTAGCCCTTTTCCATATCCCCGTGTTCAAAGGCATGCATCATACGGCGCACACTGTTGATGTTGTCGTGATGATTATAAACTGTTCCATTCTTACGGTCCTCGAAGCTCTCACCTATCTCCCGGTAAACGGCTTCGTTGTGGTAGCTGATGGCCATATCAATGAGTCCGTCCTTAAAGCGGTACATACGGTGTACAGGCACGTCTATTTTTACACCGGTTTCGTTGTGAACCCCTTTCAGCTGGTCCCAGGTTTGCACCCACATCTGCCCGTCTTTATATTCAAGGGCATCAGGGTAAGCACCCCCGCTCGGACTCAGGCTGAGGTAGGCTACATTTTTATTCCACCATTTTGCCCCACCGGCAAAGTTGGCCTTGCTGCCGCCTTTGGCGTCCTTGTTAGTGCCTGAACCGTTATAAGATTTAAAGTCGTCGTGCAAGTAGGAAGCCACTTTAGCACTATCCCCGGCGACCCATGCGGCCTGCATGGCATTGACCTTGGTTATAGCCTCGTGTTCTTTGTAAATGGTTCCGTTTTTTTCTTTTTGGCCGTAGGCTGTCATTAAGCCCAAAGCAAGGGCTAAAAGCATTACTTTTTTCATTGTGATTGGTTTTAGGTTGATTAACTGAGATAAGGTATGAATTTATTTTAGATTATTGATATTGACAAGTTAATTAAGCCATCCCACATCTCAATTCCTGATTAAGCGCTAGTAGATTTCCACGAATAAAGCCCCAAAAATTATAGGGATGGTTCTTGACTCGTTATCTTTTTAGAGTATTATTTCCGGGCTTCGTGCTTCACCCAGTCGACCTCCATGACCCATTCTCCCTCCATGGGGTTATCGGTGATTTTTGCAAAGTTGAGGATGGCAAACATAGGTTCGGGATAGTTGTCACCCTCGCCTTCATTCCGATAAACTTCTTCTCCGTCTAATCGGTATACCAGGTCACTTCCTTCCCATTCTACAGAGTACTCGTGGTAGTCATCCAGGGTGGCGGGGAAGTCTTTGCGAAAACTCCACCAGTCGCCTTTATCACATTCCCCTTCGCTCTTGATGGCCCCGGTGGTAAAGTGATCTTTTTTTACATCCCCGTGATGCTCAAAGATGTCGATCTCCCCTGATCCTGTAAGGGGCCAGCAGACGGTCTCGTCTGCCTCCTGCACGGGTGATTCGTTATTGCGGGCTCCCAACAGCCACCATGCCGGAAACATACTGGGTTGACCGTTTCCGTGCAGCCTTAGGCGGGCTGTCCATTTTCCTTTAATAAATTCTTTGCGGTTTTTAGAACAGATCCTCCCGGCCATATAAGGGGTATCGGGATGTTGTTCTCCATGTTTGTCCAGGTTGTCGCAGGGCCGTGCTTCTCCGGTGTTCACCACCTTGAGTTTTAAGGTGCCTTCGCGCACCTCCCGAGTGCCGAATTCCCCGTCGGGAACATAACACTGAAGTTCGTTATTTACCCAGATCCGCTGGTCTTGCCAGTTATCGGGATCAAAAGAATCAAAATCGTCAAGGAAGTCGGTTTCCCACATAGCCACCTCCGCAGCTTCTTTGTTTTCTTCTTTTTTCTCCCCGGTTTTGCAACTCAGGATAACTAAAAGGATAAGGACAATAAGGGTGAATGCTCTCATAGGATTCATGTTAGTTGTGGTTCTCTAAGATAATCATCTTGTTTTAATTTTGGAAAGCCTTGATTGATATTGCTACATTAGCCGTTTAGCTCCCCGGGGATAAGGATAATACGAGGAATACTCTTGCCGACTATGTTTCCAGCCAGTATCATTATTCACGCCTATAAATTGAGCTATTGTATAGAAATCTCATTTTGAATCATAAATATAAATATAGCTTTATGCTGTTTTCTGCCTTGCATAATGCAATTCTGCTGGCCGCACCCTAAATTCTTACAATTTTCTGGTCGCTTTAAATAATGCGGGGAACTTAAAAACGCAAATTTTAAATTCATTGAAGGATATCTGCCTGCCATCCTTAAGAGACTTCAAAAGGGGCAGACAAGACAGGTTTGTGCCAGCTAAGAGGCTATTCATCAATTTGTTCAAGAATTTTTTTGATATGTTGGGATAGGGTTTCGGCCTGAATATTTCCTATACTGTGAATCATAATTGAAAACCCTAGATGGTCCTCCAGATCCTCTTCCTCCAATAATAGATTCGGATCCGTTGTTCTGTTAGATTTGCCTATTCTGTTGTTAAAAGACTTCGACTTATCCAAAAAAACTGTTTCCATCATCTCCATATCTTCCTGTACACTATCATAGATATTCCGCGTCCGAAAGTGTTGGGTAAGGAATTTGATATGATAATTATCACGGTAAAACACCCATTGTTGTTCTTCTTCCACCAGTTGATCTACCTGGCTTGGCCAATCAGCCAAAAGAGCTCTCAAAGAATCATTTTCGATGAGGCCAACATCTCTTGCCGTGAAAAAGTCTTTAGAACTCGTATTGAAAGTGGGGATAAAAACAGTACGTTGCAGATAATAAACTATAGAGTCCGGATTATCTAAATGATCATTATCAATATATTCGAGAAGCTTTTTGGAGGAATAAATTATATTATTTCTCTGCTGTGTTTTATTTCTTATTTGATTTAGATCGTTTGTGAATTCCTGTTTTAACTGATTTAAAAGTACTTTCTCTTTAAGCCTGCTTTTTCTATTTTCATTCCAATTGTCGATCTGAAGTGCAATCACAATACCTATGACCACCAACAGAATTTCTCCAATAGCATAAAAAAGGTATTTACCAATTCGGTTGTCAGAAATAAGCTGCTGACGGATTTTACGGAAGAATTTTATCATGAATTAAAGGTTGGCTACAAAATAATTTAAGGGCCATTGGCGCTTAGAAACCTTTGGCCTCATTCGATTTTGTGTTGGCTGAGATTCTCTAAGATAATCATCTTGTTTTAATTTTGGAAAATCTC
Organism: Muriicola soli; assembly: GCF_004139715.1. GTDB lineage: Bacteria > Bacteroidota > Bacteroidia > Flavobacteriales > Flavobacteriaceae > Muriicola > Muriicola soli. The sequence continues at coordinate 2,802,604 of NZ_CP035544.1, read as the reverse complement.
AAAAGATGCTTTTGAATTAACAGCAGAGCTCACCGGGCACGGGTTTTAACTTGAATCAACCAGGAGCTTGGAATTTGGTCCCTCCCTATAACTATCAGGACTATCGGGATGGTGTCTGGAACTTCTAACCTTGTTATAAATTCCCGCACTATTGCATGAATACCTTTTCCTCCAAACTTATTTTCAAACGATCCTTATTTTTCCAAAAACGGTCTTTAATCTTCTGAATAATCACATCAAATTCCAAATGGTTTTTTAAGGGGTTTAATACCGGATCCAATATTCGTTTAATTACCATTAATCATCGCCCGGACAGTATTTAGTGTATTTCGTCCTACCCGGCGTAGTATTTCATTTTATATGGGCTATATTAATTATCTGGGTAATTCGTTGTATCCCTCTGTTTTGCATATCATTAATAACCAACCATTAAAATTAACTCTTATGAAAACCATTCAAAAATCAATCCTAGAGGCTCTGCTTAGAGCGGCACTTCTCGTGGTGTTCATTCTGTCCTATTCTTGTAGTGAAGACCCGGTTTCAAATCAGGAAAACCTCGAAGCCACTAGTGCAAGGTCTAAATCAAAAAACAAAAAGAAATCCGGGAATGCTGTATTAAAGACCCTGGTTAAAGGCGCCGCATTAAATGCCGCAAATGGTCTTGACATTGGACCGGACGGACATATCTATGTAGGTACTGTTAACGGACAAGAGATTGCCGTGATAAACAAGAACAATGGGAAAATTATCGAAAGAATAAGGGAAGGCGTTGATGGCCCTGATGATGTGGTGTTTTCTCCGGATGGAACTGCACTGTACTGGACCGATATCCTCACGGGAGAAGTGGGGCGTCTGAAAGACGGAGTTGTTAAGAAACAGTTTGTGGCCCCAGGGGTGAATCCCATCCGCTTCTCTGAAGATGGAAGGCTTTTTGTCGCCCTGGATTTTCTGGGAGATGGTTTGTTCGAATTGGATCCGGAACTTGATCTTCCACCTCGTCATATCATATCCTGTCCTACAGGATTTTGCTTAGGGTTTTTCAATTCCTTCGACACAAGGGTGGAGGAGGATGGCCGTTTAGTATTGTACGGGCCCTGTTTGCCCTCAATTTGGTTATTGCGATTGATGTTGACGCCATTCCCGATAACACCGTATTTCCTGCAGACCTGTCGGGCCTGTTTAGTCCAGCCATTCGAATTGTTGCAGGAAGTTTTCCTCCTCCGTCAGATTTGTTTAATCCCGCGGCTGCCAAGTTTGGCCCGGATGGCTTGTTATATGTACTGGATCAGGCCGGTAAAGTTTGGAAGGTAAATCCGGATGGGGAAGATGACAAAACGCTGTTCACTACCCTGCAACCGGGTCTGGATAACATGACCTTTGACGATGACGGCTCACTGTATATGACCAATAATGACGAAGGCTGGGTAGCCGAAATTCTCAAAAGTGGCCAGGCGCGAATCCTAAGTCCAGGGGGCATTATAATGCCACAAGGACTGGCCGTTATGGAAGGATCAAATAATCAGGACATACTCTACGAGGCTGATCTGTTTCAACTACGGCAATTCAACGGAACCAGCGGCCAACAGCAAAACAATTATAAGGGATATCTCATCCCTGTGGTACCCGAAAAAGGCCTGGCCTCCCTGATCCTGCCCATGAATGTAACGGCAGACGGGGACGATCTTATCATAACTTCATTTTTTAGTCCCGGATTGCAGGTATGGAACCCGAACGAGGGTGTCATAGAAAATTATGCTGCACCACAAATTGATGCTCCGGTCGATGCCACAAGGGTTCAGGGAGAAATTTATGTCAATGACGTGGGGCTAGGGGGATCATCCGGCTGAGCGACAATGCACTGATTCTACCCGGTTTATTTTCAGGTGTGGCTTCGGATGGTCAAACCCTTTGGGTAGCCGACTATTTTAATGGTGATATTGTACAGGTTGACATTGATGGAGGCTTATCAACAGTCACCACTTTCGAATTAGATTTACAAGGACCTGAAGGGATCGCTTTAGATCAAAACGGTAAGCTGCTGGTGGTTGAAGTAGGCGCATCTCGTCTCTCCAGAATAGAGGACCTTTCTTCAGGAGAAATAACCGTACTGGCAGACGGTTTTAATTTCTTTGATGGCTTTCTGCCAATCTTTCCTCCATATTGGTTCTTTGACGGTGTAACCGTGGGACCATCTGGTGATATTTATGTAACCGGTGGCGGAGAAAGAGTCATTTATAAGATTCGTGCCAATAAAGTACGCTGAAATTAAAAAATAGTGATAGGACCTATTTGGAATACAAACCCGGTTGTAAAGACCGGGTTTTTCAATGCCTGAAAATCATGTTTTATAGCTCAGTGAAAAGTATTATATTCCTGTGAATTCTTAATTTATTTTGTGATGAAACCCAAGCTTATACTCGTTGTTTTTGTAATGCTCCTCACCTCCTGTGCAACCACCAAAACCTTCCCGGTTTCCGAGCTGGCTCCTGCCGCTGAGATCACCGTAAAGCAAAAGACCGATAATAATGACAACAACGAAATCACGGTAAAAGCCAAATACCTGGCAAGTCCGGATAGGGTTAGTAGCGATGCCACCACTTATGTAGTGTGGTTGGTAAGTGAGGAAAATGGCTTAAAAAATATCGGGGCACTTTACAATGAGAACGGGGAAGATTCAGAGTTGCAAACCATTACCTCCTTTGTGGGGACGGAAATTTTTATCACCGCAGAAAAAGAAGCCGATATCTCGCGGCCCGAGGGGGTGGAGATAAGCAGGGTAAAGTTGTAAGAGTGACTCAATCGTAGTTAATCCGGTCTCGTATACTCCCATCTTCCCGGTGGATGATCACATCGGCCTTGTACTTCCTGGCCAGTCTTTTGGCTTTATTGATGGCGGTATCCTGGCGCCGGTGCTTAGAGGTAATCCGCTTATTCCCTTCACGTCTCACAGCCCAGGCGTTTTCGTAAGGCACTACATGCTGGTGCCATGTCCTGCCGCGTTTGCTTCGGCTCGAACTTTTAAAGAACAGCTCTACAAGCTCAGTTACTATATCTATCCAGGATCTGGATGAGTTGTTTTTGGGCATTTTGAATTATTAATAATCCCCAAGATACTGTTTTCAGGTAAAGTAATGCGCTGGTTTGCGTCTAGCGGTAAACTTTCGATCGATTCATTTAAATTGATAAAAAAAACCGCATTCGGGTTTCCCTAAATGCGGTTTGAAAGATTTGAGGAAAAATGGGGTTATTCCTGCTTCTCAGTCTCTTCCATTTTTTTCAACTGCTCTTTCTTTTCCCGAAGTTTGTCCTTGCCTTTTTGAATACTTTCTTCAAGCTCCTTCAATTTAGTTTCCATTTCGGTCAGCTTTTCTTCTTTTTTGGAAATTACAGCTTGGTCTTCTCCTGTTTCTTTTGCCTTTTTGACGCGTTCACGGGCCTCATCAAGTGCCGTTCTGCCGCGCCGCAGGGTGCGTTCGTCCTCTTCAAGAGCTGCTTCGGTTTCAGCTAGTTTCTCACGGGCCTGAGAAGCACGGTATTGTCCAAATTCACGGCCACTCATATCGCCCTTATCCCGACCATATGCATTTCCTTTGCCCTTATAGCCTTTGTCGACTTTTTCATTTCGTTCACGAGCATCTTCCATGGCCTCATTCTCACGTTCCCTTGCGTCTTCGGCACGATCACGAGCGTCTTCGGCTTCGTCCTCCATTCTTTCGCGTTCGTCTTCAGCTTTATCTTTGCCTTTTTCACGGGCTTCTTTCGCTTTATCCTTGCCTTTTTCACGGGCCTCCTGTTCTTTCTCTTTTACTTTTTTCTTGGCTTTCTCTTGTTCGTACTCTGCTGTTTCCTCGGCATTTTCACGCTCCTCTTCAGCACGTTCATTTGCTTTTTCGCGCATTTCCTTGGCCTTTTCCTTGCCTTTTCCTTTTCCTTTACTCTGTGCTTGTCCAACAGCTATAAAAGCGAATGATAAAAGCGTTGCTAAAAATATTCTTTTCATAAGATCAGTGTTTAAATGCTATCTAATTGTTTAATTAATTCATCTACCTCTTCGGCTTTTTTGTGAATTTCTTCAGCCGTGGAATCGATCACTTGTTCTACAGATTCTATCTCTTCAATCTGACGGTCTAATTCCTTCTGTTCTTTTTGGGTATTCCTACACGAAAAAGTGAGCGCCCCGCAGAACATAATTGCTAAAAGTGTGGTTTTAAATTTCATAATATATATGTGGTTTGTCTTTATATACGTTAAGACACAGGATTTAGACGGAAGTCACATAAAATTGGAAACGATTTGCTTAGGCTTTAATACCTTACTGGGAGGTGTTGCTTTTGGACATCTGGCATCTTTCTGATCTTTCCGAAGATACTATTTTCAACATAGAAATATTGAGGCGCTGTATTTATGAAAGGGTGATCCTGCTTTAATCACTCAAACCACCTCTCCGGACAGTATTAGGTATAATTCGTCCCTTGCTTTACATATAGAGATTATAAATAAATTATCTTTTAAAGGCCAACTAAGATCAGACTTTGTATTCTTCTATCCCCTTTATTTTAGAAGAGGACAATAACATATTTGATGATACTTCACAATCCAAAGATCATTCCGGGGACTAGTTACCCAGGGTGATTTTTATTGCCCATTATAGATTTAACCTCCTAAAAATGAGGTAAATAAAGAGTTTTTTTAACATTTTTTTATTATATTTAGTAACTAGCTATAGTAGCTATGCTTTTCAACTTTATTGTTGTTTGGGAAATAATTAATTTAATACACTAATTATGAGTAAACACACAAGTAAAGTCCACGGGAAACTAAATTTTTTGATCGTGGCCATTGTATTAGTGATTGGCGCTGTTTTCTATTTATTGGTAGAGACAGGCGCAATTCAGTTCAATTCTTCAGAACTATCGAGTTCCGGGGATAAATCTATCAAAGGGGCTAAAAAAGCTCAAAAGTACGACAACAGAAACGACGTTGAAGTCACCCTCGATGGAGAAGACGTTCAGGAATTCCTGAATAATCAGGATTTTCAGAACATGATTGCAAATCCAGAATTTGCAAAGCTCGTTGCATCGGCAGACTTTCAAAAGATGATGGTTTCAGCTGATTTCCAGAAGATGATGGCTACAGCCGATTTCCAAAAGATGATGGCCGCTGCTGATTTTCAAAAGATGATGGCCACGGCCGACTTCCAAAAGATGATGGCTACAGCCGACTTCCAGAAAATGCTGGCTGCACCTGACTTTAGAAAGATGTTAGCCGCTCCTGATTTTAGAAAAATGATGGCTGCGCCCAATTTCCAGAAGATGATCACCGCCGCTGATTTTCAAAAGATGATGGCTTCCGCTGAATTTAAGAAGTTAGCCTTATCAGCTGATTTTCAGAAGATGTTGGCTGCACCCGCCTTCCAGAAAATGGTGGCTTCGCCCAACTTCCAGAAGATGATGGCTTCGGCCGACTTCCAGAAGATGATGGCTGCACCCTCGTTCCAGAAAATGATGGCTGCACCTTCCTTCCAAAAGATGCTGGCCGCACCTTCATTTCAAAAGATGCTGGCTGCACCCGATTTTCAGAAGATGTTAAGTGCGCCTAGTTTCCAAAAGATGGTAGCTGCGCCTAACTTCCAGAAGATGATGGCCTCGGCCGACTTCCAGAAGATGATGGCTGCACCTGATTTTCAAAAGATGATGGCTACTCCTGATTTTCAAAAAAGGATGGCGACTGCGGACTATTAAAATGGCAGTTTGACAAGCAATTAAAGGAGGAAATTTTATTTTCTCCTTTTTTCTTTCAATACCAACTTTAATATGAAAAAACCACTCTTTTTTACTCTTCTGTATCTTTTGTTTTTGAATACTGTGTTTTCTCAATTCAATAAAATTGAAACAAATGAATTCAACATTGTAAGCACAAGTCCGCAGTTCGATTATGTCTTAAATCACGCTATACGTTGTTCCCATAACGCCCTCGAATTTCACAAAACTTTATTCGACTACGACCCACAGGAAAAGACGTTTGTGATGTTTCAGGACTTTGGGGATTACGGAAACGGCGGAGCAACTTCCCTACCAAACAATCTTATCTCTACCTGTATTTCTCCCTTAAACTACGCTTTTGAATCTAGTGTAGCCGGGGAGAGGGTTTTTTCAATAATGAATCACGAACTCGTTCATATAGCGGCTTTAGATAATGCTTCAAAAACCGACTTGTTCTTTCGAAAAATATTTTTTGGGAAGGTAAAGAGCTCCAGTGATCATCCCATCTCTATGTTTTACAGCTATTTGAGCAATCCCAGATATTACTCTCCGCGATGGCTGCACGAAGGGATTGCTGTTTTTGTAGAAACCTGGATGGATGGCGGACAAGGAAATGCTCTTGGCAATTACGATGAAATGTTCTTCAGGACAAGGGTTCTTGAAGGCAGCAGGATGTATTCGCCCCAAGGATTAGCTTCTGCCGGAACCTCAGCCGATTTTATGTCGAAGGCCAATTATTATTACTACGGCACCCGCTTTGTAAGTTACCTCGCCTACCAACACGGCCCTGAAAAATTGATTGAATGGGTAAAAAGAAAAGACGGAAGCAAAAGGGGATTTGCTGCGAGTTTTAAACAAATCTATGGGGTTTCTGTCACCAATTCCTGGAATAATTGGATTGAATTTGAGAAGGAATTTCAAAAAAGGAATATTGAAAACTTAAAGGAGAGTGAGATCAGCAGGGATGAGTTGATCACCGATAAAGTCCTTGGCGGGGTCTCCTTTGCCTATCACGATAAAAAGAGAAATAAAATCTATGTCGCCGTTAACTATCCCGGAAAAATACCTCACATAGCCGAATTGGATTTAGCCACAGGAAGAATAAAAAGACTCAAGGACGTAAAGGGACCAACCCTGTTTAATGTTACCTCTTTAACATATGATGAAAAAAATGACCTGCTTTTTTACACTACCGACAATGACGAGAAAAGAGATTTAAATGTATACGATTTAAATACCGGCCACTCAAAACGATTACAGAAGGACTGCCGTATCGGCGATCTGGCATTTAATAAAGCAGATGAGTCACTATGGGGTGTAAAGCACCTCAATGGGATCTCTACCCTTGTAAAAATACCTAAGTCGGTTCCCGGCAAACCGGAAGCTCAAAATTACTCCACCTGGGAGCAAAAATACACCCTGCCTTATGGTTCTGATATGTTCGACATGGATATATCCCCGGACGGCCTCAGCCTTAGTGCCGGATTTACCGATATCAATGGGAACCAGTTTTTAAATATTTATGAACTCAATTCCTTTAAACCTTTTGAAAAGGACAGTATTAAATTCAAGGAAGTCTTCAATTTCGAGGTGGCCTCTCCCCAGAGTTTTAAATTCTCTGAGGACGGCAGCTATTTGTTGGGCTCTTCCTATTACACAGGTGTAAGTAATATTTATAAGGTAGATACGAATACGCTAGACATAGAGATCCTTACGAATGCACTTACGGGATATTTCAGGCCCATCCCCATTGATGAGGAAAAGATATTTTCCTTTAAATATACCAGCGATGGCTTTGCGCCGGTTTACGTCTACAATGAAGGGAATATTGAAGTTGCCAACATAGAGTTTTTGGGCAATAAAACGGTTGAAAAACATCCGGAATTAGAAGGTTGGAGGACAGACGTGCCCAATTTTGGAAATTTCGATGATGAGCGCCTCAATGCAAAAAAGGGGGTTTATATTCCCGGGAAAGAAGTTAAATTAACCTTCGCCTACCCCACACTAATAGGGTACAAGAATAAATTTGGCCTTGGCTACAGATTCAAGTTTCAGGATCCTATAGGCTTTAAAACCATCGATCTTTCCCTGTCCTATACCCCAAACAGCTGGGATAACGGTTTAGATGATTCGGAGAGCGATATTCTAAAGGACGAACAATTTCATGCTGCTTTTAAGTACTCAACGGCCAAGCTGACAGGATTTTTAGCGGGCACTTATGACTTTTACGGATTTTATAATCAGGCCGACTTTTATGACTTGTTCGGGCCTACCAAACGATCCAGAAAAGGAATAAACATCGGCATTGATCACAATCGGTCTTTGATCAATGACAATCCCAGAAACCTCGATTTAAATTTTGGCGCCAGTGCTTTTTACGGTTTAAACCAATCTCCTGAATTTCAACAAATCAATTTTGCAGATGACGATTTTAATACCAACCTATTTTACAACGTGTATACGTCGTTTTCTTACAGGGACCTGAAAGGATCGGTTGGTGCGGTAGACGCAGAAAAAGGGATTAAATCGTCTCTAAACCTGTCTAATTCTATCACAGAAGGCAATTTTTATCCCAGAATACACGGGGCGTTAGATTTAGGCTTTCAGTTACCGGTGGATCACGCATCCTTTTGGATCAGAAGTTCTGCCGGAAATTCCTTTACGAAGAGGGTGAACCCGTTTACCCGATTTGGTTTTGCGGCCTTTGGAAATAATATCATTGACAATTCAGCATCTAAAAGGTACAGGGGAACCTTCTCTTTTGCCGGTTTGAGTTTTGATGCGGATAAAAGTATTATCGCCAAAAGTTTTTTTAAAACCACCTTAGAGCTTGCCCTACCTCCTCTGAGGTACAGAAAAGTGGGGTTTTTTAACTTATTTGCCACCCATTCTCATGCTACGGTTTTTGCCGGAGGATTATTTACCAGAAACTACGAGGCCACAACGGTAGCAGGTCCGGTTTCATTTACAGGCCTTTCTGAGAGTTTCAGAAATATAGGCTTTCAGGTAGACACCAGGCTGGTTATGTTTTCTCATTTGTCTTCAACCTTTTCCTTTGGGTGGGCAAGAGCTTTTGAAATTGGAAATGACAACCGGTCTTTTGACGAATGGATGGTATCCTTAAAATTCTAAGAACGGAATGAACCCGATACTTAAGACAAGTCTGTTTACGAGCATTATAGTTACAGCACTATTTGTTGTCTTACTCTATCCATTGGTATTGATTGATACCCTGAAGATCTATGACCTGATACTGGTAAGCCTCTCTGTTTTCCCCGGTTTTTTCATAATGTCATTTATTTATTATCTGGATGAGCAGGACAAAGAGCCGTTGTGGCTACTAGCTATAGCCTTTATTCTGGGAGGGGTGAACTTGCTTTTAGACATCAATGTTCTGGATTACTTACTCAGTGCCAATACCATTGAGAATTACTTTTTAAATGCCGGTATGGAAGCGCTCACGGTTTCCTTAACGGAAGAAATTTTAAAGTTTCTGGTGGTCATCCTGATCATATATCCGAACAAGCATTTTGACGAACCTTTTGATGGCATAGTCTATTCCGTTTTTGTAGGGATGGGTTTTGCCACCATCGAAAATCTGACTTTTGTCCTGCAAGGCTCCGCGTCACTGGCGGTACTGAGAATGGTTACTGCGGTGCCGGCGCACTTTGTATTTGCGGTAATTATGGGGTATTATCTGGGCAAGGCCAAAAGCAGGAAGAAAGCGCAATTGGGGTATATCCTTCTTTCCATTTTAATCCCCGTAATTATTCATGCCTTGTATGACTTTTTCTTATTTATAGAGTTGGTCAAAGGCGTTTGGATTGTTGGCATTATTACCCTTGTGTTAGCATTATTCATTGCCAAAAAGTCGATCCAGGAACACATGGAGGCATCTCCGTTTAAAAAGTGAATTAAAGGAGACTGAGAAGCTTGCAGGCTCGTGCCAGTAACACTGCCATCCTATGGAGTTGTGAATAGGGTTAATATAAAAGGGTTGAAGTTCTCCTGATTCTTGTCTTGATTACTTTTTCGGATATCTTTTTTGGAAAGAAGATATAGATTGCGGGAAATAGCTGTATGATGAGGATTTTCAGGATAATTACACTAATAAAAAGTCCCACACTCAGGTGGGACTTTTTATTAGTGTAATTATTAAAAGCTTAATCCACTATGGTAAAGGTGCCGGTCATCGAGGCGTGGAATTCACAATTATAATACAGAATATCCGGTGCATCGGCTGGTACGGTGAAGGTCACGGCTCCTGCCACTGCGCCGTTGTCCGTAACTCCTTCATTGTATAGGTCCATTGTGCCGGGTCCTTGTACTTCCTTGATCAGAAATGGGTGTCCGGGTGCATCAATGTTAAAGGTATAGGTAGAACCCCTTTTGAGTGTTAAATCCGGATTGCTGAAATCGGTAAGTTCTTCTCCGTTAAAGACATAGGCAGTGGCACCGTCATTCACTACGTCATAGGTTTTCGACTCATTTCCATCTCCGACATTGGATCCAATATTACCTTGCGCCACAATGGTTGCCAGGTCATCATTACTCAGGTGAACATTGATATAGGCATTAGCAGTCAAAAGATCGGTATAGGATACCTGTGCGCCTCCCACAAGTTCGCTTACCTGTGTCTTGCTGAGTCCAGTATCGCCATTGACAGAAGTTAATCCTACAATGATGGGTCCTGTGGTCGCGATATCATTCTCGTGGATGTGTGCGGGGTGAGAACCACCTTCGGGGGTTCCTGTCAGTTGAATAGTAACCAGGGTGGTACCATTAACTCTTTCCTCAAAAAGAGCAGTTCCGCTAATTCCGGCTACATCTTTTTCTGCTAAATCATAGGCAATAGATTCTCCTGTCAGTTCATTTTGACCGATATCTCCCTGGGCCACCAATGTTGCCAGGTCGTCGGCACTTAAATGCACATTGATATATCCATCAAACGACAGGACATCAGCAAATCCAAAAGCGGATCCATCGTCCAGTGCGGCCACATTTGTCTTACTGATCCCCGCATCTCCTATGACAGGATTAAAGGTAAATGCAATGCCGCCACCTTCAGCTGCCGTGTTGTTGTGAATATGTCCTGGGTGCTCTCCCCCCGCTGGCGTATTAGCAAGTTCAATAACTGCAAGGGCTTCTCCATTTACACGTTCTGAAAATGTAGCAGTACCGCTAATATTCGGTACATCGACGGCATCCAAAACGTAGGTCTTGGACTCGCCTGTTAATTCATTTTGCCCGATGTCACCCTGAGCGACGATTGTTGCCAGTTCCTCAGCGCTCAAGTGAACATTGATATACCCATCAAAATCCAGGAGCCCTTCGTAGGTTATCGGAGTACCATCATCCAGTGCGTCCACGGTAATGCTGCTTTCACCGGAATCCCCATCTACCACTCCAAGCGACAGCGCGATACCGCCTCCTTCTGCAGCGGTATTAAAGTGGATGTGGGCAGGGTGCTGGCCTCCGGTAGGGGTGTTTTGCAAAGCCAGGTCGATGGTTACTGTACCATCTGTGTTATCCGTAAAGGTAGCTGTACCCGAAATCTCAGGAACTGCGGCTGACCCCAAGGCGTACGTTTTGGAATTCAAGTTCACGGGATCGGGATTCCCGTCGTTATACGGGGAGTCATCATCATTACTGCAACTCTGTAGTCCGAAGACCAGAATAGCTGCAGAAAAAAGGGAAAGAAGATTTTTCATAGCTTTTTGTTTAACTTTTTGCACCATTTAATAAACAATTTTACAAATACTTTATCAATCTCCCTGTTAAGCAAATGATAAATAATTTTTTTTATGATCCTTAACACGCCCGCTTAACTATGAGGATATGCTTAGGTATCACTCATTTTTTCTTGTTTTTTGTACAGGGAAGAACTGGTACTGCAAATGGGTCCGAGCTATCCCTTAAGGTGAGGTGGTTTTGAAAAGATATTTTCGCACCTGGGTTGGGGGCTGACGCCAACGACAAAATCGTGCCCACTCCTGCAATCCAAGTAGCCTTGCAATGTTTTAAAAAAGGATATTCTGTTCTAAGTGATGCCTGGGTTCATTCCCGGAGGAATGCTGCCATCCTATGGAGTTGAGAATAGGGATTAACCTAAAAAGGTTGAAGTTGTCCTGATTCTTGTCTTGATTACTTTTTCGGATATCTTTTTTTGCAAGAAGAAATAGATTGCGGAAAACAGATGTATGATGAGAGTTTTCAGGATAATTACGCTTGTTATCTGCTTAACCCTGGTTCTAAGCTGCTCTAAAGAAGAGGATCTGCAACTTACATCATTTCAGGGAATTGTTTTAATAGATGGAACCACTGAGCTTTTTACCAACGGCCAAATTGAAATCATTGGCAGTGAATTAGGGAAATATGGGAATTTTAGAAAATCATTCCCGATAGGATCTGATGGCACATTTAACATTGAGGTGGAGACAAAGAAGATCCATAATTTTCAAATTAACCTGGAATCGCCTGATTATGATACGATTTATCAATCGTGTACAGGCTCCGGCATTACCGGATTTTGCACCCTTATGGAACCCGGAAAAGCGCATACCAATATTCAGGTCTTTGCGCAAATCATCGATGGGGAATAGAATGGAGGTCTCAGGTCTTTAGGGGGATTAGAGGAGGCAGCAGTACAACTACTGCGTAGCTACACCGCAATACAATTCCAGCGTAGTAAGCACTATTCCATTTGTTCTTTCAAGGCATCTATCTGTTCATCGAGATTCCGGATCACCGGGTTTGAGGGATTTGATGTTTGCAGCAATCGCCTCTTGGCCGCGTCTAATTCCAGTATCCGGGAAAGGAGGTCAGGCTCCTCTAAGAGAGATAAGCTATCCAGTTTGTTTCGAAGACGGTTTCTTGTTTTGTCGAGGTAGTAAAAAGCGGGAGAATTCTGCTCCTGAGCTTCGAGCAGGGTAATCATATCTTGCTCAATTTCCTGGAGAAGTTCCTTCATGGAGCTTTGAAGCTCGGGGTTCCCCGGGGTGATCTCCCGGTCAATACTTTGTGCACAGGAAAGAAACAAAATTGAAATGATAAGGGCTGCTTTTTTCATGGTTTAAAAGTAAAGAAAATGAGTATGTAGCGTTAGCCACATCCATGGTTTTTGTCCCCATGGTCCTAATAACCATATGGGTGGGTTCATTCCCTTCGGAAATGGATCAGAGAGGGCCCGTTCCTGCAAACCTGTCCTGCTGGATGCAGGATAGCAAAACTGACATCTTTAAAATAATACTGAAAAAAACTCGGACACCTGGGTTGCTTCCTCCTGCGTCGGAAGCGATCAGAATAGTCCCTCGCCTGCAAATAGAAAACAACGCTTTGCAAAGCAAAGCGCCTTTTTACATTTCCATTCGAAAGGTCAAACGAGTTTGGCTTTCTCGCGGAAATGTAAAAACCCACGCTATCAGCGTGGGTTTTCTGCTTGATGTGGTCCCACCTGGGCTCGAACCAGGGACCCCCTGATTATGAGTCAGGTGCTCTAACCAGCTGAGCTATAGGACCCTGTTCACTTACGTGAACAAATTACAAATTCCAAATCCCAAGCCCTTTCAGGCTCTACAAGGGACTGCAATATTACTACTTATTTTGCGATGTCGCAACCTCTTTCAAAGTAGAAAAAGAAAGAGAAACAGAGAAAATCTGCTTCCATAAACCGCTTTTATAATCAGGCATCCAACAGATTCTAAATTATTAATTACATTAGGCAGGGTAAAACCAACCCCCTATGATCCAATTCTTCAGAAGAATCAGGCAAAGACTTCTTGCAGAAAACAAGCTTACCAAATACGTTCTCTATGCCACCGGTGAAATCCTGCTGGTCGTCATCGGGATACTGATCGCCCTGCAGATCAACAACTCCAACGAAGCCCGGAAGCAACGCGAACAAGAGCTACACTATCTCAAAAACCTGAAGACAGACCTTATCCTTAATATTGCTGAACTAGACCGGTATATCACCACAAGGAATTCAAGGATCGAATCTGCCAATTATGTGCTGGAGCATTTTGAAGGGAAACCCCTGACGGACCTGAACGCCTTTGCCTTCCACACCACCAATATCTATATCTGGCAAAAGTTTACCCAACAAGACAACACCTTTCAGGAACTCATCAATTCGGGGAACCTCGCCCTGATCTCCAATGACAGCATCAAAAACGGCCTGCTTAACCTGCAGGCACTCTACAAAAAACTAAAGAATGAAGAAGAACACTTCCGCTATGATGCTGAGATTTTACTCTATGAACCTTCTTATTCTGTACTCGACCTGAACCCCATTGTAAAAAACTTTACCTACCAGGTTACTGAGGGGAAAGCCGGGGAGAATGTGGAATTACCCAGGGAGAACTACGAGGCCATGCTCAAAGACCTGAAACAAAAGAATGGCTTTGTAATGGCGGTCTACGAATTCTCGGTCATGAACGGGCAATTCAATGAAATGAAGGCCATGTGCGAGGAGATCATTCGCCTGATCGACAAGGAAATGCAGACGGAAAACTGAGCTGATACAAAGCACCCGTTGAGTCTGGACGAAACCGTAACCGAACCCGCCTATTCCACCACCTTCAGACTAAGAATTCTGAAATCCTCAAGGGGTCTGTTCATATCATCGGTATTCACCTTGGCGATGGAGTGGATGACACCCATCCCCTCCACTACTTCTCCGAAGACAAGGTATTTCTGAAGCAACCCCATGCGCTGTTTGCTATCTTAGAATAAAAATATATGATGTCTCGTTTACTTCCCATTGTCTTGCTGCTACTTTTTTCGTGTGGCTCTTCTAATGATCCTCTACAGAATGATAGCTGGGTTTTGAACAGTACTTATGCCTATATGACCCAGACAGAGCAAATGGCCGCAGAACTCAACTATACGGAGAAAGTAGCGTTTATCTCAGACGGCCTATTTCTGAAATCCCAGACCAGGGACGGGGAAACCACAACCATTGAAGGCCGCTGGGTAGCTAACGAACAAAATGGGAACTCAGGATTCAGGGTCACCTATGCTCAAAACCATCCTTTAATCAGAAACTGTTTTGTTGAACCGGAGGAATTCTACTTCTTCTCCGGGGATTTACTTATCCAGTCTGACTTTACTCCCTGCGATGGGCCGGAATATCGATATGTGCGCTCACCCGACTAAGCTGCTTTAATATTTCATTCAGGGGAGTCGACCATAAAAAAAGCCCCTGCCATAGCAGAAGCTTTTTCCATTTGATGAAAAAACAAGCACTAGCTTAAAATTCCGTACAACCCTACAATAAATCCAAGGGCTATCAGCAATAAGATAACTTCAAGACTGATGTTCAGGGCCGTTAAGATCTTGTTTAAAATGGGGTGTTTTTCTGTATTTGTTTCCATAGCGTGGGGATTTAATACATTCATTTTCTCTCTATAAGATACCCATTCTTGTGGTGAACCCCCTTAAAATTGTTGTGAAACCCCTAAATCCTGTGGTAAAGGTTAAAACGGAGGGCCATACACCGATAAAAGCCGATAAACCGCATGCACCCAGCCCTGATCTATTCTTCCCATAAACGCCCCCTGAACTTATTGTACAAGAATGAAATGATCAGCAGTAAAACACCCAACAGGACAAATAAGCCCGTTTTAGCAAGCGTGTTTAGGTTGGCCAGATCATAGAAAACAAGCTTGATCAAAGTAATACCAAATAGGACCAGGGCAGCGATACGAAGCTGTTTTTGAGCCTTCCAGATGCCAAGGCTGATCAGTGCCAGGGCATAAATTCCCCAAAAAACAGTCATCCATAGTTTATAGATTCCTCCGGCCCCTGCAAGGTTTAACCAGTGGATCAATTCGCTGCTTAATACCCATAAAAGGGTAATGGAGAGCATGAGATTTAATGCCGGGGTAAATACTTCCTTTTTATAATTGGCCCTTAGATAGCGATAAGAAACAAGGATAACAACTGTCATAAGTAGAAACGCCGGATAACGGAACAGCAGATGGAATATTCCGGCTTCAAAGCCTTCATTGTAATTCTCACCCAGGTAGCTCTCCCTGAGTTCACTCAGGTCATATAAGCCTACCGTCAGGAAATACATTAACCCCAATCCTGCCAGACTAAGTCCTAATATTCCGAGTGCCTTGCTTTTTATCCATCGGGAATTGATTAAAATCAGGGCCGCGGTATATCCTAAAAAATACATCATCCCCCAGAGGGATTGAAAAGTGATAAGATCGTAATTATAACTCCCGCCAATTCCAAATTCACCGGTTGCAGAGGCCTGAAATTGCCGTTCCCAGTAATAATTAATTTCCAGGGCAACCGAAGCGTAAAGGCTCAGCAATAACAAGCTCGCCAATCCTGTGGATAGGAGTTGCCATTTCCCATTGTCACCCGCAAAAGCACCGGGAAACTTCTTATTGTGGTACAGCAAATTCATATAACCCAAAACCGCACAAAAAATCGCGGAAGTGAGGAAGGTGGGATTCAGGAACACCAAAGATAGTTCTTCCGTATCCCCATAAGCCCAAACCCAATCCTGCAATAGGCTTATCGAAGACAATAACAGCAGGGGGTAGGCGAGTTTTTCGTAAATTGCCACCTGCTTTGTTTTCCCGATATAGAAAAGAACCAGGGCTTCACCCAGCCATAAGAGGGTTACCCAGCTCCCATCCAGTTCAACAGGAATGCTCAGGGTAAGAAAGACAAGGACCATTCCGGAGATAAGGAAATAGATATTCTTGTCGATCCCCTTTTGGCGGTAGACCATAAATCCCACTCCAAGATGTAAAAGGGCATTCCCCAAGGTGAAAAGTCCGAGGTAATTTTCCCCTTCAACCTGACTAGTCAGGAAACCGTATCCCAGGCCATAGAAAATAAAGGAATTGGCAAGCACCAGTGCAATGTCTAGCGGGTTGTACACTTCTTTTCTCAATATTTTGTAGGCCAGGAAAGTTGCGTAAAAAAGCAGAAAAAAGAGTGTGCTAAAGCTTAGGGCAAGGATAAAATGCTCCTTGGCCTCATAGGCTCCAACACCCCAGCTGATCACAATCAGCCAGCTCAGGCCGAAAGCGACCAGGTATAAGGGCTTCCAGTACTTTTTAAAGGCAACCACCAGGATACCACCGTTGATGATGGCCATATAACTAAATAAGACCAGGGCTTTACCTTCACCCTCACTCAGCAAAAATGGAACGGCATAAGCGCCTACAAGGCCAATATGCGCAATAAATTGCTTATTTAGTCTTAAGGCGGCCAGAACAGTAGCCACTGTAAACAGTACCATCATGAGAAAGGTAATATAGGCGGGAAACAAATCGTAAAATGCATAGGCCGCATAGGTGATAAAATAAAATATGGCCATGGCTCCGCTGAGGAGTACGGCACTAAAATTCTCGTATTTCCTAAGTAAGCGGAAACTTACAGCCAATAATCCTGCCCCTACGAGATAACCCAGCAGGATCCGGATAAGCGGACTAATGAGATCGTTGTCAATAGAGTATTTTGCTCCAATACCAACACCAATGATGAGCACAGCAATGCCTATTTTACTGATGATGTTTTCTCCGATATATTTTTCCATATCGGAAGCCGTCTTGTCCTGTCCGGCCCGGGAAAGGACTTCTGCTTTTTCCAATCCCACTTTAGGTAGATCGGAAAACGCCGGAGATTTACTTTCTTTTTCCGGCAGGCTTAGCCATAAGATCAGGTAAACTACTGCACCGATGCAAAACAAAAGGGTAAAGAGTACCCAGAGGAAGCGCATCAACAGCAAATTCATTCCAGTGCTTTCGGCGATCCCGGAACACACACCTCCCAGTATCTTGTTTTGCCTTTTTCGATAATACTTTTTCTCAGAGATCTCTTTTCCAACAGTATCGGCCGTTTCCTTTGGAATATCGGCTACAGTAGACTGAGCTTCTTTTTCGGATGTTTTTAAGGCAGGAGCATTTATTTTATTGTCCTTTTTCAGCTGCTCTATCTCGGCCTTAAGGCCTGCTATCTCCTCTGAAAAATGGGAGTGTACCTGTCTTAGGAGTTCCAGTTTTTCGGTAAGACGATTGATTTGGTCTTGCTGATTTTCCATAGTACAGGGAAATGTGAGGCCAGGTTTAATTGTAAGGCTTTGGCCGGCTAAAGATAGGACTAAATATCCTTGCCCAAAGCTTCTTCAAATGCGTATTAATTTTTAAATTTGGCGTCTTTTCCGAGGTATATTCCCGGGGGAAAAGATAGTTTTGAATGGTCTAATCTAATCCGTTAAACATGCTGAAGAAAATAGGAATTGTTTTAATCTTTGCCTTCGTTGTGCTCCAGTTCTTTCGTCCGGAGAAAAACAACAGCAATGACCTCACCTATGATATTACTACAAAATACGAAGTACCTGAAGAGGTAGAAAAGATCATGAGGGTTTCCTGTAATGATTGCCATTCCAACAATACGGTCTACCCATGGTATGCCGAAATACAACCTGTGGGCTGGTGGTTAAATGACCATATTGAACACGGGAAAGGCCATCTCAATTTTTCTGAATTTACCAAAAGGCCTATAGCCATACAGAATCACAAATTTGAGGAAACGGTTGAAATGGTTGAAGAGAAAGAAATGCCTTTGGACAGCTATACCAATTTTGGCCTGCACCCCGAAGCCAATCTCACAGATGAGCAGCGACGACTGATCATCAAATGGGCTAAAGATCAAATGACCTACCTGGCAAAGACCTATCCGGCAGACAGCCTGGTGATGCCCAGCAGGCGATAATACCTATTTCTGCATTTTCAGGTAATAGTCTAGTGAGTGCTTCCCGGAGCCATAGAAGATAAAGAAGCCGCAAATCAGGAAAACTACGACAGCCTGGACGAGGTTGCTGACTATCATCACGCCCAGGAAATTGGTAAGGATGGCACCTAAAAGGATGGGAATTTGCAAGGCAACACTCCACCGGGTTAACAATCCAATAATGATAAAAAAACCACCTACAAAGTGGGCTGCGGCTACGTAATGGATCAGCATCATGCTTCCCGGAAGCTCTCTGAAAGGATCCATCACTAGCGCCATGGCCTCTGCATCAGACATAAAGTTGACTCCCTTTAAGATGAGAAAGACGCCCAGGGCAGCCCGAACCAAATCGAGCCCGTAATACGTATGGGCATTGGCCCATTTATTCCATGCCTTTATTGTTCCCATAACGCAGAATTTTTATGATTACCTTGTTTAAGGTACTCATTATTAGGCAGATCACAAAAATTTAACGCGCGATTCTCCGCTTCGTGTAAGGGGTATTTTATCCGGATCGAGTTGCTCACTGAAGTTTTCCTTTAGCTTGACTAATTTTGGCCTGATCACGTTTTTACAGAATGGTTTCTCCGGATCGCGGCGGTAATAATCAAGATAAGTCTCCGTATTTAATTTAAAATCCTGAAACCGCAGCGGCCGGGTTATCAATTTTTCCGGATATTCAGTTTGTAGTTCTAGAAGGTGCTTTTCCACAATAGCCTGCTGAGCTTTGGAAAACACATAAACTGCAGACCGGTATTTAGTTCGCATCTGATGGGCTGAGGTGGCACTATGGGTCTGGAGATGGATCCTCAATAGATCAGATAGCGAAATAACAGAGGGATCAAAACAAAGAAGGATTGCCTCTGAGAAAGAAGGAAATTCACGCGATGATATCCATCCTTGTCGCACCTCAGAGACTCCTTTGAGGCCTTGAAAGATCGCTTCTGTGCACCAATGGCAACCCCCGCCAAGTCCGATTTCTTGTATCATTTCAGATGATCAGTTTATTATGACAATTTATAAAACGAAATCTCATAGTCGGAAATTAAAAAGCCCCCTGACAATGATCACGCAGGAGGCTTTTCTTTGATTTGGGGGAATGACTCAACTTACTTTTTCAGCAAGTCGCGAATTTCTGCAAGCAATTGCTCCTGACTAGGACCTTTTGGCGCTTCAGGTGCCGGAGGCGTCTTGGTCTTGTTATAAGCCTTGATGATCATAAAAAGGACAAAGCCTACAATGATTAGGTTAACAATAGTGTTGATCCACGCTCCGTAACGAATAGCGTTTTCGGCAATTGCACCGGGCTCTCCGGCTACACCGGACGCTTCGGTAAGGACGTACTTCAGGTTCGCAAAGTCGACCCCTCCGGAAAATTCACCGACAACAGGCATCACGATGTCGTTTACAAATCCGTTTACCACCAGGCCAACGGCTCCGGCAAGGATAACGGCTACGGCAAATTCAATGACATTGCCAGTCATAATAAAATTCTTGAATTCTTTAAGCATTGTTTTAAAGTTTAAATGATTATTAATGTGTTAAGTGTAAATAAAGTTCTCTTAGAAGGAATAACTCAGACCTACTGTCCAGTAGGTTTGTAAATCGTTATCCACTGTATCAAAAGTTTCCGTCGTATTCCCAAGGGTATTCACAGAATAATTAAGGGCTTCCTGCTTGTTGTTACGCAGGCCAAAATCGAAACCAACCCCAATCATTTTCCACAGCGTATAGGAGAAGGAGTTAATCCATGTCCAGTTGCTGAGGTCTCCGCTTTCGTAACTTTGAAATAAAGAGAGGTTACTCTTAAAGTTTACTGCTCCTACCTGACGAGTATAATCGGCAACGATCTTTGCTCCAAGGGAGGAGTTAAAGATGGTATCCTCGCTGCTGAAAACAAAGTTGTAGTTCAGCGGATGGAAGACCACTACCAAATTGTCTATGGGTGTCCATGTCCCTCCAACCCCGATATCGAGATATCCGGGATCATTAAAATTATTGAGGATGGTTGTCCGGTATTCACCAAGGGTAGATATAGCGAACTTCTCACTTAGTTTTCGTCCGTAAAGAGAGGAGATATTGAATACATCAGTAGCCTCCCGGAAGCTGTCTGAATCTGTGGGATCGTCCTTGTCATCGAGCTTCACCCATTGGAGATTCACATTCGCTGAATTACGCCAGAAGAATTTTTCCTCCTTCAGGTTGGCAAAGGCGTTTAGGGTAAAACCGATATTCCCGGCCGAATTGTTAGGGAATCCCTGGGTATACCAATTGCTAAAGCTCGAAAGATTAACACCTATGGTACCGAAGGCTCCGGTTTTCCACCCCGGAAGGGCATCGATCTGTGATTGCAGGGCATTGACCCTGCCCTGAATAGCGGCAATAGAATCTTTCTTTACCGCCTTTTCTGCTTTGAGTTCTGCTTCAGTTTGGGCATAAGCCAACATTCCTGCAGCCAGGAAAAAAGCTAGTAATCCTCTTTTCTTCATCGTTGTTGTATTTGTTGTTATGTGTAAATTTTCTTTATTGATTTATGATTGGTCATCTATGGAAGCATCGGCAGCATTTTTCTTTACCGAGGCGATACCGTTTTCCATCCCATTGGTATTGGAATACATTTCGCTGGTGCCAATGATCTGTCCGTTTCTCGCTTTCATATTAAAGTAGGGGCTTCCGTTTTTGGCCGTTTTCCGATCGAAACGCTTATCTGTTGATGCATTATTCATCACAGAGTGGATACCCTTTTTACAGCTCGCTTTGGTCTTGTAAGTCTCGCTGCTCAGGATTACCTGTCCGTTGGAAGCTTTCAGGTCGAACTTATACTGACCTGATTTCGTTTTTCTGATTTCAAATTTTCCCATTGTTCTGATTTTAATTTTTAATTATACAAATGTTTGATTTATAATTCTTTAGTGCAATATTCGGAGAAATTACCCATGATTTATCGCTTGTTCTCTCTTATTTCAGTTCTACCTTAGTTTGAATGAGGTCTTCAATTGGAATAACAATTTTCCCGTCCCTGGTTTTTACCGTAACCAGAATTCCCTCTATAGCCTCTATCGTACCTTCAAATTTCTTGGTTTTGATGGAGTCACCAACCGCATATGTCTTTCTGGCGTAAAAGGTATTGAGAAGTTTGGCTACCACTTCTCTCGACCCAAGTCCGAGCCCGATGGCAAACGCGAGAAGAAAAGCACCAATAACCAGGGTAATATTGCTGGTAATGATCGCAGTGTCGATTCCCGCCTGATTGAGTGCTGTAATAAGCACAAAGACAATAATCATATAGTAGACAATGCTGCTTACGATCTTGGAACCGCCGATTCCCATGGAATCAAAAATGCTGGTCAGAGCGCTTTTGATGAGTTTGGCAGCGTACATCCCGATCATAAAAATGACCACGGCGCTCAGCAATACAGGGAGATAACGAAGCAGGTTGGATATTTCCGTAGAGATAATAGTGAGCCCCATGATCTCCGCAGCAACGATTATAAATGTGATCCACAGGATTCCCTTGATAAAGCCCAATAGGATCTTGATCACATCTATTTTTATTTTGCTCTCCTCTCCAAAAAGACGGGCCTCGTTGATCTTTTCTGATAAGGCATCAATTCTTGCGAGTTTGAGGATCTTTTTCAGTACAAAGCCAATGATCTTGATGATAAGCCATCCAATGGTCAAGACGATAATTGCACCGAGAATTCCAGGTAAAGCTGATACAATGTCCTGGATGATGGTTGTGAGTGAGTCTGTTGCTAAGCTTCCTAATGTGTCCATAATAGTGTTGAATTATTTGAGATGTTATTGCTCTTTCCCCCGGGTTTTAAACAAACTCGCGAGTAGCTCTTTAGTATTTACCGTATAGAGGGAGGCGAGGTCCATAAATAGCTTCGCCGCAGCTACGTCCTGCATAACCTTTTTTTTCAGATTAGGCGGGGCTTCCATGATTCTCTTTCCGATATCCTTAAACGGATTTTGTACGTTTTCTGCCATTAGGGGAGTGCATTATAGGTTGCTAATGTTTTTGCCTTGGCTCTTTTCAGTCTCATTTTTACAGCGCTTTCACCAAGGTCTAAAAGGGCACATAAGTCTTTTATCGGGACATCGTCCTGATATTTAAGCAGCAGCAGAGTTTTGTCTTCAGGGGGGATTTGTTCCAGCACAATCTTCAATTTATCAGAACGCATGTGGAAGAAACTTCGGTCTTCTGCTTCAACAGCTAATTGATGTTCCCTGCCGTCGAATTTTTCAGTCTTCTCACTGATCTTTCGCCCTTTATTCCGGGTAATATAATTGACACAAAAGTTGTAAGTAATAGAATAGACCCAGCTCGAGAATTTAGAGATGCCTTTGAAGCTGCCTAATTTGATGAAAATAGTTAGAAAAACATCCTGGGTGAGGTCTTCGGCCTCGTCCTCAGAACGGGCAAAACCAGTACACTTTGTATATACCTTATCTGCGTACCTGTCGTAAATAATCCCAAAAAGTAAGGTGTTGTTCGTCTCTGCAATCTTCTCCACCAATTCCTCATCCGAGAGATCCCGGAATGGATGATCCTTGTCGAGGGAAGATTTGTTCCGCTCCCCAATGATTACCAGAAATAATTTTCTAAGTAAGCTTACCATGAGTTGTGGTTGGGTTGCCTTTCTGAGCAATGATAACAGGCGTCAAGATAGTGAAACATAAAAGCATGGTTGTATCCGGATTGCAGAGTGCCTCTGTTGAAGGGTATAATTTTGCTTTCTGATTTCATATTAGCTGATCCTTGTTCTCTTTTTGGGAATCGCCCCATACTTAAGACCCCATATTTTGATGGAGGTCACTTTTTCAGTAAAAAAAAATTAAAATAGTACAACAAAAGGGAGGTAATACATCTCTTAAAGTGGTTGTATCGAAAGGGGAAGCAAAAAAAATCCGGTAGTTTTAACTCCCGGATTTTTATGGCCCAATTGATGTAATGTTTAAGATTATAAAAGCCTTGATAACGCCATTTCCAATAGGGCATCTCCTTATTTGACCGCCAGAGAGGTGTCAAATTGATGTAAAGAGGAAGCGAGATAGAGTTCAGCTTCCTGGGCTAATTCGGCAGAATACCCCTGGTAGGCTAAAATAACTACCGTTGCTATTGCTATTAACAATAGTCCCGTACATATCCTGGCTCCAAATAATCGCGTTGATTCATCCATTAGATCATATTACTGGTATAAAATACAAGTTAATAAAAAGTTAATAAATTAACAATGCCTTAACAGAACTTTCTCTCAGCACCTTAGGCCATATAGGTTCTCGATATATTTTTAACAATTATACGTATCTTACAAAGAGAGAACAGTTCAATGAAAGTCCTTTGCCTTTATGTAATTCTTTTCAGTTTCCTTGGCTCTGTAAAGGCTGTTTACGGGCAGGAAGAACTGTCTACCCAATCAGATACATTTCTTCCCAAACTCTTCAGGCAAGAACTCCCCTTGCAAATAAAACTTCAGTATTCCAACAAGCAGGTAAAAAGGGAAACCAATGATAGCACCTACCTTACTTCTATGATCTGGTTTGAGGATGACAGTGCCTGGGATTCACTTCCGGTGCAGATCAGAGCGAGGGGTAATTTCAGGCGAAAAACCTGTTATTTTGCTCCATTGAAACTGAAGTTTCCTAAATCCCAAATCAAAGGAACCCTCTTCGAAGGAAGTAGAAAGCTCAAATTGGTCCTGCCTTGCCTCCTGGATCGCAATACCAGCGATTATGTTCTGCGGGAATACCTGGCGTATAAGTTATATGAAACCATTGCCCCCTACCATTTCAAAGTTCGACTTACAGAAATCTCTTTAGCTGAAGCCCGGGGCAAAAGAGAGGTAACACATAACGTATTCGGCTTTCTGATTGAGGACATGGATTATTTAACCGTTCGTTATAAGGGACAGGAAATAAAACGACTTATCCACCCCTTGCAACACGATCCCATTTCTTCAATACAGAACGACTTTTTTGAATTTATGATCGCAAATACAGATTATTCCACGAAGCAACAACACAATCAAAAACTCCTTTTTGCTGAAAATAAAATCATCCCCCTCCCATATGATTTTGACATGTGTGGGCTTGTCAATGCGCCTTATGCGGCAGTGACCAACATACAGAACTTATCGGGTTCCATCTCAATGGTCACAGACAGAATATATAAGGGATATGAACGCGAGCAGGCAGAGCTTCAACTCGTAAGGCAAGCTTATCTTGAGAAAAAATCGGAAATGCTCCGGGAAGCAGTCAAATTAAAGGTGTGGTTTCAGGACCCAGGACAATACCGCGAAGCTTATGATTTTCTCGCTTCCTTCTTTGAGATCTTGGAGGATGATAAAAAATTTGAGAAACAGATCCTGGGAAGGTTAAGAACCCGCTAAACTCCTATTTTCAGGCTCTTCCTTGTCAATAAATTTCTGGTAATGGTCAAATCGTTGAAAGATCTGTTCCACATATTGAAAAGGCTCCAATCCCCTGACATATCCAAACTTCACAACTTCGTGGTTGTAATTTTTGGGAAAACTCAGCGCCAGAATCATCTTTTCTACATGGTCGTCCCAAATGCTGTCTTTTAACCCTTTTTCACGGGCCAGATTTTGAGCGTCCAACACATGGCTGTATCCACAATTGTAGGCCGCCATCGTAAACTTTATCCGCTGTACCGAATCCGTTATTTGTTCAAAGTTTTGATAGAGCTGTCTCAGGTATTTTGAACCTGCCTTAATTACCTCTCCGGCATCTGCGGTCTCTGTTACCCCTAATTCCTGGGCTGTACCCGGCATCAATTGCATCAATCCCTTTGCTCCTGACCAGGATTCCGCATTCGGATCAAAACGGGATTCCTGATAAATTAGGGAGGCCAGGAGTCGCCAGTCCCACCCCAGCATCCTGGAATTCTCCTTTATTATCGGGTCGTACCGGCTGATCTGTTTTTGATTCAGGCTGTAAAACGGACTGTTTACCCGGCGCCTGAAACTCCGTTTATTTTTAAAGTACTTATTGTAAATCACGTAATAGTCGCTCTCCTTCTTTTCTTTCCTGATCCAGTCGTTGGTAGCCTTCAGTAATTCTGATGCTTCAGGTCTGAGCGCCCATGCTATGCGCTGTGAGAAACTGAGAGGAACCTCTACATCCAGATTGGGGTAGTAGGAGGCATTTATGGTAGCAAGATTTTTATCGGCAAGGGTATATTTTATATCGCCTTCAGCAACCATTTTGATGATTTCGTCTGTTGCATAATTTCCCGTAAGGGTATCAATGATGATTTCACCCCCGATCTCCCGGGATAGATTTTTGATTCTTTTAAAATAGGAGGAATTCTTTCTTACAGAGACCGTATCTCCAATAAGTTCAATAGGATCATTAACCATCGCTTCCCGGATATTATCCAACGTCATTTTTCGCCATCCGTCAGGTTTGCGTTGTACCAGTACTTGCTCCGTGATATAGAGGTATTCGGCAAAAGCCACTTCCTGTTTGCGTTCAGACGTAATAGCCAGGCCGTGCGCTACGATGTCTACATCGCCCTTTTGAAGCTCACTTAGCATCTCGTCCAGATCCCGGGAAACATGCAATTCTAATTCTACCCCCAGGTCGTCGGCAAGGCGTTTGAGCAATTCGTATTCATAACCCATGGCCTGCCCCCTGTACAGGAAATAGCTGGTGGCACTGTAAGCGATCAGAGCCCGTAGTTTGCCATCGGCTTTTATCTCCGCAAGGTCTCTGTTTGCTTGTGCTTTTTCAATTCTGTTGTTTTTTTCAACACTGTACTCTTTACAGGAGAACAACAACAGAAAACACAGTAAAAATGATTTTTTAAAATTGTTCATGATACAGGGTAGCTGAAGCCTAAATTCCAGCAAATCAACGGGTAAAATACTAAAATTTACGGAATGACTATCTGAACAGGAGAATTAAAGCACCCAGAGCAGTGAGAAAGAGGATCATTTTACGATAAAATGCCTCCCGGATAATCTTTACCAGTCGAACTCCGCAAAACAACCCCAGTGCCACCCCCGGAAGGAGTTTGGCATTTATTATAAGGGTGTCAAAGGTGATGGTTTTCCATACCAGGATGTGAAAGGGCAACTTAAAGAGATTGATGATTAAGAAAAGCCAGGCCGCAGTCCCGATAAATTCGTTTTTAGGAATCCTCATAGCCAGAAAGAAGATGTTTGAAAATGCTCCTGCCAGATTACCAATCATGGTTGTAATCCCTGCCATGACACCCATAAATCCGGCAAAACTCCAATGTGTGGGAACTACCTTCGATTTGCGCATATCCCACCAGGTCATCATCACCACACTACCTAAAATAACAATCACCATGGCTATTTTAAACGTGTCTTCGGGAAGGTCATTTCCCAAAATCACACCAAGGACCACGCCGCTCATCATCCAGGGCAGAAAGCGCCGGATATATTGCCAGCGTGCGTGTTTGTTGTAATATGCAACTGCAAAAATATCCCCGGCAACAAACAAAGGAACTAATAGACCCGTAGAAGCTCTGGCGCCAAAAGCCAGGGCCATCAGGGTAATAATGATCACTGCGATTCCTTTGACTCCCGATTTGGAAATTCCCAGCACAAAAGAGGCCATAAAGGCAAGGATCCAGGAAGTAAAGGTAATTTCCACAGGTGATAGCTCAGTTAGCCCAGGAACGGGAAGTTAAAGGTATTCCAAAAAATAATATCTTTAACCACCAACCATCACACTTCCCTATGGAACTCAGTACTCTCGATTATAGTTTTATCATTGTCTTCTTTTCAACGGTTCTGGCTATAGGGATTATCGTCTCCAAAAAATCAGGTAAGAATACTTCTGAATTCTTTCTCAGTGGGAGAACCATGCCCTGGTGGTTGCTCGGACTTTCCATGGTGGCCACAACCTTTTCTACTGATACGCCTAATTTGGTAACGGATATTGTTCGTACGAATGGAGTTTCCGGCAACTGGGTATGGTGGGCATTCCTTATTACAGGCCTTCTTACCGTTTTTGTTTACGCTAAGCTCTGGAGGAAGAGTAACGTAAATACCGATCTCGAATTTTATGAACTTCGGTATGGAGGGGCAGCGGCCAGCTTTCTCAGAAAGTTCAGGGCTGTTTATCTGGGGGTCATTTTTAACGTAATTACCATGTCTGCCGTAACTCTGGCAGCGATAAAGATTGGAGGAATTATGCTGGGGCTTGAACCCTGGCAAACGGTGGTCAGTGCCGGACTCATCACTGTTATTTTTAGTGCCCTCGGGGGATTCAAAGGGGTGGTCTATACCGATTTCCTCTTATTTTTTGTCGCCATGTCCGGAGCTATTGGCGCGGCCTACTATTTGGTCAACATGCCGGAAGTTGGCGGAATTGCGGCCTTGATGGCGAATGAAAATGTCACCGACAAACTCTCTATTCTCCCTGATTTTAGCAATACTCAGGCCCTGATAACGCTTTTTATTATTCCCTTAGCGGTGCAGTGGTGGAGTTCCTGGTATCCGGGCGCCGAACCGGGTGGGGGAGGCTATATAGCCCAACGGATGCTGGCTGCAAAAAATGAAAATCACGCCATAGGTGCTACCTTCTTTTTTAATATCATGCACTATGCCCTGCGTCCATGGCCGTGGATACTGGTAGCCCTGGCCTCCTTAGTGGTCTACCCGGACGTGGCTAGTATTCAGGAAGCCTTCCCGGGTATTGCCGACGATAAATTGGGGCATGACCTGGCCTATTCAGCCATGCTGACAAAACTACCCAGTGGTTTGTTGGGATTGGTCCTGGCTTCTCTCATCGCCGCCTATATGTCAACGATCTCAACTCAACTCAACTGGGGATCATCTTATATCGTTTATGACTTTTACAAACAACAGATAAACCCCAATGCCTCTGAAAAACGTTTGGTCGCAGTAGGCCGGACCTCAACGGTAATACTTATGGTGCTTAGTGCTACACTGGCATTACTCTTGCAAAATGCCCTGCAATTGTTTGAGGTATTGTTGGTATTTGGCGCGGGTACGGGCCTTATATTTATTCTTCGATGGTTTTGGTGGCGGATTAATGCCTGGAGTGAAATAACAGCGATGTTTGCTTCTGGGATTATCTCCCTGGTCTTAAAACTCACTCCGGTTGGAGCCTTTCTCTTTGCCTCGGAAACAGGAGTTTTCCCCGATTGGTCCGAATACATCTTTGTGGTAGTAGTTACAACGGCTATCTGGATGGCTGCCACCTTCTTAACTCAGCCAGAATCCAAGGAAGTACTCCGCTCTTTTTACATGAAAATACAACCCGGAGGACCGGGCTGGGCTAAAGTAGTGAGAGAGGCTGAAGAGGATAAACAACGAATCATTAATACCACCGAAAAGTGGAGCGTTCCCTCGGGAATAGCAGCTATGTTGTTGGGTTGCGTACTGATTTACACCATCATGTTTGCAACAGGATACTGGATCTATGGCAAGACACTTCCTGCAGGAATTTTGACTGTAGTTGCTATCATCTCAGGATACTTGCTGGCAAGGGTCTGGAATAAAATGAAAGGTACTATTCTCTAAATACTATGAAAGAAAGGATCATATCTGTAGACATTTTCAGGGGCTTAACCATAGCCTTGATGATATTGGTAAATACCCCGGGCACATGGGAATACGTATATCCGCCTCTGCGACATGCAGATTGGCACGGATATACCCCAACAGACCTTGTTTTCCCCTTTTTCCTTTTTATAGTAGGGACTTCCATTGTCTTTGCCTATCGAAATAAAGAACCGAATTCTGCTACCTACAAGAAAATAAGCATTCGTACCCTTAAACTCATTGGCCTCGGATTGTTCCTGGGTGCATTTACGATCTCGTTTCCCTTCTTCAAGGATTTTTCTGAAATCAGATTTCCAGGGGTCTTACAACGTATAGGTGTTGTATTCTTCTTTGCAGCGATAATTTTTCTGAATTTTAATTGGAAAGTGATTCTCGGGATTACTATTGCCATTCTTGCAGGGTACTGGATTTGGATGGGATTTATTCCCCTACAGGGGGATGCCCCAACCTTTGACCGGGCCCCAAATAATTGGGCAAATTATATAGACTTACAGGTTTTTGGAACCCATATGTACAAAGATGATTACGATCCGGAAGGCCTGCTTAGTACATTGCCTTCAATAGCCTCCTCCCTTCTTGGGATTTTTACCGGACTAATCCTGATTTCAAAACGAGCAAAAAAGGAGCTACTGCTTCTCGCCGTTGGTATAGGAATGCTGCTTCTGGGATATTTGTGGGACCTGGCATTTCCCATCAACAAAGCCTTGTGGAGTAGCAGCTTTGTCTTAGTGACAGCCGGATGGGCCAACATTTTTCTTGCCCTTATTTATTACCTGACGGATGTAAAAGGGATACAGTTTGGCAGTATTTTCAGGTATACCGGGGCCAACGCAATCACCCTGTATTTCCTCTCTAGCTTTGTCACCAAAATTTTCTATTCAGTACAGGTAGAGGAAGGCCTGTCATTACACGGCTGGATTTACAAAAACATCTACGTCCAATCCTTCCTTTCCGGTGAGCTGTCTTCCCTGCTTTACGGACTTTCTGTAGTGAGCTTTTATTTACTACTCGCCCTTCTAATGTATCGAAGGAAGATTTTTATAAAGGTTTAGTAGAAGACGCTTATTGATCTACTGCCGAAGAAATTTTCTTAGGGAAGGCCCATTTCAGGAAAAGGGGGAATACACCAGACCAGGTGGGCAGATCGTGTTTTCCACCGGGAATTTCTACATAACTGATCTTACCGGGATAGGTATAGCCTTTTAATTGGAGTTCTTTGATCAGATCCATGGTATCGTCTATTGAATCGATAACCCCATTGTGATTGCGGTCTGCCTTTTCATCATGCGTACCACACATAAACCAAAAGGAGAGATGTGGAGAATAGTCTCCTTCTTTTACCATGTCGAGCACAATCCTACTCCGGTCTTCGGGATCCTTTCGGGTATAGGCTTTTTTTCGCCACCAGAACGAGCCACTGAACACAGCTGCTTTTCCAAACAAGCCGGGATGGTTATAAACAATATCAAATGCCGAAAGTCCGCCCAGCGACATCCCGCAGAACACCCATTCTTCTTTATGGGAACTCGCCCTGAATTCTTTTTTTAAAAACGGGATAAACTCTTCAGTTACGAAGAGCGAATACAAATCCGCTTTATCGCCTCGTCCTTTGTAGTCAGCAATACCTGAAGTGCCGTACTCTTTCATTCTGTTTTCATCGGTCTCCAGACCCACGTATAGAAATGGCATAAGTTTTTTATCCCGATAGGCTTCCGTTATTATATGCTCCAGACGTAGTGCCGTGAAATCCTGCCCGTCGTTCATGAGAAGCACCGGGAAGCGAGTGTCAGAGTTTCTGAAAGAAGGCGGAGCTACTAACCTGAACCGAACTTTCCTTTTTAAATTATTTGAAAAAAACGATCCTTTTAAACTGATGTGATCTACATTGAAAATCATTCTGTCATTTTAAAGGGAGCAAGTATAAGGAATCCGCTGAATTTAAGCAGAGGATATCCAAAAATAAAATATCTTTGCGCACCAAAATTTTATTGTTATACTAAATAATTTAGGTTAAATTATCCTATGGCATCCATCCAATACATTCAGTATTATTCAAATACCCTGGAACGAAATATAAATCTGGAAATCACCGGGCATTGGGGATATCCTATTCTGATGTTTCCCTCCTCTTATGGGAGTTTTACACAAAACAACGATTTTGGCCTGAATGGGTCTGTAATGAACTTTGTAGAGGAAGGCAGGATAAAGCTGTACAATGTTGAAACTATTGACGGTATGAGTTTCTATGCCGAGAATATGTCGTCCGAAACCAAGATCCACAACTACGAATTGTATATGCAATTCCTGAAAAACGAGCTAATTCCTTTCATTCAGAGGGAGTGTAACTCACATCGAATTGGAGTTGCCGGAGTGAGTTTTGGAGGATACCATGCAGGCAACACTGCATTTAGGTTCCCCGATCTGGTTTCACATATGTTTACCATGTCGGGCGTATTCAATATCCGGAATTTTGTGCCTTTATCGGACGATATGAGGATCTATTACAACTGTCCGGATGAATTTATGAAGAACGAAGAGAGTTGGAAGTTTCAGCATATGAACCTGGTGCTCAGCACCTCAGACTGGGATAGCTGTAAGCCCAAGAATGTACATATGGCAGGGATACTCGAATCAAAAGGCATACCTTATTGGTATGATGAGAAAAAATGGATAGACCACGACTGGCCCTTGTGGAAAATGGCGTTTCCCGAATATATTGGCCGATATTTTTAATTTAAAACACTGAGAATTATGATAAAAAAAGTAGGAATTTTATTTGGAATGGAAGACACCTTTCCATGGGCCTTTATTGATAAGGTAAATGAAATTGGAGAGGGAAAAGTAGTTGCCGAACCCGTATTGATTGACAAAGTTCAGCAGGGGATCGATTACGGCTACCATGTGATCATTGATCGAATTTCACAGGAAGTTCCTTTTTACAGGGCATATCTCAAGAATGCTGCCCTTATAGGCACGGCCGTGATCAACAACCCTTTTTGGTGGAGTGCAGATGAGAAATTCTTCAATAACTGCCTGGCCATGCAAATTGGAGTACCTGTTCCCAAAACAATACTGTTGCCATCTAAATCAAGACCGGATGACACCACCGAAAAATCATTTCGCAACCTGAAGGCTCCTTTGGATTGGGACTATATTTTTAATTACATCGGATTTCCCGCCTATATGAAACCTCATTCAGGCGGAGGATGGAAGAGTGTCTATAAAGTAAATGATCCGGACGATTTATTTGCGAAACACGCAGAGACAGACCAACTCGTAATGATGTTGCAGGAGGAAATTGTATTTGATGATTACTACAGGGTGTATTGCCTGGGGCAAAAATACGTGCATATAATGCCGTATGAACCCAGAAACGAGTTTCATTTGAGGTATGTTACAGAGCCTAAAACCACCGGCGCAGAACATCAGAAGCTTATGAAGACCATCCATGACTATACCATAAAACTCAATAAAGCCCTTGGATATGATTTCAATACGGTGGAATTTGCGGTAAGGAATGGAATACCTTATGCTATTGATTTCTGTAATCCGGCACCGGATGCTGACATCCATTCTGTTGGGGAAGGGAATTTCAGGTGGATAGTGGAACACGCTGCAAAATTTGCTGTCGAAAAAGCCATTGCACACAAGGAGAATTCAAATAACAGTTCCTGGGGTACTTATGTACAGCAATGTGTGGCACCTTCGATCCAAAAAGTCCCTAAACCGCCATTGAAATCGGCAGCTCAGGTGAAGAGATCGGATGTGAAGAAAACACCGATCACAAAAAGTAAAAGTAAGGCCAGAGGCACAACTTCTAAGGACTCAACTAAGTCGACAGCAAAAAAGACTCCGCCAAAGAAAAAGTAAGCTAACCTATAATTCGCGATCATGAAAAAGTTCACTCTGGGGATAGAAGAAGAGTTTCAGATTTTAGACAGTGATACCTTTACGCTGAGGTCTCATATGTCAAAGATCCTGGAGGGCGGAAAAATACTACTTAAAGAACGCATCAAGGAAGAGATGCATCAATCCGTTATTGAAATGGGGACCAATGTCTGTGAGAATATCACACAGGCAAGGGATGAGGTTTCATACCTCAGACAGCAGGTGATTGAACTGGCCAACAAAGAGGGATTAAAGGTGGCAGCTGCCGGAACTCACCCTTTTTCAATGTGGAGTGAACAACACATTACCCCTAACCCGCGATACGATGAATTGATCGCGGAAATGAAAGATGTGGCCAGGTCTAACCTGATTTTTGGCATGCATGTTCACGTTGGAATCCCTAACAGGGAAGAGGGCCTGCAGATCATGAATGTGGCTCGATATTTCCTGCCACACTTGTACGCGCTTTCTACTAATTCCCCATTTTGGGAGGGCAGAGATACAGGTTTTAAGTCGTTTCGCTCCAAGATCTTCGACAAGTTCCCTAGGACCGGAATTCCACCATACTTCTCCAGTGTGGCAGAATACGACAAATTTGTTGATGTGCTGGTAAAGACCAATTGCATAGACAATGGGAAAAAGATCTGGTGGGATATCAGACTACACCCCTTTTATCCAACCGTTGAGTTCAGGGTTTGCGACATGGTGATGACCGTAGATGAGGTAACTTGCCTCGCGGCTTTGATGCAGTGCATCATAGCCAAGCTCCACAATCTTCACCAGAAAAACCAGAGCTTCAGATCTTACAGGCGGGTATTGATTAACGAAAATAAATGGAGGGCAGCCCGATGGGGTATGGAGGCCAAACTAATTGATTTTGGGAAGGAAGAAGAAGTTCCGTTTAAAACCCTGATCAACGAGTTGCTCGACTTTGTAGAGGACGTGGTGGATGAACTGGGTTGCCGAAACGAGGTAAATTACGTTTACCAAATGCTGGAACAGGGTTCAGGGGCAGACCGGCAGCTGAAAGTATTCAATGAAACCAACGACCTAAAAGAAGTTGTAAAATACATAGTGGGAGAAACCGGCAAAGGCCTGTAAAGGAGGAAAATTAAAATTATTAATCGTCCTAACCTATCCCAAATTAGAAAAACAATTAATGCACTCAACATATAAGATTGCCATTCTCGACATGAATGCAGGGCAACCCAATGAGGGGATGCGCTGTATTAAACTGCTTGTTGAACAATTTATAAACAGAGAGGATATCAACGGGGATTATCGCATCTTCGATGTTCGTGTACATCACGAGGTTCCGGAAATTCATGACTTTGATATTTTTATCGCCTCTGGCGGACCGGATTCTCCAAAACCCAAAGGGGAGAAGTGGGAAAAGAAATTTTACCGGTTTCTTGATGATATTTATGACCACAATCTTCTCGAGGAACGGAAGAAACACCTTTTCCTGATTTGCCATTCCTTCCAGGTGGCTGTGATCCATTGGAACCTGGCAAAAGTGACCAAAAGAAAGTCTACGGCATTTGGCATTATGCCCGTTCACAAAACAAAGAAGGGAAGGTTGGAATCCCTGCTCGACGGACTTCAAAACCCATTTTATGCAGTAGATTCCAGAGATTATCAGGTGGTAAAACCTAAAAAGAAAAGGCTTAAAAGCCTGGGGTGCAAAGTGCTGTGCAAGGAAAAGAAAAGACCCCACGTTCCGCTTGAACGAGCCGTTATGGCCATTCGTTTTTCAAAAGAAATTTTTGGGGTACAATTCCATCCGGAAGCAGATTCGGAAGGAATGATGCGCTACTTTAAAAGAGCCGATAAGCGAGCCCACATTGTAAAACATCACGGAAAAAAGAAGTATCTCGATATGATGACCCATTTAGACGATGACGATAAAATCCTGAAGACAAACAGGACAATAATCCCTAAGTTTTTAGAGCAAGCAGCCGATGCTATCGATCACCAAACCCCTGTATCTGTATGATATCCGGAGTAAGAGAGGCATTTAACCGAGATTTTAAGCAGTCGTATTACGAAGGGCTGCAGCAGGAGGTTTTACAGACTTTTGGAGAACCATGTCCATTCCGAATTTCAGAAACCCCCGTTTTTATTGATCGCGAGATGAAGAAAAAGGTGCTCGACGCCTGTGAGGCTATACTTGAGCAACTGGACCAACTCGAATTTGAAGAGGTAAGGCAACGCTTTATGCCTAAACATCTGCATTCACCTACTCCTGTGGGCAATCCGCATTTTCTCGGTATTGACTTTGGAATTTGCCAGGATGAAGAAGGAAATTTAAGTCCACAGCTGATTGAATTACAAGCTTTTCCCTCCCTCTTTTGTTATCAACCTTTTTTAGCCAAGGCATTCAAAAAGCATTACCCAAACTTGCCCGATAAAGGATATCACTATTTACTGGGAGGACACACGGAAGAAACCTATTTCAACACCCTTAGGGAAGTTATATTAGGAGAAGAAGATCCCGAGAATGTGATCTTGATGGAGATCTATCCCGAAAAACAAAAGACGCGGATCGATTTCTCAGCTACTCAACAGGCCCTGGGGATAGCGGTGGTTTGCATGACAAAGATCATCAAAGAAGGGAAACAGTTGTATTACGAAAAAGACGGACGGAAAATCAGGATAAGCAGGATATACAACCGGGTAATTTTTGATGACCTGTATCAGTTTAAAGACCTCAAAACGAATTTCAATCTGTTTGATGACCTGGACGTAGAGTGGATTACCAACCCGGACTGGTTCTTTATGATCTCTAAATGCATAATGCCTATGCTTTCCCACGAAAGCGTGCCCAATTCATACTACCTGGACGAGATCCCCAAAGATATTGATCTCAGTGAGTACGTCCTTAAACCGCTATTTTCTTTTGCAGGGAAAGGTGTGAACCTGGAGCCTACCTGGGAATTACTCAATTCTATAGAAGACCGAAAGAATTATATGCTTCAGCAAAAGGTTACCTACGCTCCTCTTATCAAGACCAATACGGATAAAAACGCAAAGGTAGAGTTGCGTATACTTTATATTTGGAGCGAGGAAGAAGGAAAATTAAAGCCTGTGGTTAACCTTACACGAATGGGAAAAGGCCCCATGATTAATGTTTCTCACCTCACAAATGATTCCTGGATAGGATCTTCCATCAGTTTTTTCGAGGATTAGGTAACTGCAATTAACGATTGCTCAAGAGTCGGGCTACGTATTTCCCAATGACATCAAATTCTAAGTTTACCCTGCTGCCGACCTCGTATTCTTTAAATCGGGTGTGTTCATAGGTGTAGGGAATAATGGCCACACTAAAGCTGCTCTCCTCCGAATTTACAACCGTGAGGCTTACCCCGTCTACAGTGATGGATCCTTTTTCGATGGTAATATCATTTGGTTTTGCCGGGTAATTGAAGGTAAAATACCAACTGCCGTCTTTCTGTTCAATTTTAGTACAAGTACCGGTAGTATCCACGTGGCCCTGCACGATGTGGCCGTCAAGCCGAGTTCCCAGGATCATAGCCCGCTCAAGGTTCACCAGGTCTCCCGTTTTAAGATCATTTAAGTTAGATTTCAGCAGGGTTTCTTCTACAGCGGTTACCACATAAGAATCACCTTCAATTCCCACCACGGTAAGGC
This sequence comes from Muriicola soli, assembly GCF_004139715.1. GTDB lineage: Bacteria > Bacteroidota > Bacteroidia > Flavobacteriales > Flavobacteriaceae > Muriicola > Muriicola soli. The sequence continues at coordinate 2,765,955 of NZ_CP035544.1, read as the reverse complement.
AAACACCATTATGAGCAACACTTTGATCGATTTTGAGTTCGGATGCGAGTTGAGTGGAGATGGTAAGGTGAAGATTGCTGCCTTCTTGTTGGAGGTTTGTGATCTTACCAAGGGTTTCTATTATTCCTGTAAACATGACAGAGGGGATTAAAAAAGAAATTTTTAGACCGTCGGGAAGGTCTTAATAACGTATTTTTGAACTAAATAAAAAGAAGCGCCTGCGGCGTTCATTTTAAGTGTCAAAGGTAAGGCAAAGACAAGATATATGAAGAAGGAAAGTGCAAATATTAAAGTTGGGATATCAGTGGGAGACCTCAATGGCATTGGGTGTGAAGTGATCCTGAAAACTTTTGAGGACAACAGGATGCTGGAGTTGTGTACCCCGGTTATTTTTGCTTCGAATAAGACGATAAGTCAGCAGAAGTCCGACCTGGGAATAAACATTACATTTCACGGGGTTGAACGGGCATCTCAGGCGATTTCCGGCAAAGTCAATGTCGTTAATGTCTGGAAACAAACTCCGGAAATACAATACGGAAAAGAGACAGCAGAAGCGGGCAAATATGCCATTCAATCATTAAAAGCCGCAGTAAAAGCACTCCAAAATAATGAAATAGATGTCCTCGTAACAGCACCTATAAACAAGAAAAATATTCAGGCAGAAGACTTTAATTTTCCTGGACATACTGATTATCTCGCTCAGGAACTCGGGGGGGAAAGTTTGATGTTCATGGTCACTGACACCCTAAAGGTTGGACTTTTAACAGACCATGTAGCGGTGAAAGATGTGGTCGAGAACATCACGTCCAAAAGGATCAGAAATAAGATCGACATCATAGAGAAAAGCCTGAAAATAGATTTTGCCATCACAAAGCCGAAAATTGCCATGTTGGGAATCAACCCTCACAGTGGGGATAATGGAGTTATTGGAAAAGAGGACGATGAGGTTTTGAGACCCGTAATTAAAGAAATGGTCAGCAACGGAAAGCTGATCTTCGGGCCTTATGCTGCTGATAGTTTTTTTGGATCTGATGTCTACAAGCAATTTGATGCCATTCTGGCGGCCTACCACGACCAGGGACTTATTCCCTTTAAAACCTTATCCTTCGGGCAAGGAGTAAACTTCACGGCAGGCTTGAATAGGGTGAGGACTTCCCCTGACCACGGCACGGCATATGAAATTGCCGGGAAGAGCAAGGCAGACCCGGGTTCCTTTAAGGAAGCGGTGTTTACCGCTATAAAGATTTACAGGAACAGGGAGGATTATAAGGAGATCTCAAAAAACCCTTTGCGGAAGCAAAAAACAAGGGCTTCTCAGGGATAGTCCTGAATTTGGCATCTCCTTCAGTATAAGAGGCCTAAATAATTGATAAATTGATTTGCAATTGACAAAATAATTTTATCTTTGCACGCCTTAAACGATTGAACACAATGACGACGCGTAAGGAATTTATAATTCCTTTTTCAGGATTAAAAGTAGGGGCACACTCGTTTGAGTATCATATTAATAATTCGTTCTTTGAATCTTTTGAGTACTTAGAGTTTAATGAGACCGATATTTCGGTTAAAGTCCATTTTAACAAAACGAGTACGGTTATGGAACTTGAAATGGAAGCTCAGGGCACAGTTAATGTAGCCTGTGACCTTACCAATGAACCCTTTGATCAGGAGGTTTCTGCATCTTTGCCGCTTGTGGTGAAGTTTGGAGAAGAATACAATGACGAGGATGATGAGATCCTTGTTATTCCACATGGGGAACATCAGTTCAATATTGCGCAATACATCTACGAGATGCTTGTGCTTGCCGTACCTCAAAAAAGAATCCACCCGGGAGTGGAGGATGGAACTCTCAAGTCGGAAGCTTTGAAAAAGCTCGAAGAATTGCAACCAAAAGAATCAAATAACAAAGATAATACGGATCCCCGGTGGGATGCTTTAAAAAATTTACTAACGGATAAATAAAAGTCGCGATGGCACATCCTAAGAGGAAAATTTCCAGAACCAGAAGAGACAAAAGAAGAACTCACTATAAAGCGGTAGCTCCAACTCTTGCAAAAGATCCTACAACAGGAGAAGTGCATTTGTATCACAGAGCTCACTGGCACGAAGGTAAATTATACTACCGAGGCCAGGTGCTGATAGACAAATCGGAAGAAGTTTCGGCTTAATTCTGAAATAAGATCAAAGACTCCCATTTACTACAATGGGAGTTTTTTTATGACCACTAAGTAAAGGCCGAAAAAGCACTATTTTGATCATAAAAGTCATAAAAAATCACTATTTTTCACCACTTTTGGAGCATTTTTTAAAGGTTTCCTTATAAAACTCTTGTTCGCATGACCAAAATTACAGCAGCGATTTCAGCTGTGGGGGCCTTTGTGCCAGACTACAGGTTAACCAATAAGATCTTGGAAACCATGGTGGAAACTACAGATGAATGGATTACCACCCGCACCGGAATTAAAGAACGCAGAATCCTAAAGGATAAAGATAAAGGCACCTCTTACCTGGCAATTAAAGCCGCTGAGGACCTGATAGCAAAATCAAATATAGACCCGGCCGAGATTGACCTCGTTATATTGGGGACGGCTACTCCAGACTTGCCTGTAGCTTCAACAGCGGTATATGTAGCCAGTCAAATTGGGGCTGTCAATGCCTTTGCATACGATTTACAGGCAGCCTGTTGCAATTTCCTTTACGGGATGTCAACTGCCGCCCGCTATATAGAATCAGGGAAGTACAAAAAAGTCTTGCTGATTGGGGCGGACAAAATGTCTTCTATCCTCGATTACACAGACAGGACCACCTGTATCATCTTCGGCGATGGAGCAGGTGCTGTTTTATTTGAACCGAACACTGATGGAATGGGGTTGTTAGACGAATACCTCAGGTCTGATGGAAACGGAAGAGAGTTTCTTAAAATTGAGGCCGGAGGATCTCTTCTCCCACCCTCCGAAGAAACTGTGAAGAACAAACAGCATTACGTCTTCCAGGACGGGAAGTCGGTATTTAAATTTGCTGTTTCCAATATGGCAGATGTTGCCGCGCGCATCATGGAAAGGAATGAACTTACACACGATGACGTACAATGGCTGGTTCCTCACCAGGCGAATAAACGAATTATTGATGCTACATCAAATCGAATGGGTCTTGATCCCGCCAAAGTGATGATGAACATTCAGCGATATGGCAATACTACTTCTGCTACCTTACCGCTTTTACTGAGCGATTATGAAGAGCAGTTGAAAAAAGGAGATAACCTGGTCTTTGCCGCTTTTGGTGGTGGTTTTACCTGGGGCTCCATATATTTAAAATGGGCATATAACTAAGCAAGAACTAATCAAATAAGAATACCATGGATATTAAAGAGATTCAAAGCTTAATTAAGTTTGTGGCGAGATCCGGTGCCAGTGAAGTAAAACTGGAAACCGATGAAATTAAGATCACGATCAGAACAGGGAGTGCAGATTCCGGTGGGGAAACTACTTATATTCAACAAGTCCCTGCAGCAATGGCACCTGCTCCTACCCCTCAGGCACCGGCAGCACCAGCACCTGCAACCGAAGCAGCTCCTGCTAAAAAAGAAGAAGACTCAAAGTACGTAACGATTAAATCACCGATAATTGGTACTTTCTACAGAAAGCCTTCTCCGGATAAGCCTTCTTTTGTGGAAGTTGGGGATAGTATCGCCGTTGGTGATGTACTATGTGTTATTGAGGCAATGAAGCTTTTCAATGACATAGAATCAGAAGTTTCAGGAAAAATTGTAAAAGTCCTTGTAGACGATTCCTCTCCTGTGGAGTTTGATCAACCACTTTTCCTGGTAGACCCATCCTAATACATAATAACAGCACCAGGAATGTTTAGTCCCTGAGAGGGAGAACAGATTGTCCTGGTCATTGAAAATGAGGTAATTATGTTTAAGAAAATACTTATTGCGAACAGAGGTGAAATTGCCCTGAGAATTATTCGTACCTGTAAGGAAATGGGGATTAAGACCGTAGCCGTATACTCAAAGGCAGACGAAGAAAGTCTCCACGTTCGCTTTGCAGACGAGGCCGTGTGTATTGGCCCGGCTCCCAGTAGCGAATCCTATCTGAAAATTCCAAATATTATCGCTGCAGCGGAAATTACCAATGCCGATGGAATACATCCAGGGTATGGCTTCTTATCTGAAAACTCAAAATTCTCAAGGATTTGCGCCGAACACGATATAAAGTTTATCGGAGCTACCGGTGAACAGATCGATAAAATGGGCGACAAGGCCACGGCCAAGGAAACCATGAAAAAGGCAGGAGTGCCTTGTGTTCCCGGTTCAGAGGGTATACTGAAGGACGTTGCAGACGCTAAAAAGACCGCTAAGAAAGTGGGCTATCCGGTAATGATCAAAGCTACTGCCGGTGGTGGAGGTAAGGGAATGCGGGCCGTATGGAAGGAAGAAGAAATGGAGGCAGCTTTCAATAGCGCAGTAAAGGAGGCAACCGCCGCTTTCGGCAATGGCGGAATGTATATGGAAAAGCTTATTGAGGAACCCCGGCATATTGAAATTCAGGTTGTGGGCGATCAGTTTGGAAAAGCCTGCCATCTCTCCGAAAGAGATTGTTCTATCCAGCGGAGACACCAGAAACTAACAGAAGAAACTCCATCGCCCTTTATGACGGATAAGCTCAGGGAAGATATGGGGAAAGCTGCGATCAAAGCAGCAGAATTTATTAAGTACGAAGGAGCAGGTACCATAGAATTTTTGGTAGACAAACACCGTAAGTTCTATTTTATGGAAATGAATACCAGGATCCAGGTTGAACATCCTATCACAGAACAGGTGGTAGACTATGATTTGATCAGGGAACAGATCTTGGTAGCCGGCGGAGTACCTATTTCGGGGAAAAACTACTATCCAAAATTACATGCTATCGAATGCCGGATCAATGCCGAAGATCCGTACAACAACTTCCGACCCTCACCCGGAAAGATCACCACTTTGCATACCCCGGGAGGCCACGGAATACGTCTCGATACCCATGTATACAGCGGCTATACCATTCCTCCAAACTATGACTCTATGATTGCCAAGCTGATTACCACTGCCCAAACCAGGGAAGAGGCAATCAATAAAATGAAACGGGCACTGGATGAATTCGTGATCGAAGGAATTAAAACCACTATACCTTTCCATCGACAATTGATGGATCACCCAGATTATTTGGCGGGGAATTATACCACCAAATTCATGGAGGATTTTAAAATGAATCCGGAACCCGAAAACAACTAAATTATAACTCCGGCAAGCGCCGGAGTTTCTATTCTAATGAACCTCAGCCATTGGGAATACAGTACCTGGTTTAAAGGGATCGACTATACCATTGTAGGTAGTGGTATCGTAGGACTATCCTGTGCCCTTGAACTGAGGAGAAAATATCCCAAAGCTAAAATAGTGGTCCTTGAAAGAGGGATACTTCCCCGGGGAGCAAGTACAAAAAATGCGGGCTTTGCCTGTTTTGGTAGTATTTCTGAGATACTTTATGACCTTGAACAACACAGTCCGGAGGAAGTACTCGCTTTGGTGAAAAAGCGTTTTGAGGGAATCGAATTACTGCGGTCAGCATTGGGAGATAGAGCATTGAACTTTCATCAATGGGGAGGGCACGAACTTTTTTTGGACAAGGATAAGGAGCTATTTGAGCAGTGCAAGGCCAAACTTGAACTAGTCAATGATCTTTTAAGCCCAGTATTCAAAAGCCCTGCTTTTGTGCTGCAGCCAAATACCTTTGGCTTTTCTAGGGTTGGGCCCCACTATATTACCAACCCATTTGAAGGTCAGATTGATACCGGTCTTATGATGGCCGCTATGCAGGCCAAGGTACAAGCCTCGGGAATTCAAATCTTCAACGCAATGGAGGTCTTAAACCACGAAGAGGATGCTCACGGCATAAGTGTACGCACAAAAGACCTGGATTTCAGAACAGAGAAATTAATCGTAGCAACCAACGGCTTTGCTGCCAAATGGTTGGAGAGTGATCTTCAACCCGCCAGAGCACAGGTCCTGATCACCAAACCGATTCCTGACTTGCAAATACAGGGAACTTTTCATTTTGATAAGGGGTATTATTATTTCAGGAACGTCGAAGATAGGATCCTTTTTGGTGGTGGGCGCAATCTCAATTTCAGGGGAGAGGAAACTGAGGAATTAGGTTTGACAGATCTAATTCAGAACGAACTTGAACGCCTTTTACATGAAGTTATACTTCCTGAAACTTCTTTCGAAATAGATCGGCGTTGGAGCGGAATTATGGGCGTTGGATCTAAGAAAAAACCTATTGTAAAAAGGCAATCAGATCGGGTATTCTACGGGGTTCGTCTGGGGGGCATGGGTATTGCCATTGGCAGTAGCGTTGGAAGGGATTTAGCCCAATTGGTATAGCCACCTTTGTTCTACAATTATTCCCCTTAAGCAGTATATCAGGAAATACGTATTTTAGTCAGACCGGCACCTTGATTAAATCCGGATGATCTAATGGAAATACTTTACCTGATAATAGCGGTACTGTGTATTGTTCTGCTGACAACTCGACTCAAAGTACACCCTTTTCTCGCCCTTCTGATTATTTCTATTGCCTACGGATTTTTTGCCGGTATGCCCTTATCAGAAATTACGGTTGCAATAAATGAGGGCTTCGGGGGGACCCTGGGTAAAATTGGTCTGATCATCGTTCTGGGAGTGATCATTGGGGCATTCCTTGAAAATACAGGAGGGGCTCAGACTATCGCTATGAAGGTACTTTCCCTGATTGGTAAAAAACGTATTCCTTTAGCCATGGGAGTAATTGGGTACATCGTATCTATTCCGGTTTTTGCGGATAGTGGTTTTATGCTTCTGCACCCGCTTAATAAAGGCTTGAGTAAAAAGGCAAAAATTTCTCTTGCAGGTGCGGCTATTGCCCTTGGCCTCGGCCTGATGGCCTCGCATACGATGGTACCTCCCACACCCGGTCCGATCGCTGCAGCTGGCATCCTGGAAGCCAATCTGGGACTGGTAATTGCATTTGGGATTCCTGTGAGTCTTGTGGCACTAACCGCAGGAATTATTTTTGCCTCTAAATACGCCTCGCGCACCTATATTGATCCTGATGACGGGGACGAGTCTGGCATTGAGGAAAATAGGAATTCAGAAGAAGCTCCCGGGATAATGAAGTCTTCACTACCTATCCTTGTTCCCATTGTTCTTATTGTACTCAAATCCGTATTGGTAGTACAGGTGGAAGGTGAATTGTCCCTGGCATTTCAAATAATTAGCTTCGTAGGAGAGCCTGTTATTGCTCTGCTGATAGGGGTGTTTTTGTGCTTGTTTTTGCCAAAGAAACTCAATAAGGATATGCTTTCTTCTGCAGGCTGGGTAGGCAAGGCAATCAAAGATGGGGCTTCAATTCTTCTGATCACAGGGGCAGGCGGGATTTTTGGTACTGTACTTCAAATGTCCGGTATTGCGGAGCTGCTGGGTAATGCCTTGCAAGATCTCAATATCGGGATATTTCTTCCTTTTATTCTGGCGGCGGCTCTTAAAACGGCCCAGGGATCATCTACTGTGGCACTAGTCACTACGGCATCTATCATTGCCCCTATGATGCCCTCGCTGGGATATGAAACAGAAATTCAAAAAGCTCTGGTGGTAGTGGCTATTGGTTCGGGATCTGCGATGGTCTCCCACGCTAATGATAGTTTTTTCTGGGTGGTTACACAAATGAGCGGAATGAATGTGAAAACAGGATATCGACTATTTGGATTGGGAACTGCCGTTCTCGGAATTACCGGGGCTGTTAGCGTTTTTATAGCTTCCCTTCTCTTTTCTTAGTTAATTTCCCTCAATCGTTTGTTGATGGTTTCTATGGCTACATTAAGGTAGACTTTGGCATTTATTTTCAGTGGTTTTTCGGAGTGAAAATAGATCTTCCCGTCTTCAGATTCTCCTTCTACGAGAAAGTACCCTCCCATAGGATATAGCTTCTTTACCCGGGTAGCAAGGCCGGAAGAATTGGCCACTTTAAATTCGTGGGCATAAACAATTATATTTCTTTTGGTATCGGCATAGGATTTCAGGACTGTGATGGGGAGCACATTGGCTTCTCCAAACAGACTGGCTACATAAAAATTCTTCGGGGATTCAAATACCTTGTTTGTTTCGCCATCTACCAGTAATTCTTTGTCCTTAAGCACGAGGATCCGATCTGCGAAAGGCAAAACATCCAGATGGTCGTGAGTTGCGGTAAGACAGCTGATGTTCTCCTCTTTGAGGTATTTGAAAAGATTACGCCTCAGGCTGTTTTTCCGAAAATTATCAATATGGCTGAAAGGTTCGTCTAACAATAAAATGTCGGGCTTTTGTGCCAGAACCCTTGCCAGGGCAACTCTTTGCTGCTGGCCACCGCTAAGGTTTTTAACCTTCACCTGAGCTTCAGAGGTCATTTCTATCATTTCCAGAAGCTCTTCTGTTCGTTGCTTTAACTGTTCAGGATAAAAAACGGAGAGGTGTTCACTGATATTTTCCGCAACCGTTGTAAATGGCATGAGATCAAATTCCTGTGAAAGGTACTTCATGTAGGATTCCCCCGGCACCAATTTGTAAAGCGGTCCCTTTACCTGCTCGTTTCGCCACGAGATTTCCCCTTCGCCAGGAGTAAGCAAGCCGTAGATCAATTTTAACAGGGTACTTTTTCCGCAACCACTTTCCCCCATCACCGCTACGTGCTCTCCTTGAGCAATTTCAAAGGAAATACCTTTCAGCACCTTGACTGCCTCGTAAGCAAAAGAAAGATTATTTACTTGTAACATAAGCCCGCTTTCCCGGATTCCATTAAAAAAATCCGTCTCCAAAGAAACGGATTTAAATCAACCCTCAGGGAGACTAATCTTTAAATTCTTTTAATACTTTTTGGTTTGGCAAAGTATCAAAGCCCATATTATAAAAAGTAAACGCGAAGATATCAGCATATTGTTCTATCGTCTTGCTGATAGGGGTACCCGCCCCATGACCAGCATTAGTCTCAATACGGATCAGAGTAGGATTATCCCCTGCCTGATTTTCCTGTAGCGTAGCGGCAAACTTAAAACTATGCGCAGGAACAACCCGGTCATCATGGTCCCCTGTGGTGACCAGCGTAGCCGGATACTCAACGCCCTCTTGAATATTGTGAAGAGGCGAATACCCCTTCAGATATTCAAACATTTCAGGGTTGTCTACTGCAGTTCCATAATCATATGCCCATCCGGCACCTGCCGTAAAAGTATGATAACGCAACATGTCGAGCACCCCAACTGCCGGGAGAGCAACTTTCATCAGGTCTGGTCGCTGTGTCATCGTTGCACCAACAAGCAGACCGCCATTAGAACCACCGCGGATGGCCAGATAATCTTTTGAGGTATAGTTATTTTCGATTAGATATTCTGCTGCAGCGATAAAATCGTCGAAAACATTTTGCTTCTTCATTTTGGTTCCCGCATCGTGCCATTTCTTTCCGTATTCGCCACCTCCTCTTAAGTTAGGAACGGCGTACACCCCTCCCTGTTCCATCCAGATTGCATTTAAGACACTGAAGGAAGGAGTAAGGCTTACATTAAACCCCCCGTAGCCGTAGAGGATGGTTGGGTTTTTACCATTTAATGCTGTGCCTTTCTTAAAAGTTATGATCATAGGGACTTTGGTACCGTCCTTAGATGTATAGAATACCTGCTTTGATTCGTAGTCAGAAGGATTAAAATCGATTTCAGGTTTCCAATATGTGCTGTATTCTCCGCTTGCAGGATCAAATTTATAAATAGAGCTTGGCGTATTGTAATTGGTAAAGGAAAAATAGAGGGTTTCCGCTTCTTTTTTACCATAGAAACCTCCTGCGCTTCCAATTCCGGGCAGATCAACTTCCCTGATCAATTCGCCTTTGGTATTGTATTGGAGTACTTTGGAAATGGCATCAATCATATACTCCGCAAAGATGTATCCACTTCCAGTATTTGCATTGAGCACGTTTTCTGTTTCAGGAATAACATCTTCCCAGTTCTCCGGCTTGGGGTTTGACGCATCTACTCGCACAACCTTTTGGTTAGGAGCATCCCTATTGGTCTGAATAAAAAGGGTGGTGCCCTCACTGTCAATCACATAACTATCCGAATCAGCGTCATCTAAAACAGTAATAAAAAGGGCGTTGGGATCTGAAAGATCTCTGATCAGCATCTTATTTCCGGAGGTAGTTGTTCTTGGGTACACGACCAGAAAGCGTTCATCTTCAGTTACACTTGCAGAAACATACCTGTGTTTTTCGGGAAGTATTCCTCCATAGATCAATTTATCATCAGCTTGTTTTGTACCCAGCGTATGGTAATACAACTTATGCTGATCTGTCTTGGCAGAGAGTTCGCTGCCTTCGGGCTTGTCATAGCTAGAATAGTAGAAACCTTCATTCCCTTTCCACGCAAGGCCGCTAAATTTAATATCAGATAAGGTGTCTTCGAGAATTTCCATCGACTCTGTATCAAGTACAATAGCTTTTCTCCAGTCGCTACCCCCTTCTGAGATGAGATAGGCTGCCAAAGATCCGTCTTTGCTGAAACTAAGACCGGCAAGTGAGGTTGTCCCATCTTCAGAAAAGGTGTTGGGGTCTAAGAAAACTTCTTCTTTACCGTCGTCTTTCTTGCGATAAACCACACTTTGGTTTTGCAGGCCATCATTTTTGTAATAGTAGGTATAGTTACCTTCCTTAAACGGGGCGCTTAACTTTTCGTAATTCCATAATTTTTCCATCCGGTTTTTCAAGTCTTCCCTGAAGGGAATGCTTTCCAGATATTTAAACGTAACATCATTCTGGGTCTTCACCCACTCCTCGGTTTCTGCGCTCCTGTCATCTTCCAGCCAGCGATATGGATCAGGAACGTCAACATCAAAATAAGTATCGACAGTATCCACTTTTTGAGTCATCGGATAATTCACAAGTAATCTTTCTGAGGTTGATTCATTTTTACAGGCCATAAAGGCAGTCAGGGCTAAAAGGACCAAGGCAATTTTTTTCATAAGGATATTTTATTGAGGCGCAAAAATACCTTAATTTCTTCTGTAATGGCAAGGGGAGCGGACTTTTTAACAGAATTTATGGCCCTTTTCAGACCAGGTTGTTTTGAACGAGATATTCGGCTATTTGCACCGCATTGGTAGCAGCCCCTTTCCTTAAATTATCAGCGACGATCCACATATTAAGAGAATTGGGAAGTGATTCGTCTCTTCTGATGCGCCCTACGAATACATCATCCTTGTCATGTGCGTAAATAGGCATCGGATAGGTATTGGTCTCCGGATTATCCTGGACAATCACTCCCGGGGTCTCATTTAGCAGTTGCCTTACCTCCTGCAAGGTAAAATCCATTTCAAAGGTGACGTTAACCGATTCGGAGTGCCCTCCTGCAGTAGGTATTCTGACGGCTGTTGCGGTAATGTGAAAACTGTCATCACCGAGTATTTTTTTCGGCTCCCTGGCAAGTTTCATTTCTTCCTTGGTGTATCCGTTTTCCATGAAGACATCACAATGGGGTAGTGCATTACGATGTATAGGATAGGGATAGGCCATTTCAGTCTTGCGACCAGCCACTTCATTTTCCATTTGCTGTACGGCTTTCACTCCTGTTCCACTAACCGACTGATAGGTAGAAATGACCACTCTTTTCATGGTGTAAGCTTTATGAAGAGGAGCAAGGACCAGGACCAACTGAATGGTGGAGCAATTGGGATTGGCAATGATTTTGTCCTTTTTGGTTAACACATGTGCGTTAATCTCAGGGACCACTAGTTTTATATTCGGATCCATCCTCCAGGCAGATGAATTATCAACAACTGTAGTGCCAACAGCTGCAAATTTAGGTGCCCACTCCATAGAAGTCTCACCCCCTGCAGAAAATATGGCGAGATCCGGTTTCTCGGCTACTGCTTCTTGCAGTGTAATTACAGTATATGATTTTCCTTTGAAGCTGAGTGTTTTTCCCTTAGACCTTTCAGATGCTACAAGAAGTAGTTCTGAAACAGGAAAGTTGCGCTCTCCCAATACTTTTAGCATAACCTCTCCTACCATACCCGTGGCTCCTACAACTGCTACTTTCATATCACCTTATTTTTGTGGGGCAAAGGTAATAGAAAGGGTTATGTAGCACAAGAAAGCCCTATAGTTTTGTAGGAATATCACAACTTGTTAGATAAATAACAAAAAAATACCCTTTGTCCGGGCTGCGTGGCCAGACAAAGGGCTTTAATTTTTGCTAGTAGTATAGCGGTTTGCCTGTATGATACAGGTGTATTTTATCTACTGCTTTTTCAGAAGATCCCTGATTTCAGCTAAGAGTTCTTCCTGGCTAGGACCTTTCGGTGCTGCCGGAGCTGGTGGTTTTTTAGTTTTATTATAGGCCTTTATAATCATAAACAGCACAAAGCCAACAATGATCAGGTTGACAATGGAATTGATCCAGGCTCCGTAACGGATAGCATTTTCAGCAACAGCACCGGCTTCTCCGGCAACTCCTGAAGCTTCGGTAAGCACATATTTTAAATTGGCAAAGTCGACCCCTCCTGTAAATTCACCTACTACAGGCATTACAATGTCTTTGACAAATCCGTTGACCACCTGACTTACTGCCCCGGCCAGGATAACAGCAACGGCAAATTCAATGACATTGCCAGTCATAATAAACTTCTTGAATTCTTTTAACATGGTTTGTGTTTTAAATTAGTAAATAATGGTTGTTAAGCGCATGCGTTCAAATATTGATCTACATATTTGATATACTAAAGTAGATAAATTTCTAATATTCCTTATAGATTCGTCTTATCCTCGGAGAGATGCCTGTGAGCAACTCATAAGAAATAGTTCCTGCGAAAGAGGCAAATTGTTCCGCACTTTGGCCTTCTCCGAAAAGGGTCACTTCATCTCCTTCTTTACAATCAATTCCGGTGACATCAACCATTAGCATATCCATACATACATTTCCGATAATGGGAGCGCGATTCCCATGAATGATAACAGAAGCCTTCCCGTTGCCGTATTGTCGGCCTATACCATCTGCATGTCCCAAGGGTAGTGTAGCCGTAGTTCTATAGTCTTCTGCGCGAAACGCGCGGTTATACCCTACGGTTTCCCCCGGTTCAATGCGATGTAATTGTGAAATAATAGTTTTTAGAGAGGCAACAGGGTACAATTCAGAGTCGTATTTAGCATCGTTCCCGAAACCATACAATCCAATTCCACTTCGGACCATGTCCCATTGAGCTTTGGGATAATTTAGAATGCCTGAGGTGTTGAGCAGGTGTTTAATAGGAATAGGTCCAAGTGCTTGTTCTGCTTCGGCCACAATACCTTCAAATGCCTTGATCTGACCATTAGTAAATTCCTTTTCCGACAAGTCTTCCGAAGCACCCAAATGTGAAAAATTCCTTTGATCTTCAAGACCCCGGAATCTCCCAATTCTTGTTTGATGTAATTCACATCATTTTCCCAGAAGCCCAATCGATTCAGGCCGGTATTAAATTTAAGATGGACAGGATAATCTTTCTGGGACGCCTCTCCTGCGACCTTGTGAAATGCCTTTAAGATCTTAGGGCTGTAGAGGCTTGGTTCCAGACAATGGCTAATTATACCATCAAAATTCGCTTCCTGTGGATGCAGAACCAAAATAGGACATTTAATTCCTCCTTTTCTCAGGTGTATTCCTTCTGAAGCGTAAGCGACTGCAAGGGCATCAATTTTTAACGATTCCAGTTTCCTGCCAATAACCAGGGGGTCACTTCCGTAGCCCGTTGCTTTAACAACTCCCATAAATTTAGTCGAAGGGTCAATTTTAGAGCGAAGAAATCGATAATTGTGTTCCAGCGCTCCTAAATTGATTTCGAGCACCGTCTCATGAGTGTCTTGCATAGGAACTAGGATATAGGAAGTACATCATTTAAATTGAATTATTCTGTCCGAATTTCAGGTCGGAACAGGCTATGATTTTTTATGTTTTGATTTTTGACTGGCATTTTGTTGAGGCAAAATTTCTTCTCCCTGAACGTCCATCAAATTCACTTTTTCCTTTAACATGGCTTTAAAAAATGCAGCCCTGCTCAGGGGTTCATACTCTTCGATTTCACCTAACAATACAAGGTTTTCATCATCAGATTTTCGAAAGCTGTAATTGGCCAGGTTCCCGGTTCTGGTGCAAACGGCGTGAACTTTGGTCACGTATTCCGCAGTGGCCATAAGAGCCGGCATAGGACCAAAAGGATTGCCCTTAAAATCCATGTCAAGACCGGCTACTACTACCCTGATCCCTTTATTGGCCAGGTCATTGCAAACCGTCACCACCTCATCATCGAAAAATTGAGCCTCGTCAATACCTACCACATCACAGTCCTCTGCCAGTGCTCTGATGTGGGATGCGGAGGGTACAGGGGTAGATTTGATCTCATTCTCATCGTGAGAAACCACCCGTTCATCACTGTACCTTGTATCGATGATCGGCTTAAATATTTCCACCTTTTGCTTGGCAAATTTGGCCCGTTTCAGCCGTCGGATAAGTTCTTCTGTTTTACCCGAAAACATTGACCCGCTGATCACCTCTATCCACCCAAATTGTTCTTTATGATTAACAGTGTTTTCGAGAAACATTTTGTAATTTTAGACGAAATAAGGGATTTCCTTCGTTAGAATTAAATAAGTATAAAAGTATTAAAAAAGACAGACCTTTACAGGGAAGAAAATAAAAAAGCAAATGAAGCGTAAACTGAAAGAGGAACTGGTAAAACTCTCCACCGAGATAATTACCTCTCAGGACAAGGATGATATTCCCGGGCTCTATGAAGCTGCTAAAAATCTGTACGAAAAGCTGGCAGTATTGAAATTTATCGAAGAAAAATTGAACGATATTGAAATTGACGTTTCGAAAAACGTGATTGCCTCAAAATTTGAAAAAATGGCTACGGCCGTTATGGCGGGAAATAAGGGAGTTCCTGAAAACAATCCCCATGAAGAGGATATCATGACCCCCGGAATAGACACCATTAAGCACATGGTATCTGAAATGCCTAAGGACGTCAATATTGAGCAGTTGTTCGCCGAATTTGTAGCAAAGACGGAAGTACAGAAAAATGATGCTAATGAGGTAACACCAGATCAGGTAATTCCTGAAAAATCTGAAAAAGAAAGGTCACTTAATGACAAGCTGACCAAGAAAGAAATTGTGATTGGCCTGAATGACCGTCTGGCCTTTGTAAAACATCTTTTTAATGACAGTACAGAGGAGTTTAACCGGGTTCTGTCTCAGTTAAATACGATTGAGTCTGTAGATCGCTCTATGGCATTTATAGACAACATGGTGAAACCAGAATACAACAACTGGGAGGGAAAAGATGATTACGCTACCAGATTTATCGCACTGATTCAGCGTCGATTTTCTTAAGACAAATCGAATCATACAAAACGCAGGCCGAAAGTTTATTTCTTTACTTTCGGCTTTTTATATTTAACAAATAACCATATCCATGGGAGCCTTATACCTCGTACCAACGCCAATTGGTAATTTGGAAGATATTACCCTCAGGGCCATTCGTATTCTGAAAGAAGCTGACCTTATCCTTGCCGAGGATACCAGGAACAGTGGGAAACTTCTTCAGCATTTTGAGATCAGCAGTCCGATGCAGTCCTATCATATGCACAATGAACACAAGGTGGTTGATTCATTAGTGCGAAGATTAAAGGGAGGTGAATCCCTCGCCTTGATCTCCGATGCGGGGACGCCAGGCATATCCGACCCCGGATTTCTCCTTACACGTGCATGTATTGAATCGGGCATTCAGGTAGAATGTCTGCCGGGGGCTACGGCAATCATCCCGGCGCTGGTAAATAGCGGACTGCCGTCTGAGCGTTTTGTTTTTGAAGGATTTCTGCCTGTTAAAAAGGGCAGGCAAACCCGATTGTTATCCCTTAAGGAAGAAGGCAGGACCATGATCTTCTATGAATCCCCTCATAAACTCCTGAGGACCCTGGATGATTTGATTCATACCCTGGGGGAGGACAGGCCCGCTTCTGTTTCCAGGGAACTGACAAAAATTTACGAGGAAACGGTCCGCGGATCCCTCGCTGAGGTGCTGGAATACTACAAAGAAAATCCCGTGAAAGGCGAACTCGTGATCGTGGTCGGAGGAAAGAAATAGGCCCCTGTTGTAATTAAATGTCGTATTTTTTCCGGCATGTTTGCACCGTGGATGATCACCCTTTTCACCGTAGTAGCTGTCTTTCTGCTCGATCGATGGGAAAACAAACATATTAAGTCACTATTTGATTGGGTACCGGCAATCTTACTGGCTTATATTTTTCCTGCGATCATTTCACAGCTGATAGGGGCAGACTATTCCCAGGATGAAATTCACTCCTTTAGCCGAGACTACTTTATTCCATTGGCAATCATTGCCGTAATGAGCAGTTTATCCGTGGGTCAACTCAAGGCTATAGGCTGGAAACCCATATTTTTATTCGTAGGAGGATCCGTTTTTATTGCTCTTTTTCCCTTCTTCTTTGGGATATTTTTCCTGGAAAGCGATTTTGTGAGCAATACCCTGGTAAAAGCTGAATATTGGAAGGGGATACCACCCATTGTAGGCAGCTGGATTGGAGGAAGTACCAGTCAGTTAGTCCTCAAAGAACTGGTAGAATGCCCCGAGGATATTTTTCTTTCCATTCTGGTTATGGATAATATATTGGTAAATATTTGGACCATTCTGATGTTTCAATTTATCAAAGGGAGCAACCTTATCAACCGAAAATTGAGGATTACGGATTTGGGTATTCCCGAGAGTCTCCGTTCCGACCCTTCAAAGGTACTGCCTCCATGGATGATTGTTGTCGTTCTCCTGGGCACCGTGATTTTCACGAATCTCTTACTGGAAAGTTTTATCGCAAAGGTGATCCTGCTTTCCCTTGTTGGGTTGGCGATCAGTAATTTGTGGCCAAAATGGAATTTTAAATTCGCTTTGAGGGCGGGTGCAATTCTTATTCTTGTGGTGATGGCCGTCCTGGGCTTAAAGCTGCAATTTGCCACCCTGGGCTTCAACACCACTTTTATGGTTTTCCTGATTTTCTGGTTGATTGGACATTTTATTTTTATGATGATCATTGCCAAATTGCTGAACCTCAATATGGCCTGGGTACCTATTGCCAGTATGGCCAATGTGGGAGGAATTGCCACGGCTCCGGCAGTTACGGCAGCTTATGAAAAGAAATGGATGCCCCATGCAGTGGTTCTGGCTATCCTAAGTATGGCTACAGGTACCTTCTGGGGAATTCTTACCATCTACCTACTTGAACAATTTATCATCTGAAAAGCAGAATAAAAATCAAATGTGTTTTCCTTTTTCCCATCCGTGTTTCCCAAGGTATTGTTCTGCACTTTCTACGGCACCGCCTTCTATGGAGGTTCCCATAGAATCATTCCATCGATTGAGGTAACCAAATAAAGATATCACGCCCAGCATTTCCACAATTTCTCCCTCATTCCAGTGTGCATAAAGGGCGTCCTTAATTTCCTGATCAACCGCATTGGGCACCTGGGAAGCTTTTAAGGAAAAATCCAGCGCGGCTCGTTCTGCTTCGGTGAAAGCAGGATGTGTCCTGTATTCCCAAATATTGTCTAATTTTTCCTGCTCAGCACCGTAACGTTCAGCCGCCCTGATAGCATGGGCCTGGCAATACCGGCATCCTGTGGCATTGCTGCTCACCCAGGCGATCATACGCTTTAATGCGGAGGTTACGCGACCCTTGTTTTCCATCACAGCCTTATTCAGCCCAATAAAGGCCTTTGAAATGGCCGGCCGATGCTGCATTGTAAGGATGGAATTTGGGCAAAAGCCCAAAGTCTCATTAAAAAAATCGGCGAGCTCTTTTGTTTCAGCATCGTGTTCAGGGGGTAGCGGGTTAACCAGTGGCATAAATTAAATTAAGGGTTATTGTTGTAATTTTGATATTACAAGAAACGAAAAAAACAGTGCATGACAAACCATATAAGTACCAAATGGACAGGGAAGATGGCCTTCGAAAGTAATAATCCTTCAGGCCTTGATTTAACGATTGACGCAGGACCAGAAGATGGGGGTGAAGGGAATGGGTACAGGCCAAAGGCATTGATGCTCTCTTCCCTGGCAGGCTGTTCTGGTTTAGACGTGGTCTCCCTGATCGACAAAATGAAATTGAAAGTTGATAAGTTCCATATAGAAATTTTTGCTGAACTTACAGATGAACACCCCAAGTACTACCACAAAGTACATCTGGAATATCATTTTTACGGGAAAGAACTCGACGAGAAAAAGCTTCAAAAAGCCGTAGATCTGTCGGTTGACAAATACTGTGGCGTTATGGAAATGTTTCGCAGGTTTGCCGAGGTTTCTGCAGAAAATATTTATCACTCTGGTTGATTTCTCCTTCTTGATCTGTGAATTAAAAAATAAATAACAAAATAGTTCCCTGCATGGGAATTGCGCTTGCTGAATCTATTTTATGAGCCCTGAAGAAATTTGTGAAATGCGATGGACCTTAAAAGCCAAACCGGAAGAAGGGCTTGTAAAACATCTCAGCGAAGCCATAAAGGTATCTCCTTTAGTCGCAACTCTATTACTGCAGCGAGGGATTAATAATTACGAAGAAGCCCACCGTTTTTTTAGGCCCCAGCTCGAACATCTGCACGATCCTTTTCTGATGAAGGATATGGATCTGGCTGTAAAACGAATTGAGGAAGCCATACGATTAGAACAGAATATATTGGTTTATGGAGATTATGACGTTGACGGAACCACGGCGGTTGCACTTGTTTCTTCCTACCTCCTGTCAAATTACAGCCGAGTAGCCACTTATATTCCCGACCGTTATGCAGAAGGTTATGGGGTGTCTTATGCCGGGATAGATTTTGCTGACGACAATGACATTCAACTCATCATTGCCCTGGACTGTGGGATCAAAGCTTTGGATAAAGTAACTTATGCAAAAGAGAAAGGAATCGACTTTATTATTTGCGATCACCACCGGCCCGGAGACCAAATTCCGGATGCCGTTGCAGTATTAGATCCAAAGAGAAATGATTGTAACTACCCATACGACGAATTATGCGGATGTGGAATTGGTTTTAAACTGATTCAGGCCATAGAACAGCAGAAGGGACGTCCGGTTGATGGGATTATTTCCTATCTGGACCTTGTTGCCACGGCTATTGCTGCCGATATCGTTCCGATGACGGGAGAAAACAGAGTGCTGACTTTCTACGGCCTCAAAGTAATTAACCAACAGAGCAGACCTGGCTTTAAGGCTATCCTAAACACGGTAAAAAAATCAAATCTTACGGTTACTGATGTTGTCTTTGTTATTGCTCCAAGGATCAATGCGGCCGGGCGAATGGAACACGGACGTTACGCAGTCTCCCTGCTCACAGAAACCGATCAGATGAAAGCCGAAAAGATGGCTGGGGAGATTGAACAGTTCAATACAGATCGCAGAGGACTAGATCAGGTGATCACTGAAGAAGCCCTGGAGCAAATCAAATCAAATAAGGAAGAGGAAAGGTATACCTCAGTGGTTTACAATGACAGTTGGCATAAAGGGGTCATTGGGATTGTGGCTTCCAGACTCACGGAAACCTATTACAGGCCCACCTTGGTGTTCACCAAAAGCGGAGATAAACTTGCAGCCTCAGCAAGGTCCGTGAGAGGATTTGATCTTTACAACGCACTGGAAGCATGCAAAGAGTCCCTGGAACAGTTTGGGGGACATAAATACGCGGCCGGACTTACCCTGAGTGAATCCCAGTATGAGGAATTTAAGGCTCGTTTTGAAGATGTGGTGTCAGAGACGATTTCACCGGAATTCCTCAATCCCGAAATCCGAATTGATGCAGAAATCAGCCTGGCTGATATTACCCCTAAGTTAATGAGGATTCTCAGGCAATTTGAACCTTTTGGTCCGGGGAATATGAAACCGGTATTCCTGACACAGCAGTTACGAGATTCAGGATATGCCAAAGGAGTAGGAGAGGGAGATAAGCACCTTAAAATAGCCGTTGTACAAGGTAATTCTAATCCTATTCAGGCGATTGGATTTGGCCTGGGGCACAAATTGTCCCTTGTACGTGATAACAAACAATTCAGTCTGGTGTATTGCCTGGATGAAAATCACTGGAATGGCACCGTAAGTCTTCAGTTAAAATTGAAAGATATCAGGCAAGCCTAGTTCTCGTATTTCTTAAGTTCAAAAGAAGCTCCATCGAAAACACCATAAGTAAAATGACCGATCCAATCTCCTAAATTAAAATAGGTGGAGTTGTCATTGAGATTTATTTCCAGGGGCAAATGGCGGTGTCCAAAGACAAAATAGTCGTAGTGTTCCTGAGAGAGTTTTCTTTTGGAATATTGCACCAACCACTCGTTTTCCTCCCCCAGAAATTCCTGATCTTCCTCCCCGGATATAAGCTTGTTCTTCACTGAAAAGTATTGGGCAAGCTTAACACCCCAGTCGGGATGTAACCATCTGAAAAACCACCTTGCAAGGGGATTGGTAAACACCTTTTTCATCCGTTTATACCCTTTATCGTGGGGCCCCAGGCCGTCGCCATGCCCTATGAAGAAACGCTTTGAGTTAATCTGGAATTGTTGCGGCTTATGAAAGACCGGGATCCCGAGTTCTTCTTCAAAATAGCCATTCATCCAGAGATCGTGGTTGCCCGCAAAAAAATAGATAGGTATTCCACTATCTGCAATCTGTGCAAGAGAACCAAGCGTTCGCACAAAACCCTTGGGAACAACAGTTTTGTATTCAAACCAAAAATCGAAGAGGTCTCCGAGAAGAAAGATCGCAGCAGCATCTTTTCTCGCTTCCATCAACCAGGAAACAAATAGCTTTTCTCTAACGGCACTTTTTGCCCTGTCTGGTGCACCCAGGTGATTGTCGCTGGCAAAATATACTTTCTTTCCTGTTGGTATCTCGAGCTGTTTCATCGGGGAGTAAAGATAGAAAAATCAATACGGGATCAGGGATTATCTTCAAGATGCCACTCGGCGTAAGCCGTTTCCGTTTCTCTGAGCTTTAAAGAATGCAATTGGAGGTGAGCGGGAAGTCGGGTCTTTATTCTCTCCGCAATATCAATGACCATATTTTCACTGGTAGGCTGATAATTCGCAAGAATCACCCTGTGACCTCGTTTTTCAAGTTCTTTCGCAAGTTCAAGATGTGGCGTGTTTTTATTGAAGATCGTTGCATGGTCAAAAGGATCAACCACTTCTTCACGAACTATTTTTTTGAGATCTCCGAAATCGATCACCATGCCTAGCTTTACTTCACCTTCTTTTGTGATGGGTGTTCCAATCACGGTAACGGCCAATTTGTAGCTATGTCCGTGGACATTTTTGCATTTCCCGTCGTAGCCATACAAGGCATGCCCGGTTTCAAAACTGAATTCCTTGGTTACCCTTATTCTGCTCATCTTCTATATTCTTAAAGGACAAAGGTAGGAATTCTTTAAAAGGATGGGTCAACTTTAGCTTCTGAACCCCTGGATTGTTTTGAAGGGGGATATGTGACTTTTTTTAATTTGAGTCCAAAAAGAGGACGGATCCATTTCCACCTTCTGATAAAGAATTCGTAAATGATAAAAGACCCTCCAAAAGTTGCAATGCTAAGGATAAAGAACTTTGGCAGAAGACCCCATGACAGATTCATTATAAAATACCCTGCCACAATAGTGATGGTTTGATGCAATATATAGAAAGGGTAAACCGCTTCATTGGAATAGGTCAATATCTTACTCTGTTTATTCAAGTAGTTTGCGGCGTACCCAAATAAGGCTAGTATCCAGGACCATAAATTAAAGACCTTGAGGGAAGCTTCGGTAAAATGTATCCAAATAGAGTCTTCAAAAATCAGGATTAAGCTGAGGAATAAAGTAAATCCAATTAATCCGCAACGCAGATAAAATCTGCGATGTTGGGTAACCGTTTTCCAGAATTGTTCTTTTACAGAGATCAACAGAAAGCCATAGAAAAATAGGGTAGCGTAATTGGCAATTGCAAACCAGTCGCCTATGAGGGCGTGGGTGACATTAAAAAAGGGCTCTAACAAGGATTCATATAGAAACAGGGGGATCAAGAACCAGAAAAGGCCGTACTTGTTTGATACTATTTTCTTTATCCTGGAAATAAATCTGTTTCCGGGATGTTTTCTTAGATAGAGGAATACCGGGAGCAGGGCTAGAGAAAAAAGCAAGAGATAGGGTAGAAACCATAGGTGGTGCCAACTTAAATTACCTTCGGGATATACACCTGTAAAGGCTTTTGAAGGCCAGAATTCAAAATAGGTGCCCATAAATTGACCGTACGCGATTCTTTCTATGTAGACCTGTGGAGGAACTATTAAAAGCATCCCTACTACCAGAGGAAGGAATAGTCTTTTTATTCGTTCCAAACTAAATTGCAGTCCCGTTCTCTTGTTTAAGGCGTAAGACGTGCCCATACCCGAAATGACAAACAAAATGGGTAGTCGCCATTGATTGAGGAACAACATAGGGTATCGCAACCACGAATATTCAACATTGTTTTTAATATGGTATTCCCAGGGAACAAAGAACATGCCTACGTGGTAGAAAATCAGCAAACCAAATACAGAAACTCGTAACCAATCAAGATCGTGTCGCCTCATTGCAGATACTTTTCAGATAAAGATATTCTTATTCTGGATACACTTTAGAGCTTTGTTTTGATTGACAAAAGAGAAACTTACTTTTTAAAAGCTGCCAGCGCTTTTTTTGTATAGTTTGACAAGCCCAATGCAGCTGTTATTGCTGCTCTGTCAGTCAACAGGCTTCCCCATTCTTCTGTTCCTTCCCACAAGGCCTTTTTCATTCCAGCCAGTGCTTCTGGGTTGTATTTTGCCAATTGGGAGGTAAAAAAATCGAGTTCTTTGTCCATTTCACCGGTGTTACTAAAGACTTTGGAAAAGAGTCCTTTCTCTTTTGCCCAATACGCGTTCTTCCATTCGGTGGGCGCCAGAGAAAGTTCTGCCAGACCGGAAGCACCAACTTTCCTTTTCACTGCAGGGGCAATGACAAGAGGGGCAATTCCTATACTTAGTTCTGATAATTTTACGGCGGCATCCTCAGTTGCAAAAACGTAATCGCAGGCCGAAATAAGGCCCACACCTCCACCAACAGCTTTCCCCTGTACTCGTCCCACTATGGGTTGACTACAGTTTCGCATCGCATTGATAACATGGGCAAAACCACTAAAGAATTCCGTAGCTTCATTTTGGTTGGACACTGCCATTAGCTCGTGGAATGAGGCTCCTGCACAAAAAGCACCTTCTCCCTCTGAAGCGAGCACGATAAGAGATACTTCTTTATTTGCAGATAGCTCATTGAGCTCATTAGTAAGTCGAAGCAGTAATTCTGAAACAAAGGAGTTGCCGGCAGGATGTCCAAATTCTACAGTGGCAACACTATTGTTTATTGAGGTATATAGACTGCCATTTGCTCTGTTAGTTCCCATATCTGGTTGATTTTCTCAAAATTACGTCTTTTGTAAAAGGGGGCGAAATTTTCTCCTGAACTTCCATACCAGGGCTCCTCCCCTGATCATCATCCAGATGGTGATAGCAATCCAGATCCCATAGAGTCCCAGGTTCATAAACTTGCCCAGGAAGAGGATTGGAATAAAACCTATAAAAGTTGCTACCAGTAAGACATTTCTCAGGTATTTCATTTCTCCTAATCCCTTGAACAAGCCGTCAAAGACAAAGGCAACCGTATTTACCGGGAGGGCCAGGATAACGATAAAGAAAATGGAATAAAATGTCTGCAAAACCCTGCTGTCATTTGAAAAGAGGGCTCCTAGTGGACGATAAAGTACAAATGCGATAATCATCAATACGCCACTTACTAATAACCCATAGAGCATAATCTTCTTTGAAAGCTTCCAGAGATTCGAATAATCCCTGGCGCCTAGTAGTCTACCTCCCATAATATTCCCGGCAGCTCCATAGCCATCAATAAAGAAAGCGGCAAAAAGCCAGAGGTTTATGGCAATGGTATGGGCTCCAATAAACCGATCCCCCAAAGCCGTGGCTTCCCGAACGGCCAATACCAAAGTGATATTCAGAGCTACTGCCCTTACAAACAAATTGAGGCTCATTCCTACTAGTCTGCCCAACTCGGGATGGATAGGAAATCTGGGCCATAGTGAGATATTGGTCTTAGTCATTAGAAGGAAAAGGGACATGACCGCCATAACCCCTTGTGCAATTAAACTTGCCCATGCAGCGCCTTCCAGGTACATGGGCGAGATAAAGCCATCAATACCGTAAACGAGGATAAAATCGAGTCCGATATTCAACACCGCACCTACAATGGCGATCATCATCGGCCAATAGGTATTTTGTAAGCCTCTGAAAATCCCCATTACGGCAAAAGCAAAAAGGGTAAGAGGGAAGCCCCAGACTCGGATGGAGTAGTAAGAAACACAGTATTTCAGGATCTTTCCCTTGGCATTAAAGAGGAGGAAAATATCTTCAACGATAAATATGGTCCCCAGAAGGATCACGATACTCAAAAGAACATTAAGGGCAATGGCTTGTGCCGGAAGAGTGGAAACCTGATCGAGTTTGCCGGCCCCGAGGTATTGAGATATAATTGCTGAGATAGCACTTCGGGTTTGTCCCAGGATCCAGATGAGCATGGAAAGAAATGCCCCTACGATTCCCACAGCAGCCAGAGATTCAAGACCGTTGTCAGGGATATTTCCCACGATCGCGGTATCCGTGATGGATAGAATGGGCTCAGCGATCCCCGCGATGGTGGCAGGAATAGCGAGCTTGTTTATGGTTTTGAAACTTACGCGGGTTGTCAAGTGGGGAAATTATAAAATGAGTTCGTAACAGTAAAAGGGATGCGGACTTTGTTTTGGAAAATAAATGGATTCGAGTTTTCTGTATCCTCTGCTTTCATAGAATCGCTGGTTTCTCTGATTTTTACTGAAGGTATCCAGTCTAACAGAGGTGTAGTTAGCCGCCCGGGCTATTGCCTCAGCTTTATCCATTAAACTTCGCGCCATTCCTTTTCCCTGGTAATCGGGGTGAACTGCAAGGCGGTGGACGTATAAATTAAGTCCATTTGGCGTAAGCCATTTAACGGAAAAATATTCCTCATCCATAACAGGGGTGACGCATATGCAACCTACAATATCCCCTTCTGTTTCCTTTACATAGAGTTCTTTCCTTTTTATATCATTCATGAAGGCTTTTTCGGACGGATATTCCTCATTCCACTGTTCAATTCCCCTGGCACGCATATGATGCATACAGGCCTTTGTGATACTCAAGATCTGTTGAATTTCGCCTATCTTTGCAGGTCGGATCATTATTTCAAGCCAATTATTGCGTAAATTTATAGTATAAATCGCTAACCGTTATGAAGAACATATTAGTACCAATCGGAACTTCGCCCGATGCCCATGAAACACTGCAATACGCTGTGGATTTTGCTGCACAGTTTTCATCCAGCGTCTATGTGATGGAAGTTTTCAACGTAACCAGCGGAGCTGGTAAACTAGCTAATATCACCGCTACCGTTGAAAAGAGCGGAAAAGAACGCTTGAAGGAGGTGATAGGGATGGTAGACGCAAAGGACGTCGATATTAAAATTGCCACCTATAACGGAGACCTCATTGATGGCTTAAAGGAAATTGACGAGGAAATAGGGATTGATTTACTTATCATTGCCCCCAGAAGCAACGACATACAGGAAGAACTTTATTTGGGACACACTTCGGGACGAATGATTAAAAGAACCGAAATCCCTACCCTGATCGTACCAAAAGGGACGAAGTTTAATCCTTTTAAAGTTGTGCTTACCGGATTTAAATCGGGTGTTTTAAAAAGAAAAAGAATCCTCAACCCGCTTATTCAGATTAAAAATCAATTTGAGAGTGATATTCATTTGCTGCTGGTTAAAACGCCGGGCTATACGGATAAAGATTTGCAGGTTAATACTGCTTTGATGGATATCAGTTCACAGTTGACCTTGGCGGAGCACGCTACTACTTATTTGGGGATATTAGAACACATACAACTTCATCGCCCGGATCTCCTCTGTGTTTTTAGAAGAAAAAGAGGGGTTTTTACCAATTTATGGGAGAAGAATACGATTCACAAGGCTGAATTCTCGGCAAAGATACCGGTGCTTGTGCTTAGTGTGAAGAAGGATTAAATAAATTACTACAAAAAGCACTGTTTGAATCGGCAGGATTACCGGACTAACTTCATTGCTCCAGATGAACTCCCGTCCTGCAAATGTCATTTTCATCGATTTTTAAATGCCTTTGGCATTTACACTTCACAAAACAAAAAACCGCTCAAGTACACTTGGCGGTTTTTATTATTTGCAAATCGTGCGATGAAAATGACGCTTGATCTGTGGAGAATACCGGAGTCGAACCGGTGACCTCTTGCATGCCATGCAAGCGCTCTAGCCAGCTGAGCTAATCCCCCAAATAGCAAGGGCAAAGGAACTAATTTTTAAGTAAGTATCAAAATACAGCCTTCTTTTATTTTAAGAAAAGAATAACGCCTTATGTTTTAGATCTCCTTGTGGGAATCCTATTTTAGGGAAAAAGTAAAAATGGAAAATATAGAAGGAAAAGTGGCCTATATCACCGGGGGCACTAAAGGAATTGGTTATGGAATTGCAGAGACGCTGCTCAAAGCAGGAATGAAGGTTGCCATCAGCGGCAGGAATGCTCAGGGCGCAAAGGAAGCGGCTGAACAACTCGGAGCTCAAGACAGGGTTCTTGGACTGGCCTCTGACGTTACACGACCAGAGGACGAAGTAAAAGCCGTAAAGGCTGTCCTTGACAAATGGGGACAGCTCGACCTTGTAATTGCGAACGCGGGAGTTGGTATTTTTAGTCCGGTAGACCAGCTCAGCACTGAAGAATGGCGAAAGATGATAGACACCAACCTCAATGGGCCATTTTTTACGCTAAAGGCTTCTGTAGATGCTTTGCGTAATTCAAAAGGATATTACATCACTATTGCGAGTCTGGCCGGAACCAATTTCTTTGCATCGGGATCAGGTTACAACGCTTCAAAATTTGGTTTGGTAGGATTTACCCAGGCTGCTATGCTTGACCTCAGGGCATCAGATATAAAGGTCTCTACCATTATGCCAGGTTCTGTTGCGACTCATTTTAATGGCAACGTTCCCGACGACAAGGATTCCTGGAAAATCCAGCCTGAAGATATAGGTTTACTCGTGGAGGACTTATTGAGGATGAACCCAAGAACCCTGCCCAGCAAGATAGAAGTACGACCAACCAGGCCAGACAAAAAGTAAGCTTAACTCAAAGGCGTTTCAAAGGCTATTTCCTGATCGAAGATAGTGAGGATAAGTTGTTGTAGTTGAGTTCGGAATTCGCTAATTGTCTCAGCCGTGATCGAAAACTCCTTTTTTGCGTATCGGCCTCCATTTTCCTTTGTGCAAAATCGAAGAGGACTTGAATCAAGATCGCGAAATGGAATTATAGCGGCTTCGAAGTTTTCCGTGGGATATTTATCGTAATACATTAGTGCGTAAGACATCATCTGAAAGGCCTTGCCTTTGTCTGGATCTGAAATGATGGATTCCCAAGTTGTGATTTCCACTTCAGTAGATTTTGTATTTCCGGTCTTATAGTCCAGGATTCGAAGAACTCCATCCTTCTTATCGATCCTGTCTATGGTTCCTTTTAGAGCTACCGGGAAATTTAAACCTTGCACTTCTATGGACGTCCTTAGTTTTTGTTCCACGGCGAGCAGTTCAATTTTATGGTTTTTACAGCTTTCTATCTCCAATTCCAAAAACCTTTCAAGGTATCGTTGAATTACACTGTAGGCGATAAGGTTCTTTCCATCTAGCAGGGATACAGTTGGGTAATGCTCCTTAAAAGAGGCATTAACCATATCAGGTATTTTGGGCTTAAGTTCTCTCAGAGCTTCAGGAGAAAGGGTTGAACCAACCAGAGGCAAATACAATTGTTCCAGACTGTGATGGATAATTGTACCGAAAGTGTTGGCTGCAATATTCTCTTCTACCTCTTCAAATTCTCTTATGCCCAGCACGTATTTTTTATAAAATTCAATAGGATCCCTAATATAACTGGACAGGGATGAGGGGGAAAATCCCTTATTAGCCCGTTCACTAAGGGCAGATACCACAGAGGTATCTTTTGAGATTGATTTGTTGTCAGGAATCACCAGGTGCATGGGAGGAGTTGCAATAATCTGTGTGATACTTCCTTGGGCTCTGTTTTCCGTAAGGAGTTGAGAAATAAACCTGCTTTTTTCCCCACCTTCAAGGACATCTGGTTCGGTATTGTAAATTAAGTAGATGTTTTTGGCTCTCTGTAACAAACGATAAAAATGATAAGTGTAAACCGCATCCTTTTCTTTATAGGTAGGCATTTTGAACTCTCGTTTAAGGTCGAAGGGAATAAAGGAGCCACTTGTTTTTCCCGAGGGTAAAATCCCTTCGTTCAAAGAGGTTATAATAACAGTCTCAAAATCTAAATTCCTGCTTTCCAGCATTCCCATTAATTGTATTCCTTCCAGGGGCTTCCCATAAAAATCGAGAGTCTCAACATTTGTCAACTCCCTGAAAAGACTTTGAAAGGACTTCAGATCAACAATAAAATCATATTTATCAAGACAGAGCCCAATCTCATTGAGCACTGTTTTTATTTTTACCAGATATTCAAGTGCAATAGAATCACCAAAGGATTCAAAACAGTTCTTTAATGCCTGGGCTAGTTGAAGGTTGGCATCGTGTAGCTTTTGAGGGGATGTGTAATCCCTGGAAAATAAAAGCTCTAAGATTTTACTGTCCTCTTCGCTTAGTCTGTGAATTTGTTCGGGCTGGATATATACCCGGTTCTTTTCTCGGATCTCCTGATAGAGAAGGTTTAGAGTACTTTCAGGCTTTTTAAAAAGCCTCTTTACGTATGGGTGAGAAACGAAGGATATAACATCACTGTAATACCATCCTCTGCCAGCTGAATTTACATAAAGCGAGATAAATTCAATGAACAGACTTGTGGCGGGAGTGTGAGATAAGGGCAGACCCATTGTAATGTTGAGGGCGGGAACCGAATCCGGAATGGCATTGACGAGCGGATTAAGCAGATTTTCATCCCCCAGGATCACTGCTGTACTTTGCTGAGTGCATTCGTCATCTTTAATGAGCGTATCCAAGAGGGAACCCACATACTTAGCCTGAGAAACATTTCTGGGAACTCCGATAATATTGATATCCTTCTGACCTAAATAATTGGAGACGGGTCCCCGTAATGGATTCTTTTGAAAATGAGGCCAGTTTTTTAAATAGGACCGGATAAAGTATCCGGCATCGTGGATGGGATCTTCTACAAAAAAGGGATCGATATCCCAATAGATTTCAGCTCTGTCTTGATCAATAAGGCTTTGAATAATGGTTGATTCAGCAGAATTCAGGGCATTAAACCCAATAAATACATGAGATCCCTTTTCACTTTGAGATGTATATTCATGTATATTTTCACTAGCCTTGCGATATATCAATCCCTGATAACCCTTCTTCTGACTGATCAGATGCTGTGAGAATTGATCGTACAGCGGCCCCAGTGAATTCCAGAACTTGATATATGCCTCGATCATGGGTGTCTTCTCTGGCTTTAAATACCAGTGATTTGTTTCCTGTATTGCACTGAGGTAGGAGAATAACTTTTTTTGAGGGATCAGGTAACGATCAATCTCATTAAAGTCCTGCAGCAGGGTATTTCCCCACCTGGAAAAGTCTTGAAAACTGTCGGCGTCATCGCCGTGGAGGCTTTTGTACACCTGATACAATTCGAAGATCAGCTGAGTGTTTGAAGCGTAGTCAAGACCCGAAATATGGCCAACAAACTCTTCAATAGTATAAATGGTAGGGGCGAAACCCGGTTGGGTAGAAGTTTTGGCGAATACCTGCAGAAGAAATAGACCGGCTCTTTTACTGGGGACGACAAGGACAAGGTCATCGCTTACCACTTTTTCCGAAACGATATCGGAGACTACTTCTTCCAAAAAAGTTCTCATAGCTAAAAATAAAAAAAGCTCCGCATTTGCGGAGCTTTTATATGATGTTATAAAGGTTTACTTTATTTGATCAGGTTGATCTCAACTCTTCTGTTCTGAGCTCTTCCTGCTCTTGTGTTATTAGAAGCAATAGGCTTAGCTTCACCGTATCCGATGGCAGTTAACCTGTCTGCTCCAATTCCTTCTTTTACGAGGAAATCACGTACAGAGTTTGCTCTTTTCTCAGATAGAGACTGATTAAGTTTTTCACTACCAACGCTATCAGTATGACCTTCAACCGTAAACTTAGCGTTCGGGTATTCATTAAGGATTTTGATAATGTCTACGAATACAGAAACTGATTCTGTTTTAAGCGATGCTCTACCTGTGTCGAACAAGATTGTTCTGGCATAGTCGTTCAATTGCTTCTGAACTTCTGCAGTTACTTCAGGACAACCTTTGTTTGCAACAGTTCCAGCAACATCTGGGCACTGATCATCTTTGTCTAATACACCGTCACCGTCAGTATCAGGCCATGGGCATCCTTTGTTTTCAGCAGGACCAGCTTCGCTAGGACATGCATCATCTTTATCAGCTACACCGTCACCGTCAGCGTCTGGGCAACCAGCAAGAGCGGCAAGACCAGCTTCGTTCGGGCAAGCATCATCTTTATCAGCGATCCCGTCACCGTCAGCATCAGGACAACCGTTTAATTCTTTAGAACCAGCTTCGTTAGGACAGCTGTCTTTTCCGTCTTCGATACCATCTCCGTCAGAATCAGGACATCCGTTGAATGCAGCTAAACCAGCAACTTCCGGACAAGCATCGTCTTTGTCGTAGATCCCGTCACCGTCAGTGTCAGTTCCACCGAATTTGATAGAAATACCAGCTGTGTGCTGGAAGTGCTTCACACCATAATCTTCAAAAGCGTGCTTGTATCCCGTCTGTAAGGTAAAGCCAATATTGTCATTGAACCAGTAGCTTGCACCAATACCTGCATTGGCAGTTCCGAATCCAATTTCATCTACCCAAGTGTAACCACCTCCTATTTCTAGGAAAGGGATGATTTTTTTGTCTTTTAGGATATTATATTTAATGGTACCATCCACAGCGTAATGAGAAAGGTCGTCGGCTGAAGCGTCACCCAATTTAGAGATACGGTTCAAACTACCTCTTGCTCCTACAGAGAATCCGTCACCAACATACTTGGATACAGATACATAAGAGATAGAAGGCAAAATGTTCCAGTGATCGTTAACATTAAAGTACTCACTGAATAAAGTACCTGTTGGGTAAGCGGCGTCTTGGTCATTAGTAGGATAAACATCTATCGCGTTTACACCAAAGCTAACTTGCCACGGATTATTCTCATCCTGCGCTTGAACGTTGTTAAACCCTATAAGGAGTAGGCTAACAACCAATAATCTGCTAAGCTGTTTCATGTTCAAATTTTTAAGTTTAAGTGTTTATTAGCTGCAAATGTAAGTTGTTAAGAATTATTAACAAAATCAATTTCTTTTTTTTTTACTGTATTCCCCTGAAAACAGTACGTTTTAGAGTATTTTGAGCTCTTTTGCCACCTTTGTAAAGGCCTTAATCGCTGTATCTAAATGGGCTCTTGTATGCGCTGCAGACAGCTGAACTCTTATACGTGCTTTTCCTTTGGGAACCACAGGATAAAAGAAGCCGATCACGTAGATTCCCTCTTTTAATAACATATCTGCCATTTGCTGAGACAATTTTGCATCGTAGAGCATCACAGGGACAATGGCAGAATCTCCATCGATAATATCAAATCCTGCATCTTTCATCCCCTTTTTAAAATACTTGGTGTTGCTTTCCAATTGATCCCGGAGATCTGTACTCTTTTCGAGGAGGTCAAATACCTTTATACTGGCTCCTACAATAGAGGGGGCAAGAGAGTTACTAAAAAGATAAGGCCTCGATCGTTGTCTCAGAAGATCGATGATCTCCTTCTTACCGGTTGTATACCCGCCCATGGCTCCGCCAAGAGCTTTTCCAAGTGTTCCAGTAATGATATCGATACGATCCATTACCCCTTTTTCTTCCAGAGTACCTCTTCCGGTGGTTCCTATGAACCCGGTGGCATGGCACTCATCTATCATGACCATAGCGTCATAGGCCTCGGCAAGATCACAGATTTTATCAAGAGGAGCTAAGAGTCCGTCCATTGAAAAGACCCCATCCGTCACGATCAATTTAAATCGCGCCTGATCTTCATTGGCCTGTTTGAGTTGCGCTTCCAGATCTGCCATGTCGCTGTTGGCATATCGGTATCGCTTTGCTTTGCACAAACGCACCCCGTCTATAATAGAAGCATGATTTAAGGAATCAGAAATTATAGCGTCCTTCTCCGAAAGCAAAGGTTCAAAAATTCCGCCATTGGCGTCGAAGCATGCGGCATAAAGAATGGTATCTTCGGTTCCGTAATAATTGGCAATCCTGGCTTCAAGTTCTTTGTGGATATCCTGGGTCCCGCAAATAAACCTCACCGACGACATACCAAATCCGTGACTGTCCAGGGCGTCCTTTGCTGCCTTGACCACTTCGGGATGGGACGAAAGGCCCAGGTAATTGTTAGAACAAAAATTAATCACATCCTGTCCGGTGGAGATCCTTATCACCGCATCCTGGGGCGAAGTAATTATTCGTTCTTTCTTATAAAGGCCTGCTTCCTCTATCGCTTCTAGTTCTTCCTTTAGATATTTCTGAATGCTGCTATACATATTTATATGAATATAGGTTTAATATGATCTTCTACGTAAATCAGGACTTTGTGTTCAACCGTATATCCCATGGAATTCAGCACATCGCCATAAGAGTTCAGCTGGTTGACATGAGAAGTTTTCTGATCTCCTGTCTTATAGTCTAAAATGGACACTTTGTTTTCATTAAAGACCATCCTGTCCGGGCGCAAAATTACCCCATTTTCTGCAAATACGGATTTTTCATTTTTAACTTTATTCCCTGCACTGAAAAAACGGGACAACAAGGGGTGATGTACAATACTGCTGAACAACTCCCTATAACTATTGCTTTCACTTGCCACAATAGCTCCATTATTTATCAAATTTGCCACTGCGGCGTCAATGTCTTCTAACGTTTCAATAGTACTCATTCCGTAATGTAGCAAATTGCCCTGTGAAATGGCCAGCTCTCTGGACGATCCCCATAACTCCCCAGCACTCGTACTGATTTCCAATTTACCTTCAAATTTGGTAGTATATATATAAGGTATATCTTCTTCTTTGAAAGTAAGAGCGCAATTCGACTTGCCATATATCAGTTCCCCAAAATCGTATTGGTATTTAGCTGCATCCCAAATCCCCAAATCCCTGAGGTAATTGATAAAGAGTCCGGAATAATGAGTCGACTTGCTTTCTCCTTTTTTGTTGAGGGCCATTTCTGAGATAATATACACGCCTTGTATTCCCCTGGTTAAGGCAACATATAAAATGTTGAAGGCATCAAGTTCCATTTTATGAAGTTCTTCTTCGTAAATAATTTCAGACTCTTCATTGTAAAGCGTCATATCTTTCCTTTTCCTGACGAGAATGTGATCGAACCCCTTTAGGGCTTCGTCAAGTGCGGGCACCCATAGATTTGTGCCTCTGTCTTCATATATATTTGAGTCGGCAAAGGGAAATATAACAAAGGGAAACTCGAGGCCCTTCGCTTTGTGAATGGTCATTAGTTGAACAGCATCCATATTTTCCGGGGCCGGGATGCTCCATTTGCTTTTATTCTTTTCCCAAACAGAAAGAAAAGAACTGAATCCCGAATCGCGCTGCAATTCTACTTCAAGAACTTCATCGAGCAAGCTGCTGATATAGGCATGTGAATTTCCCACAAGGTGAAAGCGTTCAATAGCGTATTCGAGGGCGTCATAGACAGACCTTTGGTTAAAATCGGACAGACTGAATTGATATTTGGCATTAAAAAATGCAGGAAGTTTTCCAAGATGATTGGATATGAATTGATGCCTGCCCTTTTCCGGACTCAGGTGAAAGAGTAGATCGAACTGAATGTTGAGATCTGAAGTCCGACTTGAATATTTCAGCAGGTTGATCAGGAATCTAACCTCCTGATTGCTTTCGAGAAGCAAGGCATCCGACGAGATGATTGGTATCTGATTTTTAATTAGGTGCTCGGCCAGATGTACCCCTTGCTTATTGGATCTGAATAAAACACAAATTTCTCCGTAGGGGACGTCTTTTGCACGCAGGTCTGCGATGCATTTGTACACCTGGGAACAATAAGCAAGCGTTTTGTCTTCTTCCTGGTCACTTATGAAGCGCAGACTTACCACTCCTCCTTCTTTGGCAGTATGTTGTTGTTTATTTCCTTCAAGGAACAGTGTTCTGTAGAGTTCATTATTCAAATAAGGAACCACTGAAGTGAAAAACCCATTGTTAAACGAAACGATTTCTTCATAACTCCTGAAATTCGTTTTCAGCGATGCTGTTTTGGGCGAGATCCCAAAAAGGGTATCATCCTTATGAATAAGATTCAGGAACAACTCAGACCTGCCGCCCCTCCAGCGGTAGATAGCTTGTTTTGCGTCCCCAACCAGGAATAGACTACCTCTGTTCCCCTGCAGGTCTTCGCCTTGCAGGGCGTGGGAGATAAGGGGAACAAGGTTGTGCCATTGTTTTAATGAGGTATCCTGGAATTCATCAATAAAATAATGGCGATATTTCTCGCCTAGTCGCTCGTAAATAAAAGGGGTTGGCTGATCCCTGATTTGCTCTCCTATAAGGGTATTAAATGCGGATATGGGTAATTGTTCCCGCTCTTCCAGCAGTATGTCAATTTCTTTTTGAAGGGCATTAAGCAGCGTCAGGGGTACCAGATTATTATAGACATTTTTTAAAAAACTGTATCGGCCAAAGTCGGCTTTAAGTTGCTCCCAGAGCTCTGTAAACCTCGGCATAAGACGATCAATGGCCTGTTTCTTGTCATCAGCCGTTTTTTTGGGATAGAGCGATTCCGAACCAAAATTTTGTTTCCAGCCCGATGAAAAATCGAGTGTTTCAGGATCCTGATATGCCTTTTGAATGAACTTTGGAAAAGAACCTCGGTTGAAATCACCTTCTTCCAGACCTGCTTCATCTATCAGGGATAGAATGTTGCCGGCTGTCGCCCTCATCTTATCCGGGTACATCTCCAGGAGATGTCTGAGGTCTCTCTGAAGGAGAAGAAAGGTTTTAAGTTCTTTTACTTTCAGATCTTCCAGATAGGCAAGGTGATTTTCATTAAAAAGCATTTTTCCCACTTTGGTAAGATCAAAGCTGATGTCCCAACTCTTACTATCGTCAACTTTTTGCATGGCAAAGGCAATGAGAAGATTAGTGAGTTGATCATTTGTCTTTGCATTCCCCAATAGGCGGTCTATCCCTTCCGACAGTAAAAGATCCGTATCTAATACAACTTCAAAGGTCTGGGGCAACTTCAAATCCCTGGCAAAGGTCTTGAGCAGGCGATGGTTGAATTTATCAATCGTTGAGATGTCAAAGAAGGCGTAATTATGCAGAATTGCTTTTAGCACCTGTTTAGCTCTGAACCTCAGTGATTTGGGATCGATCTCAAGTTCCTCAACTAATTGCTGAAAGAGATCGTTTTGTTCTTCTTCTTCATTGGACGCAAAGAGTAATAAGCTGGAAAGAATTCGTTGCTTCATTTCGTTTACCGCCTTATTGGTAAAGGTGATTGCAAGGATTTTCCTAAAATCCTGATGTCCTTCCCGAATAAGAATCAATTTCAGATATTCTTTGACCAGGGTAAACGTTTTACCCGATCCGGCTGAGGCATCGTAAATCTGATAAGGGTGCAGAGGTATATATTTTCCTTGCAAATTAAGCAAACCGCAAGAGTTCTTAACATATAATTAGCGGAATATAATTGTTAAAATCGCTAAATTTGGGGATCACTGAATATTAACAATTAACTACAACTAAAATGGCATTTGAACTACCAAGATTACCCTATGCATACGACGCTCTTGAGCCTAGTATCGATGCGAGGACCATGGAAATACATCATACGAAACACCATAACGGATATACTTCTAAACTCAACGCAGCTATTGAAGGAACTCCGCTTGAGGGAAAAGGGATTACCGAGATCCTTAAAGGACTTGACATGAGCAATAAAGCCGTGCGGAACAACGGTGGAGGATATTACAATCACTCCCTCTTCTGGGAGATTATGGGCCCGGATGCCGGAGGAAATCCTTCGGGTGAGCTGGCGAAGGCTATAAACGATGCATTCGGTTCGTTTGATGGGTTCAAAGATAAATTCAGTTCAGCAGCAGGTAGCCAATTTGGCTCAGGCTGGGCCTGGCTCTGTGTGCATAAAGGCGGCAAGGTCGAGATCTGTTCTACCCCTAATCAGGATAACCCAATTATGCCCAACACGGGTTGCGGAGGTACTCCCATCCTTGGATTAGACGTTTGGGAACACGCTTACTATCTGAATTATCAGAACAGACGACCCGACTATATCAACGCTTTTTTCCAGGTAATCAATTGGAATAAGGTCGCTGAAAATTACCAGGCGCACAAATAGATAATTACAGAAAGAAAAAGAAAATCCGCAGCTTTTAAGTTGCGGATTTTTTTGTTTGGAGATGAATGCTGATCATAGAAAAGGGCGGAGAAGCCTCCACCCTTTTCGTCCCAAATCTTACCATAAACTTAACCTACTTATGCTATGGCACCACTAAATTACTGGTATTGTGAGAAATAACAAAGAAAATTAAAGAAATTTTGGACAAGACTGTGAGACAGAATAAACTGACATGGCGGATAAAAAATGGCAAAAGAAGGTAAATCTTTGATTATCAGAAATAAAAAAGGCAGGACGAATCCTGCCTTTTTTCCCCAAATCTTACCATGAACTTAACCTACTTATGCTATGGTTCTTCAAATGTAAAGGAAGCGGTTGCCTAAGAAAAAGGTTTTGGATAAACGTCTTTTTAATTGGTTGAAATACCGTTTGTGTGCAGGAGTAGAGAATACGGTTAGGAATTGGACTACAAATATGATCTTACATTCTTTGTTCGGGAAACTCTTGCAGAGCAATATAAAAATGATGAACCTTATCTTGACTATCTATTTCGGCAGATAGCCGGTTGATCAAGAGAGATCCTTTATCGCTTTGAATTAAAAGTCCTGTGAGTCACCCTTTTAGGAGTAGTATACCAAATAAAAAAGGTGGAGAAGTCTCCACCTTTTTTGCCCCAAATCTTACCATGAACTTAACCTACTTATGCTATGGCAAGTCTAATGTAACTTCGTTTGATGCTGAAAGACGATAAAGGCGATTAAATGCACATATTATCGATGAAATGCACTTAATTGTGTATTTTATCTAATGTAATGGCTAGTACGCCCTCTCATTTTTGCCTTCGTAAAAATTGATAAAGGCCTTATTTACTACTTTGTTTCCTCCTGCTGTTGGGTAGTTACCTGTAAAATACCAATCGCCCAAATTATCAGGACATGCCTGGTGAAGATTCTCTATGGTTTGATAAATTATTTTCACTTCAGCCCTGATCTCTTTAGGGGATAATAATTCTCCTATTTTGTCTGATATCTGATCGGCTGTAAAAGGAGAGTAAAATTCTTTGACATAATTGATGATCTCCTTGTCGTTCTTATGGAATTGAGCCTTGCACTTTTTGTAGATCTCATCTACAAGGGACAGGCTATTGTGTTCCTTGTGCAATTCCAGGGCAGCCTTAAAGGCGATAAAATCTTCGAGTTTCGCCATGTCAATCCCATAACAATCAGGATAGCGTATTTGTGGAGCTGAAGAAACCACGATAATTTTCTTGGGAGACAACCTGTCAAGAATACCGAGGATACTGTTTTTTAAAGTCGTTCCCCTTACTATACTGTCGTCAATTATAACAAGGTTATCATTTTTGTTCACCGAGCCATAGGTAATATCATAAACATGGGCTACCAGATCGTCCCTACTGCTGTCCTGAGTTATAAAAGTCCTTAACTTGGCATCTTTAATCGCCACTTTTTCAATTCTGGGTCTGATTTCAAGGATCTGATGCAATTCTTCACTCGAGATGCTCGAACCAATTTCGAGAATTTGTTCTTCCTTTTTTTTGTTCAGATAGTTCTGAGCCTCTTTTACCATTCCCAAAAATGAGGTTTCGGCCGTATTTGGAATATAAGAGAAGACCGTATTTTTTATGTCGTTATTTATAGCGCCCAGGATTTTGGGAAAGATCAGTTTTCCGAGTTCTTTACGTTCCTGATAGATCTCTTTGTCACTACCCCTTGAGAAATAAATACGTTCAAAAGAGCAGGCCTTTCGCTCCAATGGCTCCATTATTTTTTTAATCCCAACAGCGCCATTCTTCTTAATGATAATAGCGTGGGCAGGTTTTAATTCCTGTACGTTCTCGTATTTAACATTAAAGACCGTTTGAATTGCCGCCCGTTCTGAGGCAACTACAACGACCTCTTCGTCTTTATAGAAATAAGCCGGTCTTATGCCTGAAGGATCCCTAAGTACAAATGAATCACCGTGGCCCAGCAGTCCGGCCATAGCGTAACCCCCATCCCAATTCTTGGCTGCTTTTTTTAGAATTTTCCCCAGATTGAGTCGCTCCGCAATCAAAGGCGATGCCTCCATTTTATTATACCCTTCTTTTTTAATCTGTTTATAGAGTTTGGCAACGGCATCATCCAAAAAATGCCCGATCTTTTCCATCACCGTTACCGTGTCAGCCATCTCTTTGGGATGCTGACCCAGTTGAACCAGATTGTCAAATAACTCGTTTACATTGGTCATGTTAAAATTACCTGCCACAATGAGGTTCCGATGCATCCAGTTGTTCTGGCGAAGAAAAGGATGCACATTCTCTATGCTGTTTTTTCCAAAGGTGCCGTAACGAACATGCCCTAGCAGAACTTCACCTATATACGGGATGTAGTTCTTTTGCGCCTCCGTGTCATCAATGTATTCAGGGTTTTCTTCAAAAGCTCTGTTGATTCGATCTGTGATCTGCGCAAAAATATCCTGGATGGGTTGTGATTGTACCGACCTGACTCGACTCATATACCGCTGGCCGGGTTGAACATCGAGCTTTATACTGGCAAAACCAGCCCCGTCCTGTCCGCGGTTGTGCTGCTTTTCCATCATGAGGTACATTTTATTAACCCCGTAAAAAGCAGACCCGTACTTTTTCTTGTAGTAATCGAGGGGTTTTAATAGTCTGATCAGGGAAATACCACACTCGTGTTTAATGGCGTCACTCATAATTCATCTCATAAAAAAAGCCCCGGGTAGGCAGGGCATTATCTCAACTCAATATCAAATTGGGTTAACTGTTTAAATTGATTTAACCTTCGATCTACCTCTTCTTTTGAAAGGTCTTGCATACGTTCTGTTCCAAACTTTTCCACGCAAAATGAAGCAAGATTTGCCCCTTGTATTACTGCATTCCTAAGGTTGTTGAAAGAGACATTTTCAGTCTCAGCCAGGTAGCCCGTAAAGCCTCCTGCAAAAGTATCCCCTGCTCCTGTAGGGTCGAATACTTCTTCCAGCGGTAAAGCCGGTGCAAAAAATACTTCGCCGTTGTGGAAGAGCAATGCCCCATTCTCTCCTTTTTTAATAACCACATATTTTGGGCCCATTTCATGGATTTTCTGTGCGGCCTTAACCAGGGAGAATTCATTTGATAGTTGCCGTGCTTCCTCGTCATTGATGGTGATAACATCGGTCTTGCTGATCACCTGCATCAACTCACTCAGGGTATTATTCATCCAGAAATTCATAGTATCCAGAACGATCAATTTGGGTTCTGTCTGCATCTGCTCAATCGCACTCAAT
Organism: Muriicola soli; assembly: GCF_004139715.1. Lineage (GTDB taxonomy): Bacteria > Bacteroidota > Bacteroidia > Flavobacteriales > Flavobacteriaceae > Muriicola > Muriicola soli. The sequence continues at coordinate 2,725,936 of NZ_CP035544.1, read as the reverse complement.
TGTACTGAAGGATGAAGGTTTCCCAGCATAAGTACGTCGGCGTCTTTGAATTCAGGAGGGACAACAGGCTTGAAATCGGCAAGTACATTGAGCTCGGTAGCCAGAGTATCCCTGCTGTTGAGATCATTGCGGTATTTACCACTCCAGAAGAAGGTCTTGCCATTTTTAACGATCTCAATTCCGGATATATCTATCCCCTTATTTTTTAGTAAGTCCAGGTATTCCTGCGGGAAGTCGTCCCCTACAATAGATACAATCGCCGATTTGGCCTTAAATTGCGCTGCAGCCAGGCCGATAAAAGTAGCCGCACCCCCCAAAATTTTATCGGTTTTCCCGAAAGGGGTTTCAATTGCATCAAAGGCAACCGTTCCTAAAATTAAAAGCTTACCCATAAATACCGTTCAAATTCGATGCAAATATACGCTTTTGTTATTGCTCTGAAACCCCAGTGAAATCGAAAATCAAATGGATTTATTTTCGGCCAAAATCGGCAGGTATTTCTCCCCAGGCAGCAGTTTCCCACTTTACAACAGGTGTTTTGTAGGAATTTTTCTCCAACCATTTTACGGCGCGTTCTACGAGATCGAATAATTCTCTGTTTTTAGCATTGGGCTGAAGCTTTGTATTGCATTTCTTTTTCCTTACCCAGCTCATAGCTGTTCTTGAATCTGAATACAGGACACGGTCTGAATTTCTTTCTTTTAAAAAGGCCAGACCGTGAACGATGGCCAGAAATTCTCCGATATTGTTTGTCCCTTCAGGGAAGGGTCCCTGCTTAAACAACTGCTTTTTTGTGCTGGTGTCTACACCCCGGTATTCCATTACACCGGGATTCCCGCTCGAAGCCGCATCCACAGAGATGGAATGCATGTTTGGGTCTCCTATTTTTAATAATTCTGCAGCAGATAAACCCGGTTCTTTCTTCTTTTTACCTTTATAGAGAGCGTAAGAGCTATTATATGCCTTTCTCGCCTCCTCCAACGTTGGAAAGGACATGTATTGTGCTCCTTTTGTTCCTGAAATCTGTTTTTTGCAATCCTCCCAAGTCTCATAAACCCCGGGAACCTTACCCTTCCAAACCACGTAAAACTTGCTTTTTTTAGCCATTAGTTTTCGGTTAAAACGGCCTCAATTATTCGGGGATAATGAAGGTGTTCCAGTTCTTGAACTTTTCTGGCAATCTCATCTTCTGAATCTGAAGAAGCAATACTCACGCTACGCTGTTCAATAATCGCACCTTCGTCATAATGGTCATTTACGTAATGTACAGTGATCCCCGATTCTTTTTCTTTATTCGCCTTTACTTCCCGGTGCACGTGTTTCCCGTACATGCCTTTTCCGCCGTATTTAGGAAGTAGTGCCGGATGGATATTAATGATTTTTTCGGGAAAGTCAGCGACCATTTCTGAAGGGATTTTCCTTAGAAATCCGGCCAGGACTATAAGATCGGGCTTAAGGTTTTTGAGAATCTGTAATAGTATGGAACCATTTTTAAAAGCAGGCCCATTAAAGGAGAATGCCGGTACACCCATGGCATTACATCGATCGATAACAAAAGCATCTCGCTTGTTGGTAAAAACACAGGAAACCGCGATCGCGCTATGGCCTTCGAAATACTTAACAATGTTTTCGACATTGGTGCCAGAACCCGAGGCAAATAAGATGATGTGCTTCATATAGTGATCTGCGATGGAACGAGTGCGATTCTCCTGCCCTTGTTTGTAAAGATGATGAAAGGACAGGCATTGCCTTCATTAATGGTGGGAGACCAATCAAGTCCCCGAAATTTCTGATGCTAAAGTAATATACTTGCCATTAATTTTCTTAAATTACCCGACAAATTGGCGTTGAATGGTGTATTTCCACCAAAGTTTTTTATTTTTGCCAACAATTAAAAATTAAAACCAAAAAAATTATGTCAGACATTGCATCAAGAGTTAAGGCAATCATCGTTGATAAGTTAGGGGTGGATGAAAACGAAGTAGTGGCAGAAGCTAGCTTCACCAACGATCTGGGGGCAGATTCCTTGGATACTGTTGAGTTGATAATGGAATTTGAAAAGGAGTTTGATATCCAGATTCCGGATGATCAAGCAGAAAATATTGCAACCGTCGGCCAGGCTATCAGCTATATTGAAGAGGCCAAATAAGTAATGATATCAGGAACATGATGTAAATTATCCATGTGGTCATCACGCTGCATGGATATTTTTTTTAAATTTCACACGGTATACGTACATCTGAAACAAAAATTGGTTCCATGGAGTTAAAAAGAGTAGTTGTTACCGGACTAGGTGCCTTGACACCTATTGGGAATACCTTAGATCAATATTGGGAAGGACTTAAATCGGGGAAGAGTGGCTCTGCCCCTATCACGTATTACGATACCGAAAAATTCAAGACAAAATTCGCTTGTGAGATCAAGGATTTCGATGCTCAGAATTACTTTGACCGGAAAGAAGCCAGAAAATTAGACCGTTTTGCTCAATATGCCCTTGTCTCATCCGATGAGGCTATTTTAGATTCCGGACTCGACCTCAATAAGATCGATAAATTCAGGGTAGGTGTCATCTGGGGAGCTGGAATAGGAGGACTTGAAACTTTCCAGAATGAGGTAATGGACTTTGCCAAAGGCGATGGGACACCGAGGTTTAACCCCTTCTTTATACCAAAGATGATTGCAGATATAGCCCTGGAAATATCTCAATAAAGCACGGATTTATGGGGCCAAATTACACTACGGTATCGGCCTGTGCCTCCTCTGCCAACGCTATGATTGACGCCTTAAACTACATCAGGCTCGGCAATTGCGATGTGGTGGTTACCGGAGGAAGTGAAGCCGCAGTAACCATGGCGGGAATGGGTGGATTTAATGCCATGCATGCCCTTTCAACAAGAAATGACAGCCCCGAAACGGCTTCGAGACCCTTTGATGCTACAAGAGATGGCTTTGTATTGGGAGAAGGTGCCGGTGCCCTTATTCTCGAGGAATACGAACACGCAAAAGCAAGGGGAGCAAAGATCTATGCAGAAGTAGCAGGTGGGGGAATGTCTAGTGACGCTTATCATATGACTGCCCCTCATCCGGACGGAATAGGTGTAGTAAAGGTAATGGAGAATTGCCTGCGTGATGCAGGTATGAAACCGGAAGATGTAGATGCCATTAATACCCATGGTACCTCAACACCCCTGGGTGATGTAGCCGAATTAAAGGCTATTTCTCAGGTGTTTGGTGAGCACGCTCCAAACATTAATATTAATTCTACAAAGTCAATGACAGGGCATCTGTTAGGTGCCGCAGGGGCTATCGAAGCCATTGCATCGATTTTAGCCATGAAGCACAGTCTGGTGCCACCCACGATAAATCACTCTACCGTTGACGAGAATATCGATCCGAAATTAAATCTTACACTCAACAAGGCCCAGCCAAGAGACGTATCTGTAGCCATGAGTAATACCTTTGGATTTGGCGGTCACAACGCTTGTGTAATCTTTAAAAAAATAAGCTAAAGACCGAATGAATTTTCCCTCAAATATTTTCAATTCCCATTCCAATAAGGATGGGGATTTTTTTTTAGGGATGACCAGGATACTGGGCTTTAAACCAAAAGATCTCAAGATTTATAAAAAAGCTTTTCTCCATCGCTCTGCCAATCAGAGGGATAAAAAAGGAAACCCCATGAATTATGAGCGTCTCGAATTTCTGGGAGACGCAATGCTGGGGACGATCATCTCAAAACACCTTTACAATGAAGTGCCAGGCGGAGATGAGGGCTACCTAACCAAGATGAGATCAAAGATCGTGAGCAGAAAACACCTCAATGAATTGGGAAAAGACCTCGACCTTATTTACTATGTGGAGAGCAAGATTCCCAAATCGCATTTTGGCGACAATATCCATGGAAATGTATTTGAGGCCCTGGTTGGGGCTATTTACCTGGACAGGGGATATAAGTATTGCGAAAAATTTATTCAGGAAAGAGTTATAGAACCCTATGTAGACATTGAACAATTGGAAGGGAAAGTGATCAGTTACAAGAGCTTACTCATCGAATGGTGTCAGAAACAAAAAAAGGAATTCAAATATAATGTCTACGAAGACGATGGGAAAGATCCTCTTAAACACTTTGCCGTAAAATTCAGTATCAATGGGAAACTAGTAGCAAAAGCTCGGGCTACTTCCAAAAAAAAGGCGGAGGAAAAAGCCTCAAAACGAGCATTTTTTGCTTTGCAACACAAAATAGAGAACTCCTGATCGGTTTACGCAAAGGTTTGCGTTGGCATTTATACCCGATTGAAGCCCACTAACTAGGCATGTAACGTTATAAATTATATATTTACATCTTAGGCTTTTTAATATGGGCAAGCATGCAGATATTGGAAGAATCTTATGAAGAGGAGTTTGCGCTGGTAGGCATTTATACTAATCTGGAAGATTATGCCCTCGCATATGCTTTGAATGAATCACTGAGATTGCATTTGCGAAAGGCTGAGACCGATCTGGTATTTTCATCTGAGGTTATTTATCCTTATTTTGAGTGGAAGGATGAAATGTATGACAGAGAATGGTCTTTACTGATCAATTCCTGTATCACAACCCATCAGAGTGCATCGGGAAATCTATTCCCTGAAGAACCGAGTTTTTCGAATCATCTATTGGTACCGGAATACAAAGAGGTAAACTTCCTTCTAAAAGTAGAGCCGGAAGCACTGGATGCTGAATTGCTTCTGAAAATTAAGTCCATCCCAAAAGTGATTGCCGCTTATGTTATTGAGACCACAAAATTGAAGTCGAAGCACAATTTAATATTTTAGAGGAATGCCGAATAAGAAGAAGACAAAGATTGTAGCTACCCTTGGCCCTGCGACCAGCGACAAAGAAACGCTGAAAAACATGATTGCTGCAGGGGTAGACGTTTTCCGTATCAATTTCTCGCATGCTGATTACGAGGATGTAAAAAAGCGAATTGAGACCATTCGTGAACTCAATGAAGAGTTGGGAATTTATACGGCTATACTGGCCGACTTGCAAGGACCAAAACTCAGGGTTGGGGTCATGGCCGGAGAAGTCGTTGTAGCTCCCGGAGATGAGATTACTTTTATAACAGGAAAAGCCTTTGAAGGGAATGCTGAAAAGGTGTATATGAATTACGCCGAGTTTCCCAGGGACGTTAATCCCGGGGAAAAGATCTTGCTCGATGACGGAAAACTGATGTTTGAAGTGCTTTCTACGAATAAGAAAGATGAGGTAAGGGCAAAAGTAATTCAGGGTGGACCCTTAAAATCGAAAAAAGGAGTTAACCTCCCCAATACCAATATCTCACTACCGGCACTGACTAAAAAGGATGTCAAGGATGCCATCTTTGCGATTTCCCAGGATGTAGACTGGATAGCGCTCAGCTTTGTGCGATTTAGCCAGGATCTGATCGATTTACAAAATCTTATCGAAGAACACTCGGAGCATAAAATTCCGATCATCGCCAAAATTGAAAAGCCCGAAGCTGTAGAAAATATCGACAAAATTGTTTCGTACTGTGATGGTTTGATGGTCGCCCGTGGTGACCTTGGTGTGGAAGTGCCCGCCCAGGAAGTACCACTTATTCAGAAGACGCTCGTTCTACGCGCAAAAAGGGCCAGGATACCTGTGATTATTGCCACCCAGATGATGGAAACTATGATCACAAGTCTAACACCTACACGAGCAGAGGTCAACGATGTTGCGAACTCAGTTATGGATGGCGCAGACGCCGTGATGCTTTCAGGGGAGACCTCTGTGGGGAATTATCCCGTTCAGGTCATTGAAAAAATGTGCAGTATTCTGCAAAGCGTTGAAAGCTCTGAACTTATCAAAGTACCCCAGGAACCACCGCATATAAGAACAAAGCGTTACATCACAAAAGCCGTGTGCTTCCACGCTGCTACCATGGCGAACGAGATAAAGGCAAAAGCGATTTCAACCCTTACCAATAGTGGATATACTGCTTTTCAGATTTCAGCTTGGAGGCCCAGCGCCCATATTCTTGTTTTTACCTCCAACAAACGAATCCTGACACAGCTAAATCTCCTTTGGGGAGTAAAAGCCTTTTATTACGATAAATTCGTTTCCACGGATGAGACTATTGAAGACGTAAACAAGATTGCCTGTCAGAAAGGGTTTCTTGAAGCCGGAGATATGCTTATCAGCCTGGCTGCTATGCCTATTAAAGCAAAGGGAATGGTGAATACGCTACGGGTAACCGAAATAGAATCTTGTAATTTCTAAAGCTCAAATTTGAGCTGAACAGATACTGCTTTTTCATCTTCTACTTTTGTTCCTGCTCCCTTTAAATTGGAGAGGGATATTCCCAGCAGTCGCACTGAATTATCCAAAGGCTGCTGGTATAAAAGCTCTAGTGCGGATTCTAAGATCAACTCCCTGTCTGAAACAAAATAGGGAAGGGTCTTACTCCTGGTCTGCAAGGTAAAATCGCTATACTTGATTTTCAAGGTGATCGTTTTACCTGCCATTTTAGATTTCGATATTCTTTTTGAGAGCTCCACGGCAATATGCTCTAGTTTTTCTTTCATAAATACTTCACTACTCAGATTCTCACCAAAAGTACGCTCGGCACCCAGTGATTTTGGTATGCGGTGCGACTTTACTTCACTGTGGTGAATCCCGCGAACTACCTGGTAGTAGAACATTCCGCTCTTGCCGAAATGCTCTTCCAGAAATTCTAGGCTTTTACTTTTAAGATCGAGTCCGGTAAAAATCCCGAACTGATACATTTTATCAGCGGTTACCTTCCCAACACCGTAAAACTTACGGATATCGAGATTCTCCAGAAACGGGATGACCTCCTCTGGATTTACAGTTTTTTGCCCGTCAGGTTTGTTGACATCACTGGCTACTTTTGCGATGAATTTGTTAATGGATATTCCAGCTGAGGCTTTTAATCCCAGTTCTGAAAAAATCCGATTCCTGATTTCCTGAGCGATGAGAGACGCAGAAGGGTTTCCCACCTTGTTATTAGTAACATCGAGATAGGCTTCGTCTAGTGATAAGGGCTCAACCAGGTCTGTGTACTCGAAAAAAATAGAACGGATCTGTTGGGAAATTTCCTTGTATCGATCAAATCGAGGTTTTACAAATATAAGTTCCGGGCACAATTTTTTTGCCAGGGCACCACTCATCGCGCTGCGAACACCATATTTTCGGGCTTCATAGCTCGCAGCAGCAACGACGCCTCTTTTTGATCCACCGCCAACTGCCAATGGCTTCCGGGAGAGTTCAGGATCATCCAATTGTTCTACAGAAGCGTAAAAGGCATCCATATCAACATGGATTATTTTCCTGATGGGGAAATCGTAGGGCATAAACAAATTTAAGTTATATCTTAGATTTATGGACCAGCCCGAAAAATCGGCAATTGTTCTGGGAGCAACTGGCCTCACCGGGGGAATACTCCTAAAAGAACTCCTTCAAGACCCCAGATATACGAGGATTGTGGTATTTTCCCGTTCCACCGCGGGAATTCAGCATCCCAAGTACGAGGAATACCTGGGCGACCTTTTCTCCCTTTCAGAATTCTCCGCCAAATTCAAGGCAGATGAGGTGTACTGTTGTATAGGCACTACCAAAGCCAAGACTCCTGATAAGGAAAAATACAGGAAGATAGATCTAGGTATCCCTCTGGATGCTGCTCAACTCTGCGTCCAAAACAAAATTGACACATTTATCGTTATGTCCTCTTTGGGTGCAAATCCTAAAAGTTCGGTCTTTTACAGCAGGGTAAAAGGCGAAATGGAAGAGGCTGTATTGCAATTGGGACTACCCAAAACCCATATCCTTCAACCTTCACTAATTTCTGGAGAAAGAGAGGAAAGCCGCAAAATGGAGAAGCTGGCAAAAACATTGTTCTCTATTCTAAATGTATTGCTGATAGGTCCCTTAAAAAAATATCGATCTGTTCGGGCAAAAGATATAGCCAAGGCAATGATCTGGTTGGCCAATAACAAATATGGGCAGGAGAGAATCACCTCGGATAAAATAACACAGCTGGCTAATGCTTGAGATTGAAAGGAAATTTTTGGTGAAATCTGATACTTATCGCAAAGAAGCTTATGATCAGATAGAGATCATCCAGGGCTTCCTCAATACGGATCCCGAAAGAACCGTAAGAGTCAGGCGTACCGGCACAAAAGGCTATATCACAGTTAAAGGCCTTACAGATAGTGATGGTACTACCCGTTTTGAATGGGAACGTGAAATCCCGCATCAGGAAGCGAGCCGGCTGTTGGAGATTTGTGAAAAAGGAGTAATCCGGAAAATGCGTTACCTTGTAAAAAGCGGAAAACACCTGTTTGAAGTCGATGAGTTTTACGATGAAAATGAAGGCCTGGTAATTGCTGAAATAGAACTGCAAAAAGTGAATGAAACCTTTGTTAAACCTTCCTGGTTGGGAATTGAGGTTACAGGCAATCCAAAATATTACAATTCTCAACTCAGTATAAATCCATATCAGTCATGGCGAAAAAAGTAATTATATCGATTTTGACCTTTGTTTTTATTATTGCCTCAGGCTGTGTCCGGACAAATAAGAAAGCAGCTCAGGAAGCGGAAGAAAACAACACGGAATCCCGCATATCTGCAGCCCAACAGAAGGCAGACCTGCTTAAAAAAGGTTTTGAGATCTTTGATTACGTTGATCCTGAAACTGCAGATACGGTCCTGATGCAGCAGTACTATATCGCCTTTTTAAAAAGAGGACCTAATCGCTCTCAGAATAAGAAGGAAGCAGACAGTTTACAAACCTTGCACCTTGAGCACCTTGGGAAGATGTACGAGTTGGGATATGCTGATATTTCAGGGCCTTTCGGAGACGATGGGGAGATCAGGGGGATTACCATCTATAACACCCCAAACATAGAAATGGCCGATAGTCTTGCCAACCTGGACCCTATGGTTAAGGCAGGCCGACTTACAATTGAGATGCACCCTTGGTGGGCTGCAAAGGGATTTCCACTTCGATAAAGTTAGAAGGCACTTTTAAATTGTTCCAGGAAACGCAGGTCGTTCTCACTGAGGAGACGAATGTCGGAAATCTGATGGAGCAGGAGTGCAATTCTGTCGATCCCCATCCCAAAGGCAAAGCCTGAATATTCTTTGGGATCAATCCCGCAATTCTCAAGGACATTGGGATCAACCATTCCGCATCCCATAATCTCTAGCCAGCCGGTTCCTTTGGTCATTCGGTAGTCTGTTTCTGTTTCCAACCCCCAGTAAACATCTACTTCAGCACTTGGTTCTGTAAAGGGGAAATAGGAAGGCCTGAGTCTGATTTTCGACTTCCCGAAAAGCTCAGTAGTGAAGAACTGTAGCGTCTGTTTTAAGTCTGCGAAAGAGACATCCTTGTCTATGTACAAGCCTTCTACCTGATGGAAAAAACAATGAGAACGAGCCGAAATGGCTTCATTTCTATAGACCCTCCCAGGAGAAATGGTCCTTATGGGGGGTTTGTTATTTTCCATGTATCGTACCTGAACCGAGGAAGTGTGGGTGCGGAGCAGCAGGTCAGGATCGGTCTGAATAAAAAAAGTATCCTGCATATCCCTGGCCGGGTGGTGTTCGGGCAGATTAAGAGCAGTAAAATTATGCCAGTCGTCTTCTATTTCAGGACCTTCTGATACGTTGAATCCTATTCGACTGAAAATATCAATGATTTGGTTCTTTACGATGGAGATGGGATGTCTTGAACCTAGCTCCAAAGGCTCTCCGGGACGTGTAAGATCACCATTTACAGATTTCTCATCCCCTTTTTCTTCTAATGTCTCTTTGAGGGTACTCACTTTTTCGGCAGCGAGTACTTTGAGTTTATTAATGGTCTTTCCAAATTCTTTTTTCTGATCATTCGGAACATTCTTGAATTCCTTAAAAAATTCATTCAAAAGCCCTTTCTTTCCTAAATATTTAATTCGGAATGACTCTATCTCCTGCACAGAAGTTGCTGAAAATTTTTCGACCTGGACTATATGTTCTTTTATCGTATCGATCATCGTATTCGGCTATAATTCGCAAATTTAAGGGTTTTCCGCTATCATAAAAGCAATTCTAATAGCCAATTACAAAGGAGAGTACTTTCTAGGCTTCTATTTTATTATGGATATCTCTAACATTTTTCTTGATCCATTTCAAACATTCCTCGAAATTATCAAATATATAATCCTCAGAAATCAGGTCTGGTATAATATCTACACGTTCCATCATGTATCGGGGTTGCCTCAATACATCTACAAAGAGAACCCTTATGTCCGATTTACGTAAATCTATAAGGATATCTTCCAACGTATACAATCCGGACTGGTCCATATACTGCATACGGTCCATTCTAATGATGACTGTTGATGCCGTTCTCGGAATTTGATCTGCCAGTTGTTGAAATTCATTGGTAGACCCAAAGAACAGCGGTCCTTTAATATGCTTAATAAATACTTCTTCTTTTAAGTTTCTTGGAAAATCTGCTTCATCTTCCCAGCCCTCCTCTTTTACCATAGCCTTTACGTCTGATCTTTCAGCAGTAAGATCGCCCATCTTTTTCATAAACATCAAGGAGGCAATCACGAGTCCAACCCCTACTGCATAAACCAGGTTCCAGGTGGAAGACAGTATAAGAACGACTAGCATAATTATAACCTCAGAACTGAACTTAATAGGTCCCAAATTCAAATCTTTTGGCAAGCTGGGAATGGCCTTTAAACCCTTATAATCCATTACAGCTATACCCACGGTGACCAAAATTCCTGCAAGAACAGCGGCCGGAATTTGAGAAGCAACAGGCCCTAGGGCCAATAAGATAATTAGCAATAGTATCCCGGCGATCATCCCTGAGAGTTTAGTTTTCCCTCCGGAGTTGATGTTTACTACGGTACGAATAGTGGCTCCGGCTCCCGGAATTCCTCCAAATATAGCAGCTATACTGTTTCCGATACCTTGTCCAACCAATTCCTTATTAGGCTTGTGTTTTGTCTTGGTCATGTTATCCGCAACAACCGAAGTCAGAAGGGAGTCAATGGCTCCTAAGAGCGCCAAGGTCAATGCTGTAAAAACATAGGGTGTTATGGAACTTATTTTAAACTCGGAAAAAATGCTAAGATTGGGCGTAGGGAAACCACTTGGAATCTGCTCTATGGGACGGTAGTCCAATCCAAAACCATAAGCCACTCCAGAAACAACGATTAAAGCGACCAAAGCACTGGGTATCAAAGTCGTAATTCGCTTAAAACCATAAATGATGAAGATAGTTGAAAGGGCCAAAATGAATTCTAGCCAATTGATATTTTTAATGGCCCTGGGCAACACCTTAATAGAACCGATTACGCCTGACGCATTAGTATTAGCAAGGATTTGAGCTTCTTTGAGTATATCTTTATCGGTAATGGTACCGGCTCTTTTAATGGTTTCCTCAAAATCTTCGAGTACTAAAATACCTTCTCCCGCCTCTTCTTTTAAGATATTTTCCAGGATTAGCTCTTCGGCCATTGGTTTAAATTCAATTACAAAATCTTCGTCTTCTTTAGGATAATAACCAATAGCAGGTAAAAGCTGTGTAACTAAAATAATGACACCGATAGCGGTCATAAAGCCTGATACTACTGGATATGGTATATATCGGATATATTTGCCAATTCCCATGAGTCCAAGTCCAATTTGCATAAGTCCAGCTAAAAAAAATACGACAAGGATTGCGGGTATTGCTTTTTCCAAGCTTCCATCATTTGCAGCAATGATTCCTGCGATAACTACCATGCTCACCGCAGTCATAGGAGCTGTTGGGCCAGAAATCTGGGTATTAGTACCACCGAACAGGGCTGCAAAAAAACTAATAAATATAGCTCCATATAGTCCGGCACTGGGCCCCATTCCGGAACTCACCCCAAAAGCGAGTGCCAGGGGAAGGGCTACGATACCAGCGGTAATTCCTCCGAAGAGATCGCCTTTCAGGTTGGAGAAAAGGTTGTTCATAGTGATTGGTATTCAAAATATTAAGATAAAATATTTTGGTAATAAAAAAAGCCAATGGAAACCATTGGCTTTCCATTATCAGTTTTCCTTTCAATCCATAAAAGTAACCTTTCCATTATTGATGTCGTACATGGCTCCAATAATCTTAATAACTTCATTATCTTCCATTTCTTTAAGAACCGGACTAAGACTTCGAGTATTCTCGATAGTTAGTTCCACGTTTTTTCGGGCAACTGCATTAACAAAATCGATGTTTTTTGAATTTCTCAAACTGCTATCGGAAGGTTCGGCAACTGCTGCTACCGCAGGTTTTATTTTATGAAGCAAGGTGGTTAAATTCCCTAGTTTAGCGTCGTCACATGCCCCTTTGACTGCACCACAAGCAGTATGACCAAGTATTACAAGAACTTTTGTTCCGGCTATTTTACAGGCAAATTCAAGGCTACCCAACAAATCTTCATTCACGATATTTCCGGCAATTCTTGCGCTAAAAATATCCCCGACTCCCTGATCAAAGATCAGCTCGGCAGAAACTCTGGAATCTATGCAACTCAATATTGTGGCAAATGGATATTGTCCTGATGCGGTGTAATTCACCTGTTCTAATAGGTCACGATCTGCATTTTTATTTTCAACAAATCTTTTATTGCCTTCTTTTAATAACGTTATGGCTATATCTGGTGTAATTTCGGCCTGTGTATCTTTTGTATGTGCTTTCATCATTATTTATTTTAATTGTGGTTAGGGATATTTTTATTTAGCTGTGATCAAAAGGGGGACATTGAGCTTACTAATGGCACTAGTGATGTCTAACGGTATTAATTTCTTCGCGTTATCCGAATCTTTCTGCCCCCTATCGATCGATAATAGACTTATGTTATTTTTTGATAGGTAGTTAGATAGGTTCCTGATTGTACCATCGTTTTGTTCAAATACATATTCTATTGTATCATCATCTATAGCTTTTGATACTTCTTTTACAGAAGTAGAATTTTTGATGATCTTAAACGATTTCACGGGTTTTTGGATATGTTTAGTCAAATCTTCGGCAAAAGCAAAATTTAAGAATGGTTTCGAATTATTAAGCATGCCGAGAGAAATTTCTTCGTTTGGCAATAGCATATCATTATCTGTAGTTATTAGAACTACACCGTCATGGATATTTAAGACAAACTCGGTAATACTATCCCCGATCAATTTAAAAGGTTTCGATTTTCGTTTCCCCAGAACTATAATATCGGGTCGTCGTTTTTTAATATAGGCACTAATTTCATTTTTTACATTACCGAACACAAACGAATAAGGTATCTTCATACCGGAATCCTTTTCAATAGGGGTAATCAAATTTTGAATTTTCTTATCTACCGTTTTATGCTTTGAATTAATTGTGCGCATAGCAGATAATTGATTTTCACTGGCTACGATTTCTGAAGGTTTTTTAACATGGAATACTTCAATCTCGCCATTGATCATTTTAGCCATGCCCACAGTGCCTTTTAACATTGTACTTAAAGATCTTTTCAAATCTGTAAGCACTAAAAATTTGTATATCTTTTTATTAGAATTCATATTTTATTAATTAGGCAGTTTTAGGTCTTAATTTAAAAAAATCGACAAAACTCGACGGATTTTCAACAGTACCCAGCTCTGAAATTAACTTAATATCAATATTTCTTTCTTTGGCCTTGTAAGCAAAATCGTCGAGAATTTCAATAATATCATTGTCCAGATACCTTGTTTTTCTTACATCTAATTCCAAAAACGTATCTATAGGTAAACTGTCCAACTCCTTTAAAATGGCACCTTTATTAAAGAATGTTACTTCTTCCGCCAGTGTCATTTTAATTCTATGTTTCCCATTACTCTTATCCTCTATGTGCAGGAAATGAGAGTTCTGGTAACTCTTTATCAGAATAACGACAATCCCAACACCTAATCCCATACCAATACCTACCAGGAGGTCGGTAAAGATGATTCCAAGAACGGTTACCGTAAAGGGGACGAATTGTTTCCAACCCAGTTTGTACATCTCTTTAAAAAGAGTTGGTTTTGCCAGTTTATATCCAACAATAAATAGTATGGCAGCCAACACAGACAAAGGAATCATATTGAGTAATCTCGGGATAATGATCACTGAGATCAATAGGAAAAAGCCATGAATGATGGCAGAGAGTTTTGTTTTCCCACCCGATTGGATATTAGCTGAACTCCGAACAATTACCTGGGTAATAGGCAGGCCACCGATCATTCCGGAAATAATGTTTCCGGTTCCCTGTGCCAGCAATTCCCTGTTGGTAGGAGTTACCCGTTTTTCAGGATCGAGCTTGTCTGTAGCTTCCACACAGAGCAAGGTTTCTAAACTCGCTACTAAAGCAATGGTAAAGGCCGTGATCCATATTTCAGGACGTGTGATCACACTGAAATTTGGAAAACTAAACTGTGCCAAGAATGACGAGGTATCTTCGGGATAGGCACCTTTACTAATTGTTCAGCGGAAATACCCCATACATCACTGCCCTTTGTAAATACAAAAAACAAAATACCAACAACTACTGCAACAAGTGGCCCCTGAATTAATTGAAATATTTTTGCTTTTTTGGTGAGCACTTTATCCCATAGTATTAGAATTCCAAGGCCTAAAAAGGCAATTATTGTTGCCCCCGGACTTATGAAATTAATGGAATTGAAGATTTCCGAAAAAGTGTTCTCCCCATCGACCTGGATAAAGGAGAAATCCCCTTCAGGATCTGCATCGTATCCAAAGAAATGTGGGATTTGCTTCAGGATAATTATAATACCTATTCCGGTAAGCATCCCCTTAATCACAGATGAAGGAAAGTAATATCCTATAATTCCCGCTTTTAAAACACCAAAAAGCAGCTGAATGGCTCCACCAAGCACTACGGCAACCAGGAAATTTTGATATCCTCCCAAGGCACCTATGGCCGTTAAAACGATAGCCGCAAGACCAGCTGCAGGGCCACTTACGCCTATTTGAGAGCCACTTAATGAACCGACAACAATTCCTCCTACGATTCCGGCAATTAATCCGGAAAATAAAGGAGCACCACTGGCGAGGGCGATTCCCAGACAAAGAGGGAGTGCGACGAAGAATACGACAATACTCGCCGGTAAATCATTTTTGATTTTATTAAACATAATTATAAAGTATTTGGGCCCCGAATAGTTAGCATTCGGGCAGGTTAATTAATTAAAGAAAAAGATAAATTGTTAGATAACTCCTTCGGGCGGGGGTAGTTGAATTTCGCCGTAATACGAATTTGCAAAAGAATTCTGACTATTCCCGTTTGATTTGGAATAGCTGAAAGGTACGAAGTCATTTACGTCCATTGGACTTCCAAGGGTAAATTCTTCACCGGTATCTTTCTTCTCTTGCTCCTGGGGCTCTTCCTCATTCATATTAAACGAAATATAAGACGCATTGTCATCAATCAATTGTAATAAGGGAGGGGAAATAATCCCCATCACCCAAATGGTGCTTAAGAAAACAATTACAAAGGATTTGAATCTCGATCGCTTCATATCTTTCAAAAATAATAGTAATACTATTATAAAAATGTTAAAATGTACTAAAAGTCTTTTAGTTCTCTGAGATCGGAAGCGGGGATCCAACCGTTTTTCCCGTCAGCTATCTTAATCTTATGCCAGTCCTGAAGCGTTTCCTCAACGTAAACCTTGCTGCCTTCATGAAGATTAAACAAGGTAATACTTCGGTCATTGGGTTCTTCTTTGACTGAGGATTCTGCAGCGAAAATGATCGCCGGCTGAGTTTTATTGTAATCCTGATACTGCATTAAGGCAAGGACTACACTCATAGCTGCAAAAAATAAGCAAACCATACTCCCGATGAAAGCCAAACGCTTTTTATCTGAGTACCTGCTAAAGTAAAATGCCAGGTAAAGGAGTACAAACAAAATCATAAAGCCTATAGCAGTATAGGACCACTGATCAAATGTCAGTATGTTCATCACTCTTGAAACAATCCTGGAGATAGCCGTCTGCGGCATGGGTTCTATGTCGTCAATGGTCATTTGTTGAGCATAGGCCAGATTATTTCTGATTTCATTGTCATTGGGATCTAACAATAAAGCTTTCTCGTAATAATAGATACTGGGACCTATTTCGTTGAGTTTGTAATAGGCATTGCCCAGGTTGAAGTAAATGTTAGCCGAGTGAAATCCACTATCAAGCACGTGCCGGTAATTGTCTATAGCCTGTTCGTAATCTCCCTCATTGTAGGCTTTTGCAGCTTCTTCAAACAGAATATCGTTCTGGGCCCTGCAAAAAGGGGAAATAAAAATAAGCAGTAAGATCAACCAACTCTTCATATTACAATTGTTTATCTAGTGCTGAAATAACTTCAATGGCCTTATCGTAATCTTCCTGCATCTGAACCCGGGAAAAAGGGCTGTATCTGGCCATCTCACAATTCTTAAGCAGGCCTATAAACCCGTTGTTGGTATCGGGATCAACTTCCTTTTTCAGGAGTAAGTCCGCGATTTTTTCTTTACTGAATTCTGAAGTTTCTATCTTTAGTTTTGCCTTGAGGTAGTTGTGCAAAGCCCTCTCCAGAGCAATATAGAACTCGTCTTTTTCACCCATCGCTTTTTTGGCTTTATACAAGAATTTTCTGGCAAGCTTATTGGCTCTTTTAATCCTGTTCCCAGCCACATCACCGGCAATTGCCTCTCTCCTTTTTCCGAAAATTACGGCAAGGGGAATCAGTAACAACGGACTGAGGAAAAACAGATAGAATTGCAATGAACCAAAAAACTGGGTTTCCTTGATGGGTTTCAGATTAGGCGCGAGTTTGATAAAATGAAATTGGCTTCCGGTGGCCTGTACGGGTCTTTTGTTATTAGAGGTAATAGATACATTTCCTCCGGAGGATTCCAGGGGCCCACCACTAACATCTATGTTGATTTCTCGAGAAGTAAGTGTTTTATAGGTGGCATCCTGAGGATCAAAATAACTGAAAGAAATAGGAGGGATGGGATATTTACCTTTAAAGGAAGGGACCACAGTGTAATTATTACTCACCTTTCCCTGCATTCCCGAAAGGGTAGTCCTTACACTTTCATTGTATTCCGGTTCATAGACCTCAAGAGAACCGGGCATTTCCAGCGGTGGCAATTGAAAGAGCTTTAAATTACCCTTCCCTTCAACCTCCACAACTGCCTGCAGGGATTCTGAAGCTTTCAGGCTTTTTTTACTGGTGGAAACATTAAACCTGAAGCTACCTACAGCCCCACTGAAGTCAGCTGGTTGACCCTGAGTAGGCAAGGATTTCACTTGAATAGTACGTTTGCCTGCAGAAACAGTTTTATTGGTTTGGGTATAGATGGGTTGTCCGAAAAAATCCCGTCTGTTAGTAGGTACTTCCAAAGTGACGTCAAGCGATAGGGGTTCTATTTCCAGGGCCCCGCTTTTTTGTGGATACAACACTACGCGTTTCAGAATTACATAGCGGTACGACTTGCCCTCATAGGTTCCGTTTTTTACATTGTAAGAGGTTACCGGAATGTCCTGACTCCAGAAATTATTGTAGGTAGGATTATCCAATGGACGGAAATTGGACACATTAATTGACGGACTTACATAAAGTTTGTAAACAACACTCATGGCTTCGTTCAGGTAGGGGCTCACCTTGGACACTTCGGCTACGAGATGCAGACTCTGATCTGCGATATCATCGGCAGTCATCTGATCACTGGGTTTATCAACGGCAGCAGTAACCTCAACCTTCACAGGAGTAGTCTTATAGGTCTTCCCATCGATCACAATTGTGGCTTGTTTGATTGTGAAATTACCGCGTTCTGCAGGCGCCAAAGTATAAGAATAGGTTTTTGAATAACTTCTCACCCCATTGACATAGGCAGATCTAATAGATTGTGAAGGTCCCATAAGAACCCGGAACCCTTCAAAATCAGGAGGAGTAAAATTATCACCATCTTTATTCATGGTAAATTCTACCCTTAGTCTTTCATTTATCCCAAGTTTCTCCTTGCTTAGATTGGTTTTAAATTCAATCGTTTCTTCATCCTGGGCAAATCCGAATGAAGACCCTATCAGGAATAAGAGTATAAGAATACTATGGATTGCACTTTTCGCCATCACCAGTCTTTAGCATTTTTACTTTTAGGTCCTTTGACTTTCTTTTCGTTCATCTTCTCCTGTACCTTGTTTTCTTCATTTTGCATGGCTTCCAGCAAATTTTTTATTTGCTGTGGGGAAAGCTGACTTTTACGAGCTTGTTTTTGCTCATCAGGTTTTTCTCCCTGTTTGGGCTGATCTTTTTTCTCCTTGCCATCGCCATCCTTGTCCTCATCCTTTTCCTGCTCTCCTCCGTCTTTTTCTTTATTGTCTTGTTGCTGATCTTCCTGTTCTTCCCTGCCCTTATTTTCAGAATCCTCATCTTCTTTTGAGTCTTCATCTTCCCCTCCGTCTTTATCCTGGTTCTTTTGTTTTTCAGCCAGGGCTTTGGCTAAGGCCAGATTATAACGGGTTTCTTCGTCTTCAGGATTATTGCGCAATGCTTCTTTATAGGCCTCTATTGCTTTTTTGTATTCCTCGTTTTTCATAAACACATTGCCCATGTTGTGATAGGCCTTGTGTTTTTCGGGTTTGGCTTCAGACAATTCACCAGCCTGTTTAAATCTGCCGAATGCTTCTTCCAGGCTTTCTTTTTTGTAATAAGCGGTTCCCAGATTGTACGGTGCAATAGCGTTTTCATTACTCTTGGAAATGGCACGCCGGTAATCGGCTTCAGCCTGAATAAATTCATTTTCTGATAATTCCTGGTTTGCTTCCCAGGTAAGGTTCAGGGAAGATTTCAGATCTTTATCTGAATTGTCTTTCTTTTCTTCTTGTGCTATTCCTGTGGTCAAAACACACAGTGAAAGTAAAAGGCAAATCTTATTCATGATCATCTTCATTAAACAAATTCAATTTTTGCAGCCATTTTGTTTTTCTGTCAAGTAAAAAGACATCTAAAAATAGGAAGAATAAGGCTGCGCCCAAAAACCATTGAAACTGGTCCTTGTAATCTGCAAATTGCTTGGCTTCAAATTCGGTTTTGTCAATTTGATTTAAAGCCTCTTTAATTTTTTCTACAGCTTCTTCGGTATTTGATCCATCTATGTACTCTCCATTTCCTTTTTCAGCAATCTCTTTCAGAATATTCACATTCAATTTGGTAATAACAACTTCACCCTCACTATCTTTTTTGAGCTCCTGTGTAATCCCATTCCTCTTAATGGGTATAGGGGCTCCTTTTTCTTTTCCTACCCCAATGGTAAAAATCCTGATTCCCTGCTCAACAGCAAGATCTACCGCATCGATGGCAAGTCCGTCTGAATGGTCCTCCCCATCGGAGATAATAAACAAGACCCTATTGGTTTGATCCTGATCATCGTAGTAGGTGGTCGCCAATTTTATGGCTTCATCTATGGCCGTTCCCAAAGAGGAGAGCAGGTCGGTATTGAGATATTGGAGGAACATCTTTGCCACGCCGTAATCTGTGGTAATGGGTAATTGAGGTGTTGCCTGCCCTGCATAGGCAATAATTCCTATCCGGTCACTTGCGAGTTGATTAATAATTTCAGAAACTAGTCGTTTGGATTTCTCCAATCTGTTAGGCGCAATATCTTCAGCCAGCATACTTTTAGAGACGTCTATGGCAAACACAATATCTACACCTTCTCTTTTTACGGTTTCCAGTTTGGTCCCTATTTTAGGATTTGCAAGACCGAGGATGAGGCCTGTGAGACCCAGAAGTAAGATGATCAGTTTTAATCCGCTTTTAAAATTAGAACGCGACGGCACCAGCCTTTTGAGTAAACCGGGATCTGCAAATTTCCTCTGTGTCCTCTTCTTCCAGAACAAAAGTCCGAAGTAAAGCAGAATCATGCCCGGAAAGAGCAGGAAGAAATAGAAATATGTGGCTTCGTCTATCTGAATCATGGGTTAAACAAAACTTTTAAATAAGGTTGTCCTAAGTATCCATTCGGAAATCAACAATATTCCGGCAAGAATAGCCCAGGGCCTGAATTTCTCTTCGTTGTTGTAGTATTTAAATTCTTCTACTTCGGTTTTTTCCAGTTTGTTTATCTCGTCGTAAATAGCTTCCAGTTTCTGGTTATTGGTGGCACGGAAATATTGTCCTCCCGTAACCTTGGCAATTTGCTTTAGAAGATCCTCATCGATTTCAACTTGTCGCATCCCGTATCGAAAAGATCCATCAGCGTTATAAGCAATTGGCGAAAGCGCATTTCCATTTGTGCCCAGACCTATGGTATATGTCTTAATCCCAAATTCTACGGCGAGATTTGCTGCAGTTTCAGGCTCAATAAAACCGGAGTTATTTACCCCATCTGTGAGCAGGATAATGACCTTGCTGATGGCCTTACTGTTTTTTAATCGGTTTACAGAAGTAGCAAGGCCCATACCAATCGCTGTTCCGTCTGCCAACTGCCCATAGGTGATCTCCTTAAGAGCGTTAAGCACAATGCTCTTATCACTGGTAATGGGAGTTTTAGTATAACTTTCCCCCGCATAGGCTACCAGGCCTATTCTGTCGTTAGGGCGTTCTTTGATAAAATTTGAAGCCACTTCTTTCAAGGCTGCCAGTCGGTTAGGACGAAGGTCCCTGGCCAGCATGCTTGATGAAACATCTATGGCCATCACAATATCGATCCCCTGAGTAGTTTTGGTACGGGTTGAAACTTCCCGTATCTGTGGCCGGGCCATGGCTGTGATAATACAAGCCAGGGCGAGGAGTCTGAAAGCAAATAAGACTGGTCGCAGTTTAGCCAAAATATCATTTTTTGGAAATCCTTTTATACTTGGAATTCTAAGAGTAGCTGTTTGATCTTTTCGTTTGATGACATACCACAATACAGCCAGAGGAAGCCCGAGGAGCAACCAGAAGAATTGTGGATTCGCAAACTGAATATTTTCAAACATCTTTTAAACCTGAGTTTTTACGTCAATTGAATTTATTATTCTATCAATGATTTGTTCGGCATAGGGATCACCTTCTACCCATGAAAGGACGACCTGTTGTTGGAATCCTTTACCTCCAAAAAGGATGATCGCATATTTTCCCTTGACCCTGTCACCCTCGCTTTCTCCAGGAAAAGAGGCACTACCATAAACTTTTACCCCGGGCACCCCTGAGGCGGAGCTGAATTCTTCTTGCTTTGTGATGATGTTTCGGGCACCTTTATCAGCCAGGTCTTTAAGGACCCGGTCTATGCTTTTTTGGTAATCGGGTTCCGTGGGTTCGGCCAATATTACAGAAGAGGTTCCTACCCACAGTAGATTATCGGGATTGTAAAATGAAAAAACCTGTTTATCCCTTACCGCATTCATCTCTTCAGTAGTGAGTTCCACTTCTTGCCTGAGCAATACGTCCGGAGCAGTCAAATCAATGGGAGGATAACCATATGAACTGGCTACCCATTCGCCTTCGAGTAGATTTTTTGAGGGTTGATAGATCAACGAGTTCCTGACATTGTCAATTCCGTAGTAAAAGACTGTAGCGATAAGACCTATCACTATTACGGCTGCTGTTGCCAGCCCTGCTTGTATCCTTCGTTTTTTTAACGCTTTTTTGCGCATGGCTTCCTTATAGGCTGCCTGTTCCATCAATTCCTCTTCCGTAGGCTCAGGGATGGCTTCTTTGGTCTTAATT
Organism: Muriicola soli; assembly: GCF_004139715.1. Taxonomy (GTDB): domain Bacteria; phylum Bacteroidota; class Bacteroidia; order Flavobacteriales; family Flavobacteriaceae; genus Muriicola; species Muriicola soli. The sequence goes on along the minus strand of NZ_CP035544.1, from coordinate 2,704,221 downwards.
ACAATATGTTCAATAGACTTTCTGTCTTCCTCTGCCTTTGAAGTTTCTGGTTTAGAGCGGGCAAATTTCACCAGGTCTGCTGTGTAGAGGATTTGCTTAAACTGCTGAATCGTTTCGTCGTCAATTTTTAATTCCCCCGCATCTTTCATCAACTCCAGCTTCGTTATTAGCTGATCGGTAGTACTTTCAAGGGCTGAAATATGTACGTCCTCCTCGAGGTAAGACCTGACGATATCCGTCAATTCAGAATAATATTTTTTGTACTCTTCTTGAATAAGGTATTTTGACTTTTCAAGTTTTTTCAATTCCTGTAAGGCCCTGTCATAGGGAGGGAGTAAGGCTATTTGTTCCTCTTCACTTAAGGGTTTGCGTCGGAAAATATACCACAGGATGATTCCCACTAGTAAAAGAGTTCCCAAGATTACCCAGAAGTAAAAGGGAAGGCTTGCCTGGTTCTTTTCAACTGAAATCAGGGGTTTAATATCATAGAATTCCTTACTTACAGTATCTACTTCAATCGTGGAAACCGACACCAGAAGGGAATCCGTAAAGTATCCCTTACCATCAATTTCTATCCTTTGAGCAGGCAGGAGATATGATCCTGAATCAAATTGGGTTAAGGCGTATATTTTTTGAAGCGTCATCCGATCCGCTTTGCGGGTCGTATCCGTTTTAAAAGCTTCAACGGTTTCCAAAGGTGAAAAGGTCTGTCCCTCAGGGAAAAGAACCTGTGCCGTGGTATCCGCCTCCACTGAGACCATGAAATTGATTTGCTCTCCTATTTTTATAATGGTAGTATCTACTGCTGACCTTACTGTTGGACTCTGTTGAGCAGAACTGACAAAGGCAAAGTTGAGGAACAGGAATAAGACCCACCCCCAAGTTTTGGAAAGAGGGATTAGTACCTTAGTATGTTTTCTCTCTAGCTTCATCTTAAGCCCTTTGCTTGAAATAGCCTAATAGTTTTTTTACATAACTCTCGTCTACCCTGCATTGTAACATGCCTGCACCCGATTTCGTAAAGACATTCTTAAAGTAATCTACCCGCTCCCGATAATATTTTTGGTAGGACAGTCTTACCTTTTTGGATGAGGTATTCACCAGATGTACTTCTCCGGTCTCTGCATCCTCCATTTGTACCATACCGAGATTGATTATTTCTTCCTCCTTGGGATCGTAAACCCTTATACCGGTAACATCGTGTTTATTTCCTACAATTCTCAGTGTATTCTCGTATTCGTCCATCATGAAGTCGGACAAGACAAAAATGATCGCCCTTTTTTTCATGACATTGGAGAGGTACTTCAAAGCCTCAACCAGGTCCGTTTTTTTACTTTTTGGTTTAAATTCCAGTAGTTCCCGAATGATTCTCAATACATGGCTCTTTCCTTTTTTCGGTGGGATAAAAAGCTCAACCTCGTCTGAGAACATGATCATTCCTACCTTGTCATTGTTTTGAAGGGCCGAAAAAGCCAGGGTAGCAGATATTTCTGTGATGACGTCCTTTTTAAATTGGTTTACCGTACCAAAATGCTCAGAACCACTGATATCAATAAGGAGCATAAGGGTAAGTTCCCTTTCTTCTTCAAAGACTTTGACATAAGGTTCGTTATAGCGGGCAGTGACATTCCAGTCGATTGAACGAACATCATCCCCAAACTGATACTGTCTTACCTCGCTAAAGGTCATTCCCCGTCCTTTGAAGGTAGAGTGGTATTCTCCCCCAAAGATGTGGTCGGACAGCCGACGGGTTTTGATTTCAATTTTGCGAACTTTTTTTAGTAATTCCTTTGTGTCCATGGGTTCAAGTTTAAGCAACAGGGTTCAAAAGGCAGATTTGAACGGGATTAAAACCTTGAACTTTCTAGGGTACCTCAATCTCGTTAACAACGCGGTTGATGATTTCTTCAGATGTAATGCTTTCGGCTTCCGCTTCATATGTAATCCCAACCCTGTGTCTGAGGACATCATGGATTACCGCCCTTACGTCTTCCGGAACCACATAACCCCTTCGTTTTATAAAGGCGTAACACTTGGCTGCTATGGCCATGTTGATACTCCCTCGGGGGATGCTCCAAAACTTATCAGAGGTTTAAGACTCTCCAAGTTGTATTTTTCCGGGTATCGGGTGGCAAACACCAAATCCAGGATATACTTTTCAATTTTTTCGTCCATGTACACTTCTCTGACTGCCTTTTGGGCACTCAGGATTTGTTTGAGGCTAACCACAGGTTTTACTGTCTCATATGCGCCGTTCAGATTCTGTCGGATGATCAACTGTTCTTCGGTCATTTTCGGATAATCGATTACCGTCTTGAGCATAAATCGGTCTATCTGGGCTTCAGGAAGTGGATAAGTACCTTCCTGCTCAATGGGGTTCTGAGTTGCCATCACCAGGAACGGAGCATCCAGCTTAAAAGTTTCGTCCCCGATAGTTACCTGCCGTTCCTGCATGGCTTCAAGCAAAGCCGACTGAACTTTTGCAGGTGCTCTGTTGATCTCATCAGCTAAAACAAAATTGGCAAAAATGGGACCTTTTTTAATGGAGAAGTCACTTTCCTTCATATTGTAAATGAGCGTTCCCACCACATCAGCCGGAAGAAGGTCAGGGGTAAACTGTACCCTGCTAAAACTACCTTTAACGGCCTTTGCCAGAGTATTGATCGCCAGGGTCTTTGCCAGTCCGGGTACCCCTTCAAGCAAAATATGACCTTGTCCCAAAAGACCAATCAATAAGCGTTCGGTCATATGCTTTTGTCCAACGATGACCTTGTTCATCTCCATCATTAACAGGTCAATAAAGGCACTTTCCTGAGCTATTTTCTCATTTACTGCACTTATATCTACTGTGTTTTTATCATCCATAAATTGTCTTTTAGTAATTGTCTTTCAATAACTTAGTTTAAGGACTATGCAAATTGAAAATTTATTCATTCAATGCCTGTTAACGATTGGTTAAAAAATTTCGGGAACCCTAAGTTTTATGAAGTATTTAAGGGATTTTTAGTAATTTCATCACTTATGAAATCAGCAATAAAATTGTCCCGAATCATCGCCGGAACTATGACATGGGGATCATGGGGAAAAAGACTTTCGAAAAGCGAAATGATCTCTTTGATGAACCACTGTCTTGAAACGGGGATCACTACATTTGATCACGCCGATATCTACGGCGGCTACGGCAATGAGGAAGAATTTGGTAATGCCTTAGCTGAAAGTGCAATATCCCGGAAAGAAATCCAACTCGTTTCAAAATGCGGAATACAGTATATCTGCGAAGCAAGAGATAATAAGGTAAAGCATTATAATTATTCTTCAGATTACATCATCTGGTCTGCCGAGCGCTCCCTGGAAAAGCTTTGTACAGAATACCTTGATCTATTCCTGCTGCATCGCCCCAGTCCATTGTTGGACCCGGAACCTATTGCAAAGGCAATAGATCATCTTTTAAGCAGCGGAAAGATCAGGTCTTTTGGTGTTTCCAATTTTACGCCCTCGCAAATTGCGATGCTAGAGACTGCAATTCCCGTGCAGGCCAATCAGGTAGAGTGTTCACTTACTGCCGAAGGCGTGATGTACGACGGAACCCTCGATGATTGCATTGCGAACGGAAGACTATCAATGGCCTGGTCTCCCCTCGGGTCCTATTTTCGAGAAGACAATGAAAGAACAAAAAGAATTAAGGAGGCACTTACTCCCATGAAAGAGAAGTACAACGCAAGCGAAGACCAGCTTATCCTGGCTTGGTTGATGACACATCCGGCAGGTATTCATCCTGTGGTAGGGACCTCTAATGCTTCCAGGCTCGCAGATTCGATAAAGGCAGCTGAATTAAACCTGGAACTTGAAGATTGGTTTATCCTGCTCCAGGCCTCACAAGGTCATGAGGTTCCCTAAAAAATTTGACACTATGAACGAAAAACAAAAAACAGCTTTTATTACGGGAGCTACCAGTGGTATTGGTAAAGCCACGGCAGAACTTTTTGCCTCCAACGGTATTAATTTGGTGCTCTGTGGGAGGAGGCAGTCAAAACTAGACGCCCTGCAAAGCTCGCTACAGTCTATGGCAAAGGTGCATACCCTGAATTTTGACGTAAGGGATAAGGAAGCTATTGAAGATGCAATGCAATCTCTGCCCAAGGATTTTACTTCTATCGATATCCTGGTAAACAACGCGGGCAATGCCCATGGTTTAGATCCAATTCAGTCGGGAGATCTGGCCGACTGGGACGCGATGATCGATATCAATGTCAAGGGGTTGCTTTATGTTTCTAAAGCTATCCTGCCCGGGATGATCCGGCAAAAAAGCGGACATATTATCAATATTGGATCTACGGCGGGGAAAGAAGTATATCCCCGGGGGAATGTGTATTGCGCCAGCAAACACGCCGTAGATGCTATCAACCAGGGGATGAGACTCGACCTAAATGAATACGGAATACGGGTGGGGGCGGTAAATCCCGGGCTCGTAGAAACGGAATTCAGTGAAGTACGATTTAAAGGTGACGAGGAAAAAGCGAAGAAGGTTTACCAGGGATATCAACCCCTGAAAGCCGAAGATATTGCAGACATCATTCACTTTGTAATTACCAGGCCTTATCACGTAAACATCGCTGATCTTGTGGTGATGCCAACGGCGCAGGCAAGTAGCACAATTGTGAAGAAGAAAGGATGATTAACAAACGCCTTTTGGTCAAGAATCTCCTGGCCCATAATGACGAGAATAGTTTTTATGATAAAAAGCGCATTATTAATATCGGCCAGAAAGAGGGAAAGGCCAAATTCCTAAAGCACGTTTGCGCCCTGGCCAATAGCAATCCCATAAACAATTCCTTTATTGTCATCGGAGTGGAAGACGAGGACAACAAAATTGTTGGGGTCGACTTCTTTGACGACAGTAAAATTCAGAACCTGGTTAACGCTTATCTGGATAATCCTCCGTTGATTTCCTATGAAAATATTCCATTTCCCCATTTGCCCGAAGGCAAGGTTGTGGGCCTGGTCACCATTAAATCGAATGGCAAGGTCTGTGCCCTGAGAAAGAACATCTGGAAATATTACGGCGGTGCTGTGTTCTTCAGAGACGGGAGCATCAGCATGCCTAAAGCTTTTGATATTGAATTAAAAGATCTCAATTCGGAGATTGTCGCTACCATCGAGCAACATGCCCGCAACAATATTGAACTCACCCTTGACGGGGTAATTGATTTTATCAATCACAGACATAAAGATCTGAGCAGCAGCTACAAAGTTTTTAAGGAACAGTTTGTGATTTGCTGGGCGGGGAACAAAAAGACGATCAAAGAGAAGACGTATTATTCGCGAGTCGATATTGAGCTGATCAACGAACAGGTAAAACTCTTTTATTCCGCTTTGGATGAAATATCCATCGATATCTCAGATGACACCTTTGCCATTACTGAATACGTGCAATTAGGACTCGGCCGTGAGCAGCGATATTATCCCCTGGAAGAGGTAGGGATTACATTTAACGACAATGGTACTTACCAGATCGTAAGTGAACTGATTTTCAAACCTCCGCAATACGACCGCAAGACACTATTTCACATATACAACACCAACAATGCGCTTTTGCAAAAACTGCAGAAGAACCTCAAGCTCTCCAAGGCAGATAAGGCAGATCTGACACTGGCTCCAGCTACGTATTTACTTTGTTATCTAAACGGGTTTGAAGAAGCAAAAGATCAAATGGAAATCCTGAAGAACACCATTAAGCCCTTTGATGAAAACGTTTACAGCAACCTGAAGGAATCATTGAGAATTCTAAGAAAAGTAAGGTACAGTTAGGCTTTTGCCAACCACAATAGTTGGTAGGGGTCAATTTGAACAAGGCTACTCATCAGGGCCCATTCTCTCCCCGAGAGCAAATCGTGCAACCTGCCGTCTTTGATGTATCCTATGTTGGAGAGTATGCCTGCATCGAGAATCTGGGGCGACTCGTCAAAATTAGCTATGACAAGCACTCCTTCAGATTCTGTTCCGGTTCGTTCGTAAACGAACAGGTGCGGATTATTAGGATCGTGGATGATGAGATTGTTCTGATCTTTAAAAACATCGATCTTTTTTCGCAGGGCGATCATATGTCGTATTCCAAGGAAAATTTGAGAGGAAGGCCTTTCCGGCTCACTGATTTGCGCTACAGCTTCCCAGTTTTGACTGGGCCTGTTCACCCACCTACTGTCCTGCTTTTTGTGTTCATTATCCAGATATGAGTAGTCATTGAGGGTGCCTAATTCGTCTCCCGCATAGATCATGGGAATCCCTCCAAAGGAGAGAATGATACCGTGAAGCATCAGAATCTTTTTTAAAGACATAAGCAGGGTTTCTGAATCCTCATTCCGAACTGCTTTTTCCAGACCCAGCAGGGAGGCACAGCTTCCTGTGATACGACTGTCTCCTGTTGCCGGATTTTCCATGAATCTGTAGCCTACAGCCGGACTCCAATCCAGGCCCTGACAGTAATAGTCGATAAGGAATTTTCTGTGCATCCGTGGATCCCACCCTAATTGAGCGATGTAGCCATCATCCAGTCCGAGTCCGATGTCATCGTGGCACCGCAGGTAATTTATCCAGGTAGAGGACCTCGGTTTTTGTGGTACATTTTTTAAGGACTTTTGCAGTAGTAGTGTTTTTTTTGTTGCAATTGAATTCCACAGCAGTGACATTAAAGAGGCATTGTAAGCAATGTCGCATTCATTTCCTTCCCGTTTTCCTTCTCCAAAATACTTTACAATATCATGAGGCGCAACGATAGCTTCGGCCAGAAATACAACGCCTGGTGCAACTACCTGAAGGCACATTCTAAATAGAGAAATGAGTTGGTGGGCTTCAGGCAGGTTTTGTGAGTTTGTTCCTATTTTTTTCCAGAGAAAGGCAAGGGCATCAAAACGCACTACATCAACACCGTTATTGATCATCTCAACCAAATTCGAGAACATCTCGAGGAAAACCCGGGGGTTGGTATAGTTCAGATCCCATTGGTACGAATTAAAAACCGTCATTACCCAATGGGAAATTTCTGGCCTGTAGGTGAAGTTGCCGGGGGAAGTAGTGGGGAAGACTTCAGGCAAACTGGCCTCAAAGGCGTCGGGTATCTGCCGGTCAGGAAACATATAGTAATAATCCTGATATGCCTTATCTCCCTTTAGCGCCTTTTGTGCCCAGGGGTATTCGTCTGAGGTGTGGTTTACGACAAAGTCTAGCATCAGATAAATACCATTCTCACGCAGCTTTGAGGTAAGTTTTAAAAATGATTTTTTATCTCCGTATCTAGGATCAATATCGGTGTAACTACTCACGGCATATCCGCCATCATTTTCTCCGGCAGGCCTTGTGGTGATAGGCATAAGGTGAAGAAAATTTATGCCCAATTCCTTAAAATAGGGAATCTTTTCCTCGATCCCTTTGAGGTTTTTGTGAAATAGGTCTACATACAACTGCATCCCTGTTATACTATTCGACTGGTACCAATTCCCTTCTTTCAGGAGTCTGAGATCCTGTAGTTGTAATTCTTCAGATCTTATTTGAAAAAGTTTATAGAGAGACTTTTCAAGTTTTTTAAAATATGTCTTGTGTTCGGGCTTTGTATAGAGGGAAAAAAATAATTCTGCGATCAACGGCAGATTGGTTTCGAGTCGTTGCCGGAATAGCTTTTCCGGGCTCGCCGATTGAAGGTCCTCCAAATCTTTCAGGGCCTGCTTCCTGTGGAGTTCCAATTGGTTCATTCAGTAATATTCAATTGATTTCTATCAGGGAGAGAATCGATAGCGCCATAACCTGTTGTAGTTAATGCTCCTGCTCTATTGGCAACCTCTACCATCTCCATCAGCTGAGATTCGTTTTCTGATATCATATCATGAGAGGGTAATTGACTGATTTGTTGCAAAAGGCAGCCTATAAATGCATCTCCCGCTCCGGTAGTATCTACAGGAGAAACCGGTATGCTAGGGATGGTCTGCTGTGTGTTCTTTGTACTCACCCAGGTACCTTCAGCACCAAGGGTAATTGTAATTATCTCGGCCCCAATCTGGTGCAAAACTTCACTGGCTTCAGCCAGGGTGTCTCTTTTCGACAACATCTGAGCTTCTTCCAGACTGAATTTACACAAATGTGATTTTTCAATGTAGGGCATACATTTTTTAATAAAGGTTTTTTCGTTACCCTTCCACAGATCAGCCCGAAAATTAGGATCAAAGCTGATAAATGCATTTTCGGTAATAGCGTCAAAGAGGTAATGACTATAAGCCTTTTCCAGAGGACCCCCGAGAAGAGCCGTTGCGGCTCCCAGATGAACCATTTGATCTCTGAACAAACTTTTTATGGAGGAGTCGTATTGCAATTCCCGGTCTGCCCCTCGGGAAAACACAAAGTCTCTTTCCCCATTTTCAGCAAGGGAAACAAAAGCAAGGGTGGTAAAAACTGAAGTGCGTTGTATCAGTGAAAGATCTACGTCAAATGCGTCTATGGTGTTCACTAGATACGTCCCAAACGGATCTTCACCCACACAGCCAACAAAAGCACTTCTTCCACCTAATTTTGATATTGCACATGCCACATTTGCAGGGGCACCACCGGCCTTTTTCGTAAAGATTGAGGCCTTTGAGAGATCTGCCCCCTGATTTTCTGCTACAAAATCGATCAGCAATTCACCAATACAGAATACTTTTTTTGACAGCATGGAACAACCTTAGGGTTTTCGAGAGTTCAAGTATAGGAAAATATCCGCGTATTATGAACTTGCTGATCGATAATTCATTGCTGACAGGAAGCTAGCCAGATAAAATATTTTTAGCCGTGAAGTGAGGACTATCAATGAGAATTTGCGATTTTTGCGCCATGAGAACTCTGGTTATTGGTGATATACACGCAGGAGCTAAAGCCCTTTCACAGGTGTTGAAGAGAGCAGGCGTAACCCATAACGACCGGCTTATTTTTTTAGGGGATTATGTGGATGGTTGGAGCGAGGCTGTGGAGACCGTAGAATACTTGATGAAATTACAAGGAGATCACAACTGTATATTTCTGAGGGGTAACCACGATGATCTCTGTTATCACTGGCTTGATACAGGAGAGCACAATCCCCTGTGGTTGATGAATGGGGGACAGGCCACGATAGATTCCTATGAGAATGCGGGGGAACAAGTTAAAAAGGCTCATTTGCCCTTCTACGAATCGCTGCGAAATTACCACCTGGATAATAAAAAAAGACTCTTCCTTCACGCCGGATTTACCAATTTAAAAGGAGTTGATTTTGAATACTTCTCCAAGACTTTTTATTGGGATCGCACGCTTTGGGAACTAGCCTTGGCATTGGATCCAAAGATCCCCAAAGACAGTGTAAGCTACCCAAAACGTTTGTTGCACTACTCTGAGATTTATATAGGACATACCCCTCTGAGCAAGATTGGCAAGTCTACCCCCTATCAGGCGGCCAATGTGTGGAATATCGATACTGCCGCGGCATACAAAGGACCATTGACAGTTATTGATGCAGATACCAAAGAATATTGGCAGAGTGACGCGGTACATACTTTTTATCCCGATGAAAATGGCCGAAACTGAATTTTTGGTAATCCTTTAATACAGTTTACACCTTATATTGTCGTACTTTGTTTTAAAGAAGTATAAGATGAAGAATATTCGGTTAGAAGTGATGGATGCGATTGAGCCGCAAGTTTCGGGCTTTATGGACTCATTTCTTATACCTCCGGATGAAATTTGGCAACCGTCAGATTTCTTGCCAGATTCACAAAGCGATGGTTTTTTTGATGATGTAGAGCAAATCAGGGAAGAGGCTAAAGAACTGGGATACGACTTTTGGGTAACCCTTGTGGCCGATACCATTACTGAAGAAGCCCTGCCCACCTATGAATCCTGGCTTATGGATGTGGAAGGCATCAATCAGCACGCTAAGGAAAACAACGGTTGGTCCAGATGGGTAAGAGCATGGACGGCTGAGGAAAACAGGCACGGCGATGTGCTGAATAAATACCTCTACCTTTCCGGAAGAGTCAATATGCGTCAGGTGGAAATCTCTACCCAGTACCTGATCAATGATGGATTTGATATCGGAACAGATCGGGACCCCTATAAGAATTTTATTTATACTACTTTCCAGGAATTAGCTACTAACATATCGCATAAGAGAGTAGGCCAAATGGCCAAGAAAAAAGGAAATTTACTTTTGGGTAAAATGTGCGCTATTATAGCCGGGGATGAAATGAGACACCACCTGGCTTACCGGGAGTTTGTGAAAACTATCCTCGGTCATGATCCCAACGGAATGATCCTCGCATTTGCCGATATGATGAAGTTTAAAATTGTAATGCCTGCCCACTTTTTAAGGGAATCGGGAGGAGCAATCGGCGCCGCCTTCGAAAACTTTTCAAATTGCGCCCAGAGATTAGGGGTCTATACTTCTCAGGACTATATAGACATTCTTAAAAAGTTAAACACCTATTGGGAAATGGGGACAATAAGAGGTCTGAATGAGGAGGCTGAAAAAGCGAGAGATTATCTGATGAAACTTCCAGATCGTTTACAGCGAATCTCAGAACGCATGAAATTTCCCGAGGATCAGTATCGCTTCAATTGGGTCCAGGCTAATGGTGTTATCTAAAACAGACGCTGAGAGAAAACAGACTAACTAAAGTTTTCCGTGTTTGTGTTCGTCTTGCCATTTAGCGAGTTCTTTCCATTTACCTTCAGAGGCCATTTTAGCTTGCATTGGCCATGAGGCAGGGTCGTGAACTTTATATCGATCTCCTCCGGAGTCTAACACTTCCTGACATTTGGCCACGGTAGTTTCTGACAAGGCCTTCCATGATCTTATATCATAATTGTGGAAGAGGCTTCTGATTTTTGGGCCAATTCCTTCTATCAGGGAAAGATCATCTAGTTTAACAGATTTTCCCATGTATTTTTTGGCTTCAGTTGCATCAAAAACGGTATAGTTACCGTTGTTTAGGGCCGAGCCGGCAGCCAATTTTTGTTCGCATTTGGCGAGATCCGACTTGGCTTTTTCATTTTCCTGCCGAAGTTTCTTTATTTGCGAATCATAATCGACGGTTGGATTTGCACCACGACCGATGAGGTAACCAAAAAATCCGCAGAGAAGACCTACGCTCAAAGGGATAAGCCAGCACCAGATATCCATATATTCTAAGTCCATAGGAAGAAATTTAGTTTGTGTTAAGATCTGTTGAATTTACCATCCCCTTACAAACTCACCAAAAGAGTTCACGCCACATTCCGAAATACTTTTCAGGAACACTGACTACAATACATTACAAAGAAATAGATGCCGGCCAATAGGGTGATGATTATCCCTACGATATTGGTTGTTTTTTTGGACATGAATGTAATGGTTAGTTAAATCTCCTTACAAGATATTAAAAAAACCCATACGTTATCTGTACGAAATTAACCCCATTCTCACCCTTGGTCAAATAATAAATCGATGGTTCAGCTTACAGATCAAATTTTATTCCCTGAGCTAGAGGAAGATCTTTAGTATAGTTGATCGTATTGGTCTGTCTCCGCATATAAACTTTCCATGCATCAGATCCCGATTCACGTCCTCCACCGGTCTCTTTTTCTCCTCCAAAAGCACCGCCGATCTCTGCCCCTGAAGTACCGATGTTAACATTGGCGATACCACAATCACTTCCCGATGCAGCAAGGAATTTTTCTGCCTCCCTGAGATCACTGGTCATAATTGCTGAGGACAGCCCCTGTACCACGCCGTTTTGCAAGGCAATGGCATTATCCACTTCTCCGGAATACGGAATCAAATAAAGAATGGGAGCGAATGTCTCGTGCTGTACAATGTCGAAAGAGTTATCAGCTTCAGCAATGGCTGGCTTTACATAACAACCACTCTCATAACCCTCTCCCCGCAATACGCCGCCCTCTACAAGCAGTTTTCCTCCCTGAGCCACAACTTGTTCAATGGCATGCTGATAATTCTTAACCGCATCTTTGTCAATCAACGGGCCTACGTGATTTGATTCATCTAGAGGATTACCGATTCGCAATTGACTGTAGGCGGCTGTAAGGGCCTCTTTTACTTTGTCGTAAACTGATTCGTGAACGATGAGCCTTCTGGTTGAGGTACATCGTTGTCCTGCCGTCCCTACAGCACCAAAAACAGCTCCGATAATAGTCATTTTAATATCGGCATTCGGGGTAACAATTATGGCATTGTTACCACCGAGTTCCAAAAGGGATTTACCCAATCGGGCGCCTACTGCCTGAGCAACAATTTTACCCATACGGATAGAACCTGTAGCAGAGACCAGAGGGATGCGTTTGTCGTGGGTCATCATTTCACCAACCCTGTAATCTCCGTTTATAAGACAAGAGATGCCTTCAGGCAAGTTATTTTCCTCCAGAATTTCAGCGATGATATTCTGGCAGGCGATACCGCATAATGGTGTCTTTTCAGAAGGTTTCCAAACACAAACATCTCCACAAACCCAAGCCAGGGCCGTGTTCCAGGCCCATACGGCAACCGGGAAATTAAATGCTGAAATAATTCCAACTATACCTAGCGGGTGATACTGTTCATACATACGGTGTCCAGGCCTTTCGGAATGCATGGTAAGTCCATGTAATTGCCTTGACAATCCAACGGCAAAATCACAGATATCAATCATTTCCTGCACTTCTCCCAGACCTTCCTGATAAGATTTGCCCATTTCATAGGATACCAGCTTGCCTAGAGGTTCCTTAAGTTCACGAAGGCGCTGTCCAAATTGCCGCACTACTTCACCCCTGAGGGGTGCAGGTTTTTGACGCCATTCAATAAAGGCATCCCCGGCTTTGGCCATCACCTCTTCGTAGTCCGACTTAGTGGTTGTTCGTACCTGAGCTATCAAAGAGCCATCTACCGGAGAATGGGAATCGATGATCTCTCCCGAAGAAAAGAATTTGGAACCTGTTGAAGTACCGTCGTTTAGCTCTTTAATTTTTAATGCTTTAAGGGCATCTTGTATTCCTGAATCAACCATTGCAGTTGCCATAATAGTCTGTTTAATTTTGTAAAATTCGTTTGCGTGCAAAGCTACAAATAATTAAGATGTTGTAGTGCTACTCGTGATACAGTTGACAGGAAAAAAGGATTATCTCAGGTGGACGAGCACGAGGGCGATCAAAGCAGGAAGGGCCTGAATAAAAAAAATCTTTCTGGACACCGTAAACGCCCCAAAAACCCCGGCAAGTATAACACAGCTAAGAAAAAAAATAGCGATGTATATCTTCCAAGGATACTCCTCAATAAAAAAGGTCCAGATTAATCCTGCAGCCAGAAAGCCGTTGTACAAGCCTTGGTTTGCAGCCATTGACTTGGTGGGTTCGAAAAGGTCCTTTGGAAATCCTTTAAATATTTTAGGAGCCCTGCTGGTCCAGGCAAACATTTCCAGCCAAAGAAAATATAAATGAAGTACTGCAATAAAACCGAGAAGGAAGTCGACAGCAAGATCCATAATTTTATTTTAGTCTTGATTATTTGCAATAAATCTGGGGTCTGCTTCCATTACTGTGCCGCAATTAGAGCAAGTGCGAAGTGATTCTGAGCCATAAAAATGCTCAAAGTGTTTTAAAAAGTCTTTTTCAATGTCCTCCAGGGTAAAATATGCTTCGTAAAGTTTCTGGTTGCAGTGGTCGCAAAACCAGAGTAATCCATCCTTTGCTTCGAGATCTGCCCGTTTTCTCTCTATCACCAGGCCTAAAGAACCTGCATGTCGCACTGGAGAGTGGGGAATCCCTGCCGGATGCAGATACATGTCTCCGGGGCCGAGCTTCATCGTTTTTTTCTCCCCATTTTCCTGGACGTGAACCTCAATATTACCTTCCAGCTGATAAAGAGCTCTTCGGTTTCGTTGTAGTGATAATCTTTCCGCGCATTGGGGCCGGCAACTACCATTACGATATAATCTCCCGCATCTTTATACAGGTTCTTATTTCCCACAGGAGGCTTAAGCGTGTCGCGATTTTCTTCTATCCATTGATGGAGGTTAAAAGGAGGTCTGATGGCCATATTGAAAATTTAATCTTGGGATCAAAAATGACTGGGATTCTCTCAAAAATACGAAAAGCAGGGGATTGACCTTTACTTGAAGAAAATTTGTGTGTAAAATAGGGTGCCGTCAGATCCTTTTTTAACGCTAATGGCAGTATTGGTATAATCAGCTTCCATGGTGCCTTTATGATTGGGACTATCTAACCAACCCTGAAATGCTTCGACAGCATCAGGATAGTCCATCGCTACATTTTCCGCAATTTCCTTGGCGTTGGTTTCAGCGGCAATCTTAGAAGCTCTGGAACTAAAATTGTCATGACTTATAGTTCCCTTTGAGATCATATAATCATTGTGGAGATTGGCATAGTCATAGGCAAGTGCACTGAATTGCAAAGGCTCAGACCCCATTGAGACCCTGTGCTCATTTACAATTTCAAAGAGTTGCTGCTCTACTTCTACTGCATTTAAGGCGACGGGGATTACCGTATCATCAACAGTTTCCTTGGTACAGGATACTGAAATGAACAGGCAGCTCGCCCATAAGATCGCATGCAGACTTCTTCTCATTATAGTGTTCCTCGCAAGTAGGTAAGGAAGAAGTGGGGCGTTCTCGTATTAAAAATGAGGTTGGTAATGATAGTAAAAAGGATTGAAAAAGGGCTTTAAAAGGTGCAAATATTCGATGAAATGCACAATTTGCACCCTGTGCTCAATTTCACTCTTTTGGTTTTAGTGAATGCAAAGACAAAGCCTGTCTACTCCGCATTCTCAACATCAGAATTATCATTTTTAATAACCGTGCTGAATACAAGTTCACCTATATTCCTGATGGGTTCATAGAGAACAGATTCTGCCTTGGTTTCTTCATTGACAAGCCTCAGGCTTTTGTTTACACTTTCCAGGAAGATCAACAGAGCACCCAGTATAATGGCTACTTTAAGTGCGCCAAAAAGTCCCCCTGCAATTTTATTCAACAGGCCCAGCATCGCAATCTCGGCTATCTTTGTTAAGAGACGGCCAGCGGTGATCACTGCGATCACAATAATAAAAAAGGTGATGATAAATGAGACGAGACTCATGGTCCGTTCATTCCATTCCCAATGAGTGGCGAGATAATTCCCTACGATATAAGAAAAGTGAATTGCTCCGTATAAACCTGCGACTAGGGCAAGAATTGAGGCTATTTCTACCACCAGGCCATTTTTTATTCCTTTGAATAATCCATAGAGAAGCAATAGGCCCAGTACAATGTCGATAAAACTCACGAACATTTGATTTGTACAAATATAGAACTTTGATTTGTACCTTTGAAGTTTTAAAAGTGGGGTCGCTCCGTCTCCTTTTATTCCAATAAAAATGGCAAGAGATCAGGTATTGAAAGAACAATGGGATCAGTTGGTCGCTAAGCTCTCTTCGCAATTTTCGGATGGCGATCCATTGGAGCTCGATGCAATAATATACCTTGTGGGAGTCCAGGAATTAGGGCAGTACCACCGTTCTTTTAAAAAGGACGAGAAAATAAACCTTATGCATATTGCGATTTGCAGGTTGCTCGAACCTTATGGGTATTATGAATTTGAATACTTCGATGAAGAGGGCTGGCCTCATTATATTGTAAAAGAAGAGTTACCTACACTGAAGGCCGGAGAACAGGCTGTATTGATGAAGGAGGCCATTGTTGGATATTTTCTGGAAAAACAATACTTGCCATGAAAAACCCCAGTCCTTACTATGCAGTTATCTTTACTACTCAACGTACAGAAACCGACTTGGGTTACAAAGAGATGGCCAAAAAGATGGAAGATCTCGCTGCTTTACAACCTGGATTTTTAGGATATGAAACCGCCAGGGGCGACATAGGAATCAGTATTAGCTATTGGGAAAGTCTAGAGGCAATTACCCAATGGAAGAACCATGCGGATCATTTGGAGGCACAAAAACTCGGGAGAGCGAAGTGGTATCAATGGTACAAGCTCCGCATCTGTAAAGTGGAAAGAGAATACGATTTCCAACGACAGGATAAGGGATAACATATCCTTAATGCCCAACTTTTTGAATTCCAAGGTCTGAGGTATATCTTTATTTTTTTAATAATTTCTATGAAAGAACCAGTTCCGTTTACCAATCTCAATCGCCAATCACATACCAGGGAAATGGCCAAAACGCATTTCGACCTTGTAGTCATAGGAGGTGGAATTACCGGGGGTGGAATTGCTTTGGATGCTGCCTCCAGAGGCTTAAAGGTCCTGCTTTTGGAGAAAGGGGATTTTGCTTCAGGGACCAGTAGTAAATCGACAAAACTCATACACGGCGGACTTCGCTACTTAAAACAATTTGATTTCTGGCTGGTAAAGGAAGTGGGTTCAGAAAGAGCAATAGTTCACAAATTGGCACCACACCTGGTCTTACCGGAAAAGATGTTATTACCCTTGATCGAAGGTGGATCATACGGAAAGTGGCTTACTTCTGTCGGCTTAAAAGTCTACGATATCCTGGCTCAGGTTAGTGGTGATGATAAAAGAAAAATGCTGGAAAAAAAGGAAGCAATGGCCCTTGAACCCCTCCTTCCAAAGAAAAAAGTGCAAGGTGCCGGGTATTACGCAGAGTATAGAACAGACGATGCCCGACTTACCATAGAAAACATTAAAACCAGCTTACAGCACGGAGCCAAAGCTTTAAATTATGCTGAGGTGACCGACTTTATCTACAAGAATGAAAAGGTTCAGGGAGTTGTATATAAAGACCTTTTGAGCGGGAAATCTCATAAAATAAAGGCAAATCATGTCATTAATGCCGCAGGACCATGGGTAGATGAACTGAGGAGTCTCAACCAATCCAAAAAAGGAAAGCGGCTCCATCTTACCAAAGGAGTGCATCTGGTATTTCCACACGAAAAACTTCCGGTAAAACAATCCGTCTATTTTGACGTACCGGATGGCCGTATGATCTTTGCCATCCCAAGGGGTAAAATCACCTATGTAGGAACCACTGACACGAATTATAACTCAGATAAGGATAAGGTGGAAACTGATCTGGCCGATGCTATCTATCTGATCGCCGCAGTGAATAATATGTTCCCGGATATCGAATTGGGAATGGATGATATTGAATCTTCCTGGGCTGGTTTGCGGCCACTGATCCACGAAGAAGGAAAATCGGCTTCAGAACTTTCCAGGAAAGACGAGATCTTTACTTCAGATACAGGACTCATCAGCATTGCCGGTGGAAAACTTACCGGATATCGCAAAATGGCCGAAAGAGTGGTAAATAGAATCGTCAGAAAAATAGAGGAAGAAGAAGGGATCAAAGTAAAAGAATGTACTACAGATTCGATACCGCTATGTGGAAGCAACTTTAAGAAGTACAAACACGTAAAGAAATATATCGACGAGGTTTACGCCCGGATTAAACCCGATGGATTCAGTAAGTACGACGCGTGGTATCTGGTCACTAACTACGGTGTTCAGACCGAAAGTATATTGGATTATTATAAAAAACGAAAAGAGGAAGATATTGCTGAACGACTTTTACTCTCAGAATTGCAGTTTGGTGTGGCCTTTGAAATGGTGCAATCACCACTCGACTTTTTTATGAGGAGAACGGGGAGACTGTACTTCGATATTCACAGCGTAAGGAAGTATATGGAAGCAGTAATAAGCGAATTACAGGAACTTTTTAGCGCAGATGACAAAACTGTCTCAGCCTGGAGGAAATCCCTGCTGTACGAATTGGAAACGCATTCCAATTTTTCCCTGGAAAAGGTTTAAGAAGGTCTTTTTAGTCCATCTGGTCTGCCAGTTTTTTAAAACTCTTTCTGGCATTTTCATTCATATAGAGAATACCGTAGACTGTGTCAATAATTGGGGTACGGGCCTTCCTTTTAAAAGAATTCTTCTGTTCATAGGCGCTTTTGGCGGCGTAGTAGCCCTCGGCAATCATATTCATTTCCATTTTTGCGCTTTTTACTGTATATCCTTTCCCAATCATATTTCCAAACATTCGGTTTCGACTAAAAGTAGAATACCCGGTTACCAGCAGATCACCCAGGTAGGCCGAATTATTTATATTTCGCTTCATTTTATGTACCCTTTTGATATAGCGCTTCATCTCCCGGATAGCATTGCTCATCAAGACACTTTGGAAATTATCTCCATAGCCCAGACCATGTGCGATTCCGGCAGCTAAGGCGTAGATGTTTTTTAGCATCGCGGCGTATTCAGTTCCAATAATATCATCCGAAATTTTAGTTTTTATATGCTCACTCTGAAGTTGGGAAGCCATGAGCTTGGCTTTGTCTTTATCGGCACAAGCGATAGTGAGGTAGGACAGCCTGTCTAAAGCTACTTCTTCAGCATGACAAGGCCCTGTTATAACCCCGATATTTTCAAAAGGGATACCGTAATTATCGTGGAAGTGTTCTCCAACAATTTTTCCCGTCTCCGGTACAATTCCTTTAATGGCACTGAAGATGATCTTATCAGTAAGGGGAAGGGTCAGTTTTTTTAATTCAGATTCAAGAAAGGCCGATGGAATCGCAAAAACCAGGATATCGGCCTGTGAAACGGCCTCGTTTATACTGTCGGTAAGACTGAGTTGAGCCAGATTAAACTCGACGGAAGTGAGATAGTTGGGATTGTGTTTTTCCTTTTTTATAAAGATGATAGCCTCCGAATTTCTCATGTACCAATGAACATTGGAAAGATTCTTTGTGAACATCTTTACTATAGCCGTTGCCCAGCTTCCTCCTCCTAAAACGGCAATTTTCACCTCTTTTTTCATCTATTCCATTTAGTGAAACAAATGTAAATAAAAACCATAAGCTTATAAATCGTTGATAATCAATTAAATAAAAGAATTGGCACGATGCTTGTTTTAGATGAGTAGAGTATTTAAAAACTGAACATCATGAGAAATTTTACACTTTTCAGCTCCGCAATTCTATCCTTGCTGTTTCTCAGCAGTTGCTATACCGAAGTAATTTTAGAAGACGTCTTTATTGAAGAAACTCCCTTGCAGACCAGACAGGTTTTAGAGGCATATGATCTTTGGTATGTGGATATCCAATCAACAGAAGGAAATGGTGAAGTACCTTATCTGCAAAGAGCATTTACCCTGTCCTTTGTCAACGGTTTGCTCTATGCCAATAACAATATAT
Organism: Muriicola soli; assembly: GCF_004139715.1. Classification (GTDB taxonomy): domain Bacteria; phylum Bacteroidota; class Bacteroidia; order Flavobacteriales; family Flavobacteriaceae; genus Muriicola; species Muriicola soli. The sequence goes on along the minus strand of NZ_CP035544.1, from coordinate 2,685,025 downwards.
CCGGGATTGGAAAAACAGGAAATGGCCTGGGCATTAGAGTGGGATATTACGATACCGGACTGGGAATACTGGAGATAGATCACGATGTTGATGGCCTATGGAGTCTCGAGGTATTTAGTGTAAATGGAAGAACAATTGAATTATACGACAGGAGATCTAACACCTCTTATTATCTCGATGGTTACCAGAGGTCTAATTTCGATTACGACCGATTGTTTTACGAGAATATTGAACTTCTATTACAGGAGTACGATGTATGGGAAAAGACTTTTGTAAGTAATACTGGTTTTGCCAATGAATTTGATGAGGAAAATTTCCTGCAGTTCTTTGAAGGAAATGCAGGAACCCGATTCAGGTCATCAGTAGATGCACCGGGAACCCCATTGTCTAATGTTGTTTGGGACTATGAAGGTTTCTATGAGATCTACGACGTACAAAACGATGAAACGCTCAAAACTTTAACGTTAGACTACGCCTTTATGGGCAATGATTATTTTGAATTGTACGTTATTGATGATAATACGATCGAATTATACCACCCGGATAGCGAGACAGTATATGAATTCCGGGGCAGAGGGTATATTCAGTTCCTGAAATCGGAGAGTTCCTCAGAGGGTAAAAAGAGGAAAAAAAGTGATCGCCCGACGATGAATGTGAAAAGACAACGCAAATAAAATACGCTCCTGACAAAAGGAGAGGAGAGAAGATTTTTTGGTTGGTTATTTGGTTAAAAGCCGTCCTGTATACCTAAAACAGGGCGGTTTTTTTATTGAGATTCACCCATTTTACGTATCTTATTTGAGCTAATTTCTAATGAGATTAAGATGAACTCCAGGTACAAAGTTGAATTAGGGAATACCGGACATAAAGAGATACCGGGCAACCCCTCCACAGCCACCAGCAGTACTAAAAAGCTAAACGATCGTTCTAACGGCAAGCCACTAAAGGTACTTAGTGAGGACGACTGGAACTTCTGGATTCATAATGGATATATCATCATAAAAAATGCTGTTTCAAGATCACAGGCAGAAAAAACAGCGAAATTCCTGTGGGAATTTGATGAAAAAGATCCGGAAGATCCTGAAACCTGGTACGCCCCACCGAGGGCCGAAATGCAAATGAAAGAGCTCGCCGGTACGGGGATGGTGGAGGTATACAACCATCAAATCCTATGGAATAACAGGCAAGAAAAACGAGTATATGAGGCCTTTACAGATATCTGGGGAACAGAAAAACTATGGGTGACCATAGACAGGGCAAACCTCAATTTTCCGCAACGTCCCGGGCATGAGCAAAAAGGATTTATTCATTGGGATTACGACCCTGAAACCAAGCCTCAAAATGTTCAGGGAGTCCTGGCCCTGGCAGACCAGACCGATGAGAATATGGGTGGTTTTCAATGTATCCCCTGGCTTTATCGAAATTACGAGACCTGGAAAAAGAATCAACCGACAGACCGGGATCGTTTTCAACCGGATATTACCGGACTTGAAGATAAGATCGTAAAAGTAAAATTGGAGGCGGGAGACCTTCTGATATTCAACAGTACCCAGCCTCATGGTATCAGGCCCAATCGATCAGAAAACAAGGTGCGCATCGCACAGTATATTTCCATGATGCCGGCAGAACCGGAGAACAAAGCTTTGCTAAACTGGAGGATAAATTCCTGGAAGAACAGAGTAGCTCCGGAAGGCTATGCCTTTCCCGGAGACCCCAGAAATTGGGAACAGGAGAAATACGAAACTGCCAAATTATCACCGCTGGGAGAACGTCTCCTGGGCCTTAGGTCCTGGTGATCTTCAATTATTAAACTCTTATTCAAGGCGGTCACCTCTTAAATTAATCCTATTTTTGCGCCCTTAAATACAAAGGGTTTGAAAAAGTACCTCAATCTATTCGATTTTTCTCAGGAGGTTAATTACCGTACTGAGATCCTTTCCGGCCTTACCGTTGCCTTAGCTTTGGTGCCGGAGGCAATTGCATTTGCACTTATCGCCGGATTATCTCCTCTTACGGGTTTGTACGCGGCCTTTGTCATGGGCCTGGTAACTTCCGTTCTCGGAGGCAGACCGGGGATGATCTCAGGAGCAACAGGGGCAGTAGCTGTCGTCATTGTAAGCCTTGCACAACAACACGGGGTGGAATATGTTTTTGCTGCCGTAGTATTGGCCGGTTTATTGCAGGTAATGGCAGGGATGCTGCGACTCGGGAAACTGATGCGCCTTGTTCCACATCCTGTGATCTTTGGTTTTGTCAACGGACTGGCGATTATCATATTTATGTCGCAGCTCGATCAATTTAAAAACGCCGACGGAAGCTGGCTCAGTGGTAATAACATGCTGTTTTTCTCAGGGCTGGTTATACTTACCATGCTGGTGATATGGGGTTTGCCAAAGATCAGCAAAGCGGTACCTGCCTCTCTTGTAGCTATCTTACTGGTCTTTGGATTAGTACTCGCCTTTGGGATTGATACCCGTACAATTGGAGACATTGCGTCAATAAAAGGAGGCTTTCCCCCTTTTCACATTCCGGAAGTTCCAATATCATTTGAAACGTTGCAGATTATTTTCCCCTATGCGGCCATAGTTGCGGGAGTCGGACTCATCGAAAGCCTGCTGACTCTGAATATCATAGATGAGATCACTGAAACCAGAGGACGCGGGAACAAGGAGGCTGTTGCCCAGGGGACGGCCAATATTCTTTCAGGAATATTTTCTGGTATGGGTGGCTGTGCAATGATCGGACAGAGTCTGATCAATACTTCTAACGGGGCAAGGGCAAGATTGTCTGGTATTGTCGCCGCCCTGATGTTATTGGCCTTTATTATGTTCGGTGCAGATCTGATAGAAAAGGTGCCTATGGCGGCCTTAACCGGACTTATGATCATGGTGGCACTGGGGACCTTTGAATGGGCAAGTTTGAGAACCTTTAGGCGGATGCCAAAAAGTGATGTGCTGGTTATGGTACTCGTAACCCTGGTCACCGTATTCCTTCACAACCTGGCCCTGGCCGTTTTGGTAGGAGTTATTATCGCAGCCCTGGTCTTTGCCTGGGATAATGCCAAAAGAATCCGTGCACGGAAACATATCGATGAAGACGGGGTAAAACACTACGAGATCTACGGGCCTTTATTTTTTGGATCTGTGACCTTATTTAACGAAAAGTTTGACGTACTAAACGATCCCGATGAGGTAATTATCGATTTCAGAGAAAGCAGGGTAGTAGACATGTCGGCCATTGAAGCCCTGAACAAGATAACAGAACGCTATCTCAAAGTAGGGAAAAAGGTACACTTAAAACACCTGAGCGGGGATTGTAAAAGACTGCTGAAAAATGCAGATGCCATTATTGATGTAAATGTACTGGAAGACCCTACCTATAAGGTAGTAGTAGATAAGATTTAAGTATTCTTGATTGGGATTATATCCTGAGCCCATTTCATAATTTTCTTCGATTTTAGTTTGCTGAGGCCCAGTCAGGTCTTCATATAAAGCAATATTGACAGCCCCAGGAGTTTTTTCTTTTTAAAAAATTTGGCTCAGCGCAGTTCTCTAAGCCATTTTTTTAATTATTTGGATTTGATTGATTTAGTTTAATTTCTCACTTAAGATAGCCAACATAGTCTTTATACCTTCTCGATAATTCCCCAGCCGGAGGTTTTCGTTGGGACTATGCTGATTATTATCCCTGTTTACAGTAGGGACTGTGACTGCCGGGATGTCTAAAGTGGTTACAAAAGGGGAAATTGGTATAGAACCACCACTCATACGGATCAATATCGGTGATTCACCAAAGGCATTGGTAAGGGCACTTCGAAGCCAAATCCCCACCGGGGAATCAAATGATGTCCTGAAAGACTGATAGGAGATCTCATAGGTGAAGGTGGCGATCTTGTCATGAGCAAGACGCTCTTCTTTGGAGGGTTCCCGATCCAGTACAAAATATCCTTCTGAGGCCACATGCTCCTTAACCAGGTTTATGAGTCGGTTTGGATCAGTTTCCAATACCAGCCTTACATCCAGCTCAGCCCGGGCCCATCCTGGAATGATGGTCCGCACTTTATTATCGATCCATCCTGATTGCATCCCGCGGATGTTCAGGGAGGGATATTGAATGGCTTCCTGATAATATCGCCCAACCAAATCAGCCGTTTTGATCTGCAAGCGATCTTTTATCTGCGCCTCATCATCCGGGACTGCTTTGAGAATGTTTTCTGTAGCAGGATCAATCGAAACCCCATCATAAAAACCAGGGATGATGACACGACCCACATCATCCTTCATAGATGCCAGTAATTTGGAAAGGCGCAGTGCCGGATTAGGAGCATAATTTCCAAAATGCCCACTGTGCTGAGGTACTACAGGACCATATGTAGTTAGTGTAATTGTGGCAATGCCTCTGGCTCCAAAGGTAAGGGTGGGTTTGTTGGTAATATGCCGGGGACCGTCAAAAATAATAAGCATATCAGCTTCTAAGAGATCAGCATGCTCTTTTACAGCTTTAGGCAGTTGGGGTGACCCCAATTCCTCTTCAAAGTCCATGATCACTTTCAGGTTGTAGTTTGGGACAATATCTGAATCGGCAGCGGCATCCAAAGCAGTCAGGAACATTGCTATAGGCCCCTTTGCGTCACTTGCAGAACGGGCAAATATCCTCCAGTTGTCTTCATAATTATCTATTTCATCCCAGGGTAGAGCTTCCCAGCTCCCGTCAGGAAGGGGTTTCTTAAGCACAGGGATATAAGGGCTTTCCTGAAACCAGCGGGTACTGTCTACCGGTTGTCCATCTACCTGTAAATAAACCAGCACCGTGTGTTTTGCACCTTGATGTTTTCTTTCGGCCAGTAGTAAAGGAGCCGTACTGGTTGAAATCCTGGTACTGCTAAACCCCCTTTTTTGAAAAGCCTGTTCACACCATTGAACATTTTCTTCAATGGCTGTGGGATAAAAGGCATCGTTGGGGATGCTAAGCAATTCCTGTAACAGGGGAAATGATGTTTTGGCATAGGCCGAGGATAGTTTATCTAGTAATACTCGCGTCTGACCATAACCCACTAAATAGCCTAAAAGAAGGAAAATACCCGTAGATAAAATGATCTTATTTTTCATAGCATTCAAATGTACAGATTGATATTAAGGAATTAGACTAAAGCATTATATCAATGTGTTAGGGATTATTTTATAATATTTTTTAAATGCACCAACTGCCCTGTCATTTCCCAATGCCCAAGAGAGATGGGAATGTTCCCAATGCTATTTAACCTGTCCATAAACTCCCTGATCTGAAAAGGTTTCTCTACATCTTCCTTCATTTTGGCATAATCGGCAAGGGCGCTTTCCAGCAAATATTTTCCGGTGATATAACTGGTACCGTATCCCGGTTGCCTCATATAGAGGTGTTGTTCAAATAGCAATAATTCCTTTTCCGTCTTCATCCATCCTCTGGGGGTGTATTCCGAATGGATACCCCCTGCTTCTTCCATGCTCATTTCGTTGGCGTGGGCATAGAGAGACCCCAGACCTCTGGCAGCCCTTTGGGCAATCATGATATATACGATTTCTCTGCTTCTCGGGGAATCGTCGTATAGGCCGGCTTGCATGAAGAGTTCTTCCACCGCTGTTGCTGTTCCTTCATTTCGGGAATCAAAGATATTGTAGAGTAATGGGCCACGCCTGATAGGACTTGCATGAGGTTCCAGGTCCATACGGGCCAGTTCAAACCAGTGGTAGAAATGAGAATACAGTGGTCTGGGATCATAGTGTTCCCCAATCACGAAAAAATTTCGTTTGGCTTCGGGAACAAAACTTCCAAGATGTTCTCTTAAAGCAGGCTCAAAATAATCTTCTACTGTTACGATCTTCTGTGTTTTAAGAAAATCAAGCAGGCTCCTGGCTGCTTTGTTGGCCATAAGATCGTATGCTTCAGGGTTAGCGGCTGCCACCAGAGGCGGAAGGTTTCTGTTTCTGTGTTCTTCCAGTTTTAAAGAAGTCCAGGCCCTGGCCAGTTCCCGTTTTAAGAGCATTACTTCATCCTCCCAACTAAGCGGAACCAAATGCACATTCTGGAGATACCAGGTGTAATTTTCTTTACCGATCCCTGAAGGTCCGGTTTTGGTAATTGCCTGTTCTTCAAGCCAGGAGGCAAAACTATTTGTTGAGGTGATAGCTTCCCGTATGGCTGCCTTAATTTCCTCATCCTCTGCTATACCTTCCTTATTGAGAATCTTTTCCAGTGAGTTCGACTGATTCTCAATAACCCTTATCCCGGCTTGCCAGAGTTCTTTAGCATTTCCAATCAGGTTTTGTCTGGCCTGGATATTCAGGGGAGGGATTACCCTGAGATCTCCTAAGAAATTACCTCGTTCTTCTTTTGACAATGGGAAAGAGTAGGTCCAAAGTTCCAGGGTTTTATGGTGGGTAGGGCCTTCATGAGCGGGAACATCAGACCTAAATTCCCAAACCGATTTGTAATATGCAGGATCCCGCTCCCATGGTTTCAGGATGCGGTGGTTAAAATCATATCCATTCATCTCAGCCCAGACCAACGTCCAGTCTACCCTTTGGGGTATTGACCAATTAGTAGTATCAATGGTGATCAGTTGTTGTTGGAGGTCCTTGAACACGGGCCACCGCGTTTTAAAGGTCTCAGCGGAATAATCAGGTGCTCCATTTTTCATAGGAGGGGTCTCAAAAGAACGCCATTGTTTAAAAAGAAGCAACAACTTATCGTATGAGGCTTCTATATTTTTAGAAGTTCTTATCGAAGTATCCGGACTATTTACTTTTACTAGTTCAGCCTGCCCAAAAAGGGTACAGGTTAAGAAAAGGAAAATGATCTGGAGCAGAGCTTTCTTAAACATGGTTTTTGTACTAAAATGAATTTGGAGAAGTAAGTCAACCCCTTATTGGTTTTCTGCAAGAGAAGCAATTATCCTCTTCGTTTTTGAGATCATAGATTCTACTTCCTCGGTCTTGCCTTTTAGGGTAAATTCAAAGGAATCCATGGTGTAATTATTTCTCTGGATCTGATCCTTTAATGAAAAACCTATGGATATGATTTCATCCGACTTATTATCCCGGAATATTTCGCGTATTTCACTCCAGTCAACATCCTGCAATTCCTCAAAGGAATCAACGGTGATGTGCAGTGCGTTTATAGCTATTTCCGTTTGCCTTGAAGCAGGTGATTGCCGTTGCGCATTGATTTGAAGAATAGTAAAAGAAAGGAGGAGGAAGAGGGTAAATCTGATCTTCATGGTTTGGAATTTCCTTAAAAATAGGGAATTACTGCAAAATATAAATAGGTTGTAAACAATTCGTGTAACTATCCTTCTTCTTTGCTAAAAAGATTTGTGAATTTATTCCAGCTCTCTATAAACCAATTCGTGCTTAGCTTTAGTTCTTTCTGGGCCAATAGGTCTTTTGTGTCCTCATAGCCTTTTTGGATCAGTCCCTCGATCTGGCTGGTATCCGCTCTCCCGAAGGCCGAGAGATCGGGTTTGATCAGGAGATCTGCATGTTCGGTTTGTAATTTTGCCGCCTGCTGCATAATAAAGTGAAAGCTGTTTAAAAGTACATCCAGGATATTGCCGGGTTCTTCATAAGCGTGTTTGGCATTGAGATCTACCCCGATCACAAATTCAGCTCCAATATTCCTGAGTGTTTTTATAGGTACATTTTCCACAATTCCCCCATCTAAGAGCATTCGGTCATCGAGCTTCACCGGTTTAAAAAGTCCGGGAATACAGGTACTTGCCATCACAGCTTCTGCAACCGGTCCTTTTCTCAGAATCACCTTTTCACCACTGCCGGCATCCGTAGCGATAATGGCAAGAGGGATTGACGAATCTTCAATATTCTTCTCTCCAATATGTTCAGTAATAAGCGCTCCGAATTTTTCATTAGACAGCAAACTGTACCTGGAAAGTGAGATGCTGGTAATATCCATCCACTTTAATTCAGAACTAATATCCCTGATTTCACTCCAGTCTTTTCCAAAGGCATAAAGGGCGGCAACAAATGCCCCTATACTGGTTCCTGTTATGAATTGTATGTTGAGATCCTTTTCCTGTAGTGCTTTTAACACACCTATGTGGGCAGCTCCCAATACAGCACCTCCGCCCAAAGCCAAACCAACTTTCTTCATAGTATTGAAGGGATTCGATTAATTTTTTTTCAATTTAGAAATTTACCTTCTCTTTTTTCCAAATCCCTGCTGTCCTCCTCTTTTTTTGTTTCGGTTTGCAAAAAATTCCTGTTTTTTGCGTTGTTTTTCCTTCTCCGCCTCCTTCTTTTCTGCTGTATTCATAGGACGGTCGGTTTGAGGGTAGGGATGATCAGAGATAATTTCAATTTTTTGCTTGGTGAGTTTTTCAATATCGGTGATATAGGCATTTTCCTCAGGTTCACAGATGGAAATAGAAATTCCTTCTTCCCCTGCACGGCCGCATCTGCCGATACGGTGTACATAGGTCTCCGGCTCGTTAGGGATGTCGTAATTGATCACGTGACGTAGTTTATCAATGTCGATACCCCGTGCTGCTATATCTGTAGCCACCAGTACCCTTTTTCTTCCTTCCTTAAAATCCTTGAGTGCCCTTTGGCGTTGATTCTGCGACTTGTTCCCATGGATGGCCGTAGCTTCTATTTTCTTTTTGTGGAGGTTGCGTACGATCTTGTCGGCCCCGTGTTTTGTACGGGAAAACAACAAAACTTGTTCCAGTTCCGGATCCTGAAGGATATGAAATAACAGGTCTTTTTTACTCTCTTTGTTGGTGGGATAAAGGTATTGCTGTATGGTTTCTGCCGTTGAGGAAACCGGACTTACCGCCACTTTTTTTGGGTTTCTCAGTATTTCATTTGACAGTTTAACAATGCTCTTGGGCATAGTGGCGGAAAAGAAGAGCGATTGCCTTTCCCTTGGAAGCTTGGCGATGATCTTTTTAATATCATGGATAAATCCCATATCGAGCATGCGGTCTGCCTCATCCAGCACAAAGTACTTTATATGATCAAGGGTAATGAATCCCTGGTTCATCAGATCTAATAAGCGCCCAGGAGTGGCAACGAGTATATCTACTCCATTTCGCAAAGCGTTGGTTTGAGCGCCCTGCGAGACCCCTCCAAAAATTACTGTATTCCGCAGATGAGTATATTTTCCGTAGTTGGTAAAGCTTTCGGCAATTTGTATAGCGAGCTCACGTGTAGGAGTCACTACCAGAACCTGTACTTTTCTTTTTCCTTTGTGATTTTGCGGTTGGTTGGCCAAATGTTGAAGGATGGGAATGGCAAATGCTGCTGTTTTCCCTGTTCCGGTTTGGGCGCTCCCAATTACGTCCTCTTTGTTCAGGACAAGGGGGATGGCACTGGCCTGAATGGAAGTTGGAGTAGTGTAATCCACATCTTTCAGTGCATTAAGGATTGGGGGTATAAGGTTGAGGTCTTTAAAAGTCATGTAGTTTATTTCAAGCTGCAAAAGTACTATTAAATGGGCCGGTAGTGAAGAGAAAGGGTGAAGAACTGATTAAGGTAGAATATAAAAGAAGAGAAATGCCAGGTATAAGGCCTGAGGCAAAACCAAAGTTGAATTATTTTTATATTCCTATATTACATCAAACTATACACATTATGAGAAATTTACTTTGGCTCGTGGCAGTTATTTGTATTGTTGTCTGGTTACTGGGATTAGTGGGAATAATTGAAGGTCTTGCTACCGGTAATCTCGTCCATATATTACTGGTAATTGCTATTATTACGATATTATACAATGTAATCTCAGGGCGTAAGCCTATGTAAACCTTTCCTTATGAAAAGAATTATTGGCATCCTTCTTTTACTCCTGGCGGTATATCTGGGGTATACGGGCATTACTTCCTTCTCCGAAAGCACCTCTTCTGTTGATGTATTGGGAGTGGAGTTAAAAGCTGAAGACAAGCAGCAAAAGAATACATCTTATCTTTATCTCGGCTTTGCCGTTATAGCCGCAATAGGAGGTATTGTGCTTGCCAAGTCAGACAGCAAATAGGAAATAAGCAGTTTTCTCAGAGCAGGATAATGAGTAACAGAATAATGATCAAGGCTCCGGCAGAAATATAAATTCCGTTGCCGGTAGTACGCAATTGTGTTTTGATTGCTCTAACTTCTTTGCGCAATGCCTTTTTCTCAGCCCGTTTTAAATCGGATTTATCCATTGCCTTAATTTCTTCAAGGCGATCAAGCATTATTCTAACTTCGGCTGGAATTTCGGTAGGTTCCGGAGTCCGTTCCTTTTTGGCCGCTAATACAGGTGTACTTACACTAAGGGACAAAAATAAAAGCAGAGAAATAAAAATGGCTTTCTTCATGATTTAAACTTTATGGATTATATGTTAAAGTACATTATTCTATCTAAGGAAACTTAATAATAGCTTTTTTTTTGGAAATCAATGGAGTATCAGAATAGCACATGCTATTTTTCCTTTATTCCTTCAAACGTATTCCCGTCGTTGTTGATCCACAACATTTTGTCGATGGTACCTGATGGGTCTTTTTTAAAATCAATGTAGGCGTAGAGGGTCCGACTGAAGAATCGGCCGTCTTCGAGCGGCACCAATTGGGAATACCCTCCTTCGTTGGCTCTTGCCTGTACGCTGCCGTCTATCAATTCTACATATACCTTAAAGTTGGGACCAAAAGCGTAGGTTCCTAAATAGGGAATGGGATTTATTTCCCCCTCTATTTTTGGAAGAGCAGTTTTTGCTCTGCTCCTGTACTCTTTGCCAAATACGATGGCTGCTATATCGCTTCTGAAAAAATCAGCGACGCCCGTCTGAATATTTCCTAAAATTATAATAGAGACATCAGCTTCCCGATAGTGAAGATAGTCGGCAATATATCCGTTGATCCGCCCATCGTGTCCAAAGACGTCCTGCTCATAAGAAGTATACACAGAAATGCCAAGGCCGTAACCATTGCCGTAGTCTTCTAACATCTTATCATAGGACGATCCTTCGAGTAATGATCTGTCCCGGATAGAATTGATCCAACGCTGTAGGTCTTCAACGGTGCTGTAAAGAGAACCTCCGCCTTTGAGGATTTCGGGATCGAGATAGGTAGTGATTTTAAGATCCTCGTAATCCAGAGCATCGTATCCTACTGCTAAATTTGCCACTATTTCGTTGCTACGGGCATGGGCAGTATGGTCCATCTTCAACGGAACAAAAAGTTGCTCTTTTAAGAATTCCTGGTATAATTTTCCGCTTACCCGTTCAATTAATTCTGCAAGGACGGCATATCCTCCATTTGAATAGCGGTATTGAGAACCAGGCTCAAATTCAAGTTCCTGCTCCAGCACTAAGTCGGCTATATCGGAGATCTTCGTATTCCTTAAGGAAAGCTGGTTAAAATCCGGGATGTTGTAAATGTCAGTAATCCCTGAGGTATGCGTAAGGAGCTGCTCAAGGGTAATCCTTTCGGCTTTCGGAACTTTTGGAAAAAATCGAGATAATTTATCTGAGGTTTTTAATTTCCCCTGTTGCTCTAACACTAAAATGGCAGCAGCGGTAAACTGTTTAGAAATTGAGCCAATTTTGAATTTGGTTGGCAACGAATTAGGGACCCCAAAAGATTGGTTGGCATTGCCAAAACAACCACTGTAAATTGTCTGTCCTGCTTTGTTAATAAGAATACAGCCGCTGAAATCTCCGGTTTTGACATAAGTGTCGGTATAGTTTTCAACTTGTTCGCTGATCGTCTGTCCTCTGAGAGAAGCAACAAGGAATAACAACAATAAAATAGATAAGCTGAATTTCATTTGATTATGATTTTAATTGATGAATGATTTTAGGAAAGTTAACGTATTTACTTTGGCGGGAGGCTCATCACATAATCGAAACTTATATTGAGTAGCTCCACCACATGGTCAGGATCTTTTAGCATTTCTTCCGTGATCAGGATATACCCCTGCATAATCGAATTGTAAGATTTAAAGAGAGTGGTGTTGTACTCCTCCAGATATTTTTGCTGAATTTCTTTTGAAAAACGGATGCCGAGCTCGCCGGCTTTATTTAGTTGTGAGAACATGTACCCATTCGCAGAAGTGTAGGGCATAGACTTCCCCTTGCGCTCAAAACGGGAACATCTGCTCACTAATTCATCGTAGACCTTTAATTTTTCTTCCCACATCCCGAATAATTTATCTTAAAATACAAAATTTTGACGTCCTTAATTCTGGTTTCTTCAATCTCACGGATTAGACAAAAAAAGTGCCCTTACTTCGTTTATAGAAAGATAAGGGCACTGCAGTATTTTAAGTAGGGCTAGAGTGTTCTCAGATATTCCGCAATATCCCGGGCCTCTTCCTGGGTAAGGTTCTGATTGAGCATAATAGCGTTGTTATACTCCTTCAAAAGCGCCTTGGCGATAGGATCCTCACGTAGCATGCCGTCAGGATTTAAGATCATATTCATCACCCATTCCGGACTGCGTCTTTCGTAAACTCCGGCCATAGCCGGACCGATCATCCGTTGTTCGGCCATGTGGCATGCCGTACAGATAGCATTGTATTTCGCTTCTCCCCGGGCAGCCATTTCCGTATTTATTTCATCCGGAAATGTCAGATCAGTTATTGGACCAATACCTTTATTATCCATATCCACCGGCACGCCTTCCGACTTCGTATCGACGCTGGTCGTAGACTTGGTCCTGTTCATTTCAAAGCCCTCTTTTTTCTCTTCTTTCTTTTCGCCGCAACTGAGAGCAAAAAAGCCCAACACCGCTGCCAGTAGTATTTTTTTCATCGGTACATGTATTTTGTTCTTACTAAGATATGAAATTCGCCCTTACTTAATTTTGCTCGAAGAACTTTAACGCCCTTTTTTCAGTATAGGCTATATTCTGGGCATCGTAAAACCCCACATGTCCTCCGTATTCAGGAACCTCCAGATAAATATTTTCATTGGCAGCCGCCTCTTTATAAGGATAACATTCCGGACCCAAAAACGAGTCGTTTCGGGCATTGATGATAAGCGTCTTTGTCCTGATATTGTCGAGGAATTGCAAGGCACTGCACTGAGCGTAATAATCAAGGGCATCTACAAAACCGTGGGCTCTGCTGGTGTAGATATCATCAAAATCCTTCAGGGTCTTGATCTTATGGATTTCGTGGTCTGGCAATAGTTCAGGAAATTGAGGCTGTTTCGCCTTCAGTTTAGCCACCAGGTGTTTTCTAAATCTGCGGGCATAAGGGATGTTTTCCCATCGCATCAAAGCCTTGAGGGAACTGTGTAGATCCACCGGTACTGAAACAGCAACAATAGCCTTTAGTGAGGGAGGAAGCTCCCTGCCTTCTCCTGCGTATTTCAATACCATGTTCCCGCCCAAACTAATGCCTTTGATATACAGTTCTGAATATGTTTTGCTTCCCAATATATGTTCAACTACTGCATCCAGATCTTCTGTTGCCCCCGAATGGTAGGAACGATAAAGTCGGTTAGGTTCCCCACTGCACCCCCGAAAATTAACTGCACAACAGTCGTATCCCGCCTGATTAAGGTGTTTTGCGCTACCTGTAATATAAGGTCTTTGGCCGTGCCCTTCCAACCCGTGAAGCAGGATTACTACTTTGGAAGAAGCCTGCTCTGCAAAACTCCAGTCGAGATCCATAAAATCTCCATCGGGAAGTTCGAGGCGTTCGCGTTCTTGTTCAAAATGGTCGATTTTTCGAAATAAACCATAATAAACCGTAGAAACATGGCCATTCCTAAAGAGTAAAGGGGGCTTGTACTTTGATTGCAGCTCCGGCATGGATTACGGCTTTAGGGATAAAGCTTGAGAAGTTGATATTGAGCCTCAACAGCCTCCCTGAATTCATGTTTAAGCTGAGATACGAGTTCTTCTACGGCTAATACATTCTCAACAGTAGTCACACCCTGTCCGGCTGACCAAATGGTCTTCCAGGCTTTTGCTTCGGTATCGAGTTCTTTGCCAAAATCGATCTTCCGGTCTTTTTTCAGATCTTCTTCGGAAATTCCTGCAGCCTTAAGACTTGCACCCAGAAAATTGGCATGTACTCCTGATATGGCGGCGGTATAGACCACATCACTTGCGCCGGCATCAATGATCATTTTGCGATACTCTTCAGGGGCTTTACTTTCGGTTGTATTGATAAAACGTGTACCCATATAAGCCAGGTCTGCCCCCATTTGCATGGCAGAGGCAATGTCACGCCCGGTGGAAATACATCCTGACAGGATAATGGTTTTGTCAAAGAATTTTTTGATCTCAGCTACCAGGGACATGGGATTTATCGTACCGGCATGGCCACCGGCCCCTGCGGCTACTAAAATCAATCCGTCTACCCCGGCTTCGGCAGCCTTTTCAGCATGCCGTTTTTTGATAATATCGTGAAATACGAGTCCACCGTAACTGTGCACGGCATCAACTACCTGTGATACTGCTCCCAGGGAGGTGATGATGATGGGCACCTTGTGTTTGATACAGAGTTTTAGGTCGGCCTCCAATCTGGGATTGGTCGGATGTACAATGAGGTTCACCCCAAAAGGAGCTGCTTTTTTACCGCTCTCTTTTTCATAGGCAGACAGGGCTTCCTTAATTTCTATCAACCATTCTTCAAAGCCCTCGCTACTACGCTGATTAAGGGCGGGAAAGGTTCCAACGATACCGTTTTTACAACATTCCACAACTAAATTGGGTCCTGAAATCAGGAACATAGGTGCTGCAATGGCCGGCAGGGAAAGCGACTTTATAAAGGCTGGTTTTGAACTCATCTGATCAAATTAGGCGCTAAAAATAGGGATTAATTTTTTTGTACAGGCTCCTGAAGAAAGAGAAAACAATGGTATTTTTACCGCTTTAAAAAGGAAAAAGATGACTTATTTAAAGGAATTTGAGGTGAGATGGAGCGATCTGGATGCCAATCGCCATATGGCCAACAGTGCATATACCAACTTTATGAGTCACACCCGAATGGCTTTTCTCATGGAAATGGGATTTGATCACAAAACCTTAATTGAGCATCAAATAGGCCCGGTTGTATTCTACGAGCATATGTATTACTTCAAGGAAGTTTTTCCCGGAAAGCCAATAAAAGTATCAGTTGAAGTTACGGGAATGAGTGAAGACGGAATGTTTTTTGAATTTCAGCACAATTTTTATACGGCAGATGGCATGAATGTGGCACACTGCGAAATGATGGGGGCCTGGATAAGTCTGGAAACCCGAAAATTAATTCCACTAAAGGGAGAACTTCTCAATAGATTTATGGATTTTGAAAGGGCTGAAAACTTTAAACTGCTTACAAAGGAGGATACTCGAAAATTTAAGAAGTCACCGAAGGATCTGGCTTAGCTTTTTTACTCACCAGATAAACGCCAAGGCAAACCATCAGGGCGGCAATAATCTTAACAGGACTTAATTCGTCCTTCCCGCTTGCAACGGCAAAAACGATCCCTACCAGCGGCTGAACATAGATAAAAGCACTTACCGTTGACGCTTTTAGTTGTGTGAGGGCGAAGGCGTTAAAGAGATACGTGCAAAAGGTGGTGCCTAATACCACAAAGGCGATCTTCCAGAGGGCTTCACCCGGGAGTGTTGTCCATGAAATCTCAAGAAAATCAGGTAGTGCCACAGGGAGGTTAATAAAGATTCCTAAAAGGAAAAGCCATTTCATCAGGGTGAAAGGATGATATTTTGCAATTAGTTTTTTAACCAGGATAAGGTAGAGGCCAAAAAAGAGTGCATTGACTAAAAATAGCATGTTCCCCAAAGGAATATTAGGCGCATCCTGTCTTACTTCCTGCCCGTATATAATGAGCCCCAATGCACCTATGAGCCCGATGATAACTCCGAGGCCTTTGAGTAGCCTTATCCGTTCCTGAATTAGGAGAGCAGATAGGACAACAACAATTATAGGTGTGGTCGTTACCAGTACAGAGCTGTTAATGGGAGTGGATAGTTCAAGGCCTTTAAAAAAGGCAAGCATATTGATAACCATCCCAAAAAGCGCGCAGAGAATGAGTCGGCCCCAATCTTTCTTTTCAATCTTTTCACTCGGCCCCAGGAAAGAGATAGCCCAAAAGAGGGCTGTTGCACCCAGTACGCGAATCATTATAAAGCCAAAAGGTTTTACGTAGATGGGCATAACGCCTTTGGCGATGGTATGGTTTAGGCCATAAATGACGGTTGCCCCCAGCGCGGCAAGAAGGGCAAGAGTTCTTTTTGTCAAGGATGGAGTGTTTCTCGGGCCTCAGCCACGGTTTTTTTAGCATTGCCAATAAAGACCTTGTCTCCGATAAGCAGGACTGGTCGTTTCAGGAAGGTGTAGTGTTCCAAAAGCAGCTTGCGGTAATCCGATTCCGTTAGCTTCTTATCTTTGAGATTACGCTCTTTGTACATCCTTGCACGCTTACTAAAAAGTGCCTCGTAACTTCCGGCCAGTGTCTTTAATTGGAGGAGTTGTGCCTCAGATAAAGGTTTTGTTTTGATGTCCTGAAGCGTGATCCCCTGGGGCAAATTGAGTTCGCCAATAATTCGTTTACAAGTATCACAAGTGCTTAAGTAAAAAAATGTCCCTTTCATCGGCTAGTCATTTTAGGTTTGGAGAATCTCTCTATGCAAAGAAACCCAATTATGGCCAAAAGTTATACTTTTATCAAAATGAAGTCATGGAAAATCTTTTCAACATTACCTCAAAATTACATGACATATATCACAGGGTACTTACAGAAACCCCTGAAGAGCAATTATTCGTCATCCCGAATTCTCACAAGAACAATCTTTTCTGGAATATAGCACATGCCCTTGTCACTGAACAATTGCTTATCTACAAACTCAGTAAGCTTCCTATGCGGCTTGAGGATTCACTGATCGATAGATACAGCAAAGGGACATTCCCTGAGGAGGAAGTAAGTGCCGAAACGGTAAAGAAGATAGCTGACGCCTTGTTACTCGCTCCGGACTGGATAAAAGGGGATTATGAAAAAGGGATTTTTAAAGAATTTAATTCATACACTACAAGTGCAAAAGTCACTTTGAATTGTGTAGAGGATGCGATTGCCTTTAATCACTTTCATTTGGGATTACACTACGGTACTATCCTGGGGATAAAGAAAATTATTTCTACCGGGGGATAATTCAGAGCTTCATTCCAGGAGAAACAAATTTCTTTGCTTCCTTGAAGGGAATTAGAAGTTGTATTTGTCCATCGGCATAGGAGGCAACTTCGTATTGGTTGTATAATAACAGAATGCCTTTTGGCGTGAGACCAATATTTTCGGGCAGGTAGAAGGTGTCGCGCTCGAACATAAATCCGGTACTATTGATAGGAGCGTCTGCAGGAATTTTTTCCTGCTCCCTGAATTTGGTTTCAGCATAGGAGCGGAAAGCCAGGAGATCTCTGAAGAGCTCACGCGTATTTATTTCCTCACCTTTTTCTATGTCAAAATTCAGGAAATTAGAGGCTGAATAACCATGAGCTCCTCCGGTAAACAGATAGGAATCCAATTTTATGGACAGCACACGTCTGTTCTCAAAAGATACTTCCGCATTAATGTTCGCTTCCCATGGTACCGTTTCGTCGGGGTAGACCTCTTTTAACTCTGAATACCCCAGGGAGAATGAATTTACTGCTTCATTGAGGTTGTCAACCTCCAGGCTGTCAGCAAAAGTTAGTAGTTCTATGATCTCTGCTTCAATTCCGTCGTTTACTGTCCTTCCCAATTTAGTATCTTCCAGAATCCGGGGATAACTAATGGATATTTCCGGGCAGCTGTTACAGGGAGCACTGGTATAGACCACAGGCTCCATTACGAGAGCTGATTCTTCTTCACAAGAAGTAAAAACCGCAACAACTGATAAGACAAACAGAGGTTTTAAAAACTTCATTTAGCAGTGTTCTTTAGATGTTACAAAGCTAAGGTATAATCTATATTAGACCATTCTTACACAGAGGGTATTTCATCTAAAAAAGGATTGGTTAAATACAGCCCAGAACGATACCTTTGTAGCTTCATTCGAAGAATATGAGAAAGAAAACACTAAAATTCAATAGTAAGACCATACACGGGGGCCAAGAACCAGATGCCGCTTATGCGGCTGTAATGCCACCTATTTATCAAACCTCTACCTATGCACAGTCGACCCCTGGGGGCATAAAGGCTATGAGTATTCAAGAAGTGCTAATCCAACAAGAACTGCTTTGGAACAATCTCTGGCCAGTATAGAAAGTGGTAAATACGGTCTGGCATTTGCCAGCGGCTTATCTGCCATAGATGCCGTGATAAAATTACTTTCTCCCGGAGATGAGGTGGTTTCCACCAATGATCTTTACGGAGGGAGCTACCGCTTGTTTAAGCAGGTTTTTGAGAAGTACGGAATTACTTTTCATTTTGTAGGCATGACAGATCTGAACAAGGTTGCCGAAAAAATTAATTCAAGGACTAAGTTACTTTGGGTAGAGACCCCCACTAATCCGATGATGAATATTATCGACGTGAAAGGGGCGGTAAAACTGGCTAAAGACCATAACCTATTACTGGCCGTGGACAATACTTTTGCCACACCTTTCTTGCAAAGGCCTTTAGAGCTCGGCGCCGACATTGTGATGCATTCTGCAACAAAATATTTGGGAGGACACAGTGATGTAGTTGTTGGTGCCCTGGTAGTTAAGGACAAAGACTTAGCCAATAAGCTGTACTTTATTCAAAATGCAAGCGGGGCTGTTTGCGGGCCTATGGACAGTTTTCTTGTATTAAGGGGAATAAAGACCCTTCATGTGAGGATGCAAAGGCACTGTGAAAATGGGAGAGCTATAGCCTTATATCTCAAGGATCATCCCAAGATTGAGAAAGTATACTGGCCCGGTTTTGAGGACCATCCCAACCACGATATCGCCAAGTCACAGATGAGTGATTTTGGGGGGATGATTTCCTTTATTCCCAAAGGCAGTTCTTTCAAAGATGCCGTCAGCATAGTAGAAAAACTTCAGGTTTTTACCTTGGCAGAATCCCTGGGTGGAGTGGAAAGTCTTGCAGGCCATCCGGCGAGCATGACACATGCGAGCATTCCTAAAGAAGAAAGGGAGAAAAGTGGTGTTGTAGACGCTCTTATTCGCCTGAGTGTGGGAATAGAAGATGCCGACGACCTCATTGCCGATCTGGAACAAGCCATTGGCTAGGCCATTTGTCAAATAGGTAAAAAAAAGACCCTTTAATTAAGAAAATAATATAATTTTGATCTTATATTGTCGATCTAACAACAGCCTTTAAATAGCAAATAACATATGGATGCAAAAATCAATGCCTTTATGGATGAGGTTAAGGGTAGAAATGGTCATGAACCCGAATTTATCCAGGCCGTACAGGAAGTAGCAGAGACGGTAATCCCTTACATAGCCCAACACGAAATCTACAATGGAAAAAATATACTGCTGCGCATGGTTGAGCCCGAACGCCTGTTATCCTTCAGAGTTGCATGGGTAGATGATGATGGGGAAATACATGTCAACAGGGGATACAGGATTCAAATGAATTCGGCCATAGGGCCTTATAAAGGTGGACTGCGTTTTCACCCAACAGTAAATGCCAGCATCCTGAAATTCCTGGCCTTTGAACAGGTATTTAAAAACAGCTTAACCACGCTCCCCATGGGAGGTGGAAAAGGAGGATCCGATTTTGATCCCAAAGGGAAAAGTGACGATGAGGTAATGCGTTTCTGCCATTCGTTTATGACCGAGCTGTGCAGGCACATCGGTCCCAATACAGACGTTCCAGCCGGAGATATTGGGGTAGGTGCAAGGGAGATCGGTTTTCTGTTTGGGATGTACAAAAAAATAAAAAATGAATTTACCGGAGTACTAACAGGAAAAGGACTTTCCTGGGGAGGTTCAAAAATCAGACCTGAAGCAACAGGATATGGCACCGTATATTTTGCGGAGAATATGTTGAAGACTAGAGGTGAAAGCATTGAAGGTAAGACTGTGGTTATTTCGGGTTCGGGAAATGTGGCTCAGTACGCTGCTGAAAAAGTTCTGCAGTTAGGAGGAAAAGTGGTTACCCTCTCCGATTCGGGCGGGTATATTCACGATAAGGACGGAATTAATGAAGAAAAGCTTGAGTGGGTTATGGACCTTAAAAATAATCGAAGAGGTCGTATTTCAGAGTATGTGGATAAATATAGCTCAGCCACGTACCACGAAGGAAAAACTCCATGGGAAGTGCCTTGTGACATAGCCCTGCCATGCGCCACGCAAAATGAACTCGATGGCGACGGGGCAAAAGCACTCATCAAAAACGGTTGTATCTGCGTTGCTGAAGGAGCCAATATGCCATCAATGCCTGATGCCATTCACGCCTTCCATGAAAACAAAATACTTTTTGCTCCCGGAAAAGCTTCAAATGCAGGGGGAGTTGCTACCTCCGGACTTGAAATGTCTCAGAATTCCCTGAGGATCAGCTGGACAAGAGAAGAAGTAGATGATCGTCTGAAGGGAATTATGGAGGATATCCATGACTCCTGTATTGAATACGGAAAAGAAGATGACGGATATTGCAACTACGTTAAAGGTGCAAACATCGCCGGCTTTGTAAAAGTGGCAGACGCCATGCTCGCCCAGGGGGTGATATAAAAGCCTTCAACATAAAATGAAATGGCCCCCTGGACTCTCACAGGGGGCTTTTTTGTACTTTTAAGCGCAATCTATTCCCAATGCGAGTGACAACCAGAGCTATTGTGCTCTCTTCCCTTAAATACGGAGATACCAGCCTGATCGTAAAGATGTTTACGAAATCAGACGGGTTAAAGACCTACCTTCTCAAAGGGATACTGGGATCGAAAAAAGGAAAATTAAAATCGGCTTATTTCCTGCCCTTAACACAGTTGGAAATTGTTGCTGTCCACAGGAATAAAGGCAGTATGGAACGACTGCAGGAGGTAAAGGTCATCAATCCCTATCAGACATTACATTCGGATATTGTCAAAAATGCTCTTGCCTTCTTCCTCGCAGAAATGATGGGCAACAGTATCCATGAGGAAGAAAAGAACGAAGGCTTGTATCAATTTCTGGAAGCCGCCTTTCAGTGGGCAGATCACCACGATCAGATCAGTAATTTCCATTTGTATTTTCTCCTACAAGCTAGCAAGTACCTGGGCTTCTATCCCGATATTTCTGAGCCGGTTTCTGAATATTTTGACCTGCAGGACGGTCGCTTTGTAATGCAGCCTACCCTGAACCCACTCCTAACAGGACGAGAATTATACCTTTTCCAGGCCTTCTTAGGCACAAATTTTGATGCTATTCAAACAATTAGAATCAAGAAGGAAGAGAGACAGGCTTTGTTGCAAAAATTGGTCCTCTATTTTGAATTACATTTGCACGGTTTTAGAAAACCCAGATCGCTGGAGGTTTTAAATGAAGTTTTCAATTGAGCATGCGCCTAACACTAAGCATTGGATTTTTCTTTGTGCTGCTCTGCGCGGGCGCGCAGCAGATTAAGGTAATAGACGGGGAAACCAAAAGACCCCTTGTCAATGCCCTGCTCTACAATGCCAACAAAAGTAAAACCCTCATTACTGATATTGAAGGTATTTGCGATCTGTCAGAATTCAAAGCTTTAGAACGCTTTACCGTTAGTCATATCGGCTATGAAACCAAAATAACCAATAAAAATCAGATCCTCAGAAGAGGAGGAAGAATAGAGCTAATTCCCAAAACGGAACAACTTGAAGCGGTGGTGATGTCAATCTCTAAATGGGAACAACAGAAAAAAGATATCCCCCAAAAAGTAACTTCAATAAGTGCCGGAGATATCTCTTTTACCAATCCCCAGACCTCCGCAGATCTTTTGCAAAACAGCGGGCAAGTTTTTGTGCAAAAGAGTCAGTTAGGTGGAGGAAGCCCTATGATTAGGGGCTTTGCAACCAACCGACTTGTTCTCTCAGTTGACGGGGTTCGTATGAATAATGCGATCTTCAGGGGTGGGAACATTCAAAATGTTATCTCCATTGATCCCTTTACGATCAAGAATACAGAAGTGGTATTTGGCCCGGGCTCTGTGATTTACGGGAGTGACGCTATAGGGGGAGTGATGAATTTTTACACCTTAAAACCACAATTGCCCAGGGTTGATACAATTTTAGTGAGTGGGAATGCAGATTTTAGATATGCCAGCGCAAATAATGAAAATACCATACACGGTGATGTGAATGTCGCTTCAAAAAAATGGGCATCATTAAGCAGTATTACTTACAATCGTTTCGATGATCTGCGCATCGGAAGTCACGGCCCCCAAAGATATCTCCGAAATCAATTTGTGCAACGGCAAAATGGAACGGATGTACTGCTTAATAATAGTAAGCCAAAGTTGCAAACCCCAACGGCTTATGATCAGATCAACTTTTTACAAAAAATAGCCTTCAGACCGGATAGCGACTGGCAATACGATCTCGGGTTATACTATTCAGAGACTTCAGATTACTCGCGTTATGACCGCCTAATCAGGCCGGATAATGAAGGTACAGGACTCAGATCTGCAGAATGGTATTACGGGCCGCAAAAGTGGTTTATGGGTAATCTTCAGCTGTACAAAAAAGGGAGTGGTAAATTTTATGACGGCCTTAAATTAACCACGGCCTACCAGCGGTTTGAGGAGAGCCGTAACGATCGGGATTTTCAGGATCCGATCCTGAACCGAACCAGGGAAAAAGTGGATGCAATTTCGGCTAACCTCGATTTTGAAAATAAGCGAATAGGTGATTTGAGACTGTATTATGGAGGGGAGTATATTTTTAACAGGGTACATTCTGATGGGAGTCAATTGAATATTGAGACCAATCAGGAGGAAGAAGCCGCTTCGCGATATCCTGACGGATCAAGCTGGCAAACCCTTGCCGGATATGTGAACGCCGAGTACAAGGCGATGCCCAATTTAACACTGCTATCCGGGCTGAGGTACAGCCACGTATGGATCAATGCCGAATTTGACACTACCTTTTACCCCTTTCCCTTTGAAGAAGCCAAACTCGATAACGGTGCATTAACGGGTAGTTTGGGTTTGAGCTGGTTCCCGAATCAATCGACTCAAATAACGCTTAACGGATCTACTGGCTTCAGGGCTCCCAATATTGACGATATCGGGAAGGTTTTCGATTCGGAACCCGGATCAGTAGTAGTGCCCAACCCGCAATTGGAACCTGAGTACGCTTACAATGTCGACTTTGGCATCAAAAAGAACTTTAAAAATAAAGCTGTTTTGCGAGCGGCTACCTTTTATACCTATCTGGTAGATGCCCTTGTGCGCCGGGATTTTACTTTTAATGGGGAACGAGAAATCCTTTACAATGGGGAACTGAGTAATGTACAAGCCATTCAGAATGCGGCCAAAGCCTATGTCTACGGTTTTGAATTTGGAGGCGAAGTGTATCTGAACAAAGAAATGCAACTGACCTCAAACCTCACCATAACCAATGGAATTGAAGAAGACGACAATGGAGAAGATTCGGCCGCAAGGCATGCCGCTCCAACGTTTGGGGACTTCCATTTTATCTGGACTAAAACAAGACTAAAAACCGATCTCTTCCTCAACTTTAATGGGGAAATACGATATGAAGATCTGGCTCTTACGGAGCGAAGCAAAGATTATATTTACGATCTGGACGAGAACGGGAATCCTTATTCCCCCTCCTGGTACACTTTAAATCTTAGGTCGCAGTATCAGTTCAGCAATGCCTTAACGGCTTCCTTATCCCTTGAAAATATAACAGACCAGAGATACCGGACGTACTCTTCAGGAATATCTGCACCGGGAATAAACCTGATCCTGGCCCTCGGAATTGTATTTTAAAGGTCTTTTTTCTTTTCTCAATGTAACTTCTGCCCTTCAGATCAGTGCCAACGTTACAATTACGGGTACTAAATAATACAATAAGAAAAGTGAATAAAAGGCCCGCTATCGGGCCTTTTTTTGTTGCCGTTTCAACATAGAATTAGACAAAATTCACTAATTTTGCCACCTTTAAATAGGTGAAAGTACAGCAGTTATGAAATTTCAGGAATACAAAGGTTTGGATTTATCCAGGATAGGCGAGGAAGTCCTCCAACGCTGGAAAAACGATCGTATTTTTGAAAAAAGCATAACCACAAAAGAAGGAAACCCCACTTATGTGTTTTATGAAGGTCCGCCTTCTGCCAACGGCCTTCCCGGGATCCACCATGTGATGGCACGTACCATCAAAGACATTTTTCCCAGGTATAAAACAATGAAAGGATACCAGGTAAAGCGAAAGGCCGGATGGGATACCCACGGACTTCCCATAGAACTGGGGGTAGAAAAAGATCTGGGGATTACAAAAGAGGATATAGGTGTCAACATCAGTATTGAGGAATACAATGCAGCTTGTAAAAAGGCGGTTATGCGATATACTGACGTATGGAACAGCATGACCGAAAAGATAGGTTACTGGGTAGATATGCAGGATCCCTACATCACCTACAAGCCCAAATATATGGAATCGGTTTGGTGGCTGTTGAAACAGATCTATGACAAAGGCCTCATCTACAAGGGGTACACAATACAGCCCTACTCGCCAAAAGCAGGGACCGGACTCAGTTCTCACGAGTTGAACCAGCCAGGAACCTACCAGGATATTACAGATACTACGGTAACTGCTCAATTTAAAGCTAAGAAGGAAAGCCTGCCCGCCATGCTGCAATCTGTGGACGGGGATATATATTTTCTTGCCTGGACGACTACGCCCTGGACCTTGCCATCGAACACGGCATTAACAGTTGGCCCAAAAATCGATTATGTATTGGTAAAAACATACAACCAATACACCTTTGAGCCGATCAATGTAATTTTAGCCAAAGCCTTGGTAGGTGAGCAGTTTAAGGGAAAGTTCACCGAGGTTGCATCAGACGAAGAACTGGAGGCTTTTAAAGAAGGAGATAAAAAAATACCCTATAAAATCGGGCTCGATTGCAAGGGAAAAGATCTTTTGGAAATCAAATACGAGCAATTATTGCCTTATGCCTTGCCGTATCAGCAACCGGAAAATGCCTTCCGTGTAATTGGCGGAGATTTTGTGACTACCGAGGACGGTACAGGTATTGTGCATACCGCACCAACCTTTGGTGCAGATGATGCCCTGGTAGCCAAACAAGCTTCCCCTGAAGTCCCACCACTTCTGGTTTTGGATCAGTACGGGAATCCCGTTCCTTTAGTAGACTTGCAAGGGAAATTTCGCCCTGAAATGGAGGAACTTGCGGGCAAATATGTAAAGAATGAATACTACGAAGAAGGCAAGGCACCGGAGAGATCTGTTGATGTTGAGCTGGCCATAAAACTCAAGGAGGAAAACAGGGCCTTTAAAGTAGAGAAATACCTGCACAGTTATCCCAATTGCTGGAGAACTGATAAGCCTATACTGTATTATCCATTGGATTCCTGGTTTATTAAAGTGACCGATATCAAAGATCGAATGTTTGAACTCAACCAGACGATCAACTGGAAACCCAAAGCAACGGGGGACGGCCGGTTTGGGAACTGGCTTGCCAATGCTAATGACTGGAACCTTTCCCGATCTCGTTTCTGGGGAATACCCCTGCCTATCTGGAGAACAGAAGACGGTACAGAAGAGATCATCATTGGTTCGGTGGCTCAGCTTAAGGAGGAAATTGAAAAGTCGATCAAGGCAGGGTTGATGAATAATGATCCATTTGCCTCATTTGAGTCAGGGAATATGGAGGAGGCCAATTACGACAAAATAGACCTGCATAAAAATGTTGTGGATGCCGTAGTTTTGGTCTCTGCTTCAGGGAAGCCGATGAAAAGGGAAGCCGATCTGATTGATGTTTGGTTCGACAGTGGGTCTATGCCCTATGCACAATGGCATTATCCTTTTGAGAATAAGGAGCTGATCGATGAAGGAAAAACATTTCCGGCCGATTTTATTGCCGAGGGAGTAGATCAGACCAGGGGTTGGTTCTATACACTCCACGCGATAGCCACTATGGTATTTGATTCTGTTGCGTATAAGAATGTGGTTTCTAACGGACTCGTATTGGACAAGGAAGGGAAGAAAATGTCCAAAAGGCTCGGAAATGGGGTGGATCCTTTTGAAACCATAAAGGAATTTGGCCCGGATGCTACCAGATGGTACCTCATTGCCAATGCCAATCCATGGGACAACCTCAAATTTGATGTTGATGGCATTCAGGAGGTAAAGCGAAAGTTTTTCGGCACACTTTACAATACGTATTCCTTTTTTGCCCTATATGCCAATATCGATGAATTTAGCTACAGCGAAGAAGAAATACCCTTAAAGGAAAGACCAGAAATTGACCAATGGATACTGTCGGAGCTGCACTCACTTATAAAAGTTGTTGATGAGGCTTATGACGACTATGAACCCACAAAAGCGGCAAGGGCTATTTCAGATTACGTCCAGGAAAATCTCAGTAACTGGTATGTGCGTCTTTGCAGAAGGCGTTTTTGGAAAGGGGATTACCAGAGGGATAAGATTTCAGCTTACCAAACACTCTATACCTGTCTGCGTACAGTTGCCCAACTCTCCGCGCCAATAGCTCCATTTTTTGCGGAGCAATTATATACTGACTTGTCAAGGGGAATCGGGGAAAATACTCCTGAAAGCGTGCATTTGTCTCTTTTTCCTGAGTACGACCAGGCGATGATCAATCGAACCCTGGAAAGTAAAATGGAAAAAGCCCAAACTATTTCTTCTCTTGTATTGTCGATCAGGCAAAAGGAAAAGATCAAAGTGAGGCAACCCTTGCAGAAAGTAATGATCCCTGTTCTGGATGAAAAACAGCGAATTGAAATTGAAGCGGTTGCAGATCTTATTAAATCGGAGGTCAATGTAAAAGAAATTGAATTGTTGGACGATGCTTCCGGAATTCTTGTCAAAAAGATCAAACCCAACTTTAAGGTTTTAGGTCCCAGATTTGGCAAGGATATGAAAAAAATCGCTCAGGAAGTAGGTAACTTCTCACAGAAGGATATCCAAAAAATTGAACGGGAAGGCGAAATTCCCCTTGAGATAGAAAATAAAAGTATTATCTTACAGTTAGAGGAAGTAGAAATAAGTTCCGAAGACATAGAAGGCTGGCTCGTAGCCAGTGCAGGAGGTCTAACGGTAGCCCTCGACGTAACTATTGATGATGATCTCAGGAAAGAGGGTATCGCTCGGGAGCTTGTAAACCGGATACAGAACCTCAGAAAAGAATCCGGATTTGAGGTTACTGATAAAATTGACATTAAAGTGCTAAAGGACGGTTTTGTAGAAAAAGCGATCGAAAGCAATATGCAGTACATAAAAACAGAAACGCTCACCGCGGATCTGGCCTTAGAAGAAAAATTGGATACAGGTACTGCGATCGTGTTTGATGAAGTTAATACAAAATTGTTCATTCAAAAACATTAAGAATTATGGGACAAGATTTAAAAGTTAGATACACAGATAAAGAACTGGAAGAGTTTCGAGTTTTGATAGAGGAAAAAATTGAAAAAGCGAAAAGTCATCTCGATTTGCTGCGCAGTTCATACATGAATGACGGCAATAATGGGACGGATGATACCTCCCCAACCTTTAAGGCCTTCGAAGAGGGTTCTGAAACGATGAGTAAGGAGGCAAACACACAGTTGGCCATCAGGCAGGAAAAATTTATCCGGGATCTGAAAAACGCCTTATTACGTATCGAAAATAAGACCTACGGAATTTGCAGGGTTACAGGGAAACTCATTAATAAAGAGCGACTAAAACTTGTGCCACACGCAACCTTGAGCATCGAGGCAAAAAATATGCAAAAGTAAATAACACGCCCCGCTCAGGGGCGTTTTTTATCAGTGAAACACTCCTTCATTTTAGTATTCCTGCTCCTGGGAATAAAGCCCGGCTTAGGCCAGAATGTAGTCAGAAAAGTCCTGCTCCTTCCGCATATTACCACTATACAGATAGACGCCGACAGCCTTTCTCAGGTAAGCCTTGAAACCGTTTCGGGATCTGAACTTAGTCTTGAGGCAGTGATGGAAGGAGAATATAAGAAAGATCTCAGTATAGAGCTGGTTGAAGAGGGCAACACGCTAAGAGTTAGTGCTGCAATTCAACCATTTTTTATTCAGCCCAATGACAAATTGAGTGCCCATAAAGTGATCGCTATTTCCCTTTCTATCGGAATACCCGAAGACAAAATAGTCTATTTGTACGGCACCAGTGCCAGGGTTAGTGCGATGGGGATTTACAAGAATTTAAAGGTGGTGCTAAGCGACGGACAATGTGTTTTAAAGGAGGCAGGAGATCATATTAGTGTTACTACCCAAAGTGGAAATATTGTATTGTATACCGCTGGCGGATCAATTCGGGTAAACACCAAATACGGACGGGTTGAAAGGGATTCCATCCCCCTGGGAGAAAATAATTTCGCACTTCAATCCAACAGTGGAAACATCACTATCAGATCCCTGGAGTAAGATTATAATTTCTAAAAGTAAGCTAGTCATAACAATGAACTAATTATTCCTATTTTTGGCCCTGCAGAAGATAAACTATGAATCTCAAAAAGTCCCTTATTCTGATTTTCCTGATTTTATTGATAGATCAGATTAGTAAAATATATATCAAGACCCATTTTATTCTGGGAGAATCCATTGATGTATTCAGTTGGTTTAAGATCTTATTTATTGAAAATGAAGGTGCCGCCTGGGGAACAAAACTTAGCGATATCCTGCCTATTTCAGATAGTTCCGGGAAACTTGTCCTGACTATCTTCAGACTTTTTGCCATTACAGGAATTGGTTACTGGCTTTGGGACAGTATTCGAAAAGCAGCGTCCAAGACTCTCGTCATAGCCGTTTCTTTGATTTTTGCGGGTGCAATAGGTAACATCATTGATTCTCTTTTCTACGGAATGCTTTTCGACGACAGTTACAATACTGTGGCTACTTTTCTTTCCGATGAACCTTACGGAAAGCTATTTTATGGGAAGGTTGTAGACATGCTGTATTTTCCAATGATTGATACTGTATGGCCATACTGGGTTCCCTTCGTGGGAGGGGATGATTTCCGTTTCTTTGAACCGGTTTTCAATATCGCGGATACCGCCATTAGTACTGGGGTAGGGATTTTGGTAGTCTTCAACAAAAAGGCATTTGGCAAAAAAGATGAAGTTAAAGTTGAAGCCGATCAAAAAGTGTAGATCTTCTCAGGTGTCACGCAATAGTCCAATGGGATATCGTGAGGCTTAGAATCACTAATCACATCGACGGGGTCAAATAAACTCAAACCGATTTTCTCAGTATTCTCATTACATTCTGATAGAAAACTATCGTAGTAACCTCCTCCGTAGCCCACCCTGTGGCCTTTGCGGTCAAAGGCGAGTAAGGGAACAAAAACTACCTCGATTTCAGACGGAGAAACCTTTATACCGTGTTCAGGTTCAGGGATACCCCAATTATTGGGTTTAAGGGTGGTACTGTCTGTTAACAAGAAATGCTGCAGTTGATTTTGGGGAGCAATTTTGGGAATGATAATTTCTTTGTCCTTTCCCCTGAGAAGCGTAATAATGGGCCCCGTATCAATCTCTTTCTTAAAAGCGCTGTGAAGAAAAATGTGATAATAAGTATGGCCCCAAATAGGCATGGCCAAAAGGCTATTGGCCAATACTAAACTAGCTTCCTCTATTATTGCATCGGAAGTGTTCTTTCTCAATTCAAGAAAATGCGTTCGGAGATCTTTCTTTAGCATAAGGCCGAACAGTTCTTAGAAGTGGGGCAGTGAAATGAACTTTATTCTTTTCCGGCAACAGTAAAATAGATCTTAAAAAAGAGCATTAAGATCAGGTACATTCCCAGGGTGATCAGGTAATTGTCCATTAAATTATCGTTACGATTGCGCTAAAAATAGGTAAAAATTATATACGGTTTCTATAAAAGGTAAGATTTACTCGACGAAATGCACATTTTTAGTAAAGATTTAACATGTCCAACTAATAGGTTCTTTTTGAATGGGAATAAATCGTATAATAATCAAGTGATTAAATCACTTGATATGCAGAAAAATCTTTTTTATTAATTTTCATGAATATCATTTTATACTGATAAAGTCATTCAAGGTCAGTCCGAATTTTATCCTAATATGAGATTTAATTTTTCTTTAGTCGACGTCTCAGCACCATGAACTATCCCGGTAAATCATAAAATGATGGAAATGAGGGTCAATTAAATTTTGCTAAATTATCTTTGTTTATAGCGTCTCCAAATATTCCCAATGCCAGAATTATCCGTAGAACTTCAGCTTACTACCCTCCCTGAGTCGCCCGGGGTATACCAGTTCTATGACAACAACGGAAAAATACTTTATGTAGGGAAGGCGAAAAATCTCAAAAAACGGGTTACTTCTTACTTTACCAAAAGCCATGAAAATGGCAAAACCCGGGTAATGGTTAAAAAGATCAATAGCCTGAAGCATATCGTGGTGCCTACAGAGTCGGATGCCTTGTTGTTGGAGAATAATCTGATTAAAAAATATAAGCCACGCTACAATGTGTTGCTGAAAGACGATAAGTCGTATCCCTGGATCTGCATTAAAAATGAGCGTTTTCCCAGGATATTCCCAACGAGGAAGTTGATCAAGGACGGCTCGGAATACTATGGGCCTTACACCAGTATGAAGACGGTAAAAACCCTTTTAGACCTTATAAAAAGTGTTTATCCGTTACGAACTTGCAACTACGACCTTTCTGAGGAAAAGATTGAAGCGGGAAAGTACAAGGTCTGCCTGGAATACCATCTTGGCAATTGCAAAGGGCCCTGTGAAGGATTGCAAAAGGAGGAAGAGTACCATCAGCAGATCGGCGATATCAGGGAGATCATCAAAGGGAACTTCAAATCTTCGCTACACTATTTTAAAAGGGAAATGAAATCACTGGCAGCGGATATGCAATTTGAAGCGGCCCAACAGATCAAGAATAAGATTGAGGTTTTGGAAAACTACCAGGTTAAATCCACCATTGTCAATCCAAAAATCAATAATGTAGATGTCTTTTCCATTATTTCGGATGAAGCCTATGCCTACATAAACTTTTTACAGCTCTCCCATGGTTCCATCATCAGATCACATACCATGGAGATTAAGAAAAAGCTGGAAGAAGCCGACAAGGATTTGTTGCAACTCGCTATTGTTGAAATCAGGCAACGATTTCAATCCCAATCAAAGGAGCTTTATCTGCCTTTTCCGGTAAGTCTGCCGGAAGACCTGAAAATAACGGTTCCCAAATTGGGGGATAAAAAGAAGATCCTCGATCTCTCACAGCGCAATGCGAAATTTTTCAGGCAGGAAAGATTTAAACAAGTTAAGATCACTGACCCTGACCGCCACGTAAATCG
This sequence comes from Muriicola soli, assembly GCF_004139715.1. Taxonomy (GTDB): domain Bacteria; phylum Bacteroidota; class Bacteroidia; order Flavobacteriales; family Flavobacteriaceae; genus Muriicola; species Muriicola soli. The sequence continues at coordinate 2,653,635 of NZ_CP035544.1, read as the reverse complement.
CATAATGGCTCAAATGAAATCCGACCTCCGACTATCCGAAGAACCAAGGCATATAGAGTGTTTTGACAATTCTAATATTCAGGGGAGCAATCCCGTTGCGGCCTGTGTGGTTTTCAGAGATGGAAAACCTGCCAAGAAAGAATATCGTCATTACAATATTAAAACCGTAGACGGCCCGGACGATTTTGCCTCAATGGAAGAGGTGGTATATCGGCGGTATAAACGCCTGCTGGCTGAGGATGCCTCCCTTCCCCAGTTAATCGTTATCGACGGGGGTAAAGGGCAACTATCATCAGCTTTAAAAAGCCTGGATATTTTAGGCCTCAGGGGCAAAATAGCTATTATTGGGATCGCCAAAAGACTGGAGGAAATTTACTTTCCCGGAGATCCGGTACCACTCTATCTCGACAAAAAATCGGAATCCCTTAAAGTCATACAGCAACTACGGAATGAAGCACATCGATTCGGGATCACCTTCCATCGAAATAAACGGAGTAAAGATGCTATTAATTCAGTACTTGAGGCTATTGACGGAATTGGTGATAAAACCGTAGAACAACTGTTGAAACAATTCAAATCGGTAAAGCGAATAAAAGAAGCTTCACTGGAAGACCTCAGCAAGGAGGTTGGACGGGCAAAGGCAAAGAAAATATATGAAAACTTTCATTAATGGTCTATCTTCACAGTATGCGAAATAGCTTCATTTTCGCGATGATTTTTATGGTGGTGTGCCACATAAACGCACAGCAAGCTACCGAGGAGAAGGCACCTAAAGTGGGACTGGTCCTCAGTGGGGGCGGAGCCAAGGGACTGGCCCATATTGGCGCACTAAAAGTCATAGAAGAGTCGGGCGTACACATAGACTACATCGGAGGTACAAGTATGGGAGCCATTATTGGAGCGCTATACGCCTCGGGATATTCGGCAAAGCAGTTAGAAATCCTTTTTCGCAATTCAGACCTTACTGCTCTGATCCAGGATAACCTGCCCAGAGATGCCAAGACATTTTACGAGAAAGAAGACTCGGAACGTTACGCGCTCACCCTGCCATTCAACAATTTTAAGTTGTCCTTTCCACAAGGTATTTCCAGCGGTCAGAATATTTATAATACCCTGGTGAAATTACTATATCACGTGAAGGACATACGCGACTTTAATGAGCTTGAAATCCCATTTTTTTGCATAGCCACCAATGTAGAAACAGGTAAAGAGGTGATGTTAAACAGCGGCTATTTACCTGAGGCCATTCTGGCAAGCGGAACATTTCCATCCTTATTCCAGCCGGCAGAGGTAGATGGACAGATCCTGATCGACGGCGGCGTACTCAACAACTATCCCGTGGAGGAATTAAGAGCTATGGGTGCAGACATCGTCATTGGCGTGGACGTGCAACACGGGTTGAGGGATAGGTCATCTCTTTCGTCAGCTACGGAAATCCTTCTGCAGATCAACAACTTCCGCACGATTAAAGACATGAAGAGGAAATCGGAACTTACAGATATCTATATCAAGCCCGATATGGATAATTTCTCTGTGATCGACTTTGAACGGAAAGACACCATTATAAAAACCGGAAAGCAAGTTGCACTAAAGCACAAAGATGCCCTTGAGGCCCTCGCAACAAAACAAAATCTATCCCCGGAAGAAAGGCCATTTATCCCGCTGCAGGATTCTCTTGTAGTAAACCGACTTGTACTGGAAGGAAATGAAAATTTTTCCCGGGGGTATATCAAGGGGAAACTGAGAATCAACCTGAATGAAAAAATGAGCTTTACAAAGCTTCAGCAGGGAATAAATAATTTGGTTGCTACGGGAAATTTTAGAACGATCAGGTACGAACTCCTGTCTAACGGTCTGGGTCAGGATTTGATCATGAGCCTTACCGAAAGCACCGATAAGACCTTTCTGCGAATCGCAGCTCATTACGATAACCTATATAAAAGTGCAGCCCTGATTAACCTTACCAGAAAAAATTTGCTGCTGCAGGATGACGTGGCTTCTATCGATCTTATTCTCGGTGACAATTTGAGATATAACTTCCAGTATTATGTTGACAAAGGCTCCTACTGGAGTTTTGGAATCAATTCGCGATTCTATGAATTTGAAAGGGAGATCGATTACGGAATAATAGAATCGAACTTTGAGGTTCCTGTCAATGTCAATGTCAATAACATCAATTTAAAGGTTACCGATTTTACCAATCAAATCTATTTGCAAACAGCACTGAATGAAGAATTTGCCTTTAAAATAGGCGCTGAACACAAACTGTTGACTTATAGCACCACCACACTCAATGAACAACGCACTGACAGCCTTTCACTTCCGCAATCATCTGCCGGAAAAAGTACATTCTTTGAAAAGGGCAACTATGTTTCCACCTTTGGACGTCTCACGCTCGACACTTATGACGATAAGTATTTTCCCTCAAGAGGGCTTTATTTTGATGGGGATTTTCACTTTTACCTGTGGTCATCTGATTTTAACGATAATTTCAAGGAATTTTCAGTTGCCAAGGCCACCATGGGTGCAGCATTCCCCCTTTTTCCAAACATGAGTCTCAATCTGGAAACCGAAGGCGGGTTTAAACTTGGGACATCCCGTGTGACCTCCTTCGATTTTGTCTTGGGGGATTTGGAAACTACCCTTTAAATAATTTTCAATCTTTCCTGGGATACGATTTCCTGAGTCTGCCCGGAAACAGCTACGTAAAAGCATATGCTCGTTTCGACTATGAATTCAGCCCGAAGAATCACCTACTCTTTGCGGCAAATATGGCCAATGTTGAAGATGATATTTTCAGGACCGGAGAATGGTTTACGGCACCCGATTATACCGGTTTTGGCCTGGGTTACGGCTGGGAATCCTTTTTTGGCCCCGTCCAGCTCCTTTATTCCTGGTCGCCTGAAACCGATGAAGGGTATTTTTTAATCAGCCTTGGTTACTGGTTTTAAGTATATACGGGTGCAAGAACAGATTGAAGTGGCTTTGTTCATACAGAATTTCACTCTTTTTTACGATCTTTGCGACAGGAGATAACTCGCATGCTGATCATAAGAATAGATATTACAGCCCATCTCAGGGCCATGTGGTAGCAGCCCTGCAATTTTCAGGGCCGATTCAGGCACACCTTAATGTAAAATCAATTCAAAAATAATATCATGGCTACTTTAGATAACACCTCTTTACACTTGCCAAAGGAGAACCCGGCGGCAGAAGATTTCCTACCGCTGCTAGGGACAGATCACGTAGAACTCTACGTGGGGAATGCAAAACAGGCTGCCTATTACTACATGGGGGCATGGGGATTTCAACCCCTGGCCTACGCAGGTCTGGAAACCGGTTTAAAAGACAGAGTTTCTTACGTATTACAACAGGATAAAATTAGATTGGTGCTTACCTCTCCTTTAAAATCAGGCGGGGATATCAATCGGCATATAGACCAACACGGTGATGGTGTTAAAGCTATTGCCTTGTGGGTAGATGACGCAACAAAAAGTTACCAGGAAACCGTAAAAAGGGGAGCAGAATCCTATTTTGAACCCAAAACCATAAAAGATGATTCCGGAGAGGTGGTTCTCTCAGGGATCCACACTTACGGTGAAACTGTACATGTTTTTGTAGAAAGGGGTAAGTACAAAGGCGTATTTATGCCCGGGTATAAGGCCTGGAACCCACACTACCAGCCTTCAGATGTGGGACTTAAATACATTGACCATATGGTGGGAAATGTGGGATGGAATGAAATGAACAAATGGTGTCACTTCTATGCCCATGTTATGGGATTTGCACAATTGGTTTCTTTTGATGACAAAGACATATCAACAGAATACACCGCCCTGATGAGTAAGGTGATGAGTAACGGGAACGGAAGGATCAAATTCCCGATTAATGAACCTGCTGAAGGACGCAAAAAATCACAAATAGAAGAGTACATTGAATTCTATAACGGGGCAGGGGTACAGCACATGGCTTTGGCGACGGATAATATAATCGAAACCGTTAGTGCTTTAAGAGACCGCGGCGTAGAATTTCTGACGGTACCGGCATCTTATTACGAGGATGTTCTGGATCGGGTTGGGGAAATCGATGAGGATCTTGCCCCTTTGAGCGAACTCGGAATTCTGATCGATCGGGATGACGAAGGGTATTTATTGCAAATCTTTACCAAACCTATTTTGGACAGGCCTACCATGTTCATAGAGATCATACAGAGAAAAGGCGCCAAGTCTTTTGGGAAAGGGAATTTTAAGGCTCTTTTTGAAGCCATAGAACGAGAACAGGAATCAAGGGGAACCCTCTGATTATATACCCATTTTCCTAAATCGCACAAGGATTTAATAAACTATTGTTAAGGTTCTAGTTAAATTACGTTAAAAGGAAATGTGGTTTCAGGAAGATATATTAGATTTGTACTCATAAGGGGTGGTTCCCTTATAACTTTAAGTATTGGTTTTTCATAATTTAAAGTTTGGTTGGTTATTTAGGAAAAGCTCCGACGCTCGTCGGGGCTTTTTTTTGTAGTCAAAATTGGAATAATAGTTGTTTAAATAACGTTAAGAACATGGTTGTGAAGCCTGTTTTACTAATTTTGAACAGAAATTATCATGAAAAAGAAGGTATTTCTTGTGTTTCTTTTTCTCCAGGGGATGTTGTATGCGCAAAACGTGCATGAAGCATTTAAACCCGGGGAGTGGCTTAAATTCAGGATACATTACGGTATTTTGAATGCCAGCTATGCCACCCTGCATGTTAAAACAGACAGCGTTGGGGAGACCCCTGTATACCACGTCGTGGGCAGAGGGAGGACCACCGGATTTGCGAGTATTTTCTTTAAGGTTGACGATACCTATGAGAGCTATTTTGATATGGAAAACGGAAAACCGTATCGATTTGTCCGAAAAGTGGACGAAGGAGGCTATACCAAGGACATAGAAATCAACTTTGACTATAACAAAAAAGAAGCCCTGCTCGACGATAAAAAAAATGATAAAAAGTTTAATTTTGACCTAGGGGAAAACATACAAGACCTGGTGTCGGGCTTTTATTTCCTCAGAAATAATTACGAAATAGGAGACCTGGAGATTGGCAAGTCGATTCAACTAAACATGCTGTATGACGATGAAGGCATATTTAAGTTTAAACTGAAATTTCTTGGGAAAGACATACTGCGAACCAAATTTGGAAAAGTGGAATGTCTAAAATTCAGACCCTACGTACAGGCCGGCAGGGTATTTAAAGAACAGGAAAGCCTTACCTTGTGGGTGTCAAATGATAGAAACAAGATTCCTATCCGTATCAAGGCTGATCTGGCGGTAGGGTCGCTTAAGGCCGATCTCGACGGATACAATGGCTTAAAGCACCAGTTCAAGATCATAATGGATTAACAACAGCATGAAGAAAAAGGAGCAGATCGCATCTCAGATCGAAAAGCTGGCAGAGAAGTACAAAGATTCCGGACAGGATCTGAGCTCCTACCTCGACGGCCTGCTCTACCAGCGTTATCTTACGTACTGGGATTATATACATCTAGATACCCTGCTGAGCCTGCAGGTGCCCAGGACCTATTTTCCTGATGAGGAGATCTTTATAATGTATCACCAGATCACGGAATTGTACTTTAAACTCATCATACACGAAGAAAAACAGATCGCGGATGACAGGTCCCAGGAAGTATCCCATTTTATTGAAAAAGTAAACCGGATCAATAACTATTACAAAGCGCTGATCTCTTCCTTTAGTATTATGATTACCGGGATGGAAAGAGAGCAATTTCTGCGATACCGAATGGCGCTTTTGCCGTCCAGTGGATTTCAATCGGCGCAATACCGCATGATCGAATTATACGCTACTCCTCTTCAAAATCTGGTTCACGAAACTGAGCGAAACAATTTTTCGCAAGAAGACAGTATAGAAGAGCTGTACGAACATATTTACTGGAAAAAAGGCGCTACAGATATAAATACCGGAGAGAAAACCCTGACCCTCAAACAGTTTGAATATCGCTACACGCCCAGATTTATCAGGATAGCAAAAGAAGTGGAAGACAATACGATCTATCACAAATACCTGAAGTTACCTGAAAAAAGCCGGAATAATAAAGACCTTAAAGATGCGTTAAGGAGGATGGACCTCAATGCGAATGTAAATTGGCCGCTCATGCATATGGGCTCGGCCTACCGCTATCTCAGTAAAGGAGATAAGTCAATTGAAGCAACGGGAGGAACCAATTGGAAGGAATATTTACCGCCAAGTTTTCAAAAGGTGGTGTTTTTTCCGAAATTGCACGCCGAACAGGAATTAGAAAATTGGGGTAAACAATGGATAGATCACTTATTTAATCCCGAAAAAACAACCTAAAGTACAATGCGAAAATACTGGGGCCTCTTTTTAGCATGTATGCTGCTATCTTCATGTGGTGAAGAAAAGTCTACTGCTTCTATAGCTGATGAAGATGTTGATGTTCAAGAATCTATCCCGGAAAGGAATATCGAGAAATACGGACTTAACCTTTCAGATTTCATCGTGGTTGAAGACACCATCAGAAGAGGTGATATTTTCGGTGACCTCATGACCCGTAACAAGGTAGATTATCCTAAAATCTACGAGCTCACACAAAGGTTTAAGGACACTTTCGATGTTAGGCGTATACGAGTGGGCAACCCCTATACCATTTTAAAATCGAGAGATACTTCCGAAGTCGCTCAGCTTTTTATTTATGAGAATGATGCCATTAATTATACGGTAGTCGACTTCAGGGACACCGTTCTGGCCTACAAAGGAAGAAAGAAAGTAAAACTTGTACAGCGAGAAGCATCCGGAGTAATTCCCAAAGGAGGATCTTTATCCGACGTTATTGTAAAGCAGAATATCGATTACCTGATGGTAAACGAATTATCGGGTATCTACGCATGGACTATCGATTTCTTTAAGCTCGATGCAGGAGATAAATTCCGGATCATTTACGAGGAAAAATATATCAATGACAGTATTTATGCCGGGGCAGGTGAAGTTAAAGCGGCCTACTTTGAACACAGAGGAGAACCGTTTTACGCCTTTGCCTACCACAATGATTCGCTCGATATCAAAGAATACTACGATCAGGAGGCCAATAACCTTCGCCGAACCTTTTTAAGAGCTCCGTTGAAATTTGGCCGACTGTCATCTCGCTATAACCTCAAACGAAAAATCAGGTATTACGGCTATAAGGTGAGACCCCATAAAGGAACAGATTACGCAGCGCCTATCGGTACGCCCATTCTCGCCACTGCCGATGGTGTGGTAACCGAGTCTACCCGTAGAGGAGGTAACGGGAAGTACGTAAAGATCAGACATAACGGTACATACAGTACACAGTACCTGCATATGAAAGCCCAAAAGGTCCGCAGGGGTGAATATGTAAAGCAGGGTGATGTAATTGGTTGGATCGGGATGACCGGTAATACCGGTGGACCCCATGTTTGTTACCGCTTTTGGAAGAACGGACGGCAGGTAGACCCGCTACGGGAAAAATTACCGGCTGCAGAACCTTTAGCAGAAATATTGAGACCGGCCTATTACGAGTATATGGATCCGGTAAAAACCCAACTCGATTGCATTGATTTTCCCGAAGAACAGGCAGAAGAACTTCTAACCCTCAACTAGTAAAATGCCTTTAGAAAAAATTAATCCAACCACTACCGACGCCTGGAAAAAGCTCGAAAAACACTATCGGGAAACCAAAGATCATCACCTAAAAGACTTATTTAAAAACGACCCGGATAGGGCAAAGCGATTCTCCAGACAGTGGCAGGATTTTTTTGTCGACTTCTCCAAAAACAGAATTACGGATACCACCCTGGAAACCTTGTTTCAACTCGCCAAAGAAGTAAAGCTAAAAGATGCAATAGGAAAGTATTTTGAAGGGGATATCATCAATGAGACCGAAGGGAGGGCAGTACTCCACACGGCTCTGAGAGCCGGAGAGTCAGAAGAAATCCTCGTCGACAAGGAAAATGTCGTTCCGGAAGTTTACGAAGTAAGGGAGCACATTAGAAAATTTTCTGACGCTGTCATTTCAGGCAAATTAAAGGGATTTACCGGTAAAGCTTTTACGGATGTAGTGAATATTGGAATCGGAGGATCTGATCTAGGTCCTGTAATGGTTACAGAGGCCCTAAAGTTTTACAAGAACCACCTCAAGACACACTTTGTCAGCAATATCGACGGCGATCATGTAGAGGAGATTCTGAAAGAAATCAATCCGGAAACCACCTTGTTCGTCATCGTCTCTAAAACTTTTACCACTCAGGAAACACTTACAAATGCCCTTACCATTAAGAAGTGGTTTCTAGAAAGCGCTTCGCCCAAAGAAATCGCCAAGCATTTTGCGGCGGTTTCCACCAACACGGAAAAGATTGAGGAATTTGGTATTGCCAGTGAAAACGTATTTCCAATGTGGGATTGGGTAGGTGGAAGATTTTCTCTCTGGAGTGCTGTGGGACTGTCTATCGCCCTGGCTTTGGGCCCGGACCGTTTTGAAGAGCTATTGGAAGGGGCACGTGAAATGGACGAGCATTTCAGGACAGCCGACTTCCATGATAACATCCCGGTCTTACTAGGACTTCTCAGTATCTGGTATAACAATTTTTACGGAGCCGAAACCGAAGCGATTATTCCCTATACCCAATACTTAAGTAGATTCTCCGCATATTTTCAGCAGGGGATCATGGAGAGCAACGGTAAGAGTACCGCCAGAGATGGATCGCAGATTTCATATCAAACCGGGACCATCATCTGGGGAGAACCGGGCACTAATGCCCAACACGCTTTCTTTCAATTGATCCACCAGGGGACTAAGCTTATCCCGGCCGACTTTATTGGTTACAAAACTTCTCTTTACGGGAATACGGATCACCATCAAAAGCTAATGGCAAACTTTTTTGCTCAAACAGAAGCCCTGATGAACGGCAAGAATGCAGAGGAAGTACGGGCAGAGTTAGAAGAAAAGGGCCTTTCTGATAGTGAGATAAATAAACTCTTGCCCTTTAAATTATTTGATGGGAATAAACCTACCAATACTCTCTTAATAGAGAAATTAAGTCCGAGAAGCCTGGGAGCGCTCATTGCGATGTACGAGCATAAAATATTTGTACAAGGTATAATTTGGAACATTTTCAGTTATGACCAGTGGGGGGTAGAATTAGGAAAGCAACTTGCCGCCACAACCCTGAGAGATATTACTTCTTCAGAAATCTCCAGTCACGATGCCTCTACAACGCAATTATTACAAAATTTTAAGAAGTAGAAGGCCAATTTCATATTTTTTACTTTAAGTTTCCAAATCAAGAGTATTTAACCATTGAGTTTTACTCTTTTTAGTTAAATTTGATCTTCATAATTTAACACTCTCTTAATATATAAGTGATTGAATTATGACACTTTTGCCAACACACTAAAAATTATCTAACACGAGAACTATGAAGAAAATTTACTTTGCCCTTGCTGCTTTTTTAATGACAGCAATGGCTTTTTCACAAGGGGTTACCACTTCCGCCATCAGCGGAAAGATAATCGATGAAGCTGGCGAGCCACTGGGTGGAGCCAGTATTGTGGCAGTACACGTTCCTACGGGAAGTACTTACGGTGCAGCTGCTGATTTCGACGGTTTCTACCGAATCTCTAACATGAGATCAGGTGGGCCGTACACCATTACTTTCTCTTATATCGGATTTACCGATAATGTAAAAAATGAAATTTACCTGACACTGGGTAGGGCATCTCAATTCAATGTGCGCTTATCAGAATCGGCAACAGCACTGGAGGAAGTTGTAATCTCGGCTTCTGCTTCAGGAGTTTTTGGATCGAATAAAACAGGTACAGAGACCACGGTTTCCAGAAGAGATGTGGCTACACTACCTGCAGCTTCGCGATCTATTGCGGATTTTGTCCGTATCACGCCTCAGGCTCAGGTTACTGAAGGAAATGATGGATTCTCAGTATCCCTGGCAGGTCAGAACAACCGTTACAACGCTATCTATATTGATGGGGCGGTTAACAATGATGTGTTCGGTCTTGCAGGATCAGGAACCAACGGGGGACAAACCGGGGTGAATCCTTTCTCTGTGGATGCGATCGAAACCTTCCAGATCAACATTGCCCCGTTTGACGTTCGTCAATCAGGTTTCTCAGGAGGATCTATCAACGCAATTACACGTTCTGGATCTAACAACTGGGAAGGATCGGCTTATGCTTTTGTACGTAACGAAAGTCTGGCAGGAAAAACACCAACAGCACTAACTAATGATGGGGATACCCGTGAAAAGCTTGCCGACTTTAGTGCGCTTACTTACGGTGTTCGTGTTGGAGGTCCTTTAGTTAAGGACAAAGTATTTTTCTTCCTTAACTATGAAAGACAGGACGATGAAACGCCTCAGCCATTTAACATCAGCAACTATACCGGACGCTCATCTGCAGCAGACCTCAATAACCTAAGTAGTTTCTTAGTGAGCAATTACGGTTATGATCCGGGCATTTTTGACAATAACACTCGTACCCTGGCAGGAGACAAACTTACCGCCAAGATCGACTGGAACATCAACCAGAACAACAAGCTCTCTTTCCGCTATGGATATGTAGGGGCAGACAACCTTGAAGCTCGTAATTCAGGAAACTTCGGAATCGGATTTATCAACGGATCTGAGTCTTTCGAAACCCAGACCCATTCCATTGCTTTGGAATTGAACTCGCGTTTTGGCAACAAGTTTTCAAACAGTTTTATCCTTGGATACACTCAGGTTAGAGATGACAGGGATCCACTTGGAGATCCATTCCCAACCGTAGATATTCAGGATGGTTCAGGGACTATTTCTTTTGGAGCTGAACCTTTCTCAACCGCAAACCTTTTGGATCAGGATGTTCTTACCTTGACCAATAATTTTGAGATCTATTCAGGAGCGCATACCGTTACCTTGGGTACCAACTTAGAATTTGCTCAGGTAAAGAACCTGTTCTTTGCCTTCAACTATGGAGATTATACTTTTGAAGATCAATTTGATGGTTCCGGGACACTTACTTCCTCTGGTTTAAACCAATTCCTTACCGGGCAGGATGCCGATGTATATCAACACGGATATTCCCTCGTAGGAACAGGAGTCGTTGGTGACGAATCTGCCGGGGCATCAGAATTTGATACCTTCCAGGCAGGATTTTATATTCAGGACGACTGGCAGATGACTGATGATTTCAAATTGTCTTTCGGTGCCAGGATTGATATTCCTTACTGGAGTGACGGTGTAGAGAATGACGATTTTAATGATAGAACTGTTCCACTATTAGAAGCTGCAGGGAAAGATGTTCAGGGAGCAAGAGTTGGACAAGGAATAGACCCAACCCCAATGTTTGCCCCGCGTCTCGGCTTCAACTGGGATGTTAATGGCAAGGGGACCACCCAAGTTCGTGGTGGTGTGGGAGTTTTCACATCTCGTCTTCCTTTGGTATGGCCTGGAGGAACGTATAACAACAACGGTATCACCGGAGGGTTTATGTTTGAATTTGGTCAGCCATTTGAGCCCAATGTCAATAACCAGTTTGAAGACCCGGCTCCGGGATCAGGCGGAACTGGAGGTAATGTAGATTTGATTGCCAAAGACTTCAAATTGCCTCAGGTAGCTAAGTTTAATATTGCGGTAGATCAGAAATTACCGATTTGGAATCTTATTTTAAGCGGGGACTTTCTTTACACCAACGTGATAACCGATATCTACTATGAGAATCTAAACCTTAAATCAGCTTCAGGTACTTACGCCGGGGCGGATAACAGGCCATTCTATGACAGGAGAGATGAAATCGATCCTACATATCGGGGTGTCTACTTAGCCTCAAACACAGGTGGAGGATACGCAACAAACACCACCTTTACGCTTCGTAAGCCTTTTGAGAATGGATTCTCAGGACAGGTTTCGTATAGCTTCGGGGATTCGTTTAAAATCTTTGATGGTACATCTTCTCAGAACAGTTCACAATGGAGAAATATTCAGACAGTTAACGGAAAGAATTCAAACCTTCCTGTTACGCGTTCAGATTTTGCTCTTGGGAACAGGATCACGGCCAATGCTTCTTATGAAATTAATTGGAGTGATAACGTGAAGACCACTTTTGGAGTCTTCTATGAAGGGTATCAGAGTCAGCCTTACAGCTTTATTTACAGAGAAGGACGCGACTTGTTGAATGACGATTCAAGGGATAACGCACTTATTTATATCCCGGCTTCTCAAGATGAGATCGTTTTAGCAGATATCACTGATGGCAGTGGTAATGTTGAGGTTTCAGCTGCAGAACAGTGGAATGATCTTAATACCTTTATTAATAGCATTGATTACCTCAGAGAGAACCGAGGAAAATATGCGGAGAGAAATGCTTCAAGAGGAATCTGGAATCATATCATCGATTTAAAAATCCTTCAAGATTTTAGCCTTGAATTTAGCGGAAAGACACATACTTTCCAGATCTCGGCAGACATCTTTAACTTCACTAACCTTATCAATAAGGATTGGGGACAAAGAAGGTTTATCAGTTCTGAGGTGAGCCCGTTGACCACAGTTTCAACAGGAGCAACACCAGAATTCCAGGTGAATTACGGAACTGTCAACGATGACGGTACCCCGAATATCACTCAGATTGATGACTTCGGATTAGCATCTTCAAGATGGCAAGCTCAATTAGGGATCAGATATATCTTTAACTAGAAGATCATTACTTAAATAATTAAAACCCCGCTCCAAGCGGGGTTTTTTAATGGGTAAAATTCCTTACTTTTAATTCGTAAATTCAATAAAATGGAAATTTTACAAAACGTACACTCTTATCTGGCTTATATTGTTCTGGCCCTATTGTTTCTCGCGGTGGCCAATGCGATCACGGGAGTTCTGAGCAACCGGATGTTTACCCTCCAAAAGGACTATCGTCTTAGCCTGTTTACCCTCATTTTAAGCCATATTCAACTCGTCATTGGCCTTTTGCTCTGGGGATTCTCCGCAAGCGGGTTATCGGCCATTCGAGATCTCGGCATGGGGGGAATGAATTCTGCCGCTCGTTTGTTAGCTGTGGAACATCCATTTGTCAATATCCTGGCCATTGTGCTGATCACCATAGGCTGGTCTCGTCATAAACGATTTATGGAAGGAAAGAAGAAGTTTAAAAGCATCGCCTTATTTTACGGACTCGGCCTTATCCTGATCCTCAGCAGAATTCCTTGGTCACAGTGGTTCAATTAAAATTTAAATGATGAAAACGATACAAATTTTATTTAGCTTCCTGATGGTAACAGGACTTACAGCTCAGGAGAAAGAACTATTCAACGGGAAAGACCTTACGGGCTGGACTGTTTACGGTACCGAAAAATGGTATGTACAGGATGGGCTACTGGTCTCAGAAAGTGGTCCGGATGCCCAGTATGGCTATTTGGCTACTGATAAACACTACAAGGATTTTGAAGTTAGCCTGGAATTCCTGCAGGAAGCCGATGGAAATAGCGGTGTATTTATTCGCTCAACTATTGAAGGCACAAAAGTGAGTGGCTGGCAAGTAGAGGTGGCTCCCAAAGGAAAGCATACCGGCGGGGTCTATGAATCTTATGGCCGTGGCTGGCTGGTTAAGCCGGAAGCGGAAAAAGAATTGATCCTGAAAGAAGGGCAATGGAATACACTGAAGATCCGTGTAATGGGTGATCAACTCACCTCATGGCTCAACGGGGTACAGATGGTCAGTATTAATGATGAGGCCATTGGTGCAGGAGAAGGTGCCATAGCCCTTCAGATCCACGATGGAGGCGGAATTAAGGTAAAATGGCGGAATATTAAATTAATCCTTCCCGAGTAACGGCTTTAATTCTTTGATCAGATAACCGAATACAGGGAAATGATCACTAAAACCACCCGTATAGCGCCCTGCTGTAATTGTACGCAAGGGATAGCCCTTATAAAGTCCCCGACTAATCTTTAGTTCCGGCGGGTCATAAATATTGACCTTCCACCATCGAAAAGGCTTTTCTCCATTGATCAGATTACCGGAGCAGTATATCTGATCAAAAAGACTCCACGAATCCCGATAGGCCAAACTTCCTTTCCCCTTTTGAAACATATAGGCCATAGGATTAAATAAGTCGGTTGACCCCATCTCTTCCCTTTCATTTTTTGTTCTTAACACTTTTTTCATGGAGTAGTCATTGGGATTATCATTAAAGTCGCCCATCCCAATTATCACGGGCTCCGGTTCAATTCTTCTGATCGAATCAATAATCTTTAGATTCAGCTCGGCAGCTGCTATCCTGTTGGCCCTGCTTCTGAGTTCGCCTCCACGTCTTGAAGGCCAGTGATTAACTAAAAGGTACAATGGCATACCCTCCAGAAAACCATGCACAACAAGCTGATATCTCGTGGGCACTATGAATCGATCCTTATCAAGCAAGACAAGACGATGGGCTTGAATACTAACGGGAATAAATGAGGCTTTCCTGTAGATTAATGCTACATCAATACCCCGGGCATCAGGCCCATCCTTATGGATGATGCCGTAATCAAAAGGTTTAAGTGCAGTATGATTGACCAGGTCTGACAAAGTCTGATAGTTTTCCACTTCGCAGATTCCCAGGATATCCGGTGCACTTTTTCTTACCCGATATCCGATACCTGCAATAACCCCGGCCAAATTTTCAATTTTCTCCTCGTATCGTTTAACAGTCCATTTAAACTTCCCTGAGGGCGTAAAATCTTCATCAAATGTCTTCGGGTCATCGATGGTATCGAAAAGATTTTCCAGATTGTAAAATGCTACAGTCCTTACCTGATACCTGGAAGCCTGCCCTGGGGCTGAAAAACAAAATAGGAGGATCGAAATAGTAATCAAGCAATTCACTGAAAATGATTTGAGGGCAATTATTAGAGGCAATATAGCTTTTGTACTTGCAAGGCGATTGCAGCAGCACGCTTTACATTGGCCAAAGGAAAAGTGAGATCAGTTTAATATCTGAATGTTGATGGATTTACCCGGAACAGACAAGCAATTAAAAAGCACAAGACTAAAAGTATTGATGCTGCTGTTTTTTACGCTCTTTCAAATAGGAGTAGCTCAGGAGGTTCTTATTACCGGTCGGGTAATTGAATATCAGGACAAACAAGGGTTGGAAGGTGTCAGGATCTGGATCACTGGACAGCCGGAATTTACGATTTCTCGCAAAGAGGGCGAATTCCAATTTAAAACAGGGCAAAGAGGAAACTTGCAGTTGAACCTCTCTGCACAAAATTATGTCACACAAATATATCCCCTTGCTGTTGATACTGTCGACATCCATTTAGGACCGGTTTACCTTAAGCGTGATCTCGAAGTGGAAAAGAGTGATAATTTGCTGACGCTCACCGAATCAGATTTAAAGGAGGAGTCGAATCTGGAATCAAATTCCGGATTACTGATGGCAACACGAGATGTTTTCCTCAAACGTGCAGCGTTTGATTTTAGTCAGGCTTTCTTTCGAGTCAGAGGCTATGATTCCAAAGAAGGACTTGTTCTGATTAATGGTATCCCCATGAATCGCAACTGGGATGGAAGACCTCAGTGGAATAATTGGGGCGGCCTAAATGATGTCATCAGAAATCAGGAATTTACATTTGGTCTCGATGCTTCTGATCAGACCTTTGGAGGAGTTCTGGGAACTTCTGCTATAGATCTGTCACCCCATAGGTTCAGGCCCGGCCTGCGTATTAGCACTGCGGCCTCAAATAGAACTTATAGAAACCGTATAATGGCTACCTACCATACCGGGAAAGGTAGAAAAGGATTCGCTTATTCGATGTCCTTCTCACGCCGCTGGGCAAAAGAAGGATTTGTAACCGGTACGCCTTATGATGCGTATTCTGTTTTTTTGGCCGCTAGCCTTGCCTTAACCGGCCAACAGACCTTGGGAGCTGCGCTTATCAGTGCGTATAATAGTCGGGGAAGAATAGCAGCGCTTACCGATGAAGTGGCGGGCCTTATGGGGCCGGGGTACAATCCTTATTGGGGAGAGCAGAAAGGATCTATCAGAACTTCCCGAATCCGAAAGATTCACGAACCTCTTGCTCTTATAACCTATGATTTAACCACAAAAAAATTGCAGCTTCGTACATCTATTGGATATCAATGGGGGAGTAGGAAATTCAGCAGAATAGGATACTACAATGCTCCGAATCCCGACCCTACCTATTATCGTTATCTGCCAAGCTATAACATCAACAGCCCTATTGGAGCTAATTTTATCGGAGCTGAAGCTGCCAGAAAAGGTTTTATTGAAAATCCACAATGGCCCTGGTCCGATTTGTACAGAGCCAATTCTAAACCGGCACGAAAAAATGATGCAGCCTACATAGATCAGGAAGATGTGAGTGATGAAACAATAATCACAAGCAACACCATACTGAATATTCAGATTGGTAAAAGCCTGAAGATCGATGCGGGGTTTCTGTGGCAAAGGTCTCAGGCTGAAAATTTTGCACGAGTTAATGACCTTCTGGGAGCAGATCAAATACGGGATATTGATTCATTCAGCAATACCCGAAACAACCTCAATGAGCCTGTAAAAAAGGAAAAAGGAGACCTATTTGGTTACCACTATAACAACAATTCAGATTATTGGAATAGTTTTTTGCAAGCCCGTTTCGCTTGGAACCAATGTGATTTTTATGTCGCTGGAGAATATGCTGAAAAGAGTTTTCAACGAGACGGGCTTTTTTTAAACGAACGATTTATTGATAATTCTTATGGCAGAGGTAAAAAAAAGCGATTTCAATTCTGGGGAATTAAAAGTGGCCTGTCTTATGGCATTACTTCCAGGCATTGGATTAGAGTATATGCCTATGCTGGCGCCAAGTCTCAGCCACTGAAGTACGTTTTTATCAATCCCAGGGAGAACAATTTGATAGTCCCCAATATATCTGTAGAAAATATATACAGTCTTGATGTAAATTACCTGCTCCGACTGCCGGGGCTAACCGGCAGGTTCTCTGCTTACTACACTCGATTTATAAACGGGACAGAAATTAACTTTTTCTATGTGGACTCCGGTGTTGGGTCTGAATTTGTGCAGGAGGTGGCCAGTGGTCTGGACAGGTTGCACAAAGGCCTGGAAGCTGGATTGGAACTCAACCTTTCGCCTACGACTAAAGCTTCTTTTTCAGCATCAATCGGCAGGCATGAATATGCCAGCGACCCTTCGGTTACCATCAATTTTGATACCAGCGGAATAGATGAAACCCTGAATAGGACAGGAGGCAATATCGATCTGGGTATTGCTACAATTAAGGGGAATCAGTTAAACCAGGGGCCCCAGACAGCACTCTCATTAGGGGTAGAATACAGGGATCCATCGTACTGGTGGATAGGAGGCACTGCAAATTATTTGGCCAATAGCGTAATTGATATGGCATTTATAAAACGAACTCGGAGCTTTCGGTTAGATCCCGAAAACGGAAGGCCATTCCCCGGAGTCTCGGAAGAACAACTTAGAAATTTGCTGGCTCAGGAGTCCCTTCCTCCGGTATATCTGCTCAATCTTTTAGGGGGTAAATCCTGGCTTCGAAAAGGGAAGTATATCAGTATTTTTCTCACTGTGAGTAATGTGTTTAATACCATCTTCAAATCCGGAGGTTATGAACAGAGCAGGAACGGCAATTATCAGCAGATGGTAAATGACAATTTGAATGGCGCACCTTCTTTCGGAAATAAATACTGGTATGGCTTTGGACGGACCTTCTTTTTAAATCTAGCAATTAGCTTTTAGAATGTTTAAAACAGTGATTTTCAGCAGGAGATTTTGCATTGGACTCATAATTCTTCTTGTATTTAGCTCTTCCTGCCTTAGACAAGATGAATGGACGACTCCGGATACGGACTGCAACTCTGATGTTCTTCCCAATTTTACTTTAACAGCACTTTTGAAAAGTTTCGCCGGAACCACTGAAAAGATCATTGATAATTGGATTATTGAAGCCTATGTTATCTCGTCAGATCAATCAGGGAATATTTTCAATACCCTTCACTTGCAGGATAAACCTTCTGATCCTACTGCAGGAATTCAATTGGAATTGGAATTGAGGGATTCATACTTACTATTTCAGCCAGGAGACAGAGTTGTACTCTACTTAAACGGGCTATATCTTGGAAAGTCTAAAGGGGTATTTAAATTGGGGAGCGCTTACTCATCATTTGGAATTCTTCAGCCCGGAAGAATTCCCAGGCATGCCATTTCCAATCATATCGTGCTAAGTTGTGATCAAACTATTTCCATAGTACCGAAAACGATTTCAGTTGCTGAAATTTTAACTCAGCCTGTAAATACTCTGGTTCGACTTGAAGAAATGGAATTTTCGGAAGAAGAATTAGATTCCAGCTATGCCCGAAAACAGCTGCAGACAGTTCGTACGCTTGAAGATTGTACAGATAATAAAATCCTATTGATCAACAGTGGATACTCCGATTTTTATCAGGAAACACTGCCGGGAGGGAAGGGGAGTATAACGGGCATAACACATATAATCGACAATGAACCCGGATTAATTATTCGATCCCTGAATGATGTGGAGTTTACCCAGGAGCGGTGTGAGGAATACATTACCGAATTCACTTCAGATAAACTCTTGATCTCAGAGTTGGCAGACCCAGATAATAATAGTTCTGCGAGATTTATAGAACTCCACTATTCTGGTGTTCAACCGCTTTCATTGAAGAGCTGGCATATTAATCGTTACACCAATAACAGTTTGGAGAAAAGCTCATCCGTAGATCTTTCAGACATTGAAATGTTGCCCGGGCAATTTTTGGTGATCGCGTCAAATGCAGAAGCTTTTGAACAGACTTATGGATTTCCCGCGGATCTGGTGGCAGGGGTTAATAGTCCGGCTGATTCCAACGGTGATGACAATCTCACCCTGGTGGATCCGTTTGGAGAGGTCATCGATATCTTTGGGGTGATCGGTGAAGACGGCTCAGGAACGTCACACGAATTTGAAGACGGGAGGGCATTTCGAAGAAATGAAGTAAGTTTGGCGAATGCTGTTTTTACTCCTTCTGAATGGGTCATTTATAATGATACTGGAGCTTTCGGGACCATTAATCAACCCCAAAACGCACCTCAGGATTTTACGCCCGGCGCTCCCAACTAGGAATGTAGGATTTCCTCTAAAAGGGTAGGAGAAATAGGCTTTGAAACGAATTCTTTGACCATCTTATACGAGTAGGCTTTCTCGGTATCTTTAGGATCGATTGAGGAACTGAGGACGAATATCTGAAGATCCAGGGAATTGTAATCTGAATGTTTGTGGACCGCATCAAGGAATTCCCATCCATTCATAACCGGCATATTGAGGTCTAAAAAAATGATTAATGGTTGCGACTTTTCCTTATCCTGGATTTT
Organism: Muriicola soli; assembly: GCF_004139715.1. Lineage (GTDB taxonomy): Bacteria > Bacteroidota > Bacteroidia > Flavobacteriales > Flavobacteriaceae > Muriicola > Muriicola soli. The sequence goes on along the minus strand of NZ_CP035544.1, from coordinate 2,634,218 downwards.
TGCCAATCCCATTAATCCTTCTTTTCCATTCTGGAAAACAGTAATGCCACCTTCGTAGTTTACTTCCTTTATAAGACGTTTAGTTCCATAAATAAAGATAGGGTCATCATCAATGATATAAATGTTTTGAATTGCTTCCACAGTTCTAATTCTAAATTGTATTTAATTCAATGATAAAGGTGGTACCCTGATCAACTTTACTCTTCACGTTAATATTCCCATTCATCGCTTCTACCTGATTTTTTGTAATGAAAAGACCGATTCCCTTGGCATCCTTGTTGTGATGAAAGGTTTTGTACATACCAAACACTTTATCCTTGTGTCTCTTAAGGTCGATCCCTAAACCGTTATCCCTGAATTCTATTTTGCATACTCCCTTTTTAATTGGTTTTACCTCTATTTCTATGATCGGATTGCGATCTGGAGAAGCGTATTTTAAGGAGTTGGTGAATAGATTTAAGAACATACTTTCAAGATAGGCAGGAATCGCTTTCACCCGAAGGTCTTTTGGAATATCAATATGACATTCTGCATTTTTTTCATGCAATAAAGCGTTGATGTTGTTCCTTACCAGATTTATTTTTTTAAGTAAGGCAACTGGCCTTATTTTTTCACTACTCCCCGCCTTTACCTGAACAACTTCGTTGAGGTGGGCTACAGTTTCATTAAGGCTTTCAGAGGCAGCTTTTAACATTTTGCCTATGTTTTGCAATTCATCAGGATCGTTATCCTTCAAAAGAAAATCTGTCAACATGGTCATATTACTCGCATGTGACCTCAGGTTATGGGAAACGATATGCGCAAAATTTAATAAACTCTCATTTTGGTCTTGTGTGATTTGCACAAGGGATTTTAAGTGTTTCTCTGCCTTGACCAATTTGGAAACATCCAGTATTTGAGAAATGACATGTGAGAGTTCTCCATAAATATTTTTCACTCCCGTTACAGAAACAATTAAATGAATTAAATGCCCTTTTTTATGATAATAACGTTTTTCAGTCTGATAAGATTTCCTTTTTCCTTCCAGAACTTCAGACCTGAGTAGAAGATCCCTCGAACGGTCCTCAGGATGAGTAAGGTCTAAATAATTGATTTTCATTAATTCTTCCTCTGAATAGCCCGTGATTTCACAAAGGTTTTGGTTGACCTTTATCCAATTTCCCTCAAGTGAAACCAAGGCCATACCTGTAGTAGAATGTTCAAAAGCACCCTCAAAAGACTCTTCGCTCTTATCCAGTTCAAGACGGGTTTTCTTTAACTCAGTAATATCCCAATTGGTCCCTATGATATTTAAAGCAATTCCTTCAGCATTCCTTCTGATTACTCCAAACGCCCGAATATATCGAATTTCCCCTGAGGGATAGACTATTCTAAATTCAGTATTAAAATCTTTTGTTCCCTGAATCGCGTCCTGTAATTCAATTTGTGCTTTTTCTTTATCATCCGGGTGCACCGCAGATTCCCATGCGTCGTAGACCCCTGAGAAATCATTTTCTTTTATCCCGTAGAGTTGGTACATATTTTTATCCCATTCCAGTGAATTGGTCAATAGGTTTAAATCCCATATCCCGATGCCGGAGGCCTCTGTTGCGATGGAAAGTCGCTCACTGATTTTCTTATAGGCCAGATCGGCCTTTTTTTTCTGATCAATGTCCTGGAAGGTACCCGTAATTCTCACAGCCTTACCCTTGAGTATTTCCACCTCACCCCTGGCATGAACCCAAAGTTCACGGCCTTTTGCCGTAACTATCCGAAGTTCAGTATCCCAAGGACTACCGTCACTAATCGCTTTGCTTACCAATTCAGTTATCCTCTCGCGATCTTCGCCGGCTTTATAGAAATTAATCCCTTCTTCCAGGTTGGGGATGTAATCCATGGGGACCTCGTGAATTTCTTTGGTGACCTTTGTCCAGTATACAGTATTTTGAATAAGGTCAACTTCCCATCCACCTATTCTGGTTACTTCCTGAGCCTTTATTAGTAACTGCTCTTTTTTTACCTGCTTAGTTACGTCTTCCCTTAAAATATAAGTACCAAGTACTTTGCCATCCTCGTCAAAATAGGGATTAACTTGCCAACGATACCAAAAAGAAAGACCTTCTTCCGAGATTACAGGAATAATTTTTTCGCCTTGTTCTCTGTTTTTCAGACAATCGTCATTCAATTCCTTCAGCGATCTTAACGGGAGCGTAAAATCCTGATTTCTCTCCGATTTTTGCTGTTCTAATTTCTCGGCTTTGTCCCAGGCTTCAGAAGTCTCGATCAACTTAAAATCGCAGTCCATTTTTGCTAAGGGAAATGGAAGGTTTTTTATGGTTTCGGCTGGTGAAATAGTCTTCATTTAGAATTACTTAAGAGAAGTTCCTGAAAACTAACGTTCACAGAAGCGAATAATTTTATAGAAGTAAGAAAAATCTTTAAAAAACTAATGAAAAACCGCTATAGTAGTTAAATATAGGTAAGTGATATTGCTTTGATCAATTCCTAACTCTTAAGCCGTAATATTTATTATTAAGCCATAAAATAAGGACTCCAAAGGTTACAGCGACTACTACCAGCAAGTCATTTACCAGTCCCGTTGTGCTGAAGGAAAGTCTGATCAGGATAGTAGATATGATAAAGCCCGAATTTCGGATTACCGCATTGAACTGATCGGTGTGGAAAAAGGAAAAAAGTAGTAGCAAAACATCGGCCAGGATTAAGATCGTAAAAAACTCATTGAAGAAAATAAGGTTAATATCACCGAGGGTATCGATCCCGGCATTTGCTGCTCCTGTAATATCCGCCACCCAAGTTCCAAAGCTGTAAAGGGCGAGCGCAACAAAGACAGGTACCAGCAAGACCGCTAATATTTTTTTTCGACGAATCAAAAGTGTTAGTGATCCTGTTATTGGCTCGGCGTCCCCTCTAACTTCTTTGCGATTCAAATTGAGTTTATTAAACAATAATATAAGCCCAAACAGGAAGAGTGTAGTAATGAGGTCAAATGTTAGCTGCAGATCGTAACTGTTTTCAAACCAATTGGATTGCAGGTCCAAATTGGACAAATCTTTAAATATCCGCCTGATGATCACCAGGGTTATAATCTCATATTGCTTGCTGATATATAGTGAAATTGACTTGGGAAGATAATAGACCAGCAGGTACACCTCATATACCAGAATAAAAGAAAAAGGAGTGTAGATTGCGGCTATCGGATTGTTGAACAAGTCCGAGTTTAATGTTATCCCCGGAAGATAGTCTTTCAACAGAATCAGAGCCAGGTGCAAAATAAAACTGATAATAGCGATACTGATGATGACCTTTTCACTTCTTTCCCTCGTTTTTTCGGAAAGGAAAAGACGGTGAAGTGAATCCAGGATGATATCAATTTTATTCATATTACGTTTTCCATTAATTTTCAGGAGCCACAAAAGCGTATTTTAAAAGTGTAGGCATGTCAGTATAATCCAAGGCTATTTCGTGTGTAGCTTCCAGAACTACCGGTGGTGCTACTCCTGCTTTCTCAGCTTCTATCCAGCGGGAAACGCACAAACACCACTGATCTCCGGGTTTGAGTCCCGGAAATTGCCATTGGGGAATGGCAGTGATCAGATCGTTGCCTCTTTCTTTGGAAAAATTTAAAAATTCTTCAGTGACACGGGCGCAAACCACATGAGTTCCCCGGTCCTCGGTCATTGTTTTACAATACCCATCCCTGAAATATCCGGTAAGCGGATCGTGACAACAAGCCTGAAGTGGTAGGCCAAATACGTTTTTTGGATTTTTCTCCATATGGCAAGATAGTGTGGAATACCCAAATCCCAAACCTATTGAAATTTTTGTTCTACATGGAAGGATAGACGATTTCTATTATTTTAAATTCATTTTTAGAAGCTTATTGTACCTTTATTCTGTATTTATTTTAATTGATCATGGAACAGGAATCGTTTTTTAATGCAATTCGAACTGGAGATTTAAACAAGATTAAATCGCTTGTAAAACAGCATCCCGAATTACTTACTGTAAAAGACAAGAGAGGTTCTACCCCTTTGATCCTTGGGGCTTACTACAATCACCAGGATGTTGTTGAATACCTTCTTCAAAAAGGGGTTAATGTTGACGAAAAAGATGGCACGGGAAATACGGCTTTAATGGGTGTTTGCTTTAAAGGGTATAAGGACATAGCTGAACTCTTGATGAAAGCTGGCGCAGATGTGAATACGACCAACGCCATGGGATCTAGTTGCCTGATCTTCGCTGTCACCTTTAATCAATTGGAAATTGCTCAACTTCTGGTTAAACATGGGGCGGATATTCACGTCAGGGATGCCAGGGGACATACTGCGCTAGACCATGCTAAAATGCAAGGGTTCAGGCATTTTCAGTCTCTTTTAACCCAATAACATTTAACGGCCATAACTCTTGGAAACAAATTTGAAAATTGCCCTGGTACAATCCTCCATTTTCTGGCATCAGCCCGAAGAAAACAGAACGCATTTTACTGAGATAATAAGGAATTTAACCCGGGCTGCAGATCTGGTGATACTCCCTGAAATGTTTAGCACGGGGTTTACGATGACGCCTTCGGAGATCGACCAAAAAGAAGGAAATAAAACCCTGGAATGGATGAAGTCGCTCGCCCTGGAAACTAAAATGGCCATAACAGGCAGCATAGCATTTTTTGAAGGGGGAAGCTATACAAACAGGTTGTTCTTTGTTAAGCCAAACGGGAGTTTCGAGTATTACGATAAACGCCACACCTTTACGCTGGCCGGCGAGCAGCTGTCGTATTCGGCCGGAAAGAAAAGGGTCATTATTGATTACGGGGGATTTCGTATTTGTCCTATGATTTGCTATGACCTGCGATTCCCTGTATGGTCCAGAAATACGGAGGCTTATGACCTTTTGCTATTTGTAGCCAATTGGCCCCAACCCAGGGTAAGTGCCTGGGATGCATTGTTAAGGGCCAGAGCCATTGAAAACATGGCTTACTGTATTGGCGTAAATCGAATTGGAAATGATCCAAATGGGCACAATTACAACGGGCATTCAGCTTGCTACGATGCTTTGGGCGAGCAGCTTGTATTTTCAGAGAAAGAAGAGGTGCTATTTGTGGAAATCAGCAAAACACATTTAACAGAAGCCAGAGAGAAGTTAAGGTTTCTGGACGATCGGGATTCGTTTATTCTTCAATAAGAAAGAGTTGTTCCAGTTCCCAATTTGCCCTTACCTCTATTTCCTGAGGGAAATAAACCACCCTTTCGGGCTGTATTTTATCCTTAAAACTACCCGTGTCCCACAGTTCATTGCCATTTGTGTCGAAAATTACACGTACCAAGTACTTGGCAGGACTCAAGAGATTAAATTCATAAAGCTTATCTTCCTGAGCGGCTATTGACCGCACTACTTGGCCTTGGGGAGTGGTCAATTCAACCAGGACAGGATAACTGACCTCCCCGCTCAACCGAATTCTAAGATTACCAAAATCGGCATAACTGCCTGTTGTTAGCCTGTAATTCAGGGTATCATTGCTTGTCCCAAAGATGTCTGTGAGTGCCTCTGGCAAAATCGTAAGAAAATAAGTTTCATTGGGCTCCTTTGGAAAGTCGACTACAAGTCGGTTCCTCATAGTATCCAAAGAAAACTCAAATGGTTGAGGCAGTGAATCCTTATTTATGAGTGAAACTGTGGCAGTGTCACTAGTTTGGATAGGTATATTTGCTGATAGGGTCAGCGTGTCTAAAAACCCAATAGAACTGCGATGGCTTGCAGAAACAAGGAGGCTGTCAAGAGGGAGTTGACGCGTTTTAACTACAAATGTATCTCTTTGTACGAGCCGTTCATTGTTGACTTCAAAAATCAGGGAATCAGTTTCAAAAGGAGTAAACCAGAAATTGAGTGTATCCTTCCCGGGTTCTTTAGACTGGTAAGTGAATACGGTATCCGGAAGCGGGGTTATGGGGGTTATTTCCAATTCTTCATTGGGTCCGTTATATCCAAATACAATCTTGTTGCTCGCTGCAAACTTGGGAACCGACAAGCTGTATTCCGGAATTTCCCTGAAAAGGCGCAAGAGATAGATTGAGTCTGTAGGAAGGGTTATGGTGTCCTCTATAAATCCTATTTTGTCAACTACGGGGTCATAGACATTGTTCTTTGCTTCGTCTTTTATAGCAATTAACCGATAGCTCCCTGCCTTTAAATTCTGTAGTCTAAAAATGGTAGTACTATCCAGGGTATTGGTGAGATAGTTTGGAGGCCTTTTCTCGATGACAGAATCGGTGTAGCTGGTGTCAATTTCATATAACATTACGCTGATAAAGTCATCAGTTTCCTTATTAAAGGCATCCTGAACGACGCCCAAGAGCGAAAGAGAATCAATATAATCCCCCGTCGAAAAGACATAGGTGAGATAAGGGTATGGGTTGCCCTCGTTGTTATCAACAATACTTTCACCGAAATTCATGGTGTAGGTGGTGTTTTCCTGCAGCGTATCCTTTATAACAATCTCGACGTATTTACTGGCACCTCCTTGCGGACTGATCTCAAGGGGGTTTTTAAAGGGAGGTGATACGATAAGTTGATTCTGAACATCTTCGAGTTTGATGTATTCATCGAAGTACAACCTTATTTTGTTAGTGCTAAACCGTGTACTAAGATTTTCCGGTTCGGCACGGAGTAAAACAGGTGGAGTGGTATCTCTTGGCCCTCCTGAAGGACTGCCACGTCTGGCGCACTGAAAAAGGGCAAGGGCAATAAACAGAACGAATACCCCAGAAAGAAATCGCTTTAAGTTTGCCATAGAGCCCTTTGTTTGGGCAAAGAAACAACTAATTTGCAGAATTCTGAAATCAGGGAACTACTGCCATTGTTGCAATATAAACCTCAATTCCATTTTGTGAAATCAAGGCTTTGGTACAGGCTTCCAGGGTAGCACCTGTGGTCACCACATCGTCTACAAGTAAGACTTTACATGGCTTTAGTATGGTAGGTGATATAATATTGAATACAGGTTTTTCATGCTGCCATCGAAATATTCTCGATTTCTGAGTTTGTGTGCGTGTATGGGATGTTTTAGCTAAAATGTCTTCCCTGTATCTGGCCTTGAGATGGAGGGCGAGCTCTCTTCCAAACCCTTCCACCTGGTTATAGCCTCTTTTTTTTAGTTTTTTGGGATGAAGCGGTACAGGGATCACCACATCAATTGGTGGCAGAGCGAGATCTTGTTTTAGAATGTGTCCGTACCATTTTCCGAGGAAGTTACCGATCTGCGGCTGATTGCGATATTTCAGATAGTGCAGTAGACGTTGAACTACCCCATTTTCATAAAAATATAGAAAACTCGATGCTTTTTGAATGGCTATTCGTCCGTAAAATACCCTGTCTAAACTGTTTTCTTTCGAAAAATTGAACTCGGTAAGCGGTAATTGGGCTCGACAAGAGACACATAAAATCTGCTCTCCCCGATATAATCGTGCATTACATCCAAAACAGACACGGGGTACAAGAACCGTGTTGAGATCATTTATTATATTTGGTAGCTTAGTGAAATTCAAATCTCAACGTATCAAAACCTACTTGTAACGTATCCCCTGGCGAATGGACTTTCAAGAAACCAAATTCAATTACAAAATTATCCTGGCAGCTATGGTGGCGGTAATCATTGGCATATTGATTGCCTTTTATTACAGCTATGCTCAATCTCAGAACCAGATTTCTTATCTGGAAGACGAGAAAACCTTATTGGTCAGAGATCTCACTCTTATGAAAACAGAGGTAGATCGGCTATCCGCTCTTAACGAAGTCAACGAAATTGAATTACAGGATTCCAGAGATCGTGTTCAGATGTTACTTGATTCGGTTGGACGTCTCAATTTCACCATCGGGAAACTAAGCGAATTTAAAAGTGAACTCCGCAAATTAGAAGCACAATACGACAGTATTAAATTAAAGAACAATCTCTTGCGCTACAACAACAGATTGCTTGCTGATAAGTTTGACGAATCACAGGAAATGCTCGAGGAGTTGAGGGGAAGAAGTAGTTCTCTAGCCGAGGCGGAAGCGCTGTTGAGAAGAAAAAATCGCGAACTGAGTAGGGAACTCAAGATGAAGAACTATCTCAACCTGAGCAATGCTGAGGGTAGCGGTTTTAGAATGCGCAGTGGAAGACCCATTAAAACCAACAAGGCTTCAACTATAGAAAAACTAAGAGGCTGTATTACCGTCCAGTCAGACCCCAATACAATTGAACCCAAAGAAAAAGTACTTTACTTTCAGTTTCTGGGTCCAAATATGGGGATCATAGAAGACAACGCAAACATCATTTCCGTAAATGGCAACATTTACAGCAAGAGGGTTACTCTCATCTTCAGGGGTGAGGAAATGAGTGTATGTGATTTTATTACGGTGCCCGAAGGATCGCTTCTTGACGGCACTTATACGCTTAATGTGTTTGAGGACGAAAAATTACTGGCCACAACAGAATTTCAGTTAAAATAATCTATCCTATCTTTTCCTAAAGTTCTATTTTTGCCCCATGGCAAATCAAGAAGATATTTTCAAAAAGGTCATTTCTCACGCCAAGGAGTACGGCTATGTTGCGCAGTCCAGTGAAATCTACGATGGCCTTAGTGCAGTATACGATTACCTCCAGAACGGAGCAGAGTTAAAAAAGAACATCAGAGAATACTGGTGGCAGGCCATGGTGCAACTCAATGAGAATATCGTTGGAATCGATTCAGCCATCTTTATGCACCCTACTACCTGGAAAGCTTCAGGGCATATTGATGCTTTTAATGACCCTTTGATCGATAATAAAGATTCAAAAAAGAGATATCGCGCCGACGTTCTTATTGAAGACTATGTGGCCAAAATTGAGGCTAAAATAGACAAGGAGATCACCAAGGCAGCCAAGCGATTTGGAGATTCCTTTGACGAGGCTCAATACCGTGCTACCAACCCCAGGGTAAAAGACTATCAGCAAAAATCAGAAACCATCCTGAAAAGGATGGCCAGCTCTCTGGAAAAGGAAGACCTGGCAGATGTAAAAAATCTGATAGAGGAACTAGAGATTGCCTGCCCACTTTCGGGTTCCAGGAACTGGACTGATGTAAAACAGTTTAACCTGATGTTTGGCACAAAACTGGGCGCATCAGCTGATTCTGCCATGGATTTATATCTGCGCCCGGAAACGGCCCAGGGAATCTTCGTAAATTTTCTGAATGTTCAAAAATCGGGACGCCTTAAAATTCCTTTCGGGATTGCACAAATAGGTAAGGCCTTCAGGAACGAGATTGTCGCCAGACAATTTATTTTCAGGATGAGGGAATTTGAACAGATGGAAATGCAGTTCTTTATAAGGCCGGGTACTCAAAAAGAATGGTATGAGACCTGGAAAGAAGCCAGGATGAAATGGCATCTGTCGCTGGGGATGGGAGAGGAGAATTACAGATTCCACGATCACGAAAAATTAGCCCATTACGCCGATGCTGCCGCCGATATCGAGTTTAAATTTCCATTCGGATTTAAGGAATTAGAGGGGATTCATTCCCGAACCGATTTTGATTTGGGCAGCCACGAGAAATATTCGGGTAAAAAGCTTCAGTATTTTGATCCCGAATTAGAAGAGAGCTATGTGCCCTATGTTGTTGAAACCTCTATAGGCTTAGACCGTATGTTCCTGGCCGTCCTATCCAATTCTCTTGTTGAAGAAGAACTGGAAAACGGATCTTCGCGAACGGTGCTGAAAATTCCCGCAGTGCTTGCTCCTACCAAGGCCGCGGTACTTCCTCTTGTAAAAAAGGACGGTCTACCGGAGATCGCCCATAAGATTATTGCAGACCTACGTCTCGATTTCAATGTGATTTACGATGAGAAGGATGCCGTAGGGCGCAGGTACAGAAGGCAAGATGCAGCAGGCACTCCCTTCTGTATCACTGTTGATCATCAAACCCTGGAAGACAATTCGGTTACAATACGCCACCGGGATACCATGGAGCAAAAGAGAATTGCTATTAAAGACATCCCTGCTGTTATGGAGAAAGAAGTTGCAATGAAATACTGGCTACAAAAGCTGGCAGAGAGTTAAAGCGTATACCTAATTCTGAAACTGGTATAATAATTTCTGTTGTTACCGGGGTAATAGTACCGCGGTTCAGCACCTCCGAAAGCCCGGGTATTAATTAGTACAGATTGTGCGTATCGAACATTAAAGAGGTTATTGATTCCAAATGCTATCCCAAGGCTGAAAGCCGAACTTAGTTTTTGTTCATACCGCCATTTTGTGGTAAAGACATGGAATGGGTCACTGGAAAGACTGTTGGCATCCGTTAGAGGAATGCTGCCAACGTATTGATGTGTGGTATTCCAAAAGAAATGATCTTTAAACTGAAACTGTAATCCACTGTTTATTCTGTGTTTTGGCACTCCGGTTAACGGATTGCCTGAAAAGTCCTCGTCCCCGTCAACAAACTGCACAAACCTGTGCTGATTGTAAGTATAGTTTAAAAAGGGTGTAATCCTGATGCCTGAAGTGAGATCCCATCGGTAATTAATAGCGGCCTCAAGCCCCTGATGTCTTGTTTTTCCGGCATTCCTACCCACGAATCGGTCATCACCTACTCGCTCGGCCACCAAGAGATTCTCAACATCCATTTGATAAATCGTAGCAAGCAGGTGTAGCTTATTATTGAATAAGAAAAGTTGGGACCCCAACTCGTAATTAGTGCCGGTTTCCTGGGCAATATCAGGATTGATTACCCCGTCAGGAGTTAAGGTCTCTTCTACTGTCGGATTGGAAAACCCCCTGCTGACATTGGCATAAACGGATTGGTAATTCGTGAATCGATAAGAAATATTGACACTGGGGAGGACAATGGTTTTAAAATTTCTTTCTGCACTCTGGTTGGCCTCTCCAGTATTGAACAGGTCACGAAAATCATATTGGGTGCTGTTTATGTTAAGGCCGAGCTGTAAACTTACTTTCTCTGCAACGGCCACAGATAGTGTTCCGAAGGAATTTAGCTGTGTTCGAAATTCTCTATTATCTGCAAACTGATCTCCTTGCAGGCTTCCCTCCCCATTATTGTCTGCGTAGAGATTTTCGTATTCATCCCAACTGTATTCGTCCTTGTAGAGTTCAGTTCCAAAAGAATAATCGGTCTTTATTCCAAATATCGCTGCTTCACCGATGAAGCGCGTTCGTAAACCAAATCCATTGGTATACTCATCCAGGATACCAAAAGGCCTGGCCTCATAATGATCCAGATAGGTATAGAAGATGCTGGTAGAATTTTTAAACTCAGGAGAAAATGTATGCTCATAACTGGCACCGATCAAGGTGTATTTATTGGCTTCAAATCCTTTTGATGCTGCCCATGTAAATGCTGCCTGAGTCGGATCTTCATTAAAGGCTGTAATTCCTAGTGAACTCGGAATCTGAGCTGTGTAATCTATGTAGTTAACCAACAGGTTGATCCTATTATTCGGATTTATCTGAAAAGTGGTGTTCAGCAATAATCCATCCCTTTGGAAATCATTATTTTCCCGATAGCCGTCTGTATTTAAACGGTCGTAGTTGAGCGCAAGTGTCATTCCCTGATCTGCATGTCTGAACGACAGATTATTCTTGAAGAGCCCATAAGAACCAAAAGTAGAATTGTTTGATAGGCTACTACTATTTCCAAGTGCTTCTCTGGTACTAAGTAAGATGGCACCACCGAGATTAGTACCGAAAGCAGTGGCTTTTGGTCCTTTGACTACTTCAACCTGACTTAAATTTTCCAGATCATAAGCTTCAATGGTAGAAAATCCGCTTCCGTTGGTGACAGGGATCTCATTGTAATACAAACGAAGCTTATCGGTGCCAAACAAGGTACGGGCTCCAATCCCTCTTATGGTAATTCTATTGGTATTTAAGGCTCCGGACAAGGCATAAACCCCAGGGATCTGGTTAATGGCCGATATAGCATCTATCGGGCTGAAATTATCGAAGACCTTATCGCCAATGATTTGTGAGGGTACAATTCCTGTTGTTTGTTTTTCCCGTAGCTCCTCTAACAGCAGTACTTCCTTTAGGACGGTTACACTATCCGGTTTGGAAGTTTGCTGGCTGAATAAAGCGAGGCTACTCATTAGAAATAAACAGATGCCAGCGTAAAATTTCATCAATCGATTTTAAGGCATCAAAAGTAATCATTAATACCTAAAGCCAAGGGAAGTTCTGCCACTGCCGGCTCCTTCAGGCGAGACTTCCGGAAAGGACAGATCTGCCATAGTATACTGCATATTATTCATCCGATATATTTGAACCATGGAGGGCTAACTAAGGAGAATAGCCTTCAGGACCAGTATTAAAAATTAAGATGCACTCCTCATTGCAAACTAATCGGGAATCAACTTTTTACTAAACCCAACAATTCTTACTTTCGAAAAAATTCTAAAATGAAGATCGTATCCTACAATGTAAATGGTATTCGTGCCGCCCTGGGCAAAGGATTTTTGGAATGGTTACAAAGCGTTGATCCCGACGTGGTTTGCCTGCAGGAGATTAAGGCGATGAAGGAACAACTAGAACTCAGTCTTTTCGAAAATGCCGGATACCCATATCATTATTGGTACAGTGCAGAAAAGAAAGGGTACAGCGGGGTAGCCATACTTTCAAAATACAAACCTGAACACGTCGAATTCGGTACAGGAATAGACTATATGGATAAGGAAGGAAGGAATATCAGGGCAGATATCAACGGGGTTTCTGTAATGAGCCTTTATGTACCCTCCGGCACCAATATTGAACGTCTCGATCACAAGCTACAGTACATGGCCGACTTTCAGGACTATGTGGATGGACTTAAAAAAACGCATCCTAACCTTATAATCCTTGGAGATTACAATATCTGCCACCAGGCAATCGATATCCACGATCCGGTTAGGAACAAGAATGTATCCGGTTTTCTGCCTGTTGAGCGGGAATGGATCGGCAATTTTATGGATAGCGGATTTATTGACAGTTTCCGCTACTTTAATAAAGAACCACATCAGTATACCTGGTGGAGTTACCGTGCGAATGCCCGAAATAACAACAAAGGTTGGCGCCTGGACTACGGCATGGTTAGCAAGACCTTAGAAGAAAGACTAAACCGATCTGTAATACTATCACGGGCCAAACACAGTGATCATTGCCCGATTATGGTAGAATTAAACACAGCTTAAAACTAGATTTACAAAGGGTTGCATACCTTTGCTGCCGAATTATAACGAAAATTATCATGATTTATACCACCCTGCCACATACCTCCCTTGAAGTAAGTAAGATCTGTTTGGGAACGATGACCTGGGGAAAGCAGAATACGGAAGCCGAAGGGCATTCGCAGATGGATTATGCTGTGGAACAGGGGATCAACTTTTTTGACACAGCTGAACTTTATCCTATTCCAGCCCATCCCGATCGCTATGCCCTAACCGAAAAGATTATAGGGAACTGGTTTAAAAAATCAGGAAAGAGAGATAAGATCGTATTGGCATCCAAGATCGCAGGCAAGGCTGCATTTACAAAGTTTATAAGAACATCAGGCTTTAAAAAGGACGCGTTGATTGAAGCTGTCAACGGGAGTCTGGAAAGATTGCAAACTGAACACATCGACTTGTATCAATTGCATTGGCCTGAAAGATCAACCAACTATTTTGGGCAAAGGGGGTACAAGCATGACATTTCTGATTTCTGGGAGGATAATATTCATCAGGTCCTTGAAACCTTGAGGGACCTGATTAAAGAAGGAAAGATAGGTCATGTGGGCTTATCCAACGAAACCCCATGGGGGACGATGCGCTTTTTAGAAGAGAGCAAAGTCCATAAAAGCCTGCCCCGAATGGTAAGCATACAAAATCCGTACAGCTTGCTGAACAGAACTTTTGAAGTTGGACTTTCTGAAATTGCCATCAGAGAAAAAATTGGCTTGCTAGCCTATTCTCCCTTAGGTTTTGGCGTGCTCAGCGGAAAATATCTGGGAGGGAAAAAGCCGGAAAATGCAAGGATTACGTTATTCCCTGCTTATGGTAGATACAGTAATGAAATTGCCCTTAAGGCCACCCAGAAATATCAGGATCTGGCAAATGAAAATGGGATGTCACTTACTCAGATGTCTCTTGCCTTTGTGAATAGCAGGCCCTTTTTAACCAGCACGATCATCGGTGCCACATCTATGGAGCAACTGAAGGAAAATTTAGGGAGTATAGACCTCAACCTGAGCGAGGAAGTGCTCAAAGGAATTGAAGCCATACACGAAGATCATCCCGATCCTGCACCCTGATCAAAAGTTATTCTGATCAACATCCTCTATAAACCGGATCACGCCCTCAAAGTAGTTTTTCTGATCGTCGTACTGCGAAAGGTGGCTCCCATTGGGGCAATATAAGTAACGGCCATTTTGCACTTCTTCTGACATCCATTTCATATGTTCGGGATCCATAGTATCGTATTGAGCCCCTATGACCAGGGTAGGCACCGCAATGTTTTTTAATTGATCCCTTACATCCCAATCTTTTAGGGTGGCATCGCCGGTTATTCCAAACTCACTATACCCCTGCATGTGGACATAAACCTGATTATTGGCGTGTTTAAAGGTGCGCATAATTGCTTCAGGCCAATCTTCAGGGGGCATTCTCAGGACGTGTTCAGTGTAGTAGTGTTCAAATAATAGTTCGCTGTATCTAGGATTTTCAAAGTCCTCAGCGTCTTCCAGAGCTTTGATCTCCTTGTATATTTCCGGATTCATCTGAGGGCCCAGTACATTCTGTGCATAGGCGTTGTATTCAGGAACACTACTCATCATGTTGGATATAATCAATCCCCTGAGATTATCCTGGTATTTAAATGCGTATTCCATAGCGAGTATTCCTCCCCAGGATTGACCCAGGAGATAGAAGTTGGAAGCATCCAGTCCCAGGGCCTGCCTTACCTGCTCCACTTCCTCAACAAAACGTTCAGTGGTCCAGAGGTCGAGATCGTCGGGCTGTTCACTGTAATAGGAACCCAATTGATCGTAATAAATGTATTCTATTTCCTCTTGTGGGAAATAGCCGTCAAAGCACTCGTATAATTCGTGGGTCATCCCAGGGCCACCGTGAAGTAACAATACTTTTTTGGTGGGATTATTCCCAATGCGTTTGGTCCAGACATTAAAAGTACCTTTTTTGGTAGTGATGGGAATCATTTTAATTCCCCCTGTGAACTGGTCGTCCCTATTTTCAAAACTGAGATATTGTTCAGCGCTCGTTGATTCCTGCCCGTCTGATTTCTGAGGATTAGTCTGGCAAGAGATAAAAAGAAGAACAGCTGGAAATAGCCAGGAATAGAATTTCATGATCTTAGTGTTTGGTGAAAAATAAAGTTAATAATTATTCGATTACTTCAATCAAACAATTCACGGATTACATCTTCGATCTTTGATACCTTACTGATCAGGATACTGTGGTTTTTTAAGGCAATTTTATTGTTCTTGGAGACAAAAATCCGCGTAAAGCCGAGTTTTTCTGCTTCGAGGATACGTTGATCTATCCTGCGAACCGGCCTGACTTCACCTGCGAGTCCTATTTCTGCCGCAAAGCAAACCCCTTTCTCCAGGGGAATGTCTGCATTGCTCGAAAGGACTGCAGCAACTACCCCTAAATCTATGGCCGGATCGTCAACGGTAATTCCACCTGTGATATTGAGAAAAACATCTTTGGCCCCCAGTTTAAATCCCGCTCTTTTTTCAAGGACGGCCAGGAGCATATTTAACCTCTTAGCATTAAATCCTGTAGCCGTTCGTTGTGGAGTTCCGTATACTGCTGAGCTCACAAGGGCCTGGATTTCAATCAGGAGGGGACGCATACCTTCTAGAGTAGCGACGATAGCCGTTCCGCTTAGAGCTTCATCGTATTTGGAGATCAAAATTTCCGAAGGATTACTAACTTCCCTGAGACCGTCGCCCTGCATTTCATATATTCCCAGTTCTGCCGTAGATCCAAAACGGTTTTTCAGGGCCCTGAGAATCCTGTACATGTAATTTCGATCGCCTTCAAACTGAAGAACGGTATCTACCATATGTTCCAGAATCTTTGGTCCGGCAATGGTGCCATCTTTGGTAATATGCCCTACTAAGATCACGGGGGTATTAGTTTCCTTCGCAAACTTGATAAGTTCTGCTGTAGATTCCCTGATCTGGGATATACTACCCGCTGAAGATTCGATATAATCCGAATGCAGGGTTTGTATAGAATCGATTACCACGATATCAGGATTAATCTCTGAGATCTGCTTGAAGATTTGTTGAGTCTTAGTTTCCGTAAGGACGAAACAGTTAGCACTATTTGGCTGAATTCTCTCAGCTCTCATCTTAATCTGCTTCATGCTTTCCTCCCCGGAAACGTATAACGTTTTGTAAGGTAATCGCAAAGCGATTTGTAGCAGCAAAGTACTTTTACCTATACCAGGTTCTCCTCCAAGGAGTACCAGGGAACCGGGTACTAGTCCACCCCCAAGCACCCTGTTGAATTCATGGTCAAGGATATCATACCTGATTTCCTTATCTGTGTCAATATCTGAAATATTGACAGGAGAGGCTCTTTTTGGAGTGCCATTCATTGTTGCTTTCCAGCTCGACTTCTCCTCCTTCTGTACTACTTCTTCAACGATGGTATTCCATTCTTTACAAGCCGTGCATTGCCCCACCCATTTGGGGTATTGAGTGCCACAATTCTGGCAGAAAAAAGCGGTTTTGGTCTTTGCCATGATTACCGCTAAAGATATTGTGGTATTCATTAATAACAAAAGAAACACCCGGCTAAAAAACCGGGTGTTCGTATTTTGGAAAAGCTATGACTGGCTAGTAGCCGAAGTCGGCCTTAATCGCATCTATTTTTTCAAGGGCGAGTTCTTTGGTGAGGAAATCTATTTCCTCCATCCCAAATGCTTTTTCAAAAGTTCGCAGGGCTTTCTTCGCCTCTCCTAATTGCTCGTAATATTCTGCTTCGAAGAAGAATCCCAGCATGGTGTTGGGGTATTCTTTCTTACACAATTCTGAAAGAGGTTTTAAAGATTCAAAATCATCTTTCTTCCGGGTGGCTGCGTAAATGGCCATGATGTCGTTAACACTAACTCTTTTCTGGAAGCCGAATAATTCTTCGATGGTTGAGTACTTATTTTCAAGATAGGCAAATGCCGGTTCTTCTGAGGTCAGGATTTCTTCCCTGTATTGTTTGGGAGAAATGGGTTTAAAAACTTCAAACATTTTTCCCCATGCCTTCCCTAAGCCGTAAGTTACCACAGAAACCTCATTGGATTCTGGATAGGAATCATAGGAATAGTGAATGGTAGGCTTTTCAAGTTTCTTGAGATTTTGGTCTAACATTTTAATCTCATCAGCCGAGGCGGGTTTACCGCCCCCTGCGATGAGGTGGTAAAATATTTGTTGATCTATCGCCATAAGTCGCTCAGGTACCCTGCTTTCCATTTCAGGTGCAAGTCGAGGCGCTATACTGATAAAGGCATTAAAAAAAGACCGATCCTTAAAAAGGAAGTAATTCCCAAAATTAGCTGTGATATCATAGCCAATAAACATTCTGAAAGGAGCAGTACTGTAGGTGAGATCGAGGTAGGGAACCAATTCCATCCCAATAAATTCATAGAATTTCTTTCCTTTATCGGTGGGCAATCCGGATATTTCTTCAAAAGCGCAGTCTTCCCATCGGAGGTCGTTTTCACTCTGATCAACACCGACGATAATTACTTCTGGCATCCCTTCAAATCTACTGTAGAATTTAGCGTTGGCGACTACCTGGTCAAAGAGGTATTCTGCGTCGAGTACTACCACCAGGGGATACTTTTTTTCAGGGGTGTAATCCTCCGGAAAATAGTAAGAGACGTTACGCCTTTCCTGTAATTTAAAGGACTCAAAAATTTCGTGTGTTGCCTGCGCAAAAGTGCTCTGGGTAATCAATAGGACAAGGGCCATTGTGATGACATTCCTCATTGGGCTGGATTTTGGGTTATCTGAAACCTATCGGTTTCTGTTCAATAACGGTAAGAGTAGAAAGGATATTGCCCCGAAAACCACAACCATGAGGGTTTGGGCGATCCACATAATCCAGCCAAAGGCATCTCCCGATACTGCACTTACACCGTAGATGGAAAGTGCTTTACTTACCGCTATGGGATAAAGACCGATTCCCCCATTAGTAGTAGACATGGCAAAGGCACCTGCGATAAAGGCTACGAGAAACTCAGACATGCCCAGGGAAATCGTTTCTACTACGGTAAATTTAATAACCCAGAACATGGCAATATAGGCTCCCCAGATAAAGAAGGTGTGGAAGATAAAGAGCCATTTGTTTTTCATTTTAAAAATGCTCATCACCCCATCGAGCAGGCCTTTTACTAGGTCCTTTAGTTTGATTGCGAGCCTGGAACTTGACCTTCTCAGGAAAGCCAGGAAGACAAAAAGGAAAAGAATACCTCCGGCCACCAGGATCAGCGTTGCGGTAAGACCTATGCCGTTCGCTTTAAGATAAGATAAGATGATGTTGGTTTGAGAAAGAAGGGCGATAAATATAATAAGCAGCAACATCAAAAGGTCTACTACCCTTTCAGTTACGATGGTTCCGAAGCCCTTTTGGAAAGGTACCTTTTCATAAGTGGCAAGCGCTGTTGCCCTCAGCACTTCGCCTGATCTGGGTATTCCCAGATTTGCAAAATAGGCGATCAGGATAAAAAAGATATTATTCCAAATTTTGGGCCTGTACCCTAGGGGTTCCAGTAAGTAATTCCACCTGATGGCCCTGGAAATATGACTTGCGATTCCGATCAGAACAGAGAGTCCCACCCAGAACATATCGGCTTCCCGGATGTATCTGAAAATTTCCTTCCTGTCTTCGGGAGAGGTGTTGTAATAGGAATACCAAACCAAAAAAACTCCCAGGAGAACGGGGACTACAATTTTCAGGAGTCTTTTTAAGCGGGAGCTCAAAGGTTAGGTTAAAAGATTGTTCTCTTCGTTTGGAAAAATCATGGCCGGCTCAAAAGTCTTAGCCTCTTCAATTTCCATCCAGGCATAGGTAATCAGGATAAGAATGTCACCAACCGCAACTTTTCGTGCTGCAGCTCCATTCAGGGTTAATTCGCCGGTATTTCTGGGTCCGGGAATAGCATATGTTTCAAGGCGTTCACCATTGTTGTTGTTGACAATCTGAACTTTTTCTCCTTTTATGATATTGGCTGCATCCATCAGATCCTCATCAATGGTAATACTACCAATATAATTCAGGTCTGCCCCGGTAACTTTAACCCGGTGTATTTTGGATTTTACTACTTCAATTTTCATGGCGCAAAAGTAATCAATTCAGGGCGATATTGTCTATGAGGCGAATCCCCTCAACATAAACGGCAATAAAGCCTCTGTATTTTCTGTTTTTTTGTTTGTTAATTATCGGTGTCAGCGTTTGCACATCGGCGATCTGAAAATATTCGAGTTTCATCTCTTCTTCCTCGGCGAAAACTCCGGACACATATTCGTGTAAAGTAGTCGCATTTTCCGTGCCAAACATACGCCTCACTTCTTTTAGAGTGTGGTAGATCAGTTTGGCTTTGTCTCTCATCGGACCTGAAAGCCGGCGGTTTCTGGAACTCATCGCTAATCCATTGGGCTCGCGGACGATTGGGCACCCTATTACTTTTACCTCAAAGGGCAGACTTTCTGACAGTCGGTTTACTATCTGTAGCTGTTGAAAGTCCTTTTCTCCGAAATAAGCCCTGTCGGGTCGGATCAATTCGAACAGCATTTCTACTATGGTGGCCACGCCGTTAAAATGCCCTTCCCGGTATTCTCCCTCCATTACCTTATCCAGGCCGTCAAATGCATAATCATTTGAGGAAATGTTTCCGTCGTAGAGTTCTTCCACTGAGGGGGCAAATACCGTGATGCTTTCCCCTAATGTTTTTAATAAGGCCAGATCATCATCCAGGGTTTTCGGATACTTTTTAAGGTCTTCGGCATTGTTGAATTGGGTAGGATTGACGAAAATGGTAACTACAACCTCTTTATTATCCGCCAGGGCCTTTTTTACGAGACTTAAATGGCCGCTGTGCAAAGCACCCATTGTAGGAACTAAACCCAGGGTTCCGGATTTAACTTTTGGAGATTGTAAATAGGAAAGGAGCTCTTTTTTATCAGAAATCAACTTCATACCAAAATTTAAAAAGCGAGCAAACTTACTATAATTACTGCTAATCTGCATAATTTTTGTAATTTTGCGGCTACGTTTCTGCGATAAATAAAAGACGACCTGTATGAATGGTAAAAAGATATTGTTTGTATCTTCAGAATTAGTGCCCTACTTACCAGAGAATGAAGTTTCCTTAATGTCTTACGAGACACCTAGAATGGTGAACAGCAAAGGCGGTCAGATCCGGATCTTTATGCCGCGATATGGCAATATCAACGAACGGCGACACCAGTTACACGAGGTGATCAGGCTGTCCGGAATGAATCTGGTGATCAACGATATGGATATGCCCCTGATCATCAAGGTTGCTTCTATCCCTAAAGAGCGAATTCAGGTTTATTTCATTGACAATGAAGAATACTTTAAGCGCAAAGCGACATTTACTGATGAGAATGGTGATATGTTTGCCGATAACGACGAACGAGCGATCTTTTTTGCCAAAGGAGTGGTAGAAACAGTTAAAAAACTCAACTGGAATCCTGATATTATCCATATACACGGTTGGATGTCTTCCTTACTTCCATTGTACCTCAGAAAATATTATGCCGACGAACCCCTTTTTGCGGATAGCAAAATTGTGCTCTCCGTTTACGGAAAGAGTTTTGAGGGCTCGCTCGATAAAGACCTTATTAAAAAAGTAACTTTTGACGGTATCCCGGATGATGCCGTTTCCCTCCTTCAGGACCCTACCTATAATAATTTGTTAAAAATAGGGGTGAATTATTCTGATGCTGTAATTTTAGCAGCTGAAGGCATACCTGATGATATGCTTTCGCATATCAAAAACTCTCAAAAACCCGTGTTACCATTTGTTCCTCTTCAGGAATTTGAAGAGGCCTATGCTAATTTTTATGACACTGAAGTTTTAAAATAAGCCCCATGCGATTCTTTTTACGAGGTACAGTTCCTGCCCTTTTAGGAACACTCCTGCTTATTGCGGTCTCTTCATGTGAAGAAGAGGTCACCACTATTGGAAACGGGGTGATTGACCAAAATCCCTTCGTTTCTGACGTTGCTTTATACGACGTCTTTGCCTACAATAGGAATGTAGAAGCAGTTCAGACAAATAAGTTACCTATTTATCAGATAGGTGTTTTTAATGATCCTCTTTACGGCCAAACCACCGCAAGTATTACAACACAGGTTTCTTTACAAGGAGGAATAGGGAATCCAACTTTCGGTAATTACGCTCAGAGCACAGAAGATATTTCTGATTCCGATGATATCGATGCAACTATTGAAGAGAACGAAAGGATTTCAGAGGTTATATTGTACATTCCTTATCTCAGGAACAACAATGCAGATACCGATCTCGACGGAGTCATCAATGAGTTTGATGTAGATCCTGAAGATCCGGACAGTGATAGCGATGGAGATGGATTATCTGATAACCAGGAACGCGTCTCGGGATCAGATCCCCTGAATACAGATACAGACGGAGATGGTATCCCTGATGACGAGGATACAAGCACCCTGCCCAACAGATTTCCGGTTAAAAGAGATCTGGATAGTATTTACGGTAATCGCGACCTGCCCTTTAATTTTAAAGTAGAAAGGTCTACCTATTTTCTTCGCGATCTGGATCCTAATTCAAATTTCCTGGAGGCACAGGAGTATTATTCTAGTCAGGAATTTGCACCCTCTTTTGTCTCTGATGTCCTATTTGATGGAGAAGTCCTGATCAATAATGAACAAACCCTGGTTTTTGCTGAAGATGATCCGGATACAGAGGATGATGAATCACTGGCGTCACCGCAGGTAATTGAACCCGGAATACGAGTTGCGTTGGATTCGGACTTCTTTCAACAGAATATTCTGGATAAAGAAGGAAAATCTGAGTTGATCAGTAATTCTAACTTCCAGGATTTTTTTAGAGGGCTTCATCTTTCTGTGACCCCTACTACTGAAGACATTATGCTTCTCCTCGATCTTCGTACAGCCAGTATTACAATAACTTATGAATACGACAGGATTGTTGATGGAGAAATGGAGACCACCGAAAGAGATTACACCATTAGCCTGATTACGGGACAAGCCAACTCGCCCATTTCGGGTAATGCGGTAAATACCATACTCACAGAGTCTTATCCCACTGAAATTTCCGATAATCTGGATACCGGGAACAATGCTTCCCGAATATATCTCAAAGGCGGACCGGGAATATTTGCTGAAATAGCTCTTTTTGAGGAAAATAACGGTGAAGCGATTGTCAATGACATCAAATCGAGGAATTGGATCATCAATGAGGCCAATCTGGTATTTTATGTAGACAGGGATGCCCTGAATGCGGTAGGGGGAATTATTGAACCTTTTAGGCTTTATATGTATAATGCTGATACCAATGCTCCGGTCTACAATCCGGCTAATGAAAATAATTCAGCTGACTCGAGATTTGGGATCTATCTAGACTATGATGCGATTTTACAGGAAGAAAACGACCTTGGAATCAAGTATAAAATAAGAATAACCGATCATATTAACGATCTGATTCTCCGCGATTCCACAAACGCTACACTGGGTCTTGCCATTTCTCCTGATATTCGTATTTCAGGGGTCGCAAGTGCCGTTGTTGAAGGCAATATGGATAAAGATATCCCAGTTGGGGCAACCCTGAGCCCTTTGAGCACCGTACTTTTCGGCAGCGAAGCTGATGTCCCGGAGGAAATGAAGCTAAAACTCGAAATCTTCTACACCGAGCCCAATTAATTCATCAGCACATCATACCACTGGCGGATAAAACTCGTTATATAACCTAAAAACAACATTAATTACATTTCTTCTCGTAATTTTACGCTCCGTTAGAAATGCTTAATTTTAAATACTATGTGTGGTATAGTTGGTTATATAGGTCACCGAGAAGCGTATCCCATTATTATGAAAGGTCTTCAAAGGCTTGAATACAGGGGCTACGATAGTGCCGGGATTGCCTTGTTTGATGGGAACCAAATCAACATGTCCAAGACCAAGGGCAAGGTGGTTGACCTCAAGAATAAATCTGAAAAGAATATCGCCATAAATGGCACACTGGGAATGGGCCATACTCGTTGGGCCACTCACGGGGTTCCTAATGATGTTAACTCCCACCCACACTACTCCAATTCAGGAAATCTGGTGATCATTCACAATGGGATCATCGAAAATTACGAGTCTGTAAAAACCGAATTAACTAAAAGGGGTTACGTTTTTGAATCGGATACAGATACTGAAGTTCTCGTAAATCTGATCGAAGAGGTAAAAAAGAAAGAAAATGTAAAACTCGGTAAAGCTGTACAAATTGCATTGAATCAGGTTGTAGGGGCATACGCCATTGCCGTATTTGACAAGTCGAAGCCCGATGAGATCGTAGTTGCTAAATTGGGTAGTCCGTTGGCTATCGGTATTGGTGAGAACGAATTCTTTATAGCCTCAGATGCTTCTCCTTTTATTGAATATACTAACAATGCCGTATACCTGGAAGATGAAGAAATGGCTATTGTACGACCCGGGAAAGAAATAAAATTGCGCAAGATCAAAAATGACGCGGTAGCTTACCCGATGATTCAGGAATTACAACTGAATCTTGAGGAAATTGAAAAAGGCGGGTACGATCATTTTATGTTAAAAGAGATCTATGAGCAACCCAGAGCAATTAAAGACACTTATAGGGGAAGATTACTCGTGGATCAAGGGCTGATCAAAATGTCCGGAATAGATGACAACCTGGAAAGGTTTATGAATGCAAACCGTATTGTTATTGTGGCTTGCGGAACATCCTGGCATGCCGGACTCGTAGCTGAATATATTTTTGAAGACCTGGCACGAATACCTGTTGAGGTAGAATACGCCTCTGAATTCAGATACAGAAACCCTGTGATTACGAACAATGACGTGGTCATTGCTATTTCCCAATCCGGAGAAACGGCAGATACACTCGCTGCTATAAAACTGGCTAAAGAAAATGGCGCCTTTGTTTTTGGCGTCTGTAATGTTGTTGGTTCATCTATCGCCAGAGAGACCCATGCCGGTGCCTATACGCATGCCGGACCTGAAATTGGTGTGGCATCAACAAAGGCTTTTACCACTCAGATCACCATCCTTACCTTGCTGGCTCTTAAACTGGCCAAAGAAAAGGGAGTGATCAATGAAACCAAGTATCACGAAATTTTGGTGGAACTGGAAAACATACCGAAAAAGGTTGAAAAGGCACTTGAAGCTAATCCTTTGGTTGAGATTATTGCCGATGTCTATAAAGATTCAGAAAACTGTCTGTATCTGGGAAGGGGATACAATTTCCCCGTTGCCCTCGAAGGAGCTTTGAAACTAAAAGAGATCAGCTACATCCACGCCGAAGGATATCCTGCCGCAGAGATGAAACACGGTCCCATCGCCCTTATCGATGAGCAAATGCCTGTGATCGTGATTGCCACTAAGAAAGGGCACTATGAAAAAGTTGTAAGCAACATTCAGGAGATAAAGACGAGAAAGGGAAAGATTATCGCCATTGTAACTGAAGGAGATACACAGGTGAGGGAATTGGCCGATCACGTAATTGAAGTGCCCGAAGTATTGGAAGGTCTTAGTCCGCTTGTTACTACCATTCCATTGCAATTACTTTCCTACCATATCGCAGTTATGCGAGGTTGTAACGTAGATCAGCCGCGTAATCTGGCTAAATCGGTTACGGTGGAGTAATCCGAAAATATTTTTTTTATGTAGCAGCTTCCTGATAAATGGAGCTGCTATTTTTTTATATTGTGTTTTACTTCATTCTTTCTCAGCGAAATAAATCTTGAAGTATTGACAATCTTTTACCCTCTACAATTATAAATTAACAATTCTTCCCGCAGCTTTTTTTGATATTAGTATTCCACGGTGTAAAAAAATCGTTAAATTGCTCGCAATAACAAAGACCAAGACGAATGAGAACAGCACTATTATTTTTCCTCCTGTTAGTAGGATATGGAATTAATGCACAAACCACAATCCAGGGAACCGTTAAAGACGATGGCGGTGAACCCATACCGGGAGCCAATATCGTCATCATTGGGACCACAACGGGTGCGGTAGCAGATTTTGACGGTAACTTCAGCCTCTCTACGGATCAGGCACCTCCCTTTGTACTTAGGATTACAAGTATTGGTTATACCGAAGTTACTATTCAGGTTACTTCCAATAACCAGACTCTGAATATCGTACTTCAGGAATCATCAACTCTTTTAGATGAGATTGTAGTTTCTGCCTCCAGAACCCCGGAACGAATTTTTGAATCCCCGGTTTCTGTAGAAAGATTTGGATTAAAAGATATTAAAAATACCACAGCAGAGTCATTTTATGGCGGGCTACAGAATTTAAAAGGAGTTGATATCAACACCAACAGTTTAACCTTTCAATCAATAAACACCAGGGGTTTCGCCACTTTCGCCAACGTCCGTTTTCTCCAATTGGTAGATGGGATGGACAATACAGCACCAGGACTAAACTTTGTATTGGGGAACCTGGTGGGGATGTCTGAATTGGATGTACAGAGTGTTGAGATCTTACCAGGAGCTTCCTCCGCTTTGTATGGGGCAGGCGCCTTTAACGGGATCCTTTTTATGAGAAGTAAGAGTCCGTTCGATTTTCAGGGGATTAGCTCCTATTTTAAAACAGGAATCACTTCACAGGAAGCAGCCGGCGACAATAACTATTATGACTTTGGTATTAGAGCAGCCCATGCCTTTAGCGATAAATTAGCGGTAAAAGCAAATTTCTCCTTTTTAAAAGGAGAGGATTGGCATGCTAACAGTAGATTTGATTTGAACAACCCTGGAGGCGATAGATCTAACCCAACATATGATGGATTAAATGTATATGGCGATGACGCTGTAATTACCCGGAATTTAGATGTTTTGGCGGGACTACCTTCTGGTACACTAGGTTCACATTCTTTTACCAGGACGGGGTACGATGAAAGTGCCGTCGCAAATTATGATGCAGAAAGTTTAAAAACAGATTTTGCTGTACATTATCGCCCATTCGGAGATGATTTGGAATTGATATATAATGGCCGTATTGGTCGGGGGACAACTATCTATCAAGGGGCTAGCAGATATGCGGTTGATGGTTTTACTATGCAGCAACACAAACTTGAACTGAAGAATGACAATTTCTTTATAAGAGGTTACATTGTTTCTGAGAATTCCGGGAATGCCTATGATACTCGTTTTGCATCTATCAATGTCAATAGAAGGTGGAAGTCTGACAATCAATGGGGGGCGGACTATTTAAACACTTACATTGGAGCCAAGTTAGGCGTAGGAACTGGTGTTCCGGCCACTGATGAACAAGCTGAGGCCGCTGCAAGAGCAGCAGCAGATACAGGTCGTTTTATACCGGGAACACCCGAATTTCAACGCGCATTCAATTCGGTTATTGCGGATGGGGATTTAACTACCGGAGCCAAGTTTATAGATCAAACGAAATTTCGCCACATCAACGGTAATTATAATCTTGCTCATTTGATCAATGACTGGGCAGACATACAAGTAGGTGGATCCTGGAGAGAATATGAATTGAATTCCCAGGGAACTATTTTTACTGACATTGATGGTCCGATTAGCTATCAGGAATACGGAGGCTACGTGCAGCTGCAAAAGAAAATCGCTGATGAACGATTAAAGTTAACCCTATCGGGAAGATATGACAAAAACGAATTCTTTGACGGGTTTTTCTCACCCAGAGCCGGGGTTTCGGTTACATTGGGCGAAAATCGAAATCACAATGTAAGGGCTTCGGTTCAGCAAGGTTTTAGAAACCCGACCACACAAGACTTATTTATTGGATTAGATGCTGGTCTTGCAATATTGGTTGGATCCGCGCCTGATAACCTGGACAGAGATATAAGAACTTTTAATTTAAGTCCGCAAGGCCAAACAATAACTGGTCAAACCTCGGCCCAGGTAGTTGGGCGTGCAGCTTACGAAAATTCATTTTCGGTAAGTTCACTGCAAAACGGGGTCATCGAGGCGGCCGATGTTAATTTAGTTCAACCGGAAGAAATCACAACTTTTGAACTGGGTTACCGAGCACAATTAGGCAAGTTTACTGTAGATATGAGCGCGTATTACAACGAGTATTCCAATTTTATTTCGAATACAACGGTATTAGTGCCACTTTACGGTGAAGTGGGGGACAATAGTTTATCTCTGCTAGCTTTGCAAAATGATGATGTTGAGCCGTATCAGACCTATACAAATTCTCCGGAAGAAATCACTTCTTATGGAGGTAATATCGGTGTTAACACGAAAGTCTTAGGCAATTTTGATTTAGGAGTAAACTATACATATACTTTTCTTGAAGACGCGGAAGGATTAAGGGATAGAGGTATAAGGACCAATTTTAATACACCGGAACACAAATTCAAAGCTTCATTTGGAAATACGGAAATTTTGCCAAACTTAGGATTTGGGTTAAATTATCGCTGGAGTGACGCTTTCTTTTGGGAAGCCTCTTTTGCTGATGGTGACGTACCCTCTTTTAATGTTTTAGATGCACAGGTTAACTATTCCGTACCCAGTATAGATTCAATATTTAAGTTGGGTGGATCTAATATTTTAAATCAAGAATACTTTCAAGCGTTTGGCTCTGGCTTTATAGGAGCAATCTATTACGTTTCCTGGACAATTAATCCGTAAGGACCAACTCATAAATTTTTGAAGAAGGCAGCCAATTTGGCTGCCTTTTTTTGTTACTAAAAAAAAATTCTCGAAGTTTCAATTTACGAATCGAATAACATATCTTTGCAGCCGGAAAAAAGACGCCATTACACCTTTGAGATGGCCTTTTTGATTTCCTCTAATTGAATAAAAAATTTGAAGAATGGCTAAAGTAACTGGCAAAGTTTCTCAGATCATCGGCCCGGTGATCGACGTAGAGTTCGCATCCGGATCGGATCTTCCAAGAATCTACGATTCTCTTGAAATAAAGAAAAGTGACGGAACACTCCTCGTCCTTGAAGTTCAATCTCATATCGGCGAGAACAGTGTGCGTTCGATCTCAATGGATTCTACCGATGGTTTGAGTAGGGGTGTTGAAGTTGTCTCTACCGGAAAAGCCATTCAGATGCCTGTAGGAGAAGATATCTACGGTCGATTGTTCAATGTGATCGGGGATGCCATTGATGGATTGGGAGACCTTCCTAAGGAAGGGAAGAATGGCCTGCCCATTCACAGGGAAGCTCCTAAGTTTGAAGATTTATCTACCTCTACAGAGGTTCTCTTTACCGGGATTAAAGTAATCGACCTGATTGAGCCCTATGCCAAAGGAGGAAAGATCGGTTTGTTTGGTGGTGCAGGAGTTGGTAAGACAGTTCTTATTCAGGAATTGATCAACAACATCGCAAAAGGTCACGGTGGATTATCCGTGTTTGCGGGAGTAGGAGAAAGAACCAGGGAAGGAAATGACCTCCTCAGGGAAATGCTGGAATCAGGAATTATAAAATACGGAGACGACTTCCTTCATTCTATGGAAGAAGGTGGCTGGGACCTGTCCAAGGTAGACAAAAAAGCGATGAAGGAGTCCAAGGCGACATTCGTTTTCGGACAGATGAACGAACCCCCGGGAGCACGTGCTCGTGTAGCCCTTTCCGGACTTACCATTGCGGAATACTTCCGTGACGGTGCTGGTGATGGCCAGGGGAAAGACGTTCTCTTTTTCGTAGATAACATCTTCCGTTTTACTCAGGCGGGATCAGAGGTATCGGCCCTTCTTGGACGTATGCCTTCAGCGGTGGGATATCAGCCTACGCTGGCTACTGAGATGGGAGCTATGCAGGAGAGAATTACCTCTACTAAAACAGGCTCTATTACTTCTGTACAGGCGGTATATGTACCTGCGGATGACTTAACAGACCCGGCCCCTGCAACAACCTTTGCTCACCTCGATGCAACAACGGTACTTTCTCGTAAAATTGCCGAACTAGGGATTTACCCTGCAGTGGATCCACTGGATTCCACTTCCCGTATCCTTACAGCTGAAATCCTCGGGAAAGAGCACTACGCATGTGCGCAGCGTGTTAAGGAGCTATTGCAGAGATATAAAGAACTTCAGGATATTATTGCCATTCTAGGTATGGAAGAACTTTCTGAAGAAGATAAGCTGGCTGTGGGTAGAGCACGACGTGTACAACGTTTCCTTTCTCAGCCCTTCCACGTGGCTGAACAGTTTACCGGAATCCCTGGGGTACTCGTTGACATCAAAGACACGATCAAAGGCTTTAATATGATTATGGATGGAGAACTCGATCACCTTCCGGAATCTGCCTTTAACTTAAAAGGAACCATAGAAGAGGCTATTGAAGCCGGTGAGAAAATGCTGGCAGAAGCTTAGTCAGATCATTTCACTACTTAGAAAGAGCCTAATAAAGTTAAAAGATGCATTTAGAAATCGTATCACCGGAAGCCACTTTGTTTGAAGGAGAGGTTAATTCTGTTACCGTTCCCGGATTGAATGGAGAATTTCAGGTACTGGATAATCACGCCCCCATAGTTTCTCTTTTGCAGGAAGGACAGGTTAAAATTGGAGGTGAAATCAGTATTTCGGAGGAGCATCAGGCTAAATTCTCCAAAAATCCCGAAGGGAAAATGATTTTGCCTATCAGTAGTGGGACTATGGAAATGAATGATAATAAAGTGATCGTTCTGGTTGATTAATCACATATTTATAAAACTATAAGATACCAATCCCTTCCATCGGATTGGTATTTTTTTATCACCCTGAATCCGACAGCAAGGTGGGCCTTCAGAGAACGGGTATTCCGGCCGTCAACTTCTGTGATTATTAAATCACAATATGAGCTTGTCTCCTCCTTCATCTTCAGGTATAAACCCCTGAAAACCCCTTTTCCTCGATATTCCTTATCGACACAAATTTGTCCCATAACCATAAAGGAATCAATGCCGGATTGCGCTTCTATTTCCTTAAACATTGAGAATAAAACAGGTATTTCGGACTTAAAATCGGGATGCATGCAAAGGGCATAACCGATAACACGATCTCCGTTGCTGGCGACAATATGCGGACAAACATCATTCATCTTCTTTAACAGCTCGAAATTGTGTTTCACGGTTAAAAAACCATCACGTCTCATAGCCTCCTCCGATAGGTTCGCAGGCAAATTTTGCTCTTGCAATTCCAGAATGTCTTGCAGGTCCTTATCTGAAAAAGCCACACCGTAATTCACCGACATTGTACTACTCAATTTAAAAAGTTGGATACGCTTATTAAGATAACACTTATTCAACTAAGTACTACCTTTGTGATATGGCCAATTTGCCCAAAAAATTAAAGCAGAAATTACAGCAACGGCTGGATGACGACATTATTAGGAGTCTGAGCACAACCAGGGGAAGTGTAGATTTTGTTTCTAATGACTATCTGGGTTTAGCAAAGGACAATGAGACATTCAGAGCTGCTATTGATCTGCTTGAAGCAAGAGGTGAGATGGGGAACGGATCCACGGGATCGAGGCTTCTTTCTGGTAACAATGAGTTATTTGAGGACACTGAAAATTACCTCGCTGAGTATTACGGCGAAGAAGCAGCATTGATCTTTAATTCGGGTTACGACGCAAATCTGGGTTTATTTTCATCGGTTCCCCAAAGGGGAGATCTCATTCTATTCGATGAATATATCCATGCCAGTATGCGCGATGGTATTCGAATGGGTTTAGCCAGGAGCATAAAATTTACACATAACGATCTTAATGAGCTCCGGGATATTCTTCAAAGAGAAAGGGAGAATATTACTCAGGATGCTCAGTGCTATATCGTTACAGAAGCTGTCTTTTCCATGGATGGAGTCCAACCCGAGCTTAAAACGCTTTTGTCGCTATGTGGTGAATTTCAGTGCAAACTGATTCTGGACGAGGCTCATGCCATAAGGGGTATAGATAAAACACTGTCCGACTTAAAAGGGAGTGAATACCTGCCTCAATGCGTTTTTGCCAGGATAGTCACTTTTGGAAAGGCAATTGGAGTTCAGGGCGCCGCAATCCTCGGAAGCAATGATCTTAAAAATTATCTGCTTAATTATGCCAGGAGCTTTATCTACACTACAGCCCTTCCTCCAATGACGGTGGCTTCAATTCTCTGTATTTACCAGAAATTGGACTCCGAAGACATACAACGAAGAAAATCGAAATTACGGTCTAATATTGCTCTATTCCAAGGTGAGACTGAAAAGAGAGAATTGGGTGAATTGTTTATCAAGAGTAATTCTGCGATTCATTCCTGCATAATCCCGGGGAATAATCGAGTTAAAAAAGTGGCGCAAACTTTGATCCAAAAAGGATATGATCTCAGACCTATTTTAGCTCCTACAGTACCCGTGGGAAAAGAGAGGATCAGGATTTGTTTGCATAGTTTCAATACTGAGGACGAAATAAAAGAAGTATTAAGTATATTGGCTTATGCAATCGAAGAAAAAATCCACTCCTGAAAAATTCTACACCCTGGGGGCATTTGAATTTCCTGCAGACGTGCAGGTAATCAAAGGTCGCTTGGAATCCGAAGGAATTTATGTTTATCTAAAGGACGAAAACTTCCTCAACACCGATCCCTTGGTTAGTCAGGCCATCGGTGGCGTAAAACTTCAGGTGTATACCAGGGATAAGGATAAGGCTTTAAAGATCTATGACGAATACAGACGATATGCTCAGGACGATAACGGCGACCCCATCGTTTGTCCGAATTGCAAAGCCAGTCGATCTGAGGTCTACTACACCAGAAAAGGATATCTCAACAAACTCTTTCCTTTCTTTGAAAAGAGAAAATACAAGTGCCTTGCCTGCGGTATGATCACCCAACCCCAGTAAAGAGTGAAAAGAATTTTTGTAACAGGAATTTCAACCGAAGTTGGAAAGACCATGGCTTCTGCGATTATCGTTGAAGCCCTGGAATCTGATTATTGGAAGCCGATACAGGCAGGAGATCTGGAGTATTCTGATAGCGATAAAATAAGAGAGCTGATTAGCAATAAGAGAACCGTTATTCACAAAAACAGTTATGCCCTTAGCAGTCCCATGAGTCCGCATGCCGCTGCTGATATTGATGGTATTCAAATTAGGAAGGACTGGATTTCAGAACCTCAGACTGAAAATCACCTGGTGATCGAAGGAGCCGGGGGTATCCTTGTTCCTATAAATGCCTCCGAAACTATTCTCGACCTCATTAAACCTGAATACAAGGTGATTGTCGTTTCCCGGCATTACTTAGGAAGCATCAATCATTCCTTGCTCACTATTGAAACATTAAAAGCCCGGGGACTTGAGGTATCTGTCATATTCAGCGGAGAGGAACATCCGACCACGGAAAAGATCATTCTTTCTAAAACAGGGGTAACATTTATCGGGCGAATTTCAGAGGAAGAAAAATTTGATAAAAAAGTGGTTCAAAAGTATGCCAGTGAATTCAGGGATCGCTTAAGGAGCATTTAGGCGGGAAAAAATTTCAGCCCTCCCGGAAGTTCCTTCCAGTTGATAATATTTAGACAGATATTTCCTTACGTATTGGTCTTCTGCTTCGTACTCCTTATCAAATACACTTTTCTCTTTTCGAGTAATCACCGTCTTAGGCTGCAGAGTGTCTAGGAGGTAAGTCAATTCTGAAATTGCACTCTTTCTTGGATTGTCAAAATAGGGGTAAAGTGCCGGTCTGCAAATATTACTGGGATGTGTTGCCGCTTTGGAGGGGGATTGGCATTTAGTAGCCAATATCCGATATGGTATTCAAAAAAAAGTACCTCGTCTTGATTGAGCTTATTCTTTTTGATAAAGCTAGGAACCGTAAAACCTTCCCCATTGTAAAATGTGCCGTAAGCTATTTTATTTTTCAAGACATTATGGTATTCTAGATAGGATTCAACAGGCAATAGAAAAGTCAGTACCAGCACCAAAGGAAAATATTTGGGCTTGCCTTTTACTGTCTTACAAAGTACGATTCCCGTCAGGATTAATAACATAGGATATAACTGCATCAGGTAATGCCCGTTTACCCTGCCTATTTTAATAAAGGAAAAGACAATGCCTAGGGTTACGATCATTAGTAACTGAATTTCCCTGTTTTTAAAGTCGATCCACCGCTTTTTCCAACTTAAAAAACCGAGCAGGAAAAGGATGCCACACAGCGGCAACACATTCAACACAGAATTCTGTTGATCACTGGAATAGGCCAGTGGTGCAAGGATCACCGAATCAATCCAGACTTCAGAAATTCCGGCAATGGCATATGGAAGGCAGGTCGCAGCCATCACAAGGAGTATTCCGCCAGCTAATAGACATAATTTATAGATCCCCGGGCGAATTCGTTTTTTTAGAATGGCATCGGTAAGGATAAATATACCAATGCCCATAACTCCATAAGCCAGATTGAGTTTCATCATCAGGGAAATACCCATGAGAATCCCCGCGAGAAGATAATATCTGAACTTCTTGAATTTAATCAGGAGATAGAGGCCGGGAATAAAAAAAAGCATACTAAGGTGCTCAGACATCACCCCCTGCACGCTCCCGAAAAGGCTCAGCAGATATACACATCCAATGGCCGACCAAAAAGCTGTTCGGGGAGAGTGTGCTTCTTTCCCGATTTTAAAAGTAAAGAAGGCGATTCCTGCCACGGCCAGTGCCCCAAATAATCTGATCGCAATAAAACTTTTGCCAAAAATGTAAATAATGGCTGCAAAAAACAGGAAAACCAACGGGGGTTTAAGATCCCATAATTGGGTGTAGGGCAGGTGTCCGTCAACCCAGGACTGCGCCATCAAAATAAAAGTGCTTTCATCGCGATCAACATAATCCCGAAAAAAGAAGGGAAGCCTAATAAGGATGGAGATAAGAGTTAATCCCAGAAATACTTTCCCATTTTTTAATTTTTCGTACTCAGGAATAAGAGATGTTATAACTTTGTGCGGCATAGTTCTGGGGATCTTCCCTCAATGCAAGATAGATAATTAGACGTTGCCCAAAAATTTAAACCTTGGAGAAACTTACGGAGAGAGATAAAAGGCACCTCTGGCATCCTTTAACTCAGCATAAAACCCACAAGGGAATGCTTGGGATCACAAAGGCAAGAGGAGCAGTGCTCATTGATGAAGAAGGAAGAGAATACATCGATGCTATAGCCTCATGGTATACGGCCATGTACGGGCATTGTAACCCTGATATTACCGGCCCTGTAGCTAAGCAAATGAGTGAATTGGATCAGGTGATATTCAGTGGCTTAACCCACGAACCGGCGATTGCACTTTCTGAGGCCTTAATGGAGATACTCCCCTCGAACCAGGAAAAACTTTTCTTTTCTGACAATGGTTCAACGGCAGTGGAAATCGGAATTAAAATGGCCCTGCAGTACTTTCATAACAAGGGTCATAGGCGAAACGTCATGCTTGCCTTTGAGGAAGGTTTTCACGGAGACACTTTTGGGGCTATGTCAGTATCCGGACTATCATCATACAACGGTCCTTTTGAAGATCATTTTATACAGGTAGAGCGGATTGAGGTCCCTACCGAGGATAATATTGATAAGATCCTGTCTGGACTTAAAAAACGACTCGAAAAAGAGGATATCGCAGGTTTTGTCTACGAGCCCCTGGTGCAGGGCGCTGCAGCCATGAAGATGCACAAGCCCGAACACCTCAACCGGATTTTAGATGTTTTAAAGTCGCACAAGGTGATCACCATTGCCGATGAGGTGATGACTGGATTTGGTAAGACAGGGAGTTATTTTGCATCAGATCAGCTGAGCATAAAGCCTGATATTATCTGCCTTTCCAAAGCATTAACGGCAGGATTGCTTCCTATGGCTATTACGAGTTGCTCAAAAGAAATTTACGACGCATTTTATGACGATGAGATTGCCAAGGGTTCTTTCACGGGCATACGTATACGGCCAATCCTTTGGCTTGCACCGCTGCACTATCGGCTCTAAACCTATTGCAGACTGATGAAATGCAGGGGAATATCAGTCGGATCACTAACAGGCATCAGCAATTTAATGAGACTGTTAAAGACCATCCGAAAGTATCAGAAACCCGGCAGATAGGTGTAATATTCGCCCTTGACCTTAAGATAGAAATGTCAAGATACGGGACCTTAAGAGACCGTCTCTATAACCATTTCATGGAGAACGGAGTGTTTTTACGCCCCCTGGGGAAGACTATTTATATTTTGCCCCCCTACGTAATCAGCGACACCCAGCTAGATAAAGTATATCGGGCTTTGACCGAAGCACTGGATCTGGATTTATAAATCGGTAAATCAAAAGAATCTCAAGAAGGAGAAATTCAGGCATTTATAAAGACAGAAGAGATAAGTATCTTATTTTAGCCACCCTAATGAATTCATTAAACACCCCAATTTCTTTGCTTGCCATTCAATCTCTATCTGCCCTTGGAAGTGGGGAAGGTGAAGTATGGTCAACTTACAATTCACAGCAACACAGCCTGAAAAAACGATCGTTTAATGGTTCGGACACCTTTGTGGCACCACTGTCCGAAAACTACACGAAATCAATAGAGGAATTAAGGGATTCGGAATCCCGGTATAATCGTCTGGACGATACTGTATTATTTGCCATGTATGTTTGCAGGAAGGCGGTGCAGGCTGCTTCCTGGGGAGAAGAGAAAGCCATTGGAATAAATATGGGTTCTTCCAGGGGAGCTACAGGTATATTTGAAACAAGACATAAGGAATTTGTAACATCAGGGAAGACATCGCCTACCACCTCACCTTTGACAACACTGGGAAATATTTCTTCATGGATTGCGCATGACCTGGGTAGTACAGGACCGGATATATCACATTCTATCACATGTTCTACGGCATTGCACGCCGTTCTTAACGGAGTTGCATGGTTGCAAAGTGGTATGGCAGATCGATTTCTGGTGGGGGAAGCGAGGCACCGCTTACCCCTTTTACCCTTGCACAGATGAAGGCCCTTAAGATCTATTCTGAGGGTTCAGGCCCTTATCCATGCAGAGCATTGGATCTGGAGAAAACGAGTAATAGTATGGTTTTAGGTGAAGGTGCGGCAGCTGCTTGCCTTCAGCTAGGTGTTTTTCCCGAAAGTCTTGCGATTATAGAAGGAGTTGGGTATGCCACTGAAATCCTGGAACATTCTGTCTCCATTTCTGCCAATGCAGATTGTTTTCAGAAATCAATGAGGATGGCCCTTGGGGATCTTTCAGTTTCTGATGTGGACGTCATTGTGATGCACGCCCCGGGAACGCTGCAGGGAGATCTGTCAGAATACAGGGCTGTTGAAAGCCTGTTTGGCGATACCATACCCCTTCTCACTTCCAATAAATGGCAAACAGGGCATACTTTTGGGGCTTCAGGCATGTTGAGTATGGAAATGGCTGCCCTGATGTTACGGCATCAGGTATTCATTCCCCTTCCGTATTCGGGAGAAGTGCCGCAGGCGAGAAAACTCGAAAGGATTCTTGTGAACGCAGTTGGCTTTGGAGGAAATGCCGTCAGTATTTTGTTAAGGCACCCTCGGCTTTAAACAAATGAAATAATTGGGGAATAGCACAGGAATTTCTCAGGATTATCTATTTTTGAGAACGACATAAAATGATCTGATGAAAGAGATAAAGCACAATTGGACCAAAGAAGAGATTCTCGATATTCACAATACACCTTTGATGGAATTGCTCTACAGGGCAGCTAGTGTTCATCGGGAATACCACGACCCCAATAAAGTTCAGGTCTCAACTTTACTCTCTATAAAAACCGGGGGTTGTCCCGAAGATTGTGGTTATTGCCCTCAGGCAGCGCGATACCACACCGATATAGAAGGGAACGACTTGATGAGTGTGTCTCAGGTAAAGGCCCAGGCCAAGCGGGCTAAAGCTTCAGGGAGCTCAAGAGTTTGTATGGGAGCTGCATGGAGGAATGTAAAAGACGGGCCTGAGTTTGAGCAGGTATTGGAAATGGTTCGCACCATTAACAAACTCGATATGGAAGTGTGTTGTACCCTGGGAATGATCACTGAAAACCAGGCAAAACGATTAGCTGAGGCCGGTTTGTATGCGTATAACCACAATCTCGATACTTCAGAAGATTATTACAAGGATGTTATCTCTACCAGAGCATTTCAGGATAGGCTTGATACTATTGAGAACGTCAGGAAGAGTAATGTTACGGTATGCAGTGGTGGAATCATCGGAATGGGAGAAAAACTGGAAGACAGAGCCGGCATGTTGGTGGCACTGGCAACTTTAGACCCGCAGCCCGAATCGGTTCCTATCAATGCCTTGGTCGCTGTGGAAGGAACCCCTATGGAGGAGATGGAACCTGTTCCTATTTGGGATATGATAAGGATGGTGGCAACTGCGCGTATCGTTATGCCTAAGACCCAGGTAAGGCTTTCTGCAGGCAGAACGGAAATGAGTAAGGAAGGACAGGCCATGTGTTTCTTTGCCGGAGCAAACTCCATTTTTGCGGGAGACAAACTGCTCACAACACCCAATCCTGATGTCAATGAGGATATGGAGATGTTCCGTTTATTGGGATTAAAACCCCAGCATGCCTTTGAGAAATTGCCGCAACCTAAAACGGTGGAACAAGCCGAATCCCAGTATGAAGCCAAAGGAGAAAAACCAAAATGGACAAGACCCGGCCACCAGATCGAGCGAAACGAGATGGCTAAACTCAAAGCCAAATCTCAGTCGTAATAAGTTTGGTTCTTGCCTGCATTGCGACAAAACCGATAAATAAAATCGGTTTATTAACTTTATCTTATTGAATAATCAGGCTCGTATTGAAATTAACAGAGATACCCAGGGTTGGATCAATAACCAAAGATCAGTTTTTAAAGGACTATTTGCGTCCTCAAAAACCTGTCGTTATCGAAAACTATATTCACGACTGGCCTGCATATACAAAATGGGATTTTGAGTATATCCGTAAAGTGGCAGGGGATAAAACAGTTCCTCTCTATGATGACAGACCAGTAGACTACAAGGAAGGTTTTAACGAACCTCATGCTAGGATGAAGATGAAAGACTACATTGATCTTCTTCTCAAAGAACCAACCAAGTACCGCATCTTCCTCTGGAACGTAATGAAAGAAGTTCCTGAGCTGCAGAGGGATTTTAAATTTCCGGATTTTGGCATTCCATTGATGAAAGGTCTGCCTATGTTATTTTTTGGAGGCAGGGACTCTTACACTTTTATGCATTACGACATAGACCTGGCCAACATATTCCATTTTCATTTTGCCGGGAAAAAGGAATGTATCCTCTTTCCCCAGAGTGAGAGTAAGTTTTTATACAAGATTCCCCATTCCCTCATCACCCACGAGTCGATCGATTTTTCAAATCCGGATTTTGATAAATGGCCTGCCCTCAAACACGCCTCCGGATATAAAACCAGTTTAAATCACGGCGACGTCCTTTATATGCCTGAAGGATATTGGCATTATATGAAGTACATCACGCCCGGTTTTTCAATGAGTTTAAGGTCGGTAGCCAGGAATCCACTGCACCTCAGTAAGGCTTTTTACAATGTACTATTTATGAGGTACTTTGATAATGGTATGCGAAGATGGAAGGGGAAAAAATG
Organism: Muriicola soli; assembly: GCF_004139715.1. Classification (GTDB taxonomy): domain Bacteria; phylum Bacteroidota; class Bacteroidia; order Flavobacteriales; family Flavobacteriaceae; genus Muriicola; species Muriicola soli. The sequence continues at coordinate 2,595,403 of NZ_CP035544.1, read as the reverse complement.
GATCGACTGGAAAAATAAAAAGGCGATTGAGCGCACGGAAAAACACCTCAAAGAACAAATGAGTTGAGATTGGGATTATTTTTTATTTACGAGTCGGTTGATCTGCTCGTAGACCAGATCACTCTCCCACCCCCTGTATAATAAATAATCTCCTAGTTTCTTTTTCTGTTGCCAGGGATTGAGGCCTTTCAATTGCTTAAATCTCTTTTTTGCCAGGCTTTCTAAAGTATCAGAATACGCAGGTTCTTCCAATTCCCTCAGAGCAATGTTAATAATTGTAGGTGAGATATTTCTTTTTTTTAATTCGAGGCTGATGCGATTACGCCCCCAGCTTTTGATCCTGAATTTGCCTCTGGCAAAGGATCTGGCAAAGCGTTCTTCATTGAGGTAATTCTCTGAAATAAGGTGACCCATGATCTGGTCAATGGCTTCAGGGATCATGTGCATTTCCCTGAGTTTTTGCACTACCTCCTGATGGCACCTCTCCTGGTAGGCACAATAGTGTTCAATTTTACGAGTGGCTTCAGTGAGGGTATAGGCCTTTCTTTTCAGCATAAACCAAAGGTACTAAAACAAAAAAAGCGGCTTCTGCTGAAGCCGCTTCTTTATATGATGTCTTTCCCATCTTTATCTTTAAAATGGTACTCGAGATAGGTGTATGCGTCCCTTGGCTGGATTTTGATCCATTTTCTGTGTTCCAAAAACCATTTGGACCTTATTGAGGGAAAACCCTTTGTTAAATACGCCGCAATAAAAGGATGTGTATTGAGCACGATTCCTTTGTCTTTTGGGGTATTTTTTAAGAGGTGTTCCAGGTCGACGTTGATTTTTTCAATCAACACAATGGGAGCTTCTACTTCCTGACTACTACCACTGGGGTTTATCTCAGTGGTCTTTATATTTACTTCCGGCCTTACCCTTTGTCTCGTAATCTGTACGAGGCCAAATTTACTGGGGGGCAGGATTTTATGCTTAGCGCGGTCGTCTTTCATCTCATTTCTAAGATGATCGAACAGTTTTTTTCTATGAGCAGGCTTAATCATGTCAATAAAATCGACAACGATTATACCTCCCATATCCCGCAGGCGTAATTGCCGGGCTATTTCTGTAGCCGCAAGCATGTTCACCTCTAGCGCAGTATCTTCCTGATTGTTGGCTTTATTGGACCTGTTACCGCTATTGACATCAATAACGTGCAGGGCCTCAGTGTGCTCAATAACCAAATAGGCACCTTTGCTCATAGACGCTGTGCGCCCGAAAGAGGTTTTTATTTGTCTCTCAATCCCGAATTTTTCAAATATCGGAACCGATGAACTGTACAACTTTACTATGGATTCTTTATCGGGTGCAATCTCATGCACATAATCCTTAAGTTGGGTAAAAAGCGTTTCATCATCTACATGAATACCGGTAAAGGTGTCATTGAAAACGTCCCTTAAAATAGAAGAGGCTCTGTTAACCTCTACCAGGACCTTAGATGGGGTGCGTGCTTTATACAATTTCTTACACATTGCTGTCCACTTGGCCAGCAAATTTTGAAGATCTTTGTCTAGTTCTGCGACTTTTTTGCCTTCTGCAACGGTTCTGATAATAACGCCAAATCCTTTGGGCTTAATACTTTTAACCAGTCTTTTTAGCCTGTCTTTCTCCTCGTTACTCTCTATTTTTTGAGAAACCGAAACTCGGTCGGAGAATGGGACCATAACCAAATAACGTCCGGCTATGGATAGCTCGGAACTAATTCGGGGTCCTTTGGTGGATATGGGTTCTTTAACGATCTGAACCAACAGAGATTGATTTGCTTTCACCACGTGATTTATGGTTCCGTGCTTATCAATATCTTTTTCGAATGGAAAATTCTTGAGGGAATAATCTTTGAGTTTCCCGGTACTCACTTTCTTTACAAACTTCAACATCGATGCCAGCTGCGGTCCCAGGTCATGATAATGCAAGAATGCATCTTTTTCATAACCCACGTTTACAAAAGCGGCATTCAGACCCGTTACAGGTTTCCTGATCTTAGCGAGGAGGATATCCCCGACATTAAAATTATGATCGTTTTCGTCTTTGTGAAGTTCAATGAGTTTTCCATCTTTTAATAAGGCAAAATCGACGGCAACAGAATTGGATCTTACGATTAATTCTCTATTCACCTGAATCAATTTATATCCCACATTTTGCGGGATGGATTAAACATTAGTTGTTACAGGTTGTGTTAACCCGTCGAAATCCTTTTGAGAATTTCTATGTCAATGAACGTATTAAAATGAAAAAGTAGTTATTGCAACTACTTCTTCTTGTGGCGGTTGGCTCTTCTGCGTTTTTTTCGCTTGTGAGTAGCCACCTTATGTCTTTTTCTTTTTTTACCACTCGGCATAAAACTCTGCTTTTATTTCGGTTATTATTTTACTTCAACGTTACTCTTTACTCCTTCAACAAAAACCTTGGCGGGTTTGAATGCCGGAATGTTGTGAGCAGGTATTTTGATTGTTGTATTCTTAGAAATATTCCTGCCTGTCTTTTCTGCACGTGTTTTGATAATAAAACTGCCAAAACCTCTCAGGTACACATTGTCTCCGTTTTCAAGAGATGATTTTACTTCCTCCATAAAGGTTTCAACCGTGGCTTGCACATCACCTTTTTCAATTCCCAGTTTCTCTGAGATCTTAGATACGATATCTGCTTTCGTCATGTTTATGTTTACTTAAACTGTTATTTTTCAGGCTTGCAAATATATAAATATTATTCATTCTTTTATCCTAATCAACTAATTTTAAGTCTTTAAAAGCGTACTTTCGGTCACTTTTTCTGTATGAGCAATTTTTCTAAAACCCTTCTCGACTGGTATTCAAAAAATAAGAGAGAACTTCCCTGGAGAGAAACCAAGGACCCTTACAGCATATGGCTATCTGAGATCATCCTGCAACAAACCCGGATAGCACAAGGATTACCCTATTACAAAAAATTTATTTCTCACTATCCGAGTGTTTTTGAATTAGCTGAAGCTGATGAACAGGAAATCTTACGCCTTTGGCAGGGTCTGGGATACTATTCGAGGGCTCGCAATATGCATGCAGCGGCTAAAACCATTGTCCGGGACTATAAAGGCAAGTTTCCGCAATCCTATGACGAGATCATCAAACTCAAGGGGATAGGAGATTATACCGCCAGTGCAATAGCTTCCATATGCTTCGGAGAACCAACAGCAGTTGTAGACGGGAATGTTTACCGAGTGTTAGCCCGTAATTTTGGAATCGACCTGCCCATCAATAGTACTGATGGAATAAAATATTTTAAAAAATTGGCTACAGAAGTCAAGGATGAATCCCGGATTGCAGATTACAACCAGGCCATCATGGAATTTGGGGCTCTTCAATGCAAGCCAAAAAGCCCTGATTGCCCTGGCTGTCCTTTAAATACTGGATGTATTGCCTTCGAAGAAAACAGAGTATCAAAACTCCCGGTGAAGCTCAAAAAAGGGAAGGTGAAGATCCGACATTTTAATTATCTCGTTTTTTTGGATAACAAGGGAAATACCCTCCTCAACAAACGTTTGGGTAAAGGAATTTGGCAGCACCTGTACGAATTTCCAATGATTGAAACTGATAGATTACTCGAACCTGATGAAGTCTATGCATCCCTTGCGCAGGAGAATAAAAACCCCAAAGACATTGTGCTCTGGCAGGAAGAACCGGTAGTTCATAAATTGTCCCACCAACATTTGGTTACAAGGTTTTTAATAGTGGAGATGGAAGAGCAATTCGACGAAGGCATACCCATGGAAAATGTGGAAGATTATCCTACCCCTGTATTGGTCTCAGAATTCCTAGATACATTTAAAAATTCGTACTTTTGACCTAAATAAGAGACATGAGCGGAACATTGAATAAAGTAATGCTGATCGGGCATTTAGGGGACGAGGTTAAACTTCATTATTTTGAAGGCGGAAACTGTATAGGAAGATTCCCAATTGCCACGAACGAATCCTATACTAATAAGCAGACCGGCGAGAAAGTCACTACCACTGAATGGCACAATATTGTTGTTCGAAATAAGGCCGCAGAGATCTGTGAGAAATACCTGAACAAAGGAGATAAAATCTATGTAGAAGGAAGATTAAAGACCAGACAATGGCAAGGGGAAGACGGAGTTACTAAATACACTACGGAGATTCATGTTCAGGACTTTACTTTCCTTACCAGCAAACAAGAAAGCATGTCCGGAGGGCAGCAGGCCCCTTCAGGAAATCCCGCAGCAAGCGCCAAAGCGCCCAAGGCAGAAAAACCTGAACCCACCGGGACCATGGCGACCTCCGAACAGGACGACGACTTGCCCTTTTGATCTTATAAATAACTGAAATACGCGTGGATCCGGATCCTTTTGAAGTACTTTTTGGTTTTGCAGCTTACGATAACCTCTTTGTATTTAAGACCATCTTTCTGTTTGTTCTACTGTTCTGCTCGGCTTTGATTTCCGGTGCGGAAGTGGCATTCTTCAGCCTTTCGATAACCGAATTAAAAGAAATACAGGAAAAAAATACCTCCCCGGGGGGAATTGTCGTAAAACTTCTGGAAAGACCTAAAAAGCTATTGGCGACCATCCTCATCGCCAATAACGCGATCAATATTGGCATCGTACTGCTCTTTAGTGATCTTGGTGATACCCTGTTTTCCTCTATCACTTATCAGATCATGGGGGTACTTTCAATCCGCTTCCTTCTCGAAGTTGTAGTCGCAACCCTTTTAATTCTGATGTTCGGTGAGATCCTGCCAAAGATCTATGCCAATAGGAACAGGCAACAATTTTCCCATCTAATGGCCTACCCTTTGCGGGTTTTAGATTTCTTGCTAACTCCGCTGAGCAGCCCGATGAGATCGGCTACCATCTATCTCTACAATCGTTTTGGGAAACAAAAATCCAGCCTTAGTGTTGACCATTTATCACAGGCACTCGAATTAACCTCAGAAGGAGACACTACCAAAGAAGAACAGAAGATTCTCGAGGGAATCGTGTCATTTGGAAATACGGATACCAAGCAGGTTATGCGACCCCGAATCGACATTTTTGCTCTGAGAGAAGACATGAAGTTTTCGGAAGTAATAGATGAAATTAAAAAACACGGCTACTCCCGAATTCCCGTGTTTTCAGACCATATTGATAAGGTGATCGGCGTGCTTTACGTAAAGGACTTACTGCCGTACATTGAACGGAAGCAATTTACATGGACCTCCCTGATCAGGGAACCCTACTTTGTTCCTGAAAACAAAAAACTCGACGATTTGTTACTGGAATTTCAGGAGAAAAAGATACACCTGGCGGTAGTAGTCGACGAATATGGAGGCACCTCCGGGATCGTGACCCTAGAAGATATCATTGAAGAAATAGTAGGAGATATCAGTGATGAATTTGATGATGAGGATCTGATCTTCTCCAAATTGGACGACTATAATTTTGTTTTCGACGGAAAAACGACCCTGAAAGACTTTTATCGGGTTGCCAAGATTGAAGATGAAACTGATTTTGAAGGGCAAAAAGGAGAATCTGAGACCATAGCAGGTTTTGTTCTGGAGATCGCGGGCAGCTTTCCCAAAAGAGGTGAAATGATTCCATTCAACAATTACCAGTTTGTTGTGGAAAGCCTCGACAAAAAAAGATTAATACAGATAAAAATTACCTTGCCGAATGAGAAATAAGTACACAGTTGTGCTGTTTTGTTTGATCCTTTTTACCAGTTCATGTCAGGATGAGGTCCTTCCAAAACCAAAGGCCCAACTTCGTCTTGAATACCCTGCAGGTAAATCCAAAGTCATAAATACGCCTGCTTTCAGCTTTCAATACAACGATCTCGCTCGTGTAAAGGATCTCAAATCTTCTTCCTTTACACTGGAGTACCCAGACCTCAAAGGGGCTATTTACCTTACCTACAGGCCTGTGGAGAACAATCTTCTGGAATTGGTATCCGATGCCCAAAAGCTTTCCTACGAACACGTGGTAAGAGCCGATAACATCCTGGAGCAAAAATATATTAATGATGAGCAAAGGGTTTTCGGAATGTTTTATGAGGTTAAAGGCAATGCTGCATCACAGGCTCAGTTCTATGCTACTGACAGTACACAACATTTTCTTACGGGGTCTCTATACTTCTACGCTAAACCTAATTACGATTCAATTTATCCGGCAGCAGTCTATCTGCAACAAGACGTTCGCCGTATCATGGAAACACTGAAATGGAAGTAAGGGAAAATGCTTTAGAACCAGGAGGTAGTCAGCTTCCGGCTTGTCATAAAAAGATAAAGCCCTATATTCATAAAACGCCCGTCCTTACTTCTAGACTGATTAACGAAATAACCGGGGCAGAGGTCTATTTTAAATGCGAGAACTTTCAAAGGATGGGAGCCTACAAAATGCGGGGAGCAACGCATGCACTTCTTCAACTTACAGATGAAGAACGCAGTAGGGGAGTTGTCACGCATTCATCGGGAAATTTTGCTCAGGCACTTGCCCTGGCGGCCCGAACTTTAGGTGTTACTGCTCATATAGTTATGCCAACTTCAGCCCCGGAGGTTAAAAAGAAAGGAGTTTTAGAATACGGAGGAATTATTTATGAATGTGAACCCACCCTGGCAGCCAGAAATACAGCCGCATCGGAAATTCAACAAAAGACCGGGGCAGTATTCTTGCATCCTTCCAATGACCCCGATGTCATTCTCGGACAGGGGACAGCTGCATTTGAACTTTTGCAGGATTATCCGCAGCTCAACTTCCTATTACTACCTGTAGGCGGGGGCGGACTCATTGCAGGCTCGGCTCTGGCAGCTGCATACCTGGGAAATAATTGCAAGGTTATCGGCACGGAACCCTTTGAAGTGGATGATGCCTACAGAGCTATGATAAGTGGTAAAATCGAAGAAAATAAAACGACAAATACCATTGCCGATGGCCTTAAAACACAATTGGGAAGTAACACGCTCCCAGTAATTTTAGATAAGGTTGAAAGGATAATCAGGGTAGAAGAGCAGGAGATCATAGATGCGATGCGCCTTATTTGGGAAAGGATGAAGATCGTGGTTGAACCCTCTAGCGCAGTAGCACTTGCAGGATTATACAGAGAACGAAAAGCCTTTAAAGACAAGCAGGTGGGTATTGTTATTTCGGGGGGAAATGTAGACCTCTCTGCCCTTCCTTTTTAGTCTTCAGCAAGTAACTCTTCAGCTTTTGCTATACTGTTATTAATATCCTCCTTAAGCTGATTTACCTTCTCCTCTTCTTCTAAAAGCCACACCTTTTTTTCGGCACTCAATTCCTTCCCGTTCATGATCTCATCAGAATCAAAACGCGAACCAAACCCTTGCATCCAATCCATCATCGACTTATGTGCTGCCTGAAGATCTTGCATGGCCTTCATATAATTTTTTCCGGTATCAGTAGTGTCGGCCATGGGTTTTAACCGGGCGACGAGTTTACTAATAGTGCCCATCTTAGGCATTACTTCATCGTGTACAGCCATTACTTCTTCCATTTTTGAAGAGGTCTCCGCCTTTTTGGGTTCCGTTTTGCAGGACATGCCGATTAAAAGGAATGATAATAGGGCGATCGTGGTTCTCATAGTCATTGCAGATTCGTTTATTAGCATAAAATTACGAAAGTGTACCCGGTCTAATTCGGTAAAATACTTCATTTTTGCGCAAATTCTTAAAAGTTGAGCGACGTAAACCGCAAATGGGTCTACCTTATTGTCCTTTCCATTATTTGGGGTACCTCTTATATTCTTATCAAAAAAGGCCTCGAAGGATTTACGCCAATTCAGCTGGGTTCGGTTCGTATCGTCATCACTTCTGTAGTTCTCCTTGGTATAGGATTCAAATCGCTCAGAAATATTTCCCGAAAAGAATGGTTTTGGATAGCCCTCTCAGGACTTTTTGGGAGTTTTATCCCGGTTTTCCTTTTCTCTTACGCAGAAACTGAAATTGACAGCAGTATTGCGTCCATTCTGAATTCATTGGTACCTCTCTTTACCATCATTATTGGGTTCTTAGCCTTTAGGATTTCCTTTACCCGCAATCAGATGGCAGGTGTTCTGGTAGGTTTATTTGGGGCGATCTTGCTCATCTACATGGGCTCTAATGTAAATCCGGATCAGAACTACTGGTATGCCGGACTCGTAGTTATTGCTACTGTTCTTTATGCATGTAACGCCAACATTATCAAGAGCAAATTACAGGAGGTTTCGGCTATGGGAATTGCCGCAGGTAATTTTGCCTTTATGGTCATTCCCGCCCTCATTCTGATGTTTTATTCAGGGGCACTCAGCAGTACAGTCAGGGAAGGGGAGTATTTTATGAGCTCTTTAGGGTATGTTGTTCTCCTGAGTATTATAGGAACCTGTGTGGCCAAGGTGATGTTCAACCGTTTGATCCAGATTTCCTCTCCTGTATTTTCAGTCTCTGTTACTTACCTGATCCCGGTGGTAGGAATCTTCTGGGGCTTGATCGACGGAGAACGTTTTAGTGTATGGCAGGTGTTTGCATCAGGAATCATTTTATTGGGAGTATACCTGGTCAACAAAAAAAGAAACGCATCCCATTCCTGAGATGCGTTTGATAATTTAGATTGTATTCGTTTATTCGAAATCTGCCTCTGTTACGGAATAGTTGATAACAGCTTCAAGTAACCTGACCTCAATGGTCTGCGGCCCTAGATTACTGGTCTTCAGAGTCGGAAATTTAATCCCATCAAACTCCTGATAATCCATCAACATGCTTTCCTGGTTTTGGGTTTGCCCATTCATGGAAGTTACAGATGCTTCTTTCACTTTCAGACCGGATTCTACATCGTAGTAGTAGGTTGCCTGCACCACCTTTCCGGGAACCTCTATTTTAATTACTTCTTTCCCATCCAACATTTCGGTTCCGCCAATTTTGGCATCAGGGTTGGTCGCAATCTTTTGCTCCGGGAAGATTCCCATCGAACTCTTCATGTCTTGCTGAAGATCCGGGGGTAATGGTGTTTTATTGGCGCCCTGCTTCATGTACAACTCGTCGCCTTTGGCAATAACTCCCATCATAGGAGCATTGTTCATAAAGGTAGTCTGAGCGTATTTATCTGCGGTTTTTTTCTCCTCAACTTTGATCGTAGCTCCCATCGCACTGCCTTCATAGACGAGCTTAAGGGATTCTATGGCAGCTACATTATCTTTCCCACCAATGGCCTCAAAATATTTATCGATCACCGATTGCACTGTTACACCTTCGGGCACGCTGGCCTCGTAATCCGGTTTTTCAGTTTCATTGGCGTATTTGTCGAAGTATTTGATCGGAACCGACTTCCCGTTAAAAGTGACTTTCTCCAGGTTTTCCAGAACTTCACTTCCCTTACCGGCTACAACTACTCTCGCATTATTTGCAGAAAAGTATTTACTTGCTGCTGCCTGAACATCCTCGATGGTTATGGCATTTATCCTTTCAAGGTAGGTCTTGTAGAAGTCACTTGGCAGGTCTTCAGTTTCGATATTAAGAGCATACCTGGCTATTGTAGACGGTCTTTCGAGAGCCATCACAAAGTTTCCAACGTATTTAGCCTTGGTATTTGCCAGTTCTTTAGCCGATACAGGTTCCTTGGCGATTCTGTCAATCTCAGAGAGCAATTCAACAACGGAACTATCAGTAACGACATTCCTAACGCTTGCCGAAGCGCTGAATCTGGCAGGAACATATTTATTATCTCCTATACGCGAATAAGACCCATAGGTATATCCTTTGTCCTCCCTTAAATTCAAAAACAATCTTGCTTCACCTCCTCCTCCGAGGATCTGATTGGCAACAATAGCGGGAAGGTAGTCCTCATCTTTCATTTTCAGATCTACCAGGTTTTGGACCGTAATTTCAGATTGAACAGCATTGGGAACATCTACAAAGTTAATCTGGGTGTACTGAGCATCCAAAGGTTTAGAGAACGATAATGACGGAGGCGCAGCCTTTGTCCACGGGGTAAATGCTTCTGTGACCAGTTCTTTTACCTGATCGAACTCTACATCTCCGATGACTACCAAATAAGCATTGGCAGGCACAAAATAACTCTCATAGAATCGGTTTACATCCAACAGACTTACGTTGTTGACCGTTTCCTCGGTAGTGAATTCTCCGTAGGGGTGATCAGTACCATAAGCTAGTGCTCTTTGTACCCTTCCTGCAATAGCAGAAACATCCTTCTCCTGAGTTTTAAGTCCGGTTATAAGTTTATCCTTCTCTTTGTCAAATTCCTCCTGTGTAAAGTTGGGATTAATGGCCGCATCAGCCATTAATTCAAGAATCCGGGGGAAATACTTAGACAGGGAACTGGCAAATGCACTTTGTGAACCAAAGCTGATACTAGCGCCAAGGAAATCAACTTCCTCATTAAATTCATCCTTTGGGATTGAAGTTGATCCGTTTCCTAAAAGAGCCCCTGTTAAACTCGAAACTCCTGCCTTATCTCCTTCCAAAATGGGAGGATTGTCAAGGGTTAATTGCATAGAGACTCTTGGCAATTTGTGATTTTCCACCACCATGACTTTCAAGCCATTGGCGAGTTCAAACTGTTGTGGATCTTCCAGATTGATCTCCGGGGCTGGCCCGGGTTCAGGCATTTTAGAACGGTCGATCTGTGCAGTGACAGACACCGTTATAAATGCAATTATCAAAGTATATATTATTCTTTTCATCTTTTAATTGTCTGTTTTGTCTTTGGGTAAATAATCGATCACTACACGCTGGTTGGGCTTCAAATACTTTGCTGCAACTTCCCTTATTTCTTCGCGGGTTATCGATCTGAATATATCAATCTCCTTGTTGATCAGGTCAGTGTCACCGTACAACATATACGAAGTGGCGAGAGTTCCTGCAATTCCTTCAACACTGGCATTGGAGTTGACAAATCTGTTTTCAAATTTATTTTGAAGTTTTTGGTAATCCTTTTCTGAAATAAGCTCGGTCCTTACCAGGGCAACTTCTTCTTCCATTTCCGCAGTTAGCACTTCGAGGGGTGTTTCACCTACAGGCAATGCAAAAACCAGATACATGCCATAGTCTTCCTGCCCAATGTTAAATGCTCCTACTTGCAAAGCCTGTTTCTGGTCGTCCACAATCTTCTTGTAGAGCTTCGAACTTTTACCATCGCTGAGGTAAGTCGATATCATATCCAGTACGTAAGCATCTCGTTCTGCAAATCCAGGAGTTCGGTAAGCCACCATCACAGCCGGGATCTGAATGTTAGGATCGTAGGCCGTTGCCTTGATCTCCTCTGTGATAGGCTCTTCCTTAGGATAACTTCTTTGGATATCAGCTCCTCGTGGGATAGGCCCGAAATAATCAGAGATCAATTTCTTGGTCTCAGCTACATCAATATCGCCTGCTACAACCAGTACCGCATTATTGGGCACGTAGTATTTCTTGTTGTAAGCGATCACATCTTCAAGCGTAGCGGCATCCAGATCTTCCATATAGCCTATATTGGGATCCTTATAAGGATGCACTTTAAACAGGTTTTCTCCAAGTACCGGCAATAGCTGCCCATAGGGAGAGTTGTCATATCGAAGTCTTTTTTCTTCTTTTACTACTTCCTGCTGTGTATCAATCCCTTCCTGGTTTATAATGGGATGCAGCATTCTTTCAGATTCCATCCAGAGCCCTAATTTCAGGTTGTTGCTTGGAAAAACTTCGTAATAATAGGTTCTGTCCTGAGAGGTATTGGCATTGTTTCTGCCTCCATTTGAAGAGACTATCTCAAACCATTTCCCTCTTTCTATATTCTTTGTTCCTTCGAAGAGTAAATGTTCAAATAAATGAGCAAAACCTGTTCGCCCTTCGGTTCTGTCCTTTCCACCTACGTGGTACATCACCGAAGTAGTCACTACCGGTGCTGTGTTGTCCTGATGCAGGATAACGTGCAAGCCGTTATCCAGATCGTACTCCTCATAAACTACTTCCTGGGCTCCGGCGGTCAGAACCATGAAGAGCAGGGCCATGAAGGGTACTGAAAATTTTCTTTTTCTCATGTGTTTGGTAATTAAATTAAATGAAGTAAATCTATTTTTGTAATAATCTGGTAAATCTGTGAAGATACTACAATTTTAGTTCCGTAAATATAAAAATTCCCATAGCTTTAACAAGAATTAACAGCCATATTAACGATAATTTCATACTTTGAAAGCCTTAAAACAACCAATAATCCTATGAAGAAAATCGCACTTCCCATTCGCTTTGGAATTGCTGCCAGCGGAAGCCTTATTGCTTATTTCTTGATCCTGTCTCTTGTTGATCTGCACACCAATGTATTTTACAGTTTGTTCAACGGAATAATAACGGGCTTTGCTATTTACGAAGCGATCAAATACTTTAAGATCCAGGAAAAAGACAAATTTACTTACGGTACAGGGTTTAAAGCAGGAATTGTCACAGGTTTTGTGGCAACTCTCATATTTACTGTATTTTTTGCCATCTACGCTACCGAAATAGATCCGGAATTTCTTGAACATCTCTCTTCACAATGGTTTAGCAGATTTGATAGTTTTGAGGCTATAGTTTTCTTTACCGTAGCGATCATGGGTTTTGCCACCAGTATTGTCCTTACCTTATCGTTTATGCAACTGTTTAAGTCTACTAATAATACCAAGTAAGGGACAGTCTTTTTTATAATCAAAACCCTTGCGATTTATCAATTTAGCAGTATATTTGCACCCTCCTAAAAGTTCCTTCGGACGTTTAAGTTGAACGGCGGGACAGAATAGGTTAATCATTTAATTCAACGCTATGTATGCAATTGTAGAAATAGCAGGGCAGCAATTTAAGGTTGCGAAAGACCAGAAGGTTTACGTTCACCGCTTAAAAGAAGAAGAGGGAAAGAAGGTTTCTTTTCATAATGTTCTTCTTTTGGAAGACGGTAAGAATGTTACTGTTGGCGCCCCGGCTATAGACGGCGCTGCTGTAGAGGCAAAAGTCGTTAAGCACCTCAAGGGTGACAAAGTAATCGTCTTTAAAAAGAAAAGGCGAAAAGGTTATCAGAAGAAGAACGGACATCGTCAGTTCCTCACTGAAATCCAGATTGAAGGTATTATTGCCAAAGGAGCTAAAAAGGTAGAAGCCAAGAAAGAGGCTGCTCCTGCAAAAGAATCTCCAAAAGCAAAGAAGGAAACTGCTCCTAAGAAAGCAGCTCCGGAAGCTAAAAAGGAAGCTCCCAAGGCAAAAGAGACCAAAAAAGCAGCTCCTAAAGCATCAGCTGATCTGAGTAAGAACACGGTTGCTGAGCTGAAAGCAATGGCAAAATCTAGAGGTGTTGAGGGGTATTCTTCTATGAAGAAGGCCGAACTCATCGCCGCATTAAGTAAATAATTAGGAGATCACTCCGCTAAACATATAGAATTATGGCACATAAAAAAGGTGTAGGTAGTTCCAAAAACGGAAGAGAATCGGAGTCGAAACGACTTGGAGTTAAGATCTTTGGCGGCCAGGCTGCTACTGCCGGAAATATTATTGTAAGACAAAGGGGAACCAAACACAATCCCGGAGAAAACGTATACGCAGGTAAAGATCACACTTTGCATGCCATGGTAGACGGGATGGTGAAGTTTGAGAAAAAGGCCGGAGGAAAATCTTATGTTTCCATCGAACCATTTGACGCTTAAACCCGTTTTCCAGAAATAAAAAAAGCTCTTGAGAAATCAAGAGCTTTTTTTATGATATCAATTTCAGATTAATATCGATAATAATCTGGTTTGAAAGGACCGTTTTGAGGTACTCCGATGTAATCAGCCTGCTCTTTGTCCATTTCCGTGAGTTCTGCTCCCAGACGTGAAAGGTGTAACTTAGCCACCTTCTCATCCAGGTGTTTTGGCAGCATATATACTTTATTTTCGTATTTATCACTGTATTTCCAAAGCTCTATCTGCGCCAGGGTCTGATTTGTAAAAGAATTGCTCATCACAAAACTCGGATGGCCGGTTGCGCAACCCAGGTTTACCAGACGGCCCTCTGCCAACACAATTACATCCTTCCCTTCTATGGTGTACTTATCAACTTGAGGCTTGATCTCGTCTTTTGTTTTCCCGTATTGAGAATTCAGCCAAGCCATATCAATTTCATTGTCGAAATGGCCAATATTACAAAGAATCGCCTTATCTCTCATGGCTCTAAAATGTTCTTCGCGGATGATGTCTTTATTTCCGGTAGCAGTTACAATAATGTCTGCATTTCCAATTACAGTTTCTAATTTTTTTACCTCAAAACCATCCATACAGGCCTGCAAGGCACAAATTGGATCAATTTCTGTCACTGTAACAATAGATCCGGCGCCTCTGAAAGAAGCGGCGGTTCCTTTTCCAACATCACCGTATCCGGCTACTACCACTTTTTTGCCGGCCAGCATAGTATCTGTGGCTCTTCTAACCGCATCAACGGCACTCTCTTTACAACCGTATTTATTGTCAAATTTCGACTTGGTCACCGAATCGTTTACGTTGATCGCAGGCATGGGAAGTGTTCCGTTTTTCATCCTTTCGTAAAGACGGTGAACACCGGTAGTTGTTTCTTCAGATAATCCTTTGATCCCGGAGGCTAATTCCGGATATCTGTCCAAAACCATATTCGTTAAATCTCCTCCGTCATCGAGAATCATATTTAAGGGTTTTCTGTCCTCTCCAAAGAAAAGAGTTTGTTCTATACACCAATCAAATTCCTCTTCATTCATCCCTTTCCAGGCGTAAACCGGAATACCGGTAGCGGCTATAGCTGCAGCTGCCTGATCCTGGGTTGAAAAGATATTGCAAGAACTCCAGGTCACTTCTGCTCCAAGGGCAACGAGTGTCTCTATGAGTACCGCAGTCTGAATAGTCATGTGAAGACAGCCGGCAATCCGGGCACCTTTCAGAGGTTGTTCTTCTTTAAATTCTTCTCTGAGGGACATCAGTCCGGGCATTTCTGCTTCTGCCAATTCTATTTCCTTTCTCCCCCATGCAGCAAGGGAAAGGTCTTTTACTTTGTGGGGCACATACGGCACAGTTTTAATGCTCATCTCTTTTTTTATTTTTACTTTCGTTAGCAAGCGGAAAACCGCAATTTTTTTTTCGACCTCAAAGATAGTGATAACTTAAAAATTCCCATGCCCCTTTACAAAACAATAACAATAAATCCAGGGATACGCGTACATATCTGGAAGATTTCAGAAGCGGAGGAAGACCTGGGTCGGGGGATAAAACTTACACCTCATTGTCAAGAGCGTTACGAGGGGATGAAATCTGAACTGCATCGCAGGGGATTTCTCAGTATCCGTCATTTGATGGCCGAGGAGGGCTATATAGATCACGACTTGTATTACGACGATCTCGGGAAACCGCATTTAAAGGATGGATCTTTTATTTCCATTACCCATTCTTATCAATTCAGTGCAATAGTGGTCAGCAAGAATATACCCGTGGGGATTGACATTGAGAAACAGCGGGAAAAGATCCTGAAAATTGCACATAAGTTTACACCCATTGAAGAATACGGTTCATTTTCTGAGCCATACCAGTTAATGAAGAAGCTTACAGTGGTCTGGGGAGCTAAGGAATCGCTATACAAGATCAATTCTACTATCGGACTAAGTTTCCTTAAGCATATTGATATAGAAGACTTTGATCTGGAAAGTGGGAAGACCAAAGGATTGATCCACCTCAATGGCCAGTATTCTTTTTTTGAGATCCACTTTAATGAATTTGAAGGTTTTACCTGTGCATATGCCATACAATTAAAATCCAGAGACTCAGAAGAGTACTTAATCCAAAACAACAAAGAAGCCCTATGAATATTTCAGTAGAACTTACGTTGAGTCCGCTTCAGGATCAATTTGAAGAGCCGATTATATCCTTTATAAAATCCCTTAGGGCATCCGGTTTAAAAGTCGTTGAAAATCCATTGAGCACACAGGTCTATGGACCCTATGACCAGGTGATGAACCTCATTAAGTCTCAGTTGAAAACGTCTTTTGAGACTATGGATAACGGATTGGTGTACATCAAAATAGTTAAATCGGATCGCAGCGAGTATGAACCCCATTTCTGATTTCTTTCTCGATCCCTATTCAGGAAGGGAACCTTACCTCATTGTACTTGAAGCTATCGCATTTTTTTTCGGGATAGCCAGCGTTGTCTATGCCAAGAAAGAAAATATCCTGGTATATCCAACAGGGTTGGTAGCGACTGTAATCACAGTTTACCTTTTTTACATCGATGCTCTTTTTGGTGATATGATGATGAACTTTTACTATTCCATTATGAGTATATACGGCTGGTGGAACTGGGCCAGGGTAAAAGGTGACGAAAGAGTAGTACAAATTACCAGGACCAATACCCGTGAAAAAATCATTGGAGTTCTTTTGTTCCTTATGACGATGGGAATCACTTTCGGGGTCTACAAAGGTTTTGGGACCCTTCTAAATGAAGCCAATTACATCGATATATTTACTTCAGGGATCTTCTTTACGGCAATGTGGTACATGGCCAATAAAAAACTCGAGAACTGGACCCTTTGGATTCTGGCAGATATTATCACCGTTCCGCTATATGCATACAGAGGCTGGGGAATGCTTTCCCTTCAATATCTTATCTTTACCGTCCTGGCTGTCCAGGGCTACATCGCATGGAAGAAAGATTTAAACAGCACCCATCAGACATTGTAAAGATTGTTTTGTTTGGCCCGGAATCAACTGGAAAGACAACGCTATCGCAGCAATTAGCCTCTCATTACAATACCCTTTGGGTACCCGAATACGCCAGGGAATACCTGCAGGACAAATGGGACAGGGAACAAAAAACTTGCGAACCTCACGATCTTCTTCCTATTGCCGAAGGACAAATGCGGCTTGAAAATGAGTATACGGAAAAAGCGGAGAAGCTCTTGATCTGCGATACAGATCTGCTGGAAACTAAGGTGTATTCTGAGGCCTACTACCTTGGATACACAGATCCTATTTTGGAAAAATTTGCCCTCCAGAATCAATATGATTTGTATCTTCTGACCTATATTGACACTCCCTGGGTTAAAGACGATTTAAGAGACAAGCCTGAGGAAAGGGAAATGATGTTTTCTTACTTTAAGAATACCCTCGAAAAATACAATAGGCCATTTTTTACTCTAAAAGGGAGCCCCGAAGAGAGGCTCGGCAAGGCCGTAAAATACATTGACAAAATACTAGAACATGATTGAATTTACTCAAAACGATGTAAAGCAGTTAGAAGAAAAAGGAATTAGCAGGAAAACAGTTGAGGGACAGATCAAAACCTTTGTCGAAGGTATTCCTTTTATCAATTTATACAGCCCGGCAGTAGTAGGGGAGGGAATATTAAAAACGGATCCTGCAGATGAGCAAAAATATGTGGAGAAATTCGAGGCCTCTCAGACTAAGCTCTCTCTCCTCAAGTTTGTTCCTGCATCAGGAGCGGCATCGAGAATGTTTAAATCGCTTTTTAGTTTTCTGGATAATTACGACCCCGGGAAAGAAGCTTTTTCTTCCTATATAAGCAGGACTGATCAAAGAGAAATGGATCAATTTTTCAAAGGTGCCAAAGACCTGCCTTTTTACGATATGGTATTAGGACGTATAAAAGCTAAGGACTTAGCCGAAGATAAGGCGAAGTTTAATTTTGTAAAAGAACTCCTCAGCGAAGACGGATTGAATTATGGGTTTTACCCAAAAGGACTCCTGCCTTTTCACAAATACGACGATCAAATGGTTACTGCCTTTGAAGAACACCTGGATGAAGCTGCTTTTTACGCCAAGGGGAAGGACAAAGCCGCTCTCCATTTTACCATTTCGGAACAACATCAGTCCCTTTTCGATAAGGAGCTAAAGAAAGTCAAAAAAAGAGCGTCTGAAAGAACCGGCACGAGTTTTAAAGTTGATTATTCTTATCAAAGTCAGGCTACAGACACCATCGCTGTAACTCTCGAGAATCAGCCTTTCCGAAACGAGGATAATTCGGTCCTGTTCAGGCCTGGTGGACATGGAGCATTGATTCAAAACCTCAATAGGCATGATGCCGATATTATCTTTATCAAGAATATTGACAACGTAGTGACCCGGGATCAATGTGACGAGATCGCAAGATCGAAAAAAGTGCTGGCCGGCGTACTTATTGAACTACAGGAAAAAGTCTTCCGATATTCTAAGGTTCTCGAGGATCACAGTATGGACGGCGAAGAATTAGACCGCATAAAGTCGTTCCTCGAAAACGACCTTAACGTTCGATTTTCTGACAACTACGGTGGATTTACCCTGGGGCAGCAGATAGAGATCTTAAAAGATAAACTCCACAGGCCCATACGGGTTTGTGGGATGGTAAAAAATGAAGGCGAGCCAGGAGGCGGGCCGTATTGGGTAAGGGACAGAAATGGAAATATCAGCCTGCAGATTGTGGAATCAGCCCAGGTAGATCTCGAGCATGAACATCAATCGGAAATCTTTAAAAAAGCCACACATTTCAATCCGGTAGACCTTGTATGTGGTGTAAAAGACTTTAAAGGAGATAAATACGATTTGCTGAATTTCGTAGACGAAAAGCAAGGATTTATCACCGAAAAAACAAAGGCCGGCAAGACCTTAAAGGCCCTGGAACTCCCCGGACTGTGGAATGGTGCCATGGCCTATTGGAACACAATTTTTGTTGAAGTGCCTTCAGCCACCTTTAATCCTGTAAAGACAGTAAACGATTTATTAAAGTCGGCTCATCAGCTAACTTAATCAGTATCCTTCGGTAATTTTATTAAATATTACGAAACAAGTACTTATCTTTGATCTATCTCAAAGGGGTGCCGGTATTGACTTTACTTCTGAGTTGAGCAAAACTGGCTGAGAGTATACCCAATGAACCTGGGCGGGTAATGCCGCCAAGGGATCGTGCTTCCGGGAATACCTTAAGTTGTACGAAATTGAGAAAGAATCCGACCCATGTTCGACTCTTTCCAAATGGGTATCCAATTACATAAAGTTAGTTTTCATTGAATAATTACCCCTTTTATTCAAAAATCAAATTGAATGAAAAGAGGAATTTTATTTTCGGTTCTCATAGGTAGTTTGGGAATAACATTTGGACAGCAGCAGGAAAAAGACACCACCACAGCAAAAGAGATTGTTCTGGATGAGGTATTGGTGTCATCGGTAAGGGTTACTAAGGAGTCGCCCGTCACTTTTTCCAACATTACCAAGGCAGAATTAGCTCCGAGGAATCTCGGACAGGACATCCCTATTTTGCTGAACTTTCTTCCCTCCGTGGTTACTACTTCAGATGCCGGAGCGGGAGTAGGTTATACCGGAATCAGGGTTAGGGGAAGTGATGCTACAAGGGTTAATGTAACCATAAACGGTATTCCATACAATGATTCTGAGTCTCATGGCACTTTTTGGGTTAATTTGCCCGATTTTGCTTCTTCCACCGAGGACCTTCAATTACAGCGGGGGGTTGGAACTTCCACGAATGGGGCCGGGGCATTTGGAGCGAGTCTTAATTTGTTGACCGATGCCGTCTCTGAAGAAGGATATGCACAACTTGCCACTTCCTATGGGAGTTTCAACACGATGAGAAACAACGTAAAATTCTCAACCGGCTTGCTCAATGATGCCTTTGAATTTTCTGGCAGGCTTTCGAGGATTATTTCAGACGGGTATATAGACAGGGCCTCCTCTGCCCTTGATTCCTATTTCCTGCAGGGCGCCTTCAGGGATGAGAACACCCTGGTTAAAGCCTTGCTGTTTGGGGGCCATGAAATCACATATCAGGCGTACTTTGGTATTGATGCAGAAACCCTGGTTACCAATCGTAGGTTCAACCCGGCAGGACAGTTTACAGATGAAAATGGAGAGACCAGATTCTACGAGAACGAGGTGGATAATTACAAACAAGACCACGCCCAACTCCACTGGAATCAAAATCTGGGGCAGGGCTGGAATTCCAGTATTGCTTTTCATTACACCAGAGGCAGAGGGTATTTTGAGCAATACAGGGAAGACGACGACTTTGATACCTACGGATACGATCCTATTACGGTTAATGGCGAATTGATTACGGAAACTGATTTGGTAAGGAGAAGATGGCTTGATAATGATTTCTACGGCACCGTATTTTCGATCAATAAGGATTTTGATAGGGCCAAGTTGATCCTGGGAGGAGGATACAATTTATACGAAGGCGACCATTTCGGGGAGGTGATATGGGCGCGATTTGCCCCCGAAGCTGATATCAGGGACCGGTACTACGATGATAATTCCAGAAAAACAGATTTTAACATCTTCGCGAAATTGAATTATAAATGGAATGAGAAGTGGAGCCTTTACGGAGATTTGCAGTTGCGATCTGTACGTTATGAAGCCAATGGAAACGAAACCGGACTTGTAGATGACACTTTTAATTTCTTTAATCCAAAGGCGGGAATAGTGTATGATTTGGACGTGAACAATAACTTTTATTTTTCCTGGGCTGTCGCCAACAGGGAACCCAACAGAAATGACTATGAAAACGGCAACCCCAGACCCGAACGCCTGAACGACCTGGAATTGGGATGGAGGTTAATCACACCGGATGTACAGATCAACACCAATTTGTTTTATATGCGGTATAAGGATCAGTTGGTGCTAACCGGGGAATTAAATGATGTTGGTGCGCCATTAAGGGCAAATGTAGGGGATAGTTACCGCCTCGGACTTGAAATAGACGCTGCGCTGAAACTCGGAAAGAGATTTAAATGGCAACCCAATCTGGCCGTAAGCACCAACAAGAATATCGATTTTGTTTTTCAGAGAGACGGGATCCTGGAAGAATTGGGTAATACTAATATTGCGTATTCTCCCGGATTGATTATCGGAAACAGGATCGCATATGAACCAAGTCCGGAATTTACGCTCGCCTTGCTTACCAAATACGTAGGGAAACAGTATATGGGAAACATCGATGCCGAAGTTTCGGTTCTGGATGCCTATTCCCAAACAGATTTTAATATCTCCTATGAAATTCAGCCGCGGCACCTGGTAAAAAGGATAGTATTATCTGCCCTGGTGAACAACATCTTCGATGCGAAATACGTGTCAAATGGATATTTTTTCACCTTTGATGATGATTTTTCTAATCCTGGAACAACCACAACCATTGAAGGGGCAGGATTTTATCCACAAGCAGGGATCAATGCGCTGTTGGGGGTACAATTACAGTTTTAAGATGAATGAATTGGTCAGGACTCGCCGGTTAGATGTCAATTGCTGATAATAACTATGTTTCCGTTTTGTGAGGCCCGGTATTCCAACATATTGTAGTATCGCATGCCGTCGTCGGGCACAGAGAATTGCTGTCCAGTAAAAAGGCTGTATTCAAACCCTTCACAATCGCAGACGGCAGTCTGACCACTGAGTTCCGTAGTGGAACAGGAGCTGGGCGAATGATTCGGGCAACTGGCTTCAAAAACGCGATAAGCAAAGCCGGTATTCGTGACAAACACTCCGCGGATCCCAACACCTTGTCCGCCAATATAAACCGTATTGCCCGGATTGGTAAGCGGACTGTAAAGGGGGAGGTTGAGATTGATCTCAAATCGGAAACCTATTTCCTGTAAATAAGGATTTCTCTGACCCTGGTCATTGCTGCAGGCGAGCAGCAAAAAGAATAAAAACAGTATTTGAATTGATCTCATCAGTCTTCCGCTAAATGTATGGTACTGCAAAATTCATCAAAAAATCTGTATCTTTGACCATAATCCTCTCTAAAATACACCTGTAATCCGGGTGGAAGATGCAGGGGATTTTCTATTTCTAAAAAGAGGACGATATGAGCAATGTATCCTATTACACCGCAGAAGGACTAAAGAAATTAAAGGAAGAACTCAATCAACTGAGGGATGTTGAACGTCCGTTAGCCTCACAGGCTATCGCTGAAGCAAGGGATAAAGGCGATTTGTCTGAGAATGCTGAATACGATGCGGCAAAGGAGGCACAGGGCCTTCTCGAATTAAAGATCGCCAAATTAGAAGAGACACTCGCTAATGCCCGACTTATAGACGAATCACAATTAGATACCTCCAAGGTCTTGGTCTTATCCACCGTAAAACTGCGAAATAAACAGAATGGTATGGAGATGAAGTATACCTTGGTTGCCGAGAGTGAGGCGGACCTTAAATCAGGTAAAATCTCCGTTACTTCGCCAATAGGAAAGGGATTACTTGGAAAAAAAGTAGGGGATACGGCATCGATCAGTGTACCCAATGGGACCTTGAAATTCGAAATTTTAGAAATCACAAGGAACTGAGATCAAAATATTTCTATCTTTAATCCTGCTTTTAACAGCAGGATTTTTTTCATCAATACTCAAATTATGTCGAGCATATTCACCAAGATCATCGAGGGAGAAATTCCCTGTTACAAGATCGCAGAGGACGAGGATTTTTTTGCTTTCCTGGACATCAATCCCAATGCAGTTGGACATACCCTCTGTGTTCCCAAAAAAGAAGTGGATAAACTACTCGACCTGGATGAAGAGACCTATTCAGGACTGATGAATTTTGCGAGAAAAGTGGGTATAGCGCTGGAAGCTGCCATTCCGTGTAAGCGTGTTGGGATGACCGTTATTGGTCTGGAAGTACCGCACGTTCACGTACATCTAATCCCTTTGCAGAAGATGGCCAATGCTACTTTTCAGGAAAAGGTTTCTCTTAGCAAAGATGAATTTGAGGAAGTGGCAGCCAGGATCAAATCACATCTTTGAATACACCCGTAAAATAGAGGTAAAATAGAGCTGCCGATATTGTGAGAAAAAGAAAAATAAGCACAAAACTCAATTGGGTAAGCTTAATACGTTTCGGTTGAGGAACTACCATTTTCTGAAAGTATTCAAAACTACGTTCAATATCCTCTGTCCATGAAACCGGATAGATCACCGAGCCACAGGTAACACAACGTATGTCCTGACTCACCTCTCCTGTGGTCTTATTGTAAAATTTGCTAATGACATGCTTCTGATAGAAGGTTAACTTTAGTTCCTGGTTAAAACATTCAGGGCAATTGTTTGTAAGATCGGCTTCTTTGATAATATCAAGTTGTTCTTTAGCCATAACTAAGGATTTATCAGTAATGAAATTTGCATAACAGTTCCCTGCTTGCTAGAGGTTAAAACTTTTATTTTTCCCTGGTGGTATTCTTCTACGATGCGTTTTACCAGAGACAAACCAAGTCCCCATCCCCTTTTCTTAGAGGTTACTCCGGGTTCAAAAATGGTTTGAAAATTGCTTTTCGGGATACCCTGCCCGGTGTCAGAGATCAGGATGTTCACGTATTTGCCATCCGGGATGATCTCCAGTGAAATAGATCCTTTCCCTTTCATGGCATCAATTCCGTTTTTTACAAGATTTTCTATTGTCCAGTTGTAAAGTGCACTGTTGAGCATGATTGGTAAGGAATCTACTTTCGAATTAAAGGAGTATTGAATCAGGCGTGAACTTCTCAATTGCAGGTATTCAAAGGCCTTTTTGGTTTCCTCAACAATATCTAGTCGCTCTAACTTAGGGAGTGAGCCAATATTTGAGAATCGCTCTGTAATAGTCTGGAGACGGTCTATATCCTTCTCAATTTCTAATGTTATTTCGTTGTTGAGATTCTCATTTTTTAATAGCTCGTTCCAGCCGAGCAGGGACGTCAGGGGGTACTGATCTGATGTGCTGTTTCTTTTGCCATCCCGGCCCATAACTTGTTTTGTTCAGATGCTTTAGTGGTTTTAAAGAAAAAGAAAATCACCGCACCAAAGAGCAGGATGATCAATAGTAGGGCAATCGGATAGTATTTTAGTTTATTTAACACCTCTGAATTACCGTAATACAGTGTAGCCAGGGTTTCGCTGTCGTAAGTGATCGAAATGGGTCTGTTTTCACTGCCAAATTTCCGGATCTTGCGTTGAATCTCCAGCGAATCTGATTCTATCTCCGGGGGCATGTTGTTGGTCTTGATTGATCCATCCTTATTTACAAGGATCATGGGGGTAGAGGTGTTATTCTGAAAAATTTTTACGTGCAGGTTGCCCAGATCGCGATCTTCGGAGGATTGAAGTAATTCGGACTGTGCTGTTGCCCAAATCTCCATTTTATAGCGCTCTTCTTCCTTAAATTTCTTAAAAAAACTATTGGTATTCCACAGGATAAGGCTCACGATAACAAATGATGCTATCAGTAGGAATATATTGGAGAATTTGTTTTTTGGATTAAATGCCATCCTTTATAAACGTGATTTAAAGATAACTTAATTTGCTGGTAATTGTTGTATCTCACAGCTCCGTCTCCCTTAAAAATTGACTGTAATTTATGTACCTTTGCCATCTATGTCTAAAATGCTAAGCGTTAGCCCATCAGAACTCCCTGTGTCTGAATTACATGCCTATTTATTAGGCGCTGTAGGTCCCAGGCCTATTGCCTTCGCCAGTACAATTGACGAGGAAGGCAGACCAAATTTATCACCCTTTAGTTTTTTTAATGTTTTTAGTGCAAATCCGCCTGTGATGATATTTTCACCGGCTCGAAGGGTTCGCGATAATACTACGAAACACACACTTGAAAATGTGATGAAAATCAGGGAAGTGGTCATCAATGTTGTCGATTTTGATATGGTACAACAAATGTCCCTGGCCAGCACAGAATATGAGGAAGGGGAGAATGAATTTGTAAAAGCCGGACTCACCATGATTGCCTCTGAAGAAGTGAGGCCGTTTAGAGTTGGCGAGTCGCCTGTTCAGTTTGAATGCCGCGTAATGAAGGTGGAGCCAATGGGGCAGGAAGGCGGTGCGGGGAATCTCGTTTTTGCAGAAGTCGTAAAAATTCACCTGGCCAAAAGAATTCTCAATCCAGATGGCGGCATTGACCAGCACAAGATCGATCAGGTAGCCCGAATGGGAGGAAATTGGTATACAAGGGCAAATATGGGTATGTTTGAAGTACCAAAACCGATACGCTCCAAAGGGATGGGGGTAGACAAGCTCCCTTCACATATAAGAAACAGTGAGATATTAAGTGGAAATGACCTGGGGATGCTCGGCAACGTAGAGGCCTTGCCAATAGTAGAAGAGATCGATGAATTTGTCAATGAGAACCCTGAGATCAGGAGTTTAAAAGAGAATAACAACCGGGAATTAATTCATAAGAAAGCAAAGGAATATTTAATGAAGAATGAGGTGTCTTCAGCATGGAAGGTGCTCATGTTAATACAATAGTTATGGAAATACAAGGAAAGATTAAAATGATTGACGAAACCAAAACCTACGGGTCTAATGGTTTCAGGAAAAGGGAACTGGTAGTGACCACTGAAGAACAATACCCTCAACATCTTATGATAGAGTTTGTTCAGGATAAGACCGATTTATTAAACTCCTATAAAGAGGGAGATCAGGTGAAAGTGAGTATCAACCTCAGAGGCAGAGAATGGGTAAATCCTCAGGGTGAAACCAAGTACTTTAACTCAATTCAGGGTTGGAGAATAGAAAAAATTAGTGCGGAATCCAATTCTCAGGAAATTCCTCCTGTGCCACCGATGGATGCCTTTGAGCCGGCTAATGAGCTGAACGAGGAAGACCACGATGATCTCCCATTTTAAAAAGTAATCAGATCCTCCATTGAGGACAAAAGCTGATTATCATTGAAGAATAAAAACCGACCCATAACATTTCTGGATGACAGGTTGATTTTTCCACCTGTGGAAATGGCAAATCCTGAAGGGTTGCTTGCTGCAGGTGGAGACCTTACCCCCGAAAGATTGATCCTTGCGTACCGTAACGGGATATTTCCCTGGTTTAATGAGGATTCCCTTATCCTTTGGTGGTGTCCCGATCCGAGGATGGTCTTATTTCCCTCTAAGGTCAGGATTTCTAAAAGCATGCGAAATTACCTCAACAGGGGCCAATTCAGAATCAGCCGGGATCAGGCCTTTGAAAGGGTGATGCAGGCATGTGCCGATGCCCCAAGGCAAGGACAACGAGGCACATGGATCACGCATAAAATGATAGAAGCATATACCAATTTGTTCGAGAAAGGCATAGCTCATTCTTATGAAGTATGGCAGGAAGATGAATTGGTAGGCGGATTATACGGCCTTGATTTTGGTCATGTTTTCTGCGGTGAAAGTATGTTCAGCAAGGTTGACAACGCTTCAAAATACGCCCTTATCCATATGTGTAAGGAATTGGAAGAGAAGAATTACAGACTAATCGATTGCCAGTTGCACACCCCCCATCTTGAAAGTCTGGGTGCAGAGCTGATACCCAGACAGGAATATCTCGACATACTAAAGAGAAAGGATAAGGGAAGAGTATAATAACCAGCTCTAATACAGGATATGGTCATAATTCGCCGGTAATGACTTTCGCTTTGAAACGAAATCTCCTTGAGCGTTGAAAAGATATTCAAATTCCTCCCTGCCAGAATCACGCTTGCAGACAACGATCAGTTCGTAATTTATATATGGCAGTATGAGGTTTTGGAAGGCGTCGTTGATAATCTTCTCAGCAGACAAACCATTCTTTAAGGGATATTGCTGTTGTAACCTTCTGATCTTAAATTTTTTACAGTCCCCATTAAGGTGTTCGGCGATTGAAGACCAAACATCACTGGGGATATCAACTTTACTAATTTGAATTTCAATGTCTTCCAATTCACCCTTTGAATTAAAATTAACGCTGTAATGCAGTTTATCCTTTTTAAATTTGGATTCGAAGGTGATGGTGACACTGTCTATTTCTTTGTAATAGCGAATCTTCCGCGCATCCTTAATTCTTTGGTTTACCAATTCTAAAGCCTTCTGTGGAAATTCAGATTTTTTAATACGAAATTCCCTCTCGTATTTGGCCTGTGCTTGAGTGGTAAAACCCCAGAACAAAAAGAAGATAAAAAGAGTAATTTATATCTCATGATAACGAAAACAAGAGATTATATGATCATTTACCATTCCTGTAGCCTGCATATGGGCATAAATGACGGTACTACCGACAAATTTAAAACCTCGGGATTTCAGGTCTTTGCTGATCTGGTCGGAAAGTGGAGTTTTACCGGGAATCTCCGATTCATTTTCAAAGCTATTTCTTATCGGTTTATGATTGACGAATTCCCAGATGTAGTAACTAAAGGAGCCAAACTCTTTTTGCACTTGCATAAATGCTGAAGCGTTGCTAACAGTAGCATTGATTTTTAACTTGTTTCTGATGATCCCGGTATCGAGAAGAAGGCTGTCTATTTTATTCTGATCGTATGCAGCGATCTTTCTGTAATCAAAATTATCAAAGGCTTTTCGAAAATTTTCTCTCTTATTTAATACGGTAATCCAGCTAAGTCCTGCCTGAAAAGTTTCAAGGATTAGAAATTCAAATAGTTTATCGTCCTCTTTTACTGGCACACCCCACTCCTCATCGTGGTATGTGCGGTAACGTTCACTGCCCTGGCACCATCCACACCTCGTTTTCTCCATACTAACAACCCCTTTCCTTATCGGTTAGGTGAAGTTATTAAATGTTTTGGATGATAAAAAGATAAACTGGCATTCCTATAGTAATATTAAAAGGGAAGGTTATAGCCAGGGCCATGGGAACGTAGAGACTTGGATTGGCTTTAGGCGCAGCGAGTCTCATCGCAGCCGGCACGGCAATATAAGATGCGCTGGCTGCTAAAATGGCAAAGAGGAATTGGTTGCCTGTACTATCCGTGATAAAGCTGCTTAAGTAGGCCACAGAACATCCGTTAATCAGGGGAACGACCAGGGCAAAAATCAGTGCTGTCCAGCCATTATCGAGAAAGGAAGAGAGTTTCCTTCCACTCGTTATTCCCATATCGAGTAAGAATACTGCCAAAAATCCTTTGAAGATGTCAGTGGTAAATGGTGTTATTCCTTCGGCCTGCTGATCATTCGCTAAAAACCCGATTAACAGACTTCCCAGGATCAGGAGGACACTGCCATTGGTGAGGGAATGATGTAAAACACTTTTGAGGCTTACGTCTTTATCCCGGCCATTTTTGCAAAGTGACATCAGCAAGACCCCCACGATAATGGAAGGGGCTTCCATTAATGCCATTACCGCTACCATATGGCCTCCAAAAGGAATCTGTTCCATTTCCAGAAAGGAAACCGCTGTAACAAAGGTCACCGCACTTACAGAACCATAAGCAGCAGCTATGGCTCCGGCATTCTCTACTCCAAATTTTCTTCTCAGGAAAATAAAGGAGTAAATCGGAACTACAATAGCCAGTAGTAAGCCGAAGAGCAAAGACCAGAGGATCTCCAAATCCAGGTCACTATGGGAGAGTTCCAGTCCTCCTTTAAAGCCAATGGAAAATAAGAGATAAAGAGAAATAAATTTGGAAGAACTCGGCGGGATCTCCAGGTCGCTCTTAAGTTGAACTGCAAGAATTCCAAAAAAGAAAAATAGCAGAGCCGGGTTGGTTAAATTATCAACCAATAAGTGTAAATCCATAAACAGGCTTTAAGTGAGAAATGAAGACAATCACAATGACTTTTACTGATCTTCGGAGAGGAAACTTATTTTGATGTCCCCTTCAATTTGCAAAGTGTACCCCGCATCCCGTGCTTGTAAGATGAGGTCTTTTGCTTCCATTTTGGCAGCCTTTAATTCCTTAATCCTTTGCTCGGAGTGAACCGATTCTATCCCAAAGCGTTCCTGCAGACTCAACATCTGAAGATTGTGGAATTTGATTTTGTCTCCAATCAGGGAAAAAAGGATGTCAGCCGCTTCAGACGGAGTATAGGTTCCTTCTACCAATTTAAGGGTAGCTTGTTCTTTTTTTGTTACTGTAGTTTGAACTTTCATATCAATTAAATTTTAGAGATTAAATTTTTATTTTCTAATGGTTCCAAGGCGTAAAAATGTAATACACAGCAGGATGAATCCTACCGAGATCAGAGTATCAGAATAGAGCATGGTGAATTCATCCGAAAGGGCCATATAACCCAGAAAGAATGTGATGCTTAAGAGAACTAATAAGAGTAATTTAGAAGATTGCATGTTTTATTGCTTTATTGGTTTGTACATTATTGTCCTTGTCCAAGAGAGAATGCTGGCTTTCCTTCGAAGGCGTATAGATTTTCAGTTTTGATTACGTCAATTCCATGATCCAGGGCTTTTTGAAGTAGATTGACAATATCTTTTTTGTCAACCCTTGTTCCGGATGGATTGCTGAAACGGCATCGCCAGTGGTCCGTACAGAAGGTTTCGTCGAACCCTTTGGGCCAAACCATTATCCCTCGATTTGTGATCATGGTCAGCTTAATATCCGTGCTGTCCATAAGCTGCAGTCTTTTAGCTAGCTCACCGGCCTTCCATCCTTCCCAGTGCACAAAGAGATCTACGCCAAGGAGGTCCTTTTTCACGGCTTGTTTTCTCTGATAAGTTGGAAGTTTAAGGGGCGTGCCCTTATCGTAAACTACTTTATCCAAAACTTCCGGTGTTGATTCCAGGTGATCAATTACGGCCTGGGCAAACTCTTTAGTGCCCACCTTGCGGGTACTTACGCCTTCTTTGTAGATGTCATAGGTATGGATGCCTTTCTCTATGGTGGTGAGCCAGGCGTTCTGTATTTTTTCAGCCACATCTGCTTGCCCAATATGGTTGAGCATCATGATGGCTCCTTGTAAAAGTCCAGAGGGATTAGCCATGTTTTGTCCGGCCCTTCTTGGGGCTGATCCATGGATGGCTTCAAACATGGCACAGGTCTCACCTATGTTAGAAGAACCAGCAAGTCCAACAGAACCTGCTATTTGGGCAGCTATGTCTGAAAGGATGTCTCCGTAGAGATTGGGCATTACTATTACGTCGAAGGCTTCAGGAGTGTCCGCCATTTTTGCAGCACCTATATCCACAATCCAGTGTTCATTTTCAATGTCGGGGTATTGGGCGCTGATTTCTGTAAATACCTGGTGAAATAAACCATCGGTTTGTTTCATGATATTGTCCTTGGTAAAACAGGTTACTTTCTTTCTTTTGTATTTGCGGGCAAACTCAAAGGCATACCGAATAATCTTTTCACATCCCGGTCTACTAATCAATTTGAGGCATTGTACTACTTCGTCAGTTTGTTGGTGTTCAATGCCGGCATAGAGATCCTCTTCATTTTCCCTGATGATCACCACGTCCATTTCGGGGTGCTTTGTGGCGATAAAAGGGGAAAGACTTCTGCACGGTCTAACGTTGGCATAAAGTCCCAGCGATTTACGGGTGGTCACATTCAGGCTTTTGTAACCTCCTCCTTGTGGAGTAGTGATAGGGGCTTTTAAAAAGACTTTGTTTCTTCGAATAGTATCCCAGGCTTCCGGGGAGATCCCTGAAGTATTACCCTTTAGGTATACTTTTTCTCCGATTTCGATTTCTTCAAAATTGATCTCTGCTCCTGCAGCCTTAAGAATGCTCAGTGTAGCGTCCATTATTTCCGGACCTATGCCATCTCCTTTAGCAACCGTAATAGTAGTCATGTTGATTGTTTTTTTAAAATTTTGACAAAAGTCTAGAGAATATTTGAATTATTATTATTTATATTTAATATAGAATACATAAACAAAAGTTATGAATTATACACTTCAACAGTTACGGATCTTTAAAACGGTAGCGGAAACTAAGAGTATAACCAAGGCCTCAGAGGTGTTGCACCTCACCCAGCCGGCGGTGTCAATTCAACTAAAAAAACTTCAGGATCAGTTTGATATTCCTCTTACGGAAGTCATTGGTAGGCAGTTGTATATTACCGAATTTGGGAATGAGATTGCAGAAGTAAGTGAACGCATCCTCAACGAAGTTATGGGTATTCGCTACAGGTCTAAGGCGTATAAAGGACATTTGGTTGGGACATTGCGTATCTCGATTGTCTCCACAGCCAAATATGTGATGCCGTACTTCCTTTCAGATTTTATGAGGGCTCATGAAGGTGTTGATCTACAGATGGATGTGACCAATAAGGCGGGGGTGATTTCAAGTTTGGAAGAGAATGCGGTCGATTTTGCTTTAGTTTCGGTTCTTCCGGAGCAATTTGAGGTGGACAAGGTAA
Organism: Muriicola soli; assembly: GCF_004139715.1. GTDB lineage: Bacteria > Bacteroidota > Bacteroidia > Flavobacteriales > Flavobacteriaceae > Muriicola > Muriicola soli. The sequence continues at coordinate 2,564,342 of NZ_CP035544.1, read as the reverse complement.
CATTAATGAAGAACAAACTCTACCTCGTGGGGAGCAGGTCGCCTGTTGAAAAGGGCAATATCGTGCGTAAATCCGATTTTGAAAAGTTGCCTTTTATATTCAGAGAGAAGGGTTCAGCAACCAGAAGGGCTATGGTAGATTTCCTCCGGGCTAGCGGGATCAGGACAGGTAAAATGATGCAATTAACGTCAAATGAGGCATTAAAACAGGCCGTTATTGCGGGTTTAGGCTATTCTATCATGCCTATCATCGGCCTAAAAAATGAGCTTAACAATGGTTCCTTACAAATTCTACCGGTTAAGGGATTGCCTATCAGTACTTCATGGAACCTGATCTGGCTCAGTTCTAAAAAATTCTCGCCTATTGCCAATGCTTATTTGGACTATGTAAAGGAGGAAAAAGATACCATAATCAAGGAAAAGTTTAATTGGTATGAAGATTATTAAGGGTAAGGCACTTGAGGTATTACAATAGGCCATAAAAAAACCGGCCTGCCCCTAAACTTTTATATAGTAAAGGCAGTGCCGGTAACAGAGAACAAACACTTATTTTACCAACTCCCCAGCTGTCAAGGCATCTTCGAGGTAGGCATCAACAGTTTTGAAGTTTCTAAAAAATTTTCTTCCATCCGTCCTTCTGAGCGTAACGCGGGTGTCCCCGTTATCTGTATAGGAATAATGTACCACCTCTACCTTTTTGCCGTAAACAGATTTAAGATTGGCGATTCCCCCTCTTTTGATGATAAAGTTCTTACGGGGAAATAAGACGTAACGGTATTCATCTGAAACAGGTTCATTGATGGTGAGAACCGTTCCTTTTTCAATTGAAGTCTGTTGCGTTTGCTGTGCCTGGAGGCTTAAACTCCCGCCAAGGAAACATAGTGCAATTAACAATAGCCGATTCATAATAATTAGTTTTGTTGTTCAGTCAAAAATATTGAAAATCCTCCTTTATATCAAGTATTACTCTTGTTAAAAAATAGTTAAACTATTAGTATATGATAGCAATACTATTATTTTTGTGCCGCAAAAGTATTCGATATGAAACATTTGATGCAGGCTATCAAGATTGAGGTGAACCACAAGACTTATGTGAAAGACCCCGAATCTTCTGATTTGGGCAGAAGGATTGTAGAGCACAGTATCCTTATGATCCATGAAATTGGATTCGATTCTTTTACTTTTAAAAAATTAGGAGTCAAGATCGGTTCTAATGAGAGTTCCATCTATCGATATTTTGAAAATAAGCACAAGATGTTGTTGTATCTTGCTTCCTGGTATTGGGGCTGGCAGGAATACCAATTTGTTTTTGCCACCAATAGCATATCAGATCCTTCAGAAAAATTACGACAAGCGATAAATGTTATTAGCAAGCCTGTTGTTCTCGATGCTTCGTTTTCTCATATCAATGAAGTATTGCTCAACGATATCATCATAAATGAATATTCAAAATCTTACTTAACCAAGGAGGTAGATACCGAAAATAAAGAAGGCTATTTTGAGATCTACAAACGCATGGTTTTAAGAATAAGCGATATGATTCAGGGAGTTGATCCTGATTACCCCTATCCTTCCAGTCTGGCTAGTACGGTTTTAGAGGGTTGTCTCCACCAGTATTTCCTGAAACAACATTTTCCTTCATTGACCAATTGTAATGAAAAGGTCACTCCCACGGAATACTTTACTCATTTGGTTTTTAACTCTCTCAATAAGTAAATAATGGCAAAGACCGTACTCACGGCCTGGCAGCGATTGCTGGGGCTTTTAAAGATGGATAAAAGAGACATCTTGCAGATCTTTTACTACGCTATTTTTGCAGGGCTGGTAAACTTATCTCTTCCTTTGGGAATCCAGGCAATTATCAACCTGATCCAGGGCGCCCAAATAAGTACTTCCTGGATTGTACTGGTTATTCTGGTCACCCTCGGTGTTGCTTTTGTAGGGATATTGCAGCTGATGCAAATCAGGATCATTGAAAATGTTCAGCAGAAGATTTTTACCAGGTCATCTTTTGAGTTCGCCTATCGATTTCCCAAGATAAAACTCAGTGAACTCAGAAATTTATACCCGCCTGAACTAGCGAATCGTTTCTTTGATACCCTCACGGTACAGAAGGGTCTGGCTAAAATCCTGGTCGATTTTCCCGCTGCATTGCTGCAAATTATTTTTGGGCTGATGCTCCTCTCGTTTTACCATCCGTTCTTTATTATCTACGGCTTTCTTTTACTGCTGTTGATCTACTTCGTTTTCAAATTTACAGCACAGAAGGGTTTGGAAACCAGTCTTGAAGAATCTGAGAATAAATACAAGGTAGCCCATTGGTTACAGGAAGTTGCGCGGTCTATCATCAGCTTTAAACTCTCTGGCAAAACCAGTCTGGCCATGCAGAAAAACGATATGCTGGTGGAGAAATATCTGGAAGCTCGCGAAAGCCATTTCCGCATCCTCGTGATCCAGTTTATTCAGATGATTGGTTTTAAGGTACTGGTTACGGTTGGACTCCTGCTTATTGGTGGAATCCTTGTACTGAACCAGGAGATGAATATAGGACAATTTGTGGCGGCAGAGATTATTATTCTATTGGTCATCAATAGCGTTGAAAAACTAATACTGGGTCTGGAAACATTCTATGACCTGCTTACTTCCCTTGAAAAGCTCGGGCAGGTGGTAGACAAAGACCTTGAGCCTATTGATGGAGAACATCCTTTTGGCGAGAATGATCCTTTTGACGTGGAGTTAAAAGATCTCAGATACAATGTCCCGGGGACCAACAAAGCCATTATTGAAAATCTTTCCATGACAATCACCCCGGGATGTACGATCTTGATAAAAGGAGATAGTAGTTCTGGCAAATCGACATTGCTCAGGTTGATTGCGGGTATTGTGGAACCAGATGCAGGTGCGATTTACGTCAATAATGTTTCGCTTAAAGCCATCTCTCTGAACTATTACCGCTCCCATATAGGTCAGTCACTTACTGAAGAGAGTCCATTCGAAGGAAGTATTTTCGAAAATATCACCTTTGGTGATACATCATTAAAGGAAGAAAATGTCTACTGGGCGCTGGAAAAGGCCGGGCTTACCGAATTTGTGAAAGAACAACCTTTGGGTCTTAAGACAATGCTATATCCGGAAGGACAACAGATTCCCTATGTAGTTGCAAAGAAGATCGTTCTCGCAAGAAGTATAGTGCGTAAACCCAGATTACTCATCCTGAAGGATCCTTTAGACCACTTTAACCCGGACGAGGCAGACAGGATTATTGATTTTCTCACAGACAGGTCTAATCCCTGGGCCTTGTTAGTGGTTAGCCAGAATCCCCGATGGATGAAAAAGTGTACCAGGATCATCACCATGAAAAATGGCAAAATAATTAACGAAAGTTAGAGGCTATGTTGAATATATCTCCAAACAGGCTAAATAGGCAAGTCGATTTAATGCCTTACAAATCGTCTCAAAAGGTGTTTCATGTTAAGCATTACAAGCACTTTAATCGCTTTTTATTGGCCTTTAGTTTCATAGGCCTGATCGTGCTTTTTCTTCCCTGGACGCAGACGATTTCGGGGACAGGATACCTTACGACATTAAATCCGGAGCACAGGCCACAGACCATTCAATCTCCAATACCAGGAAGAATTGAAAAGTGGTATGTACAGGAAGGTGATTTCGTTAAAAAAGGAGACACTATTCTCTTTATCTCTGAGGTAAAAAACGAGTATTTCGATCCTAACCTGATATCCAGAACCGGAGATCAGATCAGGGCGAAATCCATGGCAGTTACTTCCTATCAGGGAAAAGTAAAGGCGTTGAATTCTCAGATCGGAGCCTTGAACAGGGAACGACAGCTTAAGCTTGAGCAGGCCAGGAATAAGTTGTTACAGGCAAAATTAAAAGTAAAGAGCGATAGCATCGATCTGGAAGCTGCAAAAACAAATATCACAATAGCACAGAGACAGTATGACCGTGTGGTTCAACTTGAGAATGAGGGACTTAAGGCGATTACCGATGTGGAAGAAAAACGTCTTAAACTCCAGGAAACACAGGCTAAGCTTATCTCCCAGGAAAATACTTTACTGGCTTCCAGGAATGAGATCATTAATGCTTCTGTTGAGATCAACAGAATCCAAGCCGAGTATACAGATAAGATCTCCAAGGCACAAAGTGATATGTTTACGGCACAGTCGAATCAGTTCGACTCCGAAGCACAGGTGACCAAGCTCGAGAACGAATACACAAATTACGAGGTGCGGAGCCAGATGCATTACATCAGGGCACCACAAAGTGGCTTTATCAATAAGGCTCTGCAAGCCGGAATTGGGGAAACCTTTAAAGAAGGTGATAAACTGGTGGGGATCATGCCTTCGGAATACGCGATGGCTGTAGAAACCTATGTAGAACCTCTCGACCTTCCCCTTATCCACATAGGAGAGAAGGTAAGGATACAATTCGACGGATGGCCTGCTATTATTTTTAGCGGCTGGCCCAATGTATCCTATGGTACCTACGGGGGAAAGGTAGTGGCAATTGAAACTTTTATAAGCAGTAATGGTAAGTACCGCGTTCTTTTGGCACCGGATCCGGAAGATCAGCCCTGGCCGAAGGACATTCGTGTGGGATCTGGGGCTAATACCCTTGCCCTCCTGGAAGATGTGGCTATTTGGTACGAGCTATGGAGACAATTGAATGGCTTCCCTCCAAACTATTACCAGCCAGAAGAAAATATGGCCCAAAATAAGACAAAGTAAGAATGAGGATATCTCTGACGATACTGTGTTTACTATTTTCCTTTGGGCTTTTAGGCCAGGAGTCAGATACTCTTACCCTAAATTTCAGGGAGTACTTAGGGTACGTGAAAAAGTACCATCCTATTGCCAAACAGGCCGAACTAGTCATTGCTATTGGGGAAGCCAATTTGATGAAGGCAAGGGAGGATTCGACCCAAAAATAGAGGTGGATTACGACAGGAAACAATTTAAAGGCACAGAATATTACGACCGACTTAATACCACTTTTAAGATCCCGACCTGGTATGGTATTGAACTCAAAGGAAATTTTGAGCAGACGGAGGGAGATTTTTTAAATCCTGACGAAACACTTCCCGATGATGGCTTATACAGTGCGGGGGTGTCCTTTTCCCTGGGAAGGGGTTTTCTCGCCAATGACCGTATGGCTACATTGCGTAAGGCAAAGTTTTTCAGGGAACAAACCAGGGCAGATAGGGACCTGTTGATCAACACCATACTATTTGAGGCCTCTGTTGCCTATTTTGATTGGTTACAAGCCTATAACGACAGGGAAATCTTTCGCCAGTTCCTCCAAAACGCACAGATTCGCTTTGAAGGGATCAAAGAAAGAGCCAAAGCAGGAGATATCGCTTCAATAGACACCGTAGAAGCAAAAATAGCTTTTCAAAACCGGGCACTTGGCCTTACCCAGGCAGAGGTAAGCCTGAGAAATAAAGCCCTGGCATTATCCAATTTCCTATGGATGAGCGGTGATGTTCCTATAGAACTAAGGGAAGGGGTTATTCCTGATACCTCCCTTGAAAGTGAAATTGACATTGCTCTGGAAATTATGGGCCTGCCTCTCGATAGCTTTACCATAGAAAATCATCCTAAGATAATATCACTCGGACGTAAAATTGATCAGTTGACCATTGATAAAAGGCTAAAGACCAATCAATTGTTACCTCAGATAGATCTGGAGTACAATTTTTTGACCGAGACACCGGAGTTGATCAATTCTTTACAAGAAGAAAATTATAAAGGAGGGCTGAATTTTAGTTTGCCACTATTCCTGAGAAAAGAAAGAGGGGAACTGAAACTGGCAAAATTTAAATTGAGGGACGCCGAATTTGAATATGCCAATGCAACGGTAGCCATTGTGAACAAAGTACTTGCTATTTACAACGAATTGGATTCTTTTGAGGAGCAAAATCGGTTGGTCTACGATATTGTACAGAATTATGGAACCCTTCTGCAGGGAGAAGAACGCAAATTCAGTTTTGGTGAAAGTTCTCTCTTTCTGATCAATAGCAGGGAGAGTAAGCTGATCGATGCACGACTCAAACAAAATGAACTGCAGAATAAATTCTTTAAGGCGAAAGCCAAACTATTTCAAAGTTTGGCCATCAACCCGGAAAGTCTTTAATAGAAATCCTTTTGACAAAAGAGTGTAAGGAAATGCCTAGAAAAACTACAAAGCAGGGGTAGTTTTATTATTAAAAATTCATTCGTAATCATCAATATGAAACAATTACCAATAGTCAATGTTTTGCAGAAAGAGTTAAAGGAAGTTATTCGTGAAGCTATGACGTATGATGAATTTCGAGAACTAGTTGCTGATTTAGCGAAGGAGCACGGAACTACCGGGCCAGAGCAATCAGAGGCCTACAAAAACTACACCGAGCTCAACCACAGGCGCATGAAGCGATGGGACAAGACGCTTAAGGTTTCGGATGCGTACAGAAGTAAGATTGAGGACTACAACGGTAAGGTTGTATGGCTGGTGATTACCGAGAGTTGGTGCGGGGATGCCGCCCCAAGTTTGCCTGTGATGAATAAGTTCGCTCAAATTAATAATAATATTGAATTGAGGATTATTTTGCGAAGCGAGTATCCACAAGTAATGGACGCTTTCTTAACTGATGGTAAAAGATCAATTCCGAAATTAATTGTAATCAATACCGAAGAATTTGAGGTCTTGGGCAGCTGGGGCCCACTACCATCTCAAGCGAGCTTAATGGCCGGGGAATACAAAAAGAAACACGGATCGCTTACTGCAGCTTTTAAAGAGGATTTGCAGCAATGGTTTAACGCCGATAAGGGAAGCAATACCCTTGAAGACCTCATGCAATTACTTACTTTGAAATAAGTAGGTGATGGTTCCCAATTGTGATGCCTTAGACCCCGGGTTAAATCGAGCTTTCAAGGCGTATTGTATTGCGTTCTCCACAAGGCAGCCATTGGAGGTATTAGAACTTTTAGCATTGAAAGAGGCGTCCGTGACATATCCGTTGCGATCCACGTCAATGTTAATGACTACTTTTCCGCCCTCCAGGCATGTATATATAGGAGGGGGCAGTTCGTAATGTTTCCGGTCAACAAGAGAATAGGTAATTCTGGTGGTCCTATTCTTCATGTAATCGGTGTATTCCTTCTTTTCAGCATCCTTTTCTCCTAACTCTTGTTTGCGTTCTTCCCTGATTTTGGCCATTTCTTTTAAGGAAGCAGCAAAGGCTTCATTCTCATTTAGCAAGTCTTCAAGAGAGTTCTCATCGGAATTCAGCTGATGTTCTTCCATCAGCTCTTCAAGAGTTTTCAGGGGTTCGGGATTTCCAAAACTCGGCTTGGCCTTTTCATTTACAGCCTGGTTACTTTTTAATATATTGGCATTTTCCAGTTCCTCAGCTCTTTTTTCTTCCTGCTCGAGTATTTCCTGCAAATCTTCGTCGGCCAGACTCATTTCGATTACATATTCATCCTCTTGTTCTGCATCAAGGTGCAGATTAAAGAGGAGTAACACCATTATGGAAAGGGATAAAAATGTAATGATAAACGATAGCTGATTTCTATTCAGATTCGATAACCATTGAAAATATGTAGCTATTTTATCCATTAATTTTGGCTCTGCCCCCCTAAAAGTACTAAATGAAGGACTTATTCCGGCAAGTACATTGCCCTGAATTCGGGGGGTGTTACTGCATTATTTACGTTGTACAGGCCTATTTTGGTTCTTCTCAGTTCAGAAAGATGACCTCCTGAACCCAACGCCTGCCCAAAATCGTGTGCGAGAGACCTGATATAGGTGCCCTTACTACACACTACTCTGAAATGTACCCTCGGCATTTCAATTGAGGTGATTTCGAAGGTAGTTATTTCTACTTCCCGTGTCTTAATCACTACCTCCTGTCCTTCCCTGGCATACTCGTACAAACGTTTTCCATCTTTTTTTAAGGCTGAGAAAATAGGAGGTTTCTGATCAATCTTCCCTACAAATTGGGAAGTCGTCTCCCTTATTTTTTCTTCAGAAATATGACCGGTATTGTACTCCTGGTCTATTTCCGTTTCCAGATCGTAGGAAGGAGTGGTTGCACCTAAAGTAATGGTGCCTGTATACTCTTTGGTCTGTCCCTGAATTTCAGGGATTTTTTTGGTGAATCTTCCCGTACAGATCACAAGCAAGCCGGTTGCAAGGGGATCGAGTGTTCCTGCGTGTCCGACTTTTATCTTTTTCAGGTTGAATTTTTTCCGGATAGTCCATTTGATAGAGCTCACCGCCTGGAATGAACTCCATTCAAGGGGCTTATCAATAAGCAGTACTTGCCCATCCAGAAACTCTTCTTTGGAATTCAAGTCCATCTTGTAATATGTTTTGGGAATCCTAGTTCCAATAGCCTACCACTATCGCGATAATCCCCACCAGGAAACAATAGATAGCAAAATACTCTAATTTACTTTGCCTTACCAATTTGATCATCCAGATGCAGGCCAACAAACCCGCGAAAAAGGCGGCGAGAAATCCGGCAGTAAGGGATGCCATCTGTGTACTATGAAAATCGATCTCCCCGCTAAAGATATCTTTTGCCATCTTTCCAAAAATAAGCGGGACTACCATTAAAAAAGAGAAACGGGTAGCCTTGTTCTTGTCAATTCCCAGAAGAACTGAAGTTGAAATTGTTGCTCCACTTCTGGAAATACCGGGCAGTATTGCGATGGCTTGTGAAATGCCCACCACGAATGCGTTGAGGAAGCTGACTTGTTTTTGAGTTTCTTTCGCCCGGTCTGCGAGATAGAGAAGTAAGGCCGTTACGATCAGCATAAAACCGACTAAAACGACATTTTCTCCAAAAAGACGCTCAAGTTGCTCCTCAAATAAAAAGCCAATCAGGGCAGCAGGGAGCATTGAAAGGATAACTTTCATCGAAAATACTGTTTCCTCGTTCCACCTGAAGCGAAACAGACCTTTGAGGATATTCCAAACATCTGCTCTGAAAACCACCAAGGTGCTTAAAGCAGTTGCGAAGTGCAGGACTACCGTAAACAATAAACTGTCCTGTGGGATAGAGTCGTCTCCAAGAATGGCCTTTCCGAGCTCTAAATGCCCGCTAGATGAAACCGGCAGAAACTCTGTCAGTCCCTGTACGATGCCCAGAATAATGGCGTCTATGATATCCAATTACTTGTTCTTATGGGGATTTAAAAGGATGGCGTAAACCTCAAGGCCCAGACCGATTAGGACCAGGGTGGGAGCGAGTTTTATCCTTCTGAAATTGTATATGTCCGGGTTAAATACTGTTGGATCGTCACTGCCGCCTCCGCTCATTAAGATAAAGCCTAAGGCAATAAAACCAATACCGAGGAACATAAAAAGGTAGTTCTTTCGCTGAAAGATAAATTCCTGTCGTGGTCTGTCCTTTGAATTCTTTTGTTTTTTACCCATGACCGCAAAGTTAGTAATATAAATCGTCTGTTCTCAGGTTCAGGAAGCGCTGTGTTGCGAAAAAAGTACTTAGCAAGGAGATGAGTAAGCCCAGTACAAATACGCCCAGGAAAAGAGCACCCAGAAACCAGATATCTGTGAGCAGTTCCAGTTCAGGGAAATTCATATCCATGTAGTAAAGAAGGCCGCCAAGAAAAAGCAGGGCAAGGACAGCTCCCAGCATTCCCAGTTTAACGTTAGTCCATATAAAAGGTCTTCTGATAAAAGTTTTTGTTGCCCCTACCATCTGCATGGTCTTTATGATAAACCGTTTCGAGTAGATCGATAGTCTGATGGAACTATTGATCAGCAAAACGGCAATAAAGGTAAAAACCCCACAAACGATTAGAATCCAGAAGGAGATCTTTTTTACGTTATCGGTCAGTAAAGCAATGAGTGGCTTGTCATAATTCACTTCTTCCACATAGCCCTTGCTTGAAATCTCCTCAGCAATTTGTGCAATCTGCTCGGTTGTAACGAATTCTGCATTTAGCTGAACATCAATGGAATTTTTCAGGGGATTGTAGCCTAGAAAATCGATAAAATTCTCACCTATTTCCTCACTGTGCTGCTCTGCCGCCTCTTCCTTTGATACATATGTGGCATTTTTAGTATATGGGGCAAGGGCCAGACTCTTTTGTAGCTGATCAATTTCGACCTGTTTGGCATTATCCTTTAGAAATACAGATAAGGTAATTTGCTCCTTAAAATGATCTGCCAATTTTTTTGTGTTGAGCACCAGAAGTCCCAAAACCCCCAGGAGAAATAAGACCAGGCTTATACTCAGGACAACAGAAAAGTAAGAGGAAATCAATTTTCTCTTTTGATATCGTTCAAACGATGTACTCATAGATCACAATAATGGCGTAAAAATACTAAAGTATGGAAAACCTCAAGCCGACCTTAGGAGAATATTATCATCCTGCCTTGCCCATCACCTCACCAGAGCAACATGACCCTGGTATATCTGATTTTCAATACGAACAGTATACCAGTAGTCTCCGGAGGGCAATAATTGGGCATTGTAACTTCCATCCCATATCAGGGGTTCTCCAGAAGAATTTTTAATCAATTTACCATAGCGATCAAACAGGTTGATCTCATAATTTGACAGGGAACTTATTCCTTGTACTTCAAAAATGTCATTGATGCCGTCTCCATTAGGGGTAAAGAATTTGGGCACCACCAGGTGGAAAAAATCTTGTGTGACATTGCTGCAGCTCGTTTCGCCTCTTACGGATATTGCATATAAACCTCCGGGTACGTTTTCAAAAATAGACTGATTTTGAAAGTTTACTCCATCGAGGGAGTATTCTACATCATCGGCAGCTGAAGTCAGTACTACGATATTGCCGTTTTCAGTGCGAATGTTTTCAATAACCGGTAAATCTACTTGGGTTACTTCAACGGTTTTTACATTAGAACAACCTCTTGGATCGGTGACCTCTACAGTATAAACACCTGCTTGGGAGACTGTAATTTCAGGAGTGGTCTCACCTGTACTCCACTGGTAACTAACCCCGGTCACCCCCGCCTGTAAAAGGACATCTTCATTTTCACAGAAGGAGATCATTTCATCATTTACATTCGGGAGGGGATCAATTTGAAGTGTTACCGGAGTTCTGCTCGTTGAGGGACAAAAGGCCTGTGTGGAAACAGCCTCTGCGTAATAGGTTCCTGCAACATCGGTGCTGTAGGTAATTGTATCCGCATCCAGTAAAGTACCACCGCTTGGAGCATCATACCAATTCACATCCACCCCGGGGGGACCCTTACCGTGAGCAGTCCATTCTCAATATTTGCACAGATCCTGATATCGCCGATACTGGACGGCGGCAAGGGGGTGGGAACAAAAACAATGTCAAAAGATTGTGAAATAACATTACAGAGGTTGTTGTTGATATTAATGAGATCCTCAGAAACCACCACCCGGTAGTATCTGCTGGCTGTTAGAACCGGAGTAGTATAAGAATCTGTGGTTTCACCCGGTATATCTGTCCATGTCGAATTATCTGAACTTTCCTGCCATTGGTAAAAATGATTGTTGAAAATACTAAAGTCGGGCGTGGCACTAAGAGTTAAACCCATCAACGGGCCATCCACATCGCATTGGTAAATCGAATTTCTATTTTGAGTATCGCTGATGGTAACCAGGTCTCCACAAGATCTGAAGGCAATATCGTCTATGGCCAGATCATTCCCGCAACCACCGCTGCCATTATTGATCATTTTAAGAATGACGGAAGACTGCCCGGGCAGTGTGGTAAATAACAATGCGTATTGTTCCCATTCGGCCGTTGTTTTGTCTTCAATATCGCCTGTGTCTCCGGTGGCCAGTAAATTAGTATCGGTACTGTCCCAAATTTGAAATTTAACGTTGATAGGAATACCATTGTTCGGGCAACCCACCCCGTTTCTCGGATGTAAATTGAGGAGCCAGGAAGAAAACTCATAGGACGTATTCTCACAAAGTCCGTTTATGGATCTGCGGTAAAATTCCCCGGCGGTAAAACTGGCATTAACAATAAAGGCCTTGCCATTGGTATCGTCGGGCGTATGATCCTGTATATTAAACCAATCAAAGTACCCTGCAGTATTACTTGCAATAGTATAGCTGCCGTCATCCGGTGGGCCATTGACGTAAGTGTATGTTGTGGTGCCTGCCGGCAGGGCTGGCCCATTGGTAAGGCCGGTTCCAAAGTCCTCTGTGAATATCGGGCTGCCCGAATTTCCCTGGCAAAACCCGAGTTGGGCGGTTCCACTTATGGAAACACTGCAAAAGGCAATAAAAAGGACCAGGGATAATCTTTTCATTTACTGATTTAAATATATACTATTTGGGCTTCACTTCGGTTTACAGAAACCGAACGTCTTTCCGAATCACATTATTGTTGTAGGGATAAGCTTTTACCTTTCGTGGAATACCCCTATTTTTGCCGCATTACAAAATGAATGAACAAAGGATGAGCTACGATTTCCGAAGGATTGAAGACAAATGGCAGGAATACTGGGCCAAAAATCAAACATTCAGGGCGGAGAACAAATCGGACAAGAAGAAATTCTATGTCCTTGATATGTTTCCCTATCCGTCGGGAGCAGGGTTACATGTTGGACATCCTCTCGGTTATATTGCCAGTGATATATACGCGCGTTATAAAAGGCATCAGGGCTACAATGTGTTGCATCCCATGGGATATGATTCGTTTGGCTTGCCTGCAGAGCAATATGCCATTCAAACAGGACAACATCCCGCAATTACCACAGCAGCCAATATCAAGAGATACAGGGAACAATTAGATCAGCTAGGTTTTTCATTTGACTGGAGCAGGGAAGTTCGAACATCAGATCCTTCATACTATAAATGGACACAATGGGTCTTTATCCAATTGTTTAATTCGTGGTACGACCGGGATTCAGACAAAGCCGAAAATATAAGCCTTCTGGAACAGCGATTGAGCAAGGAAGGGAATGAGAATATCAATGCCGTATGCGACGACGATACGCCAATCATAGATGCAGCCCAATGGAATAAGATGGACAAGGACGGGCAACAAAAGTTTCTATTGAAGTATCGCCTTACTTACCTTGCTGACACCGAAGTGAACTGGTGTCCGGCTTTGGGAACTGTCCTTGCCAATGACGAGATCGTCAATGGTGTTTCAGAACGGGGCGGGCATGCCGTTATGCGAAAGAAAATGACCCAGTGGAGTATGAGGATTACGGCATACGCGCAAAGGTTGCTCGACGGATTGAGCACCATAGACTGGCCTCAGCCACTCAAGGATGCGCAAACCAACTGGATAGGACGTTCAGTGGGAGCATCCCTCACTTTTTACACAGCAAAGAATAAAGAGATCACTTCCTCGTATCCGATAGAGGTTTTTACTACCCGACCCGATACAATTTTTGGAGTAAGCTTTATGACTCTTGCACCGGAGCACGAATTGGTAGAAAAAATAACAACCGAAGAACAAAGGGAAGAAATTGAAGAATATGTTGAAAAATCAGCTAAACGATCTGAAAGGGATCGAATGGCTGATGTAAAGACTATAAGCGGTGCTTTTACCGGTTCTTACGCGATTCATCCGTTTACCGGCGAAAGCATTCCCATATGGATTGGAGATTACGTCTTGGCAGGTTATGGTACCGGAGCGGTGATGTCAGTCCCTTGTGGAGATCAGCGGGATTACGATTTTGCCAAACATTTCAATATTCCCATCCCCAATATTTTTGAAGGCGTTGATATTTCTGAAGAAGCTTTTGCTGATAAGGACAATACCATTATTGGTAATTCTGACTTTCTGAATGGTTTGTCATATAAAAAAGCCTCTGACAGGATCATAAAGGCCATGGAGGAAAAGGGGATAGGAAAAGGGAAGGTAAACTTTCGATTACGGGATGCTGTATTCAGCAGACAGCGATACTGGGGCGAACCTTTTCCCGTGTATTATGTCAATGGAATTCCCAACATGATCCCTGAGTCCCGACTCCCTCTTACCTTGCCAGAGGTAGAGAAGTATCTGCCTACCGAAACTGGGGAACCTCCCTTAGGCAATGCTACGGAATGGGCATGGTGTACAAAAACGGAGAAAGTAGTTTCCAATGAGCAAATAGACCACAAGCAGGTCTTTCCGCTGGAACTCAACACAATGCCCGGGTGGGCCGGGAGTTCCCAGTACTTTAATCGTTATATGGATCCGGGTAATGACAAGGCTATTTTTTCTGATGAGGCTATCAACTACTGGCAGGATGTTGACCTTTATATCGGCGGAATTGAGCATGCTACTGGGCATTTGTTGTATTCTCGCTTCTGGCAAAAATTTATGTTCGATAAGGGCTGGGTAGTTAAGGAAGAATATGCACGAAAACTTATAAACCAGGGTATGATCCTCGGCACCAGTGCATTTGTTTACAGGGAGAAAGGAACCAATCGCTTTTTGTCCAGGGACCTTGTTGAAGGGAAAGAAGTAGACCCTATACACGCAGACGTTTCACTGGTCAATGCTTCTGACGAACTCGATGTTGAAGGATTTAAAAAGTGGAGGCCCGAATTTAAGGAGGCAGAATTTATCCTTGAGGATGATGTATTCCTGGTTGGACGGGAAGTGGAGAAAATGTCGAAGTCCAAGTACAATGTCGTAAACCCCGATTCTATTTGTCAGGAATACGGAGCCGATGCATTGCGACTTTACGAGATGTTTTTGGGGCCTTTGGAACAATCAAAACCATGGAATACAGCCGGTATAACGGGAGTGTACTCTTTTCTTAAGAAGCTCTGGCGTTTATTTCACTCTAATGAAAAAGGTGAATTTTATTTATCTGCAGACGCTCCAAAACAGGAATCGCTCAAGACACTCCATAAGACCATTAAGAAAGTAACTGAAGATATTGAAGCCTTTAGCTTTAATACTTCAGTATCTACTTTTATGATCTGCGTCAATGAACTTTCTGCTCAAAAGTGCCATTCGCGAGAAATTCTGGAAGCTTTAATAGTCCTCATCGCCCCTTATGCGCCCCACCTTTCGGAGGAATTGTGGGCTAAAGCAGGACATGATACC
The DNA here is from genome assembly GCF_004139715.1 of Muriicola soli. GTDB lineage: Bacteria > Bacteroidota > Bacteroidia > Flavobacteriales > Flavobacteriaceae > Muriicola > Muriicola soli. Next base: position 2,549,305 of record NZ_CP035544.1, on the reverse strand, counting down.
TCGGTTAGCACTGCGAGTTACCCAGTATTTGAAGAAAAATACCTTGTAGAGGATCAGAAAGAATATCCTATATCCTTTAATGGTAAGATGCGGTTTACGCTTACAATGCCACTGAGCCTGAGCAAGGAAGAAGTTGAGGCCAGGGTGCTTGGACATGAAAAAACGGAAGCCCAACTGGGCGGCAATAAGCCTAAAAAGGTGATTGTTGTTCCCGGTAAGATCGTAAACATTGTAGTTTAGTGTTGCTTACCCCCCCTATTTTTTATTCTTTATCTTTCAAAAATTGTAATTTTTAAATATTACCCCTCATAAATGAGGGGTTATTTTACAATTAATGATGTTTTTCCATAGTCTACCCCTGCAGTTCGTCGATTATTTTTCTCAAAGCAGATTTATAATTCCAAATTTGAGGAGACGAACAAACAAAAAAATTAAGACATGATCATTGGGGTACCTAAAGAAATTAAGAATAACGAAAGTCGGGTGGGGATGACCCCGGCAGGAGTTTACGAACTGGTAAAGAACCACCATAAGGTTTTTGTACAATCCACTGCCGGCGAAGGAAGTGGATTTTTTGATAAGGATTATCTGGAAGTAGGGGCATCGATTCTCGATACCATAGAAGAGGTCTACGCTTGCAGTGATATGATTGTTAAGGTTAAGGAACCTGTAGAACAGGAATACAGTCTTGTGAAGCAGGGGCAGGTTATCTTCACGTATTTCCATTTTGCTTCCAGCGAGACACTGACAAGGGCAATGCTTTCCAGTGGGGCAATTTGCATCGCCTATGAAACTGTTGAAGATTCAGATGGATCACTCCCATTATTAACTCCCATGTCTGAAGTTGCCGGAAGAATGGCTGTACAACAAGGTGCAAAATACCTTGAAAAACCCAAAAAGGGCAGGGGAGTTTTACTAGGGGGCGTTCCCGGAGTGGCCCCGGGTAGGGTACTTGTTCTAGGGGCCGGTACTGTGGGAACTCAGGCTGCTAAAATGGCAGCTGGTTTAGGGGCACATGTAACCATCCTTGATATTAATATGAAAAGACTTCGCTACATCAATGATGTTATGCCCAGCCATGTAGTCACTGAATACTCTAATGAATTTAATATCAGAAAGCACATACAATCTCATGATCTGATAATCGGTGGGGTTTTGTTGAAAGGCGCCAAGGCACCAAACCTGATCACCAGGGAGATGCTTAAATTGATGAGGCCTGGAACCGTTATCGTGGATGTGGCGGTTGACCAGGGGGGTTGCGTAGAAACCACAAAGCCAACAACCCATGAAGACCCTATCTATATCATTGATGATGTAGTACATTATTCAGTGGCCAATATGCCCGGGGCTGTCCCTTACACTTCAACCGTTGCATTGACCAACGTAACTTTACCCTATGTACTGGCTTTAGCAAATAAAGGATGGTATAGGGCCTGCGAGGAAGACGAGGCGTTACACAAAGGATTAAATATTATAGAGGGGGAAATAGCTTATAGTGAAATAGTTGAAACCTTCGGATGGGAAGAGATTCTCGCTTAAATAAGTACATTTTGTCAGTTTGAATTACCCCGTCAGAATTGGCGGGGTTTTTGTTGTGTTATTCGTAAATTTAAATTCTAAAGACAAAGATTATGATGACCTATTATATATTGTTGGGAGCCATTGCGCTGGTAAGCTGGTTGGTAAGCAGCAAGTTAAAAAGCAAATTCAAGCACTACTCTAAAGTACACCTGAGGAATGGGATGAGCGGAGCTGAAATTGCTGAGAAAATGTTGGCAGATCACGGGATAAGAGATGTTAAGGTAGTGTCCACGGCAGGTATGCTGACAGATCATTACAATCCCACAAATAAAACCGTAAACCTGAGTGAAAGCGTCTACAATCAAAGAAATGCTGCTTCTGCGGCTGTAGCAGCTCACGAATGCGGACATGCAGTTCAACATGCCCAGGCCTATGAATGGTTGACGATGCGCTCCAGGCTGGTACCGGTGGTAAGTGTCACTTCCGGAATGTCTACCTGGGTGGTCTTCGGCGGAATTATGCTCGGAGCTGCTGCCGGAGTTGGATTTGGTTATTACGTGGCTATTGCCGGATTGATTATGATGGGTCTTGCTACCCTCTTCAGTTTTATTACCCTTCCTGTTGAATACGATGCGAGTAATCGTGCTCTTGCGTGGTTAAAAAAAAGGAATATGGTGACACCCGAAGAGTACAAAGGATCTGAAGACGCCTTAAAATGGGCCGCCCGAACCTATCTTGTTGCAGCCATAGGATCTCTTGCTACCCTGGTTTATTGGGGACTACAGGTGCTCGGAGGAAGGGATTGATCCTGGAAAAAATTGTACACAACCCGGGTAGCATCCCGGGTTTTTTTATATCGTTATTTGTCGGTCGATCTGTTGATCCAGAGAAATAAAGGTCTCTGTCCGTGACACTCCTTCTATTTGCTGAATATTCTTATTGAGGACATACATCAGATGTTCATTGTCCTTGCAAAGCACCTTGATAAGAATGGACCAGTTGCCCGTGGTGTAATGACATTCAAGTACCTCAGGGATTTTTTCCAGGGCCTTAACCGCTCTGGGATTGCTCATGGCCTTGTCTAGAAAGATTCCGATATAGGCCATTGTGGTATATCCGAGCACTTTAGGATTAATTACAAATTTAGAACCGGCAATAAGTCCCGATTTTTCCAGTTTGCGAAGGCGTTGATGAATGGCGGCACCCGAAATCCCTATGTTTCTGGCAATCTCAAGGATGGGCTTCCTCGCATCTGACATCAAGAACTTTAGAATTTTTTTATCGATCCCGTCTATTTTTACTTTATCGTTAGCAGACGCCATATTCTTATTTTAATTATCGATAAATATACTATTTCTCCTTACAATTCTTAACCTGCTACCGAGTCTGGATTATATCCTAAATAAGGCACCTCGTATTCTTTAAAAATTACCCCATAGGATTCCAATTCTTTTAGAATAGGTTGATAAACTTCTTTTTGCAAAGGGATCTGTACCCCGGGAGTTATAATCTTGTTATTGAGGATGAGCAGGGTCGCTATAGCCACAGGCAGTCCTACTGTTTTGGCCATAGCCGTATGCGTCCTGTTTTGCCCTATAACTACCATATTTGAGTCAATCTGATGTTTTTTCCCTTTAAGTTCATAGCCAAACTTGTGGTACATAACGATCATATCCTTCTCGTCTTCTTTTAAAGTCCATTGATCTTCCAGTATTTTCTGAAGCATTTGTGCAGGGGTGGCGTTTTTTAGGCCCACAGTTTTTTCGGGATTAAAAATATCGAGTTCCACCAGCTTTTTCCACATAATGTCGTCCTGATCAATTTTAAGGTAATGACGCAGCTTTAATTCTACAGAATCTGTGGGAGAATAGGGCAGGAATAAATTGGTAAATTCCCGGTATGACATTGTCTCTGATTCCTCAATCTGATAACTGTCATCAGTCATCCCCAGTTGTACGAACATATTCCAGGCTTTTGAAAAACCAACGCGCCTCATCGTACCCCGATAAAGAGTAAGGGCATGGTGAAGGCCATAAGCTTCCCTGTAATTGAGGGAATCCCGATTCGCATAGGCCTCAAAAGTCCCGTAGCCCGGAATTTCCATAAATTCTGTCCGCCTGAATAACTTGTGGTAGGGGATGTATTTATAAGTTCCTTCCTGAATAAATTTTGCTGCACCGCCCTGCCCCGCCAGAACTACATTTCTGGGGTTCCAGGTGAATTTATAATTCCAGGTATTATTATCGCTTTCCGGTGCTACCAGTCCTCCGGTAAAAGACTCAAAAAGAAGCATTTTTCCTCCATTATCTCTGATTTTGTCAATGATCTGCATAGCACTCATATGGTCAATGCCCGGATCAAGACCAATTTCATTCATAAAAATAAGACCTGCCTTTTTTACCTTTTCTTTCATGGCGGCCATTTCCTTACTTATATAGGATGCGGTGACTAAATTTTTCCGGTGAATAAGACAATCTGACGCTACGGCTTGATGCAGACGCGCAGGGAGCATGGAGATAACGATATCTGATTTTTCAATTGCCTTGGACCTCGCTTTCGCATCGGCAATATCGAGTTTTAGTGGGGTACAACACGAGTGGTCTTTTATAGTCGCGGGAATCCTTTCAGGATACAGGTCGGCAATAGTGAGATGCAGGGATTCACTTTCTGATTTTTCCTTAAAATAATCCAGGAGATAGGAAGTTGACTTCCCTGCTCCGAATATTAAAATATTACGCCTCATTCTTATTTTTTACCTTTGAATACATAAAAATACTAAGGTATCAATTTGTTACATTTATAAGAATTAGCTGGCTTTAAGTTATGAACAGAACAATTCTACTTGTCGGGGTTTTATTTGGAATTTCTGCTGTTATTTTGGGGGCTTTCGGGGCTCACGGCTTAAAAGAAGTCATAAGTGAATCCTCTCTCAATAGCTACGAGACTGGTGTGACCTATCAGATGTACCACGCTTTATTTCTGCTTTGGTTGGGATCAACCACAAGACTGTCGGAAGCCCATAAAAGATGGATCTTTTGGTGCGCTGTTTTAGGGATCCTTCTGTTTTCTTTCTCTATCTATTTCCTCGCTACAGACAGCCTTAATTCAATAAATTTTAAAAGCATCGCCTTTGTAACTCCACTGGGAGGTGCATTTCTGATTACAGCATGGCTTTTATTGGGTTATCGCATTTTTAAGTACTTCAACTAAAGATGCCTTTTTATTGTGGCAAGCTCCAATAATTTTCTAGTTTTGTGCTACTAAACGTAAACTTTATGCCGTCATCTGACTCAGTTACGCAAACGATTTCGTTAAGATCTTATGGGATTCTTAGTAAACAGGTTCACTATCAATTAAATCCGGATGATCTTCACAGGATTACTCTCGAAAAAGGAATGGGTAAAGAAGCCTCTTCGGGTGCTTTGGCCGTTAATACCGGAGAATTTACCGGAAGATCTCCACAGGACCGTTTCATCGTAAAAGATGCCATCACCGAGGATAAAGTTTGGTGGGGATCTATCAACAAACCATTCGAACCGAAAAAATTTGATGAACTTTACGATAAGGTAACCGCTTACCTCTCGGATAAAGAGGTTTTTGTACGCGATTGTTTTGCGTGTGCTGACAAGGACTATCAGCTTGGAATCAGAGTAATAAACGAGTATCCCTGGTCCAATTTATTCGCCTATAATATGTTTATCAGGCCATCCGATTCCGAACTGGAATCGTTTGAGGCTGATTGGTTAGTGGTGAATGCTCCCGGATTTATGGCCAATGCCGAGACTGCGGGTACCAGACAACACAATTTTGCGATACTAAATTTTACACGAAAAATAGCCTTGATTGGCGGTACGGGATACACAGGGGAGATTAAAAAAGGGATCTTTTCTGCCTTGAATTTCCTGCTTCCTACTTATCAGAATACCCTTCCAATGCACTGCTCTGCCAATGTAGGCGATGAAGGAGATACGGCTATTTTCTTTGGCTTGTCAGGAACCGGGAAGACTACCCTCTCTACTGATCCTGACAGACGTCTGATCGGGGATGATGAGCACGGATGGACCGGGGAAAACGGCATTTTTAATTTTGAAGGTGGTTGCTACGCCAAAGTGATAAATTTATCCGAGGAGAACGAACCCGGTATTTTCAAGGCGATAAAAAAAGGAGCAATCCTTGAAAATGTAATCATGAATGAGCAGGGGGATGTGGATTTCACGGATACGAGCATAACACAGAACACCCGGGTAAGCTATCCGCTTTACCATATAGATAATACCCAGGCACCCTCAATTGGGAAAAACCCCAAGAATATATTCTTTCTAACTGCCGATGCCTTTGGGGTCTTACCCCCATCAGCAAACTAACGCCAAGTCAGGCTGCATATCATTTTATATCCGGATATACGGCTAAAGTTGCCGGGACGGAGGCTGGTGTTGTAGAACCTATCCCTTCTTTTTCGGCCTGTTTCGGGGCACCGTTTATGCCGTTGCATCCTACTAAATACGCTGAAATGCTCAGCAAGAAGATGAAGGAATCAGGGGTAAATGTCTGGCTTGTCAATACCGGTTGGACCGGCGGGCCTTATGGGGTAGGGACCAGAATGAAGCTCAAATATACCCGGGCCATGATTCATGCTGCTCTTAGTGGGGCTCTTGGACTCTATTCATACGATACCTATCACATACATTCAGTATTCGGGGTAGCTCAGCCCAGATCGTGTCCGGGCGTTCCCACTAGTGTGCTTAGTCCGCGAACAACCTGGAACGACGACGAAGCCTATTATAAGACCGCCTTTAAATTATCCAATGCGTTCCGCGAAAATTTCGTGAAGTTCGAATCTTATGCGAACGAGGAAATCCGAAGGGGAGGCCCCCAGCGTTACGGATTTTAAGACAGCATTGAAGAGAGACTAGGGTAGTAATTTAATCACCCAAAAAAGTGCGTGTTTATTTCTTATTGACGCTTGTGATGTACTTCTGCAGCGCCATGGTCATAGAAGGAGTTTCGGGAGTAGGCGCCTTTATATCGATGCGCAGACCCGCCTCCGTAGCCGCTTCAATAGTAGAATTGCCAAATACGGCTATCCTGGTGTTGTTCTGTTCAAAGTCGGGAAAATTCTTCAACAGCGATTCTATTCCGGACGGACTAAAGAAAACCAAGACGTCGTAATATACATTTCGAAGATCGGAAAGATCGCTTATTACGGTTTTGTAAAATATACCCCTCGTCCAATTGAGTTTCATTTCATCAAGGGTTTCGGGGACAATCGATTTCAGTACGTCCGAAGAGGGAAGTAAAAATTTTTCTTCTTTGTACTTTTTAAACAAAGGCTGTAGATCGACAAAATTGCGTTTCCCAACATAAATCTTTCGCTTACGGTAGACAACGTACTTCTGGAGGTAATAGGCAACTGCTTCCGATTGACAAAAGTATTTCATGGAATCAGGCACCTTAAACCGCATCTCCTCCGCGATTCTGAAAAAATGATCTACGGAGTTCCTGCTTGTCAGGATGATAGCCGTAAATTCTTTGAGATCTATTTTTTGCTGCCTTACCATTTTGGCAGCCACTCCTTCGACGTGAATAAAAGGTCTGAAGTCTACCCTGACATGTTCTTTCTCAATGAGACGGAGGTAGGGAGAGTTTTCCATCTTAGGTTCAGGCTGAGATACCAAAATCGTTTTGACTTTCATAGACATCAAACTTTAAGAGTATTCACAATAATGATCAAAGGGGCAATTTCGAGTGCGCAAAGGTACAAAATAAAATAGAAAAAGTAGGAAGTAAGGAACTTAAGATGTGTTTTAATTATCGTTATCCAGCCTATGGTCAAAATCAATAAAATCAGTGCGATCCCAATAGAATAGATGGTTTTAGAATCGATAAAAACGTAACATAGCAGCAGATTAACAAGAAACATCACAAGTCCGCTGTAATTGAGATAGGAAATTTTTTTAAAGATGATATCAGTGATGATCGACTGCGAATTAAAGATGGCACTGCTACCGAGTTGCATAATTATTTTAGCAAACAGGAATAGAAACAAGAGTCCGGTAATCAGCACAAACAAAAGGGGGAGGAAATGACGTCCTCCGGCTGATAAAGGCTTATCCCGATATAGAGGAAAAGGGATAAATTAAGTAAGAGGAAAACCGTGAAAAAAATATGAAACCAATTCATCAACTTGTCCTTTTTGTTGTAGAGAAAAATGTATTTGTTATTGAATGGCAAGATGATAAAGTTCAGGAATCGCCCATAGAACAAACTCTTCGCAAGCACAAGAAAAAATGCGCTTGAAAAAATAATGATGGTAATCCAATCCGTACCTGTAGTTTCCCTGAGTATGGGGTCCATTAGTCTATTTCTGTTTTAATTCCATTTAGCCCCCATCTCAATCCGTTTTCCGAAATTACAATTTTAACATAAGCAACCTCTTCAATGGGGAGTTCGGGCATGAGGAATTGAAATTTACGGTGAGCTTCTGAGGCTATCAGAGGACTATAGTCTTCGGAGGGCTCTGCTTTTATCGGAATCACTTCAATTAGCTGTTTATACGAATCCAATAAGGCCAGTCCAAATTCAAGTTCATCATTCGGAACAGCAAAGGGATATGGATTGTATAAATCGAAGATGACTGGTATTTCAGTATCCATACTGCTAATATTGATAATTTCCGTTCTCAGTTTTCTATAGGAAATAAAAGGATCTTTATACACCCCATAAAATAGGGTACTGTCTGGCATAGTGAAAGAAATATCCCTGTCTGGCAGGTATTTTGAGACATAAAGAACTCTTTTTCCCCTTACCGTCTCCTCGGTCTTGTCAATAGAATATTGATTTTCACGATACCACACATTGTTAAGAGAAAAAGAAATATTTCCCGAATAGAACGAAAACATGGGGGACATCCTGTAAGAGTTTTCGAAAACCACGGGAATATCTCCCACTTGCGAAGTTATTTCCTTGGTCCATGTTTTATTTCCATGAGTTTCAAAAACCACAGGGAAGAGCGGTTCGTAAACCAATCCTACTCTCAAAAAAAATAAAATCAGAATATTTAATAATCCCATCCTAAAGATCCATTTTCGGGTCTGACCATGGTTCAACATATAGTTGTATACCAAAACAGCAGCCGGAATACAAATAACAATAATCCACTGGGTCTGTACCCTGCGTTGAAAACTGGATACAAGGAAGAAGATGAGTACCCCATAGGCAACAAAACGGAGCGCACGGGGGAAGAGCCCATCATCGTTGTTTTTGAAAAGCGCTTGATAGATCCAATAGAAAGTAAGGCCAAAAATGGCGATCAAATTAATGATATAACCGAGGGTAAAGTCAAAAAACTCGTAAGGCCTGTTTGGTCTTTCAAAAAGGTGATAATTAACGGATACAAAGTCGTGTTCATACAGCCAATAAAAATGAGGTCCATAACACAAAAGTGATACCGCTACCGCCATCCAGGCATAGGGATTGCTCAATAATCGAAGATTAGAAAGCAGTACAAAGAATATGACCAGGAATGCGTGGTACTTGCTGTACATTAGAGCTGCCATGACAATCCCTAAAAAGAGTGCAGCCAGAAAACCAGGATTTTTCAGGAAGTAGCTGTAAGCCAAAAAGAAGAGTGCTGTAAAGAAAAGCAAGGGCGTATCCGGCAACATTAAAAAGCCATAGGCATGAACCAGAGTCATAGAAAGTATCAGCACGAAAAAATGGGAAACGTAATCCCTTTTTTTTGGGTGGTCCACCAAAACCCAAATGATGCTCATTGTCCCTATACTAAGTACGCAACTTAAAAATCGTATTCCGAGTTCACCCTCAAAAAAAACACTTCCCAGAGCTATGAGCCAGGCCACCATTGGGGGATGGTCAAAATATCCCCAAGCGAGATCCTTGGCGTAGTACCAGTAATAGGCTTCATCAAAAAGCAGTTGCGTAAAATTTGCCTGAAGTAGGTTCAGGATAAATATGGCAAGTAGGAAATACAGAAATAGTCCCGGAAACTTTTGTTTCATTCTAATTCAAATACGCCGCAAAATTACAAATAATCACATCTAACTCTTTGCTAAATGCGACAAGAAAAATTTATTTCCTGTCTGATACAGTCGTTTGAAAGCCTTATTTTTGCTCAATTTCCTTTATTTGATGACCGATAGTTTAGTAATTATTCCATCCTACAATGAAATTGAGAATATAGAGGCCATAATTGAGGCTGTGTTCGAACTTCAAAAGGATTTCCATGTATTGGTGGTAGATGACAATTCCCCTGATGGAACCGGAAATGCTGTCAGAGCATTACAGAAAAAATTCGCTGGAAAACTCTTTCTGGAAGAACGTACAGAGAAATCCGGTTTGGGTACTGCCTATATTCACGGGTTTAAATGGGCTTTACAGAGAGAATACCTTTTTATTTTTGAAATGGATGCCGACTTCTCCCATAGACCCACCGACCTGGCTCGATTATACAGGGCTTGTGCCAACGGGGCCGATGTGGTTGTAGGATCCCGGTACAAAAAAGGAGTAAACGTCGTAAACTGGCCACTTTACAGAATCCTTCTTTCTTATGGGGCTTCCTTCTACGTTAAGATCATTACAGGGATGCGGGTACACGACCCAACAGCGGGTTTTGTCTGCTATAGACGTAAAGTACTTGAAGCTCTGGATCTTGATTCGGTTAAATTTATAGGCTATGCCTTCCAGATAGAGATGAAATACAGGGCATATCTGAAAAGATTTAAAATTGAAGAGGTCTCTATTATCTTTACTGACCGGGAAAAAGGAAAATCAAAAATGAGTTCCTCCATTATTTGGGAAGCGGTATTTGGGGTAATCAGCATGAGGATTAGCAGCCTTTTTAACAGAAACGGTTTTTAATATGAGGAAGATATTAATAAAGAACGCTTTATTGGTCAATGAAGGGACCACCCAGGAGGCAGATTTGTTGATAGATGGCGAGAGAATATCTAAAATCGCCTCGTCTATTACCTGTGAAGGAGCGCTCACCATGGATGCGGAGGGGAGTTATCTGCTGCCCGGTATCATTGACGACCAGGTCCATTTCAGGGAACCCGGGTTAACCCATAAAGGTTCCATTTCTACAGAAAGCAGGGCTGCTGTTGCCGGTGGGATAACTACCTTTATGGAACAGCCCAATACTAATCCCCAAACGACCACCATAGAGAAGCTTGAAGCAAAGTTTCAGCTGGGAGCACAGTTTTCATACGCCAACTATTCCTTCCTTTTTGGAGGGACAAATGACAACCTTGAAGAACTGAAAAAACTTGATAAAAACGCTTGTTCCGGGGTTAAACTTTTTTTGGGCTCTTCCACGGGGAACATGTTGGTAGACGACGAGCAAGTATTGGAACAGATTTTCCGTAACACCGAATTGGTTATATCGGCGCATTGCGAGGACGAGTCTACGATAAGACATAATCTCGAAAAGTATAAAAGTGAATTTGGAGAGGATATTCCTATACGATGTCATCCAATGATCAGAAGTGAAGAGGCTTGCTACCTCTCCTCCTTTAAGGCGGTAGCATTAGCAAAAAAAACCGGAGCACGCCTGCATGTTTTTCACTTGTCCACTGCAAAAGAACTTGAGCTTTTCACCAATGAAATTCCTCTAAAAGAAAAGAAGATCACAGCAGAGGTGTGTCTTCATCACCTTTGGTTTTCAGAGGAAGACTACGAAAAATACGGAACACATATCAAATGGAATCCGGCGATAAAGAAATCGACTGACAGGGAGGGACTGTGGAAAGCCTTATTGGATGATCGCATTGATATAGTTGCCACAGATCACGCTCCCCATACTCTTGAAGAAAAAGACCAGGCTTATCTGAAAGCCCCGTCAGGAGGACCGCTGGTGCAACACGCCTTGCCTGCAATGATGCAGAAAATGCTTGAAGGGAAGATAAGTCCGGAGATCATGGTCACGAAAATGTGCCATAATCCTGCCATACTTTTCGACATTAAAGAAAGAGGGTACCTGCGAGAAGGGTATTATGCAGACCTTACAATAGTCAATCCCAACGACCCCTGGGAAGTAAAAAAAGACAATCTTTATTACAAATGCGGCTGGTCACCTTTTGAAGGGACTTCTTTTAAATCTAGAGTTACCCATACCTTTGTCAACGGACACCTGGCGTATGATAATGGAATTTTTTCCAAAGAAAAGCGAGCAAAGCGACTTACATTTGACCGATTATGAAAATCAAGATTCTCGCTTTAGTGGTATTAATCTTTCTCGGTTCATGCGCTGAAAAGCTCATCGAAAAACCTGATGATCTGATCCCTAAGGAAAAGATGACTCAACTTTTGTTTGACCTTGCCATCCTAAATTCGGCTAAAGGCACAAACAAGGCAATTTTGGAAGTCTACTTTGACAATCCAACCACCTTCCTTTTTAACCAATACGGGGTAGATAGTCTGCAATTTGTCAAAAGCGATATATACTACGCTTCCCAGCCCTTAGTTTATGAGTCGATTTACAAAGAGGTTGCTGCCAGATTGGAAGCAGAAAAATTAAAAGTGGAGGAAAACAGACAGAAGAGAAATGACAGTCTGATAAAAAGAAGCCGGAAGATAAAAGACTCTATATCAGAGAAATAGTTCACTTAAATGCCTCAGGGTATCTGCTTTTAAAATAGGCACAGGAAGATGCAATACACTTTTGCAGATCTGAGAATTCAAAACCAATTGTTTTCTCAATTTTTTCTGAGGAATACATCCGCTGCGTCTTTAAGGAATTCACCGTATCTCGTGTAAGTCTTCTTTTTGTTCTCAGGAAGTAATGACTAAACCAGTCCAGTCTCCAACCGATCTCCATCTGCCACATAGGTATTTGTTTAGAAGGTGCGTCCAGTCCGAATGAATTACTGATCTGAACCAACAAGTTCTTAAAACTCATGTTCTCGCTAATGGTGATAAATCTTTCATTGTAGACTTCGGATTCCATGAGCATATACATTGCCGAAGCCACATCCTTGACCGCAACAAAGCCGGTTCCTCCCGGAAAATATCTTTGAATTCCCTTAGCAGTTTTTGCAAAGAATTTCAAGCTGCCCTGGTTCCAGTTTCCCGGGCCGAGAATAACCCCGGGATTCACGATAACGACCTTGAGTCCTTCCTGTGATCCCCTCCAGACTTCCATTTCGGCAAGATGTTTCGACAAGGCATAAACACTGGTTTCGGATTCCAGCCAATCATTTTCTTCAGTCACAACAGCTTGATGAGTCCCTCTGCCCACAGCCGCGATAGAACTTACATAGCAGAGCTTCTCAACCTTATGCGCCAAACACAGATTTACAATGTTCGCGGTGCCTTCAAAATTAGTTTTTTTTAAAGCTGACCAGGCAGCCGGGTTAAAGGAGATCATAGCAGCGGCATGGTAAACCTGAGTAATTCCTTTAAAAGCAATTTCAAGGGAGGGAACATCCGTAATATCGGCTTTAATCCATGTAATCCTTTGATAGAGTGAATTGGCCTCGTCCGAATAATGCTTGAAGATTGATATAGTCTCCAGCAGGGACTCCTCTGAACGGTAAATAGCCTTAACGCGTTTGTTTTCACTGAGCAAATGAAACAGCAAATGTGCTCCAACCAATCCTGTACCTCCAGTCACTAGAATCATGGGTCTAAAGTACTTAAAACTGACCGATTTATTTACAAATACATCGGTTTGGCTCCATGGTATTTCTTTTATCTTTGCATCATTCTAAGAAAATGAAACCTGATGGATTCAAACTTTGTTGAAGAATTAAAATGGCGTGGTATGCTCCACGATGTCATGCCAGGCACAGAAGATCACCTAATGTCTGAGATGCAATCGGCTTACGTGGGGATAGATCCTACTGCAGATTCACTTCATATTGGTCATCTTGTAGGTGTGATGATGTTGAGGCATTTTCAGCTTGCCGGACATAAACCCTATGCGCTAATTGGAGGTGCCACGGGTATGATAGGGGATCCGTCGGGGAAATCGAGCGAACGAAATTTGTTGGATGAAACAACGCTGAGATTGAATCAGGAAGCTATCAGAGAACAACTATCCCGCTTTTTAGATTTCGATGCGGAGGTTGAAAACGGTGCAGTCCTGGTCAATAATTATGACTGGATGAAGGATTTCAGTTTTCTCGACTTTATCAGGGATGTGGGAAAGCACATCACTGTAAACTACATGATGGCTAAGGATTCTGTCAAAAAAAGACTTGAAGCAGAGGCCAAAGAAGGCATGTCCTTCACGGAGTTTACTTATCAGTTGGTGCAAGGCTATGACTTCCTTTATCTGTATCAGAATTACAATTGTACCTTGCAAATGGGGGGTAGTGACCAGTGGGGAAACATTACAACAGGAACGGAACTCATCAGACGTATAGGAGGTGGAAAAGGCTATGCCCTAACCTGCCCGTTGATCACCAAAGCTGATGGTACAAAATTTGGTAAATCTGAAGACGGTAACGTATGGCTTGATGCCCACAGGACCTCTCCGTATAAATTCTACCAGTACTGGATCAATACATCGGACGAAGATGCTGAAAAGTACATCAAGATTTTTACCTTCTTGTCAAGGACAGAGATTGAAAACCTCATCAGAGAACACCAGGAAGCACCTCATTTAAGAATACTACAGAGAAAATTGGCTGAAGAGGTTACTACCATGGTACATTCCAAAACTGATCTGGAAAATGCCATCCGAGCCAGTACTATTCTCTTTGGAAATTCTACTTCTACGGATCTCAAATCACTCGACGCCCACACCTTTCTGGAGGTCTTTGAAGGAGTTCCCCAGGCTGAAATAACGAAGGAAGATATTAATGATGGACTCGACATTATTGCGGCCCTGGCTTCAAAAACGGGATTTTTAAGTTCCAACGGAGAGGCGAGAAGGGAGCTAAAACAAAATTCAATTTCGGTGAATAAAGAAAAGGTGGCTGAGGGATATACAATTGGTGAATCTGATCTTATCAATGACAGTTACGTCTTGTTACAACGCGGTAAAAAAAGCTATTTTATCTTAGCGGTTTTAGAAGACTAAGGAAGCAGCTCACCCATGCTACAGGACCATCAGGTTGCATCCCCGGATGTCAGCATTATCAAATCGGCCGAGAATTTCGAAACCACCTTCCGGGCACAGACGTCCCAGATCCTGTGTTGCGATAAAGGAACACGAATACAGATTTGCAAGGTCAATAATATTGACCCCGCCGGTCTTGCCGGGTTCAATAAAACTCAGGGGGTCTTCGGTATCTCGAATTAAAACCTTCATCCAGGGAGGGGAATTAAATACACCATCACCTTGAGAATAGGCTTGTGAAAGCAGCTCTGTCATCCCGTATTCGGAATGTACTTTTTCCAGGTGAAACGCCTCGCTTAGATACCGGTGAAGTTCTTCCCGAATCAATTCCTTCCGCTGACCCTTCATTCCGCCGGTTTCCATGATCACGGTATTGTTGAGTTCCATTGGATGCCGTTCGGCAAGATCCATTAGAGCAAAGGATACTCCAATTAATAGGGTTTTGGTTTTCTCCTCTTCTAAGAGTTGCAGATGATTAGCCAGAGTGTGTAGATTGTCAAGATAAAAACCACTTTTTGGGTGTCTGCTAAGTTCTATCAAATCCCTCACCATATATACCAAAGAGGAACCGGATCGTTCAAGATAAGAAGGCAACAAAGCCAGAATACAAAAGTCTTCAGGGTTTCCGTAAAACCGTTCAAAGCTTTTGCGAAAACTGTGTTCGTAAATCCCCACGTCAGCAATGAAATGTTTGCTCGGGAGGGATGAGGTGGTGCCACTACTGGTAAAAATAAGTTCTGGTTTGGAGGAAGAGCAACTCAGCTGTTTTTTTCTGAAGAACTCTATAGGTAAAAAGGGTATATCTTCTACACGATTAATATCTGAGGGTTTGGTCCCCATATGCTGACAAAATTCTCTGTAAACCAAATTGTTTTCGTATTGGAATCGAAAAACCGAGATGACTGCAGCATCGAATTCGTGCTTTTCTTTAATCGAGAAAATTCTATTGGGATCCATGGCGTTAAAAACTACGCCAAAAGTAGTAAATTATAGCCCTGTGTTAGGTTATACAAATAAACACTAAAAGCATCGCAAATTATTTTACGACCAACTTCCTGGTCATGGATTTTTGCCTCTCTTTTACTTGTAAAACGTAAACCCCGGGAACCAATCGGGATATATTCAGCGTATTCGTAGAGATCCGATCTCTTAGAACTACTTCACCAAGTACATCGTAAACAGTGATCATCTTGGTATCGTTGTATTCGGATGTGATATAGACCACATCACTGTACGCCGGATTGGGATATAGTTTAAAATTGGGAATTTCCTGAGAGGGGACCGCATCGGCAGGAGGTTTTTCCTGGCCATAACCCCATAGGGAAAACAATAAAAAAGTGGTTAAGTAGAGTATTTTCATCAATATTGATTTGGGATCAATACTTAAAGGTACCTAAAGACCACTTCAGACCCCACAAATTGTTGTGAATGGAAGGAAAATGTAGGTGAAAGAAAAAGCCTTGGTATTTCATCGATAAAAAACTGCATTTTATCGACAACTTAGATGATCCTTAAAGGCCTAGAACAGGAGAATACTGTTCAGGAATTAACTATTTGATGATCAATTTACGGGTGGCTACCTTATCTTTTTCCTGCACCCGTAATACGTATATTCCGGAATCCAGGTTAGACAAATTTAGTTCGTTCCCTAAGATGGTGGTTTCAATTACCTGAGTTCCCAATACATCGAAGATGAGTATTTTCTTTGGCGCGTTGGCTTCGGTCTGAATAAAAACTTTGCCATTGGTAACCGGATTGGGGTAAAGCTTGAAGCCAGAAATTTCACCAGGATTTGTAGGCTTGTCCTGAGCGAACCCGGTAGAAAAAACCAATAAAAAAGCGAGTAGGTAAAAGTGCTTCATACTGAGGGGGTTACATAGAACACATAACAAATATACTTATTTTGAGATTCCATAATTGTTACAAGGCCTATTCTAGCGAAGAAATTCGATGAAATGCACCTTTATACCCCTATATATCATTAATCATACCATTGTGAAGCTTCTTTCCAACAAAATTAAGCCAAAAATCAGGTCAGGACGATTGCAATAGCACACCAGGCCTATGTTATAAAATTGTTATGTTCCGTATTTCGAACTGAAGTACCCCCGGGGTGTGTTTTTTATTTATATTTTTGGTCGAATGACTAATCTTGAAATTAATGAAGAAACAAGACATCAGAATCCTCCTTGTTGACGACGAGCCAGATATCTTGGAGATTCTAAAGTATAACTTGTCTTCTGAGGGCTACCAGGTTTCAACAGCAAAAAACGGAGTTGAAGGGGTTGAAAAGGCCAAGAAAAAGAAACCACATCTCATCATATTAGATGTGATGATGCCGGAAATGGATGGGATAGAGGCATGTGAAATTATCAGGAATACAGACGGACTCAAAGATACCATCATCACTTTTCTCACGGCCAGGGGCGAGGATTATTCGCAGGTTGCAGGTTTTGAAGCAGGGGCAGATGACTATATCACTAAACCTGTAAAACCCAAAGTACTCGTAAGTAAAGTCAAGGCGCTTTTAAGAAGATTAAAAGAGGACCAAGAACCCCAGCCGGAAATAAAGAAAGTGGGGGATATTGTGATCAACAGAGAAGAGTATAAGGTAGTGAATGCAGGGAAAGAAATAGTCCTCCCCAGAAAGGAGTTTGAATTACTGTCTCTGCTAACTTCTAAGCCCGACAAAGTTTTTAAAAGAGAAGTGATTTTAGACAAGGTCTGGGGTCAGGAAGTGGTGGTTGGTGGCAGAACTATTGACGTACATATTCGCAAACTCAGGGAGAAAATTGGGGATCATCACTTTATAACAGTTAAAGGTGTGGGTTATAAGTTTGTTTTGTAATGGCTAAGGAACTGAGGAAATCCTATAAGTTTGCTCTGAGGTCTTCCTCCTACATTTCCGCAATACTCTTACTTTTTTCATTAGCGCTTTTTTATTATTTGTCTTTATGGGATTACTGGCCCGTTCTGGTGATTTCCATATTCTTGGTTTTTGGTGTTTGTTTTCTGGTCATACAATATCGGGTGGAGAAATTCATCTATGTACGGATAAAGAAGATCTACGATGATGTGTCTTTTTTAGAATCCACATCCTTTGCCAGTGGTCCAATTACAACAGACATGGCAACTCTCAATGAAGAAATCGAGAAATTCGCCAAGGATAAAAGGATTGAGATTGATACACTAAAGATCAGAGAGGAGTACCGGAAAGACTTTTTAGGTAATGTTTCGCATGAATTAAAGACTCCCCTTTTTACGGTTCAGGGATACATCCTCACTTTGCTCGAGGGAGCAATGGAAGACAAAAAAGTTCGTAAAAAATACCTTCAAAGGGCCAACAAAGGGGTAGAGCGACTTATCTACATCGTTAAGGACCTCGATTTGATTACCAAATTGGAGGTGGGAGATCTCAGCCTGGATATGGACACTTTTGATATCGTTGAATTGATCCAAAGCGTTTTTGACCTTTTGGAAATGAAGGCTGCAAAAAAGAATATTAGTCTCACCTTCGATATGGATTATGTGAATCCGATATACGTTAGGGGAGATAGGGAAAAGATACAACAAGTGATTACCAATCTGGTCGTTAACTCTATTAAATACGGTCATCCAGATGGCACTACTGAGGTTAGTGTGGAAAATCTAATAAAAAATAAAGTAATCGTCAGGATTACCGACAATGGTGAAGGTATTCCAGAGATCCACCTACCAAGGATCTTTGAACGCTTTTATAGAATTGATCAAAGTGGAAGCAGGAAAGAAGGCGGTTCGGGCCTTGGTCTTGCCATTGTAAAACACATTATCGAGGCACACGGAGAAAAGATATACGTGGAAAGCGCAGAAGATGTAGGATCTGAATTTTCATTCACCCTAGAAAAAGAGAGTAAACCCCGGGAATAGTTACAATCGCCTGTGTTGAATTCCTTAGTTTTGCAAAACATCAATGTCAGATTTTTGTGGGGAGTAAGAATAAACTCAAGCGCTTTAAAGAAAACGAATCCTTTCCCAATGTGATCCAGCCTACCCGGGAAGAAGTCCTCAATGGCTTATTTCCGCATAAAGGAAAGTGGTCTGAAGTATTTGGAAATGAAAATCCACTGATAGTAGAACTAGGTTGTGGTAAAGGAGAATATACGGTCGAATTGGCCCGAATGCATCCTGAGAATAATTATATCGGGATAGATATAAAAGGTGCCCGTTTGTGGCGGGGAGCTAAAACTGCCCTAGAAGATTCTCTGGAAAACGTCCACTTCATCAGGTCGCAAATCGGTCTTATTGATGCCTTGTTTGCCGAAGGTGAGCTGTCTGAGATTTGGATCACTTTCCCAGACCCGCAGATCAAGTACAAAAGGACAAAACACCGGCTGACAAATCTGGAATTCTTAAAAAAGTATGCTCGTGTATTAAAAAAGCAAGGCATTGTGCACCTAAAAACGGATAGTGAATTTATGCACGGATATACTCTAGGCATTCTACAAGCCGCAAAAATGGATATCCTCTATTCCAATCACGATGTCTACAAAAACGAGGGAAGTCCGAAAGAAGTTTTGGAAATTCAGACCTTTTATGAAAATCAGTATCTTGAGCTGGGTAAACCCATTACCTATTTAAAATTCAGGATGTCTGCTTTATGACCCATCTGTTAATCTTATTTTTTGTCACCTTCTCTGCAGCCTTTATGGCCACTGTTCCTCCCGGCCTTTTGAATATGAATGCCGCTAAAACCAGTGTGGAAAAGGGAAAGAACAATGGCATCATTTTTAGCCTCGGAGTGTCTACAATGATCATGATGCAGGCTTATATCGCTGTACTGATCTCCAAATTTCTGTATAGAAATCCTGCAGTTATCGACTTGCTGATGAAGATAGCGGTAGGTATTTTCGCCTTCTTCGCGATTTACTTTTTTATAATGGGCAAGCGGTTTAAACCGAAGAAAATCCGCATTGAGAAAATAAGTAAAAAGAACAGCTTTTTTAAAGGGATGCTCCTGGCAGCCTTGAATTTACTTACGATACCCTATTACAGCGGGCTCAACGTGATGTGGAATGCTTCAGGTTGGATCAAGTTTCAGGTATGGGATATTGCTACCTTTATCCTGGCAGCAGGAATGGGGACATTTACTGTACTCTATCTGTATACATTCTATTTCAATAAACTTGAAATGAAGAACAAGACCTTTTCCAGGAACTCCAATTATATTCTGAGTGGGTTGATGCTTATTTTACTCTTAATTACCTTAATTCGTTTATTTAACAGTAATCATGGCTAAAAAGGAGTCCGATTTTTTTACAAAAGTCTATGATCTCGTAAAGCAAGTCCCTTACGGTCGTGTGACATCCTATGGAGCCATAGCCAGGTACCTAGGGACTGCCCGAAGTGCGAGAACCGTGGGCTGGGCTATGAATAATGTTGTTGACAGGGAAGACGTACCTGCACATCGGGTGGTTAATAGAGTTGGCTTGCTCACGGGGAAGCATCATTTCGGAGGGACCAACCTGATGCAACAATTGCTCGAAAATGAGGGACTTGTGATCGTAGATGACCAGATTCAGGATTTTAAGAAGCATTATTGGGATCCGATGAAGGAACTCGACCATGACGTATAATTTGTTCTACAATCCAGAGAAAACGCATCATAAGTAAGCAGAATTCCCCTATAAGTCATTTCCATTCAGTTCTTTCCAATTCTCGGTCCTAAGCCCTATCTTTGTTGTTTAGAATCATTATATATTAAAGCTCGATTATAGCGGGATGAAACTTGACAAAAAAGAAATAATAAAAGCTCTGCAATCCATTTCAGTACCGGGTGAGGGACAAAATATGTTTGATAGCGGAGCGGTAAAGAATATACAGACTTTTGGTGACGAGGTTGTTGTAGATATCAGTATTACCAACCCCAGTCTTCAAGCCAAAAAGAAAACCGAAGTTTCCATTTTACAAGCTATACACCGCCAGGTTTATGAAAAGGCTAAGATCACCGTTAATTTAACTGTCGATGCTCCGGCTAAACCCAAAGCAAACGAGATAAAAGGAAAACCCATTCCGGGGATAAACAATATTATTGCTGTTGCTTCGGGCAAAGGAGGAGTTGGAAAATCTACTGTCACTGCTAATCTGGCCGCAACACTGGCCAAAATGGGATTTAAAGTAGGAATTTTGGATGCTGATATTTATGGTCCCTCTATCCCAATAATGTTCGACGTTGCTTCACAGAAACCACTTGCCGTTGAGGTAGAAGGGAAGTCAAAAATGAAACCCATTGAGAATTACGGGGTAAAGATTTTGTCTATTGGATTTTTTACTCAACCTAACCAGGCCGTTATCTGGAGGGGACCTATGGCAGCCAAAGCCCTCAACCAGATGATCTTTGATGCTCACTGGGGAGAGTTGGATTTCTTGCTAATTGACCTTCCGCCGGGTACAGGAGACATTCATTTAAGTATTATGCAGGCACTGCCTGTAACCGGATCAGTTGTGGTAAGTACCCCCCAGGAGATCGCCCTTGCAGATGCCAGAAAAGGAGTAGCGATGTTCCAGCAGGAGGCGATCAATGTACCCGTCCTCGGGATCATTGAAAATATGGCGTATTTTACTCCTGCTGAACTTCCAGAGAACAGGTACTACATCTTCGGGAAGGATGGCGCAAAAAATTTGGCAGAAGACATGGACGTACCGTTTCTCGGAGCCTTACCCCTGGTGCAAAGTATTCGGGAGGCAGGTGACGTGGGTAGACCTGCAGCCTTACAAACCGCTACTCCACTTGAATCTTCTTTTGAGGAGATCACGAGAAATACCGTTCAGGAACTCGTACGGAGAAATTCCAGTATGCCTCCTACAGAGGCCATTAAAATAACCACCATGGCAGGATGTTCTGCTGTTAAAAAGAAATGATAATGACGCCTGACGAACTGAAGATCAAAGTAGAAAAAGCCCTGGATGAAATTCGCCCCTTTTTACAAAGTGACGGAGGTGATATTTCTCTGGTTTCCATTGAGAACGGCAATTTGGTTAAGGTGCGTCTCGAAGGGAATTGCGTGGGCTGTAGTGTAAATCAGATGACATTGAAGAGCGGGGTAGAGATGACTATCAAAAAGCACGCTCCTCAGATAGAGCAGGTAATAAACCTCGTCAGTTAAATGTCGTCCAAAATCACTTCCCATTCCTCGTACAAAGAAAACAAGTATGATTAAAACAGATATCCTGATAATTGGGGCGGGCCCTACGGGCTTATTTGCAGTTTTTGAAGCTGGATTACTTCAACTAAAATGCCATATAATTGATGCTTTGCCACAACCTGGCGGGCAATGTGCAGAGATTTATCCCAAGAAACCTATTTATGACATTCCCGGATTTCCGGAAATTTTGGCCGGTGATCTGGTAGATAATTTGATGCAACAAATCGCTCCTTTTCAACCTGGGTTCACCCTGGGAGAACAAGCAACCACTATAGATCAACAGGAAGATGGAACCTTTGTAGTCACAACTAACAAAGGCACCAAACACCAAGCACCTGTTGTTGCTATTGCGGGAGGGCTCGGGAGTTTTGAACCGAGAAAACCCCTATTGGACAACCTTGCCATCTATGAAGACAAGGGTGTTGAGTATATGATCAAGGATCCTGAAAAATACAGGAACAAAAGAGTACTTCTGGCAGGCGGTGGTGATTCTGCATTAGACTGGACCGTATTTCTCGCCAACGTGGCTGAAGAGGTGACCCTGGTACATCGAAGAAATGAATTCAGAGGAGCGCTCGACTCGGTAGAAAAAGTACAGGAATTAAAAAATCAGGGGAAGGTAAGGCTGATCACTCCGGCTGAAATTACGGCCATTGGAGGCAAAGATCAACTTGAATGGGCTTCTGTTAGACGTGAAGGTGCAAAAGGAGAAGTTGAAGAATTTAAACTAGACATCGATCATTTTATACCACTTTTTGGACTTTCTCCCAAACTGGGACCGATAGCTAATTGGGGCCTTGAGATTGAAAAAAACGCTATCAAGGTGGATAATACCCTGGACTATCAAACCAATTTACCCGGTATTTACGCTATAGGAGATGTAAATACTTATCCGGGAAAACTTAAACTTATCCTGTGTGGTTTCCACGAGGCAACACTGATGTGTCAAAGTGCCTACAGGAGGATCCACCCCAATAAAAGATACGTGCTCAAATACACTACTGTTGGGGGCATACAAGGCTTTGATGGGTCGAAAAAAGAAGCCCCAAAAGCCGTTGTAAAAGCCATTGTTTGATCATGAGCGATATTCAGGTTACAATTACTGACAGAGCGGGAAAGACACATAAGGTTAGCGCTCCTACCGATATGAACATGAACCTGATGGAATTGCTGCGATCCTATGAGTTGGCTCCTGAGGGAACTATAGGCATATGTGGGGGCATGGCGATGTGTGCCTCCTGCCAGGTCTATATAATTTCTTCACATGAAATGGAGGCAAAATCAGATGAGGAAGAAGCAATGTTATCTGAAGCTTTTTATGTAAAGGACAACAGTCGCTTAAGTTGTCAGATTCCCTTGGAAGATTCTTTGGATGAGCTTGTGGTTGAACTTGCTCCGGAAAGCTGAGATTTAAATCCTTGCCTGATAGGTAAACAGATTGTAATACCGTCCTTCCTTTGCGATTAGCTCATCGTGAGTCCCCGTTTCTGCAATACGCCCGGCCTCTATAACTAAGATCTGATCCGCTTTTCGAATAGTACTTAAGCGGTGGGCAATGATAAAGGTTGTTCTACCCTTTGTCAATGCGGCTAAACTCTGTTGAATTAGCCCTTCGCTTTCCGTATCGAGGTTGGAAGTAGCCTCGTCTAGAATTAATATTCTGGGATTTGCCAGAACAGCCCTTGCAATAGCGATTCTTTGACGCTGTCCCCCTGAGAGTTTTATGCCACGTTCCCCGATAAGAGTGTCCAGACCCTCTTCAAATCGGTCCGTAAATTCATCTACATAAGCCGCCTTTACGGCATTTTGCAACTCATCTTCAGAAGCATCAGGTCTCGGAAAAAGGATATTTTCCCTAATCGTGCCCTCAAAGAGAAAGTCGTCCTGCAGCACCACCCCGAGGTGCTGTCTGAAGTTCTTTAAAACAATTCTCGACAGATCATGTCCGTCTACCATAATTTTCCCTGAATTCGGATTTAAAAAGCTGGCTGCAAGTCCGGCGATAGTACTTTTACCGGAGCCCGAACTACCCACCAGGGCCACAGTAGTTCCTGCGGGTACTTCAAAGCTTACCTCGTGCAATACTTCTTTCTCTTCCTCATAGGCAAAAGAGACATTGTCAAAAATATAATGTCCTTTGATGGTTTCCGGGGTGAGTGTCCTGATCTCCGGATTCTCTTCTTCAGTCATATTCATCAGCTCTTCCGTGCGATCGAGACCTGCGAGCGCTTCACTTAATTGACTCCCTATATTGCTCATTTGGACAATTGGCGCAACCATAAGTCCGAGGAGAAAGGTGAATTCAAGGAATTCACCAAGGGTGAGGGCGTCAGACATAATTTTATAACCTCCGATTCCCATAATCCCAGTTGTGGCAACGCCTAGTAAAAAGGTGGAGGAACTTGTCATAACGGCTGTTGCTGTCAGACTCTTTTTCACATTCTGATAAAGCTTGTGTACCCCTTCCTGAAAAATGGAATGTTCCTGCTGTTCTGCGTTGAACCCTTTGATCACACGGATACCTCCCAGAGTTTCAGTTAAACGGCCTGTAACCTCCGCATTAATTTTACTGCGATTTCTAAAAATAGGCCTGATGATCTTAAAAGCCTTTAAGGCTACCACGGCAAATATGGCCAGCGGAATCAGGGCAAATAAGGTCATGGAGACACTGATATTGAGTAACAGGATCAGGGCAACCACAGCCGTGATGGTTCCTCCGACCAATTGAACAAGACCAGTGCCGATGAGGTTTCTGACACCTTCAACGTCAGTCATTATCCTGGATACTAATTCGCCCGACTTTGTATTGTCAAAAAAACGAATGGGAAGGGCTAAAATTTTGTGTTGTACTTGTGCGCGGAGTTCAGAGATCATGTATTGGGCCTGAACACTTAAGATCTTGGTAAGCAGGAAAGAAGTAACAGCCTGGACTAGAATTGCTGCAATGACAACCCCGATAAGAACCTTAAGCAGTGGGATGTCTTTATTGGGAATAATGTCATCCATCAGATACTTGAGTGACATGGGTGCTACAAAACTAGCCGCCTTACTGATCACTATGAGGATAAGGCCAATAAAAACTAAATTCCTCCTTGGCCAGATGATGGTTTTAAAGGCATTTAAAATACTTACTTTTTTGTCGGCCATGGAGTAAAAAAAATTAGGGAAAGGGCCCGCAAGATACGGATAAAATGGCATTTGCTTTGCTGAAGAGAGCTGTTCAAAAAAGAAAATTAGTTTTTCCGATGCAAGTCAATTAAATTCACCTCATATCAAATTACACCTATGAAAAGAGTGAGATTACCAATAGTACTTTTTACATTGACCCTAATCGCTGTTTCTTGTAAAACGGGAGAACAGCAGAGTGAACTCAAACGATGGGAAGCCCATGCGCAAAATACGACCATCATACGCGATAATTTTGGGGTTCCCCATATCTATGGTAAGACCGATGCAGATGCAGTCTTTGGCCTGCTTTACGCTCAATGCGAAGATGATTTTAACCGGGTTGAGCAGAACTATATCTGGGCCATAGGTAGGTTGGCAGAGGTAGAAGGGGTAGAAGCCCTATACAGTGATTTAAGAGCAAAGCTTTTCATGAGTAAGGAAGAGGCGATCGCTCATTACGAAAATAGTCCGGAGTGGTTAAGGGAACTGTGTGATGCTTTTGCCGATGGCATAAATTATTATCTGTATACGCATCCGGAAGTAAAACCCCGATTGCTAACTCGATTTGAACCCTGGATGCCCATGTATTTTAGCGAGGGTTCAATAGGAGGCGATATAGAACGTATCAGTACCCGGAAATTGAGTGCCATGTACGAAAAAGGCATTTCCTTTCCGGAATCTGCAGATCTCGAAATTAAAAAGAAAGAAGCTGAACTGGAACCACAGGGATCTAATGGAATAGCCATATCCGGGGATCTTACCCAATCCGGAAATACCATGTTGCTCATTAATCCGCATACTTCATTTTACTTTAGAGGAGAGGTCCATATGAATAGCGATGAAGGATTAAATGCATACGGCGCAGTTACCTGGGGACAATTTTTTATCTACCAGGGATTTAATGAAAAAACAGGATGGATGCACACTTCTACCTATACAGATGTTATGGACGAGTTTGTGGAAACTATAGTGGAGATGGAGGGCAAACCCTTTTATCAATACGGTGAAGAGCTGCGGCCGGTTGAGGTTTCAGAAATTGTGTTAAAGTACCTCGAAGGGGATCAACTTAAAGAAAAGGCCTTTCCAGCCTACAGGACCCACCACGGTCCGATAACACATATGGAAGGAGAAAGGGTTGTGGCCTCAGCAATGATGTGGGAGCCTGTGAAAGCCCTGGAACAGTCATATATCAGAACAAAGCAAGACGGATACGAAGGCTTTAGGGAAATGATGGATATCAGGACAAATTCCTCCAACAATACCGTTTATGCGGATGCTGATGGGAATATCGCCTATTTTCATGGAAATTTTATTCCGGTACGCGATACCGTTTTCGATTATTCGAAGCATGTGGATGGCAAGGATCCGAGAACCGACTGGCAGGGGCTGCATACGGTAGATGAAAACATCCTGGTGCTGAATCCGGGAAACGGCTGGATACAAAACTGTAATTCTACCCCCTACACTGCGGCCCTGGAATACAGTCCTAATAAGAAAGACTACCCAAATTATATGTCGATAGACCGTGAAAATTTCAGAGGCATTCACGCTATAGAATTACTAAAAGACAGGAAAGGGTACACCCTGGATAGCCTGATAAAACTCGCTCACGACCCCTATTTGCCGGCATTTGAGGCACTAATCCCGGGCCTTGTAAACGCCTATGATATGACGGCAAATCAAAATCCTCAACTAAAAGCACCCATAGAGGTCTTGCGAAAATGGGATTTTAGAACAAATAAGGAGTCGGTTGCCATGACCCTGGCACACTATTACGGAACGCAATATGGCAGAGTTGGAAAGCGGCCTTATGCTATGAGCGATATGGAAGCAATGTCGTATTTTGGAGAGAATTCCCCGCTAGAGGAGAGAATAGAGATATTCAAAACTGTGGTTGATGAATTAAAACGCGACTTCGGGACCTGGGAAATGCCCTGGGGGGAGGTGAACCGATACCAGAGGCTCAACGGGGATATTCGCCAGCCTTTTGACGATAATAAACCCAGCATTCCAATTGGTTACTCCTCTGGTCGTTGGGGTGCTTTGGCTGCCTATGGGGCGAGGTATACCAACAATACCAAAAAGATCTATGGTACCCGAGGAAACAGTTTTGTTGCGGTCGTAGAGTTTGGAGATAAAGTAAAGGCCAAGAGTATCCTGGCAGGAGGTCAAAGTGGAGACCCGTCTTCGGCCCATTTTGATGATCAGGCGCAGATGTATGCCAACATGCAGTTCAAGGATGTGCTATTTTATAAGGATGATGTATTAGAAAAAGCCGAGGAAACTTACAAGCCGGGAACAAGACAAAAGGATTAATCCTGGACGATTATCAAAGAGGCTTTTGAACCTGTGGACAGCAACCACTTATTGGAGTAAATAAGCTTACCCTTATCATCATACACATCCACCTGGGCAGTATTTGGTCCTGAGGTCCCCTGGTTGAGGGCTTCAAAATCCAGCCGATTAAAACCCTTGTCTAAAGTGAGATTTACGCCTTTAAAACTGCTAGTGAGGAGGATATTAGGATCTATCACTTCACCATTGGCATAAATTTTCACCCTATCCCCATCTACATACTCGTGATCGCGACAAACTATTCCGACGAATTTAGAAGAAGTTTTTACATCTCCTAGATACATGTCTCCATAGTGTTCTTTGCTGTTTCCCTTTTCCCGTTCCCCTACTTTAGGATCGATTTTCATATCGAATCCCGCCTGTCTCAAATCCCTGTCGGGGAGCATCTGGATATTATTAGACATAAGCGAGTCCTTAAGATTAGGCGTCTTACCCATATCGATCACGGAAGGCATCCTTAGTCGATTATTCGTGGGGTTCGCCTTGATGTCGAGATTGGGTTTCGGCCCGATCTTTAAAGGTTGTGTTTTGGGTACATCAGTTTGTGATATACCAATCCCGCATATCCCCAAAAGCATTAAGAGTGAAAAAACGGCTTTCATCGCTAGTTTATGTCATATAAAGGTAACAATTACCCTGCCAGAAGGGTATAAATCCCTGTTAAAATCGACCAAAGTAAGCAATGGTCTGGAGTTTAGATATAATACTTCTAAGTGATCATCCTGGGGATCCGGTATTCGGACTAATCTATTTAATAGGAAAGAAAATTAAGGTAGTTGCCAGGCTTCTTGCAGAAATCGCAGGAAGTTTCTGTGCATAATATTTTGAATGTCATCTTCTGAATACCCCCTTTTTTCAAGCAATTCGGGGATTTTTTGAAGATCTGCAATGGTGTTCAAATCACTGGGGCATTGTTCTTTCCCAAATCCCCCATCGAGATCAGTGCCAATCCCGGCATGAAGTGAATTGCCTGCAAGCTGGCAAATATGGTCAATATGATCAACCATGGTATCTAAGGTCACCTTCATGGCTTCGGGAGTGGATTTACCTTTTACCCAATCAGGAACCATCATCCAGGCATCCAGTGCAACTCCAATTACGGCTTCCCTTGAGATCAATTCAAGGATTTGCTCATCAGAGAATTGTCTGTTGTGATTAACCAGCGTCCGGCAATTGCTGTGACTGGCCCAGAGAGGACCCTTGTACATATCCATGGTTTCCCAAAAACTCTGATCGCACAGATGGGTTAGATCGAGAATGAGATTCAATCTTTCCATCTCCCGTAGTAATTCCCTGCCTTTTTCCCCGATTCCACCATCAGAATTGGTCCCAAAAGCATAGGTCCCGGGGCCGTAATGAGCAGGTCCTACCGCCCTTAATCCCTGTTCATATGCCCTCTCTAAATGACCCATACTAACAATCGAATCTGCACCTTCCAAACTGAGTATATACCCAATGGGTTTTTTTTCAGACGATTTTGAATGCCATAATTTGAGGTGAGCATTCAATTCATTTACATTGGCGATCTGGGTCATCTCGCCTATCTCCTCCATAGCGCGATACCAGGCTAATTGGCCCTGAGTATGCGCCCATGCCTGATGCGGCGAATTCCATCCCGGTAAAGGATTAGTCTTTTTTACATACCGTGCGATTTGGGTAGCGACACAAATACCTATATTTCCTTTTCGCATCGCATCCAGAGAAACAGTGTTCTTT
Source organism: Muriicola soli (assembly GCF_004139715.1). GTDB lineage: Bacteria > Bacteroidota > Bacteroidia > Flavobacteriales > Flavobacteriaceae > Muriicola > Muriicola soli. Next base: position 2,520,283 of record NZ_CP035544.1, on the reverse strand, counting down.
CCACGGTCTGGCTTATCGCTTTTCCCATGCTCTGCCTCTCGAATGTCTTCAACGGACCACAGTAAATTTCTGTTCCATTCCACTGCATTCATGGCGAGGTCTAGGTGTGCGTCAAAAATTAACATAGGATTCTCTTAAATAACTAAGCTGTAATTTCTCGCGGCTACCTTCCATTTCCCAGTAATCTTACCCCCTTCAACGGTCAATCCTTCCGGGTATTTCGCGACCGTTGGGCAGACATGTATTGGGACAGCATAAAAAACCTGACCTATTTTTACAGTCGACTTCGAAGTACTTCGCAAGACAAGATGTTCTTCACTCTGACTAATCTGCTCACAATCTTCCAGGCCATAAATGTGAACTCTGGGGAAATCCATCTCAGGAGCCACGGCTTTATGGCCGAGATCAAGACAAAAAATATCAGGAGCAGGTTTGCTAATCACTCTACTAATCAATACGGCAGCCGGAATAAAGTCCATGTCTTTAAAAGCCCCACCATAGCGGGCATCCCACAAGAGCGTAGTTCCTGGGCTGCTGATGACATTTTGCCTCTTCGCGTGAATTGGAAATGTAGGGGAACCCCCTGCGATGATTTCGGGAACGGGGTATCCCTCCGTTTCTAAGTGATGTTTAAAATCCAGCACTTTTTTAAAGGCGGCATCGCATTCTCTCTCCCTATCTTCGATCTTGGGATGTCTGATATGCCCGTCATAAACATGCAGTCCGGCTGCCTCTAAAAATTTGCTATCCGCTAATTTTCTAAAAATCTCTGCGGCCTTTTTTCCAGGCTTTACTCCGGTACGATCCATGCCTACATTTAGATCCAGGTATAGGGAAGCCTTAGAGCGCCGTTCCTTTGCCACTTTTTCAATCTCATTCAGGCTATCTTCATTATCCACAAGGGTAGAAAACTTGGTTTGAGGAAATTTCGAAATAAGGGTATAAAACCTTAAAATATTAGGCCCTACCGGCTGCATGGCCAAGAGCACATCTGCTGCATTCTGCAGACCTAGAAGTTCTGCTTCGGCTATGGTAGCACATTTAAATTTGGTAATGCCATATTTGATTTGCAATTGAATCACCTCAGCCATTTTATGTGTTTTAATATGCGGCCGAAGTTTGCTCGGATCTCCCACCATGTTGACCATGGTCTGAATATTTTGTTCAATTCTGGAGGGGTATATCAACAGATTCGGTGAAAATACCTGTTCTTCCTCGTCGATTCTGTACCAGGCTTTGGTTATCATACTTCTTGTCCTTAATGAAGTTGGAACATGGCTTCGATCTCAACGGCTACCTGTCCGGGAAGAGTCATACCTACGGCACTCCTAACGCCCACTCCGTTTTCAGTCCCGAAGATATCTGCCATCAGCTCACTAAACCCATTAATAACAAGAGGGTGTTGGTCAAATTCGGGAGTGGAATTTACCATTCCCAATGTCTTTACCAGCCGTTTAATTCGATCGATATCTCCAAAATGGGTAGTAATTGTTGCGAGCATTGTAAGTCCTACCTGTTCTGCTGCAAGTTTCGCCTCTCCAAGCGAGAGGGTATCTCCAACTTTGCCTGTAATGTAGGTGCCGTCTACCTTCATAGGTCCCTGCCCCGAAATATACAGGAAACCGTCAACTAAAAGAACCGGTTTATAAAGTCCGGCCGGAGGTGGAGCGGGGGGTAAAACAAGCCCGAGCTCGCTTATTCGTTTTGATGGTGAAATGCTCATAGTTTATTATATAAATTGATTAAGGATTAAGACCCCAAAAAGGCCAACTACTCCTACGGTAGTTTCCATAAGTGTCCAGCTTTTTAATGTATCTTTCACAGACAGATTAAAGTATTCTTTAAACAACCAAAATCCGCTGTCGTTTACATGGGAAAGCATCAGGCTACCTGAACCAATAGCCAGGACCATCAATTCAGGACTTACACCGGTAGTTTCAATCATAGGCATCACAATGCCCGCAGCTGTGAGTCCGGCAACCGTTGCCGAGCCTACTGAGACCCTGATCACTGTGGCTATTAACCAAGCGAGGAACAAGGGAGAAAGGGAAGACCCCTGGAGCAAATCGGCGATATATTGACTAACCCCGCTATCAATCAGAACTTGTTTCAGTGCTCCTGCCCCTGCTATGATTAATAATACCATAGTTATGCCCGAGATAGAGCTGCCTACGGAATCCATTACTTCCTTCATTTTTTTTCCTCTTGCCAACCCAAGGGTATATATAGCTACCAAAACAGAAATGAGCATTGCGATTACCGGATTCCCTAAAAAGAGTATTATTTTTTTCAAAACAAAATCCTGAACGATCAACAAATCGGCGATAGTGGCTAAACCAATCAGGAGAATGGGTAACAGAGCTGTTAAGACACTAATCCCCATTCCAGGCATTTCATCATCACTCAGAATTTTGGGATTGACAAATTCCTTTAAGGGTGAGGCATGTATATTTTTCAAGGTACGTGAGAAAAAAGGCCCTGCAATTACGATAGCAGGTATGGCCACAATGATGCCATAAATAAGCGTCTTGCCCATATCTGCATCAAACATTACCGTAATCGCAGTTGGAGCCGGATGTGGCGGAAGATACCCGTGGGTAACAGATAGAGATGCCAGCATGGGCAATCCAACATAGAGTAGCGGAAGTCCGGTCCTGGCAGCTACAGTAAAAACCAAGGGCACAAGAATAACAAAACCCACCGAATAAAACAGAGGAATACCAACGATAAAACCGGTAAGAACCAGAGCCCACTGTATGTTAGTTTTACCAAATTTTTCGATCAATTTGGAAGTGATACGCTGGGCAGCACCGCTATCGGCCACTAATTTGCCCAACATTGCACCAAACCCCAGGATCATAACCAGAAAGCCCAAGGTGTTCCCAATTCCCTGTTCTATGGAGTTGATGACGGTTTCCAGGTCCATCCCTTCGGCAATACCTACAAAAAGAGATACGAGAATAAAGGTGATAAAAGGATTTAGTTTCCACCGGGCAATGAGGAGGAAAAGAATGAAAATACCGACAATGACTATCAATAAAGGCATAAATCTATCAGGAGTTCCCGGCTTCGTTAAAGTGTTAAATATACCATTTTGAATAGAACTAAAAGCGATCATTTATTTATCTTGTAGAACAATCTGACAGAGATGGATAAAAGATCTTTTTTACAGAAAATGGGACAGGCTGCCCTAATTACCCCCTTTCTTCCCTTATCCCTGAAGGCCTCAAATTCACAAAAACGCGGGACATACGCACTCGATGACGACGATGAATTTTGGCAGCGAATCAGGGTCGATTACGCTCTAAAGCCGGATTACATCAACCTGGAAAACGGATACTACAATATTGCTCCCATTCCCACGATTCAGAAATTCCACAAGCATGTTGAACAAGTGAATTACGAAGGCTCACATTATATGCGAACTGTTCAATGGGATAATAAAAAGAGGATAGCCAACCGCCTTGCAAGATTGGTAGGTTGTGAGGATGACGAATTAATTATCACCAGGAATACTACTGAATCCCTGGATTTGATCATCGGAGGATATCCATGGGAAAAAGGTGACGAGGCTGTTTTTGCGGTGCAGGATTACGGTGCAATGCGGGAGCATTTTAAACTCATTTCTAAGAGATACGGTGTGGTAACCAAAACGATTTCATTACCGAACCATCCGGGTTCTGATGAGGAAATTGTGTCTTTGTATGAATCTCAGATAGGGCCAAAAACAAAATTGATGATGATCTGCCACATGGTAAATATTACCGGGCAGATCCTTCCAGTGAGAAAAATCTGTGACATGGCCCATAGCCATGGGGTGGAAGTCATGGTTGATGGGGCCCATTGCGTGGGTCACATCGAAGTTAATATAAAAGAACTCCATTGCGATTACTACGGTTCAAGTCTGCACAAATGGATGAGTACCCCGCTAGGGGCAGGGATATTATTTGTTGCCAGGCAGAATATTTCCAAGATATGGCCGCTCCTGGCAGAACATCACAGAGAACCTGATGATATAAGTCGACTTAACCATATCGGCACCCATCCGGTGCATACGGACCTCACTATTAATGACGCCTTGGATTACCTTGACCTCATTGGTTTAGAACGAAAGGAGAATCGGTTGAGATACCTTCAGCGCTATTGGAGTGATACTCTCAGGGAAAACAAAAACATCGTAATTAATACTCCGGTTGAGAAGCATAGGAGTTGTGGGATAGCCAACGTTGGGATCCGAAATATGAGGCCTTCAGAATTGGCTAAAACACTACTGGATGAGTTTAAAATATTTACCGTGGCTATTGATCAAAACAATGTTCAGGGCTGCCGAATAACACCCAACGTTTATACCACCACGGATGAGTTGGATGAATTTATTAAAGCTATGAATATTCTGGCAGGACGAACTTGAATAAAGCAAGAGGGTAATAGCCTGATAAGATCAAGGTTTATAAGAATTCAAACCTGACATAAATCATAGTTCATCTTTTGCTTAATTTCTAGTTTTGAACCTTTTACAAAGTGACATTAAATATTACACCCAGACCACATTATTAATTTGAAAATTAAAAAATAACTTATGACCGATATTCTTAAAAGAGAATCGCTCCTAAAAAGCGTGGTTCTTTTACGTATCCTTATTGGGTGGCACTTTCTGTATGAAGGGGTCATAAAGCTCTTTAATCCAGACTGGACTTCTTTCGGATACCTCGCTACTGCACAGGGCCCCTTTAAATCTGTATTTATTGCACTTACCAATGAAGCAACGATGGGCCCTGTAGATACCCTCAATACCTTGGTTCTCATTTTTGTTGGAGTTACCTTAATACTCGGCATTTTTGAAAAATGGGGGGCAATTGCGGGTATGGGACTACTCGCTTTGTATTATTTTGCCCATCCTCCCTTTCCTTGGCTGGAACAACAAAATGTGGAAGGCAGCTATTGGTTTGTCAATAAGAATTTGATTGAAATAGCAGCGCTGTGGATCTTAGTTCAGATTCCTACGGGATCTTACTTTGGATTAAATTTTCTCCTGAAGAAAGAATCAGAAACGATAAAAACACCTCAATCATGAAATGGACAAGACGCGACATCTTAAAAGGACTCGGTGGATTACCAATCCTCGGAACCGTATGGTGGGCTGGAACAGCAAACGCCTTGATAAAAAGTAAGGATCGTTCTGAAATCCTTGAACAGCTGCAAATTGAACCATCATTGCCATCGGCACTACCCGAAATTGGGGGTGAGCCAATACGCATAGGGATTATCGGATTTGGTATCCGGGGAGAACAATTATGCAGGGCTCTGGGCTTTGCTACCAAAGAGTGGATAGAACAGATGAAAGAGGAGGAAAGACTCAACGGCAATACGCAGCTTAGGGAATTTCTTGACCAGGAAAAATTAAACCTGAAAATCACTGGAGTTTGCGACATCTTTGACGTACGTGCAGAAAATGTAATTGCTTCATTTTCAACTCCTGAAAATAAGGTTAAACGATTTAGCACACATCAGGAAATGATCAGAAGTGGAGAGGTTGATGCTGTTATTATAGCCACCCCGGATCACTGGCATGCTCCCATGGCTATTGAAGCTCTTAATAATGGAGTACACGCCTACGTTGAAAAGCCAATGACTCATACCGTTGAAGAGACCTATAGTCTCAGGGAAGCAGCGAAAAACTCAAAAGCTCATTTGATGGTAGGTCATCAACACAGGCAAACCTTAAGTTTTAAGACGGCCAGTGATATTATCGATAAAAAGGTGCTTGGACATGTTTCGGTAGTACAGACATTTACCAACAGAAATGATGATAACGGAGCATGGAATTATGACATTCACGAAAAGGCCAGTGAGCAAACCATCGATTGGGATTTGTTTTTGGGAAGTGCCCCCAAAATTCCTTTCAACAAAAATCACTTTTTCAGGTGGCGCAAATGGTGGGCTTATGGGTCCGGTCTTTCAGGGGATTTACTTACCCACGACTATGATCGTCTGAATTGTGTATTGAATATGGGGATTCCTAAATACATCACTGCCTCAGGCGGTATTTACACGCACAATGACGGGCGTAATGTTCCCGACGTCCTTCAGGTAAATATGGATTTTCCTGATTTCAGTACGGGGAGTACCCAAGTAAAGGGGAAGGAAAAAGGAATGACCTTCACCTATAATGCCACTTTAGGTAATGGATTCAATAGACCAACTATTCTTATGGGGCATGACGCCTCGATGGAACTGGGGAACAATCTTACCATCTGGCCTGATGGAGGGTCCACAAAATATGCCGAAATGATCGAAGAGGGTAAAATGAAACCCAATGTTCCCATATATCATTACAATCCCGGAGCAAATGTGCCAGATGCAGTCTCATCGGCCACTTCTCAGTATTTCGCGGATAAAGGCCTGATGTGGACATATATTGACGGAGTTCGTGTGAATTCTACCTATTTACACCTGCGGGAATGGCTTAGTGCCATTCGCAATGGGGGTACACTGAGCTGTGGAATAAAAGAAGGTTTTGATGAGGCGATTACCGCCCACATGACAGGCCTGGCCTATAAATTGGGCAGGAGAATTGAATGGGACCACCAAGAAGAACGAATAGTACCCATTGAAGGAATAAACTTTGACGAGATATTGCTTTCCAGCGTCTGAAAATAGCGAGTTTTAATTCGGACTTGAGAAAAAGGCCTGCTGAAAAGCGGGCTTTTTTTATTGACTTCACTGGTATTCAGAAGGATATGGTCTAAAACTGACAAATGTCATAGTAATAATATGGTACGGTTGCTAATTTAAGGGTATTAAAACAATTGTCATGCAAATCAAAAAAACCCAAAAGCCGATTTAAATAGAAATAGTAGCCTGTACTTTGTCATAGGTCTAACTATAGTATTATTCTTAACGTGGCGTGCTTTAGAGTATAAAACGTATCCAAAAGATGAGGTGGTTCTGGATCTGGTTCAGGCCGTCGATGATCTAAAAGAAGATGCTCCAGTAACGGAGATGATCAAAACACCCCCTCCACCTCCGCCTCCTGCTGCGCCTGAAGTAATTGAAGTAGTAGAAGATACTGAGGAAATAGAAGAGACAATTATAGAAAGTACTGAAACAAGTCAGGATGCTGTGGTTGATGAAGTGATTGAAGTGGACGATGTTGAAGTTGGGGAAGAAGAGGAGGAAATTACGGTACCCTTCGCAATCATTGAGAATGTTCCGGTATTTCCTGGATGTGAATCCGCAAAAAACAACGAAGAGCGAAAGTTATGCTTTCAGGAGAAGATCCAGGAACATATCATCAAAGAATTTACCTATCCTCCGGCAGCTCTTGAATTGGGGATACAGGGGAGAGTATTTATTCAATTTGTGATTGATTCTAAAGGTAATATTGGTAGTATCAGGATGAGGGGCCCTGATAAAAACCTGGAAAAAGAAGCGCATCGTATTGTGGCATCACTTCCGCGAATGACACCGGGGAGTCAACGAGGTAAAGCTGTTTCCGTACCTTATAGTATTCCAATTAATTTTATCATTCAGTAGTACAAGAAAAATATCGGATTCATCTCTAAACAAGGATTTAGGTGGGGCTAGATCTAGAGGTGAATCTTATTTTTTGTGATAATCCTGTAGTTTTTTTGGTCCTTCTAAGACTACTTTCACGATCTGAAGAGTTCCGTCTTCTTTGGTTGCTATATGCCACTTGATCAGTTCAATTTCTCCTCCTTTAATTTCAATTCCGGTGATACTTCTGGGATGTACACAACTGCCATCGTTAAAGAATGGAATGCCCCCCGGACTGGCAAAGCGGGGTCTGTGGGTATGGCCGGCTAAGGTAATCAGTGAATTATTCTGTAGGATCCACTTTTTAATACGACGTTCAACTTTGATGAGTTCCTTGTAATTCTTGGCCGGACTTGTTGGGTCTGCGATGCCCCAGACTTGCAGTGGCCTCCACAATACACGAACCAGAAATCGGCCCCAGCGCCAGAAGGTGTAATTCCACCAGTCAGCCTGATGACCATGGATTAAAAATATCTCTTGCCCGCTGTTTCGGTGTTTGAGAATCAAGGCCTCATGTACATCCAGATCGGGGAATAGGGGCTTATCGATCTCATCGACAGGGTCAAAATACGTGCTCAGATGTTTTTTTACGTAATCCTCATCTTTATAGACCATATCGTGATTACCCCATATCATATGAAGCCGGTTGCCCATAAAGAATTTCCGCAGTAAAAGATACACGTTTTTATGGGCATCAAAAAGTTCCTTAAAACTTGTGTTTTCCCATAATTCATCGCCGTCTCCCAGTTCAAAATATTGAAATCCTTCCTTGTAATAATGAGTCAGGGCATGAAAATAAATATTTCTATTATTGGCAAAGTCATCGGCAAAGCTATTGTCTCCGCGATGACAATCACTAAAGAAGACGAACCTGGAGGAATCATCAAAAAGCACCGTATGTGCATTTTTGTAAGCTCTACTTAGCCTTTTTGAAGAGGACATATAAATAATTTCTATAAATATCCTAAAAAGTGCCGAACATCGGGTAAATTTTAATATCTGCCCTCAAATCGTTTAGTTTTGTAATTTTACACCTCAACAGGAGACTAAGCCCTTATGACTACGGATGTTTCAAATGAATGGCCTCTAAAGCACTTAATCAGTTTTGAAAAGCTGCTAAAGCGCTATGAGGCGATGGCTGAAGGGGATGATGCTTTTCTGGCAGAAAAAGCGAAGCGAATTCTGGAGGCTCAGGCTCCTTATCCTATTCTTAAAGAAGGTTTTACAGACGTTGCTCTGCTGGAGGAACACAAGGATGTTATTTCCATTATCCTTGAAGACGCCTTTTCAGAAGTCTTAAGTGAAAACGAAATAAAGGCAGCTTCCCTGCCTTACCGTGATGTAATTTTCAATGCCACTGACCGATTCAAGAAGATATTAAAAGACGCAGGGAAAGACTTTGTGCCTGTTCTGACCAAGGAAGATGTGAGTCTTGATTACATAATGAATTGTGTCGTTATCCTCAAATTTCACTACGGCTATAAACTGGATTTCCACAGACCTTATTTCTACAAGATTCCGAATAAGGACGGAGTTATTCATTATTATCGTGTCTTGTATAATGCTGATTTTATAGACTTATATCCTACAGAACTAGCAAAAGATCTGAGTCAGGACGATATAGATGAATTGCTGGAAAATCCTAACGATCTCAAATTGTGGAAAGAAAAGATCCCACCTAATAGTTTTATTTCCAAGGGTTTTGTGATCGCGAACATGTTTGATGCAACTGCGGAACAGGCAATTTCTGAGATCAAATCAGAATTAATTGCCTCCAATAAAAGGGGGAGTGATAAATTTATGTCGGACCTGCAGGAAACTTTTAAATCCTTTTTCAGGTTAAAAGATTTACAAGTAGGTTTCTCAACTTATAATCGTGAAGACGATCAGTTTGAAAGAGTATTCGGGAAAGGGATGCATAGTTTCATGCTCAATGAAAGTGATTTTGAGACATGCGACGAAGCACTATGTCAATACTCCTACGAAAAGTTATTAAAGCAGAATGCCTATTTCATCATTTCTGATGTTCAGAAGTATTTTGATCGTTCAGGAGGGATGCAACCCTATAAAAATTTAAAGGATCAGGGCATTAGTAGTGTTATTTTTGCTCCTATCGCTCTTGAAGGGCAATTATTAGGTGTCTTAGAAATTGTTTCAAAAGTCAAAAATCAGTTTAATGGAGTAAATGCCAGGAAGTTAAACGATGTGATGCCTTTCATTGTTTCTGCGGTGGTAAGGTCGAAAAATGAACAAGAAAACCTCATCGATGCAGTGATCCAAAAAGAATGTACTACCATTCATTCTGCAGTATACTGGAAGTTCAGGAAGGAAGCAAAACGCTTTATCAACGAAAATCTGAGAGGGAAAGACCCCTCATTTCAAGAGATTGTCTTTAACGAAGTGTATCCCCTCTATGGGCAAACAGACATTCAGTCGTCTTCAGACGCGCGAAATGAGAGCATACAACGTGATCTGATGATTCAGTTATCTGAAATTAATATCATCCTTCAGGCTGCATTTAAGGAAGATTCCCTGCCGGTTTATGAAGAACTTATTTTTAGGGTTAAAAAGCACATTGAAGAAGTCAGCGAAGTACTTCAAACCAATACTGAACAGTCGATCTACAATTTTGTAAAAACAGAAATAGATCCCGTACTCCTTTATTTAAAGGAACACCGAAAAGATCTTGGCGAACTTATCGCTACATATGAGTCGAGAATTGACGAATCAACAGACACTTATTACGACCATCGAAAGAATTACGATACCACTGTAATGAAGACCAACAGGCAGTTGGCTGCTATCCTGGATGAAGCTCAAAAAAACGCACAGGAGATGTTCCCCCATTACTTTGAGCGTTATAAAACTGATGGAGTAGAACACAACCTTTACATAGGTGGGGAAATTGCCGAGGATCGTAAATTTGATTTCCTATATCTTAATAATCTGCGCTTGTGGCAATTGCAGGTGATGTGCGAAATGGAAAATAGCTATTATAACCTGAAGCCTTTACTGCCTGTTCAACTCGACGTTGCTTCTTTGATTCTCGTCTACCACAGTTCATTATCAATCCGATTCAGGATGGATGAAAAGCATTTTGACGTTGACGGCACTTACAATGCGCGATATGAAGTCATCAAAAAAAGAATAGATAAATCATACATCAAAGGCACTAACCGGCGTCTAACTGAAAAAGGTAAAATTGCAATTGTCTATTCTGAGAAGTCCGATGAACTCGAGTATCTCAGGTACATTTCTTTCCTAAAATCAAAGGGATACTTTACCAACAACATTGAAATAGTGGATTTAGAAGGTCTGCAAGGTGTAACCGGACTCAAGGCAATACGCGCGGAGATTCTTTACAACAAACAGGAAGAACCTCAAAAGACGTATACTTACGAAGACCTGATGGAAGCTTTAAAAGAATAAAGCAGAAGTAGCTTCAGGCAGTTTTAATACTCGTTCCGGGCCATAAAATTTAAGGGCTACGAAAAACGCGATAACCGACAAAATCATCCCGATCATAAATATGGTGTAGGTCCATCGGAGCAATCTATATTTTCGATCCAACACCACCCCCAGGAAGTACAAATCTTTGGTCAAGGAGGAATAGACGTATTTCTTATCCTGAATTAATTCCTGAATAGCCCATTCGTACTCGGGTAAATTCATTTTGTGAAAGTTGCCAAAAAACAAAAGATTGACATCCTTGTTCTTTACATCCTCTTTGGTAAATTCTCCCCGGGTTACATTTGGCCTCGTTGCAAGTATGGACAAAACCATGGAAGCAATCGCAAAAACTAAGAATATTCCAGTGGGATATATCAGGTAATCGTTTGAAGGATTGTCTAGTTTAGGAATGAGATTTGAAAGTACCAGGGAAATAATTATCGCATTTACAGACAATAAAATATTCGCTTTAGTGTCTGCAATGTCACTTAACTTAAGGTGATTCCTCATGGTTACCCGGAACATAGTCTGTATGCCCCTTTCCGGACTCTCATTCTTGAACTGAGCTTTTAATTGCTCTTTTTTAGCAAGTGTTTTACGTGCTTTCTTTTCCTTAATTAGTCGTTTTATATTCTTGTCCTTCCCTTTCTGCCAGTTCTCTTTTGCATAATCGGTGTAGAAGCGATGATCGGTCCTGAACAATTTAATATTTTCTTCCCTCCATTCAGCCGGGGAAAACTCAGCGATTCCCAACAGACGCAACTCTTCACGTAGCAGCTCAGAGGTAGACATATAACTCTTCTGGCGAAAATGCGAAGTATCTGCATCCTTGATGATCTCTTCCGGAAGGGAGATGGGTTCATAGCCAAGCTTAGTAGCCATGATGTATTGGCACACCTTTTCTATAGATGAGTCCTTATAATTGAGTGTTTTTAAAAACGTCCTTGCAATCTCACAACTCTTGGTCTCATGATCTTCGTATCCTTTTGTAAATCCGGTATCGTGAAACCAGGCAGCCAATAAAAGATGTTCTTTTTGCTCGTTTTTTAAGTCTGATGCTTCTATCAATTCTTCGGCTCCAGACACCACACGCTGCGTATGCCTCAGGTTATGGTACAAATATTTAGAATCTAAGCTGTTGGACAAGAGGTCCGTAACATAAACCTCGCTTTTCTCTACTATCTCAGACATATGTTTTATATTAACGAATCCAAAGTACAAAATTTTAACCTCTATTCTTATGCGTATTTGCAAGCAATTGATTTTGTGTTTAATACTCTTGTTTATTACAAGTTGCGCAACATATAAAACCAAGTATGCAAGCCCCCCGAACTTAACGGATAGCACAAGCACCAAAAAGATTACGCATACCTTTTATCTTATAGGAGATGCAGGACTTTCGCCCATGGGGGACATGAACCCCATATTAAAAACGTTTAAAAATCGCTTGAGTAAGGCCAATAAAAAGAGTACGGCCATTTTCCTTGGGGATAATATTTATCCTGCCGGCTTACCCGATAAAAAGGATTCAACAAAGGCCTACCGGGTCGCGAAAAATCACCTGGATGCACAACTGGCCACTTTGGAAGATTTTAAAGGGAAGCCCATTTTTATTCCAGGGAATCACGATTGGTATAACGAAGGCTTGATTGGCCTGAAAAGACAGGAAAATTACATTGAAAAGAAAATCGACAAAAAAGATGTATTCCTTCCGGAAGGAGGATGTCCCATTGATGAAGAGGAAATCTCCGATGACATTTTACTCGTTACCATTGATACTGAATGGTACCTGGCTAATTGGGACCGCCACCCTACAATCAATGACGGCTGCGATATAAAAAGCAGGGAAGCCTTTTTTGAGGAGTTGGAAAGTATCATCAAAAAGAATCGTACGCGAACCACTCTTATTGCAACCCATCATCCCATGTTCACCTACGGTTCTCATAATGGAATATTCTCTTTTAAGAAACACATATTTCCTGTGAATGAGACCTTGCCTTTACCTGTCATTGGCTCGGTTATCAATATCTTAAGACGAACTACGGGGGCTTCTATCGAAGATCTACAAAACAGCAGATATACCGAACTCCGGAAAAGGCTGGTCACCATGGCACAATTTTCCGATCGGGTAATCTTAACCTCAGGACACGAGCACACCCTTCAGTACATTCTGGAGGATAACACCCCGCAGATCGTGAGCGGATCAGGAGCAAAAAAGGGTTATACCAGATTACTCAATGGCAGCAAGTTCTCTACAGGGCATATGGGATACGCTGTTCTTGAAGTGCACGAAGACGGATCTTCAAAGGTTAGATTTTATGGTTTGGATGATCAAGAAAAAGAAAACCTTTTCTTCGTTACCGATGTTTTACCTCCTTTTAGAAACATTAACGAAGACAAGTATCCGGAATCTTTTCCGGAAACCGTAAAAGCATCTGTTTATACCCAGGAAGAGATTGATAAAAGTGGCTTTTACAAAGCTGTTTGGGGAGATCGATACAGAAAATATTACGGCACTGAAGTGGAAGTGCCTACGGTTCGAATCGATACTCTTTTTGGCGGATTAAAACCTGTGCGAAAAGGCGGAGGCCACCAATCGAAATCTCTTAGGTTACGCCACGAAAGTGGCAGGGAATACGTGATGCGGGCCCTGAGGAAGAGTGCCGAATTGTATCTGCAATCCATGGCATTTAAGGAGGAGTACATCGTCGGGGAATTTGAGGATACCTATGTTGAATCTATTTTAAGTGATTTTTATACCGGGGCACACCCATACGCACCTTTTACAATTGGTAAACTATCGGATGCTCTTGGCTTGTTTCATACAAATCCCGTCTTGTATTACGTCCCCAAACAACCTGCTTTGGAAGAATTCAACATTTCATTCGGGGATGAACTCTACATGATAGAAGAACACGCAGGCGATGGGCACGGAGATCTTGAAAGTTTTGGTTTTGCCAATGAACTTAAGAGTACAGAAAGCATGATGGAAGATCTCAGGGAAGACGAAAAATATATGGTGGATAGCGATCTGTATATCAGGGCCCGTCTTTTTGATATGGTTTTGGGAGATTGGGACAGACATACCGACCAATGGCGCTGGGCAGAATTTAAGGATGAGGATAGCGACAAAATAGTCTATAAACCTTTTCCCAGAGATCGCGATCAGGCCTTTTCTGATATGGGCGATGGGGCCCTGATGAGTGTCGCGACCAGAATTATTCCCGGTATGCGACTTATGGAAGGATTCCACGAAGAAATACGAAGTGTGGAAGGATTTAATTCTTCTCCCAGGACCCTTATTCTGGATCTGGCCTTACTCTCGGAAACCACGGAGAAGGAGTGGCTCGAACAGGCCGAGTTCATCAAGCAAAAACTCACCCCTGAAGTAATCGATGAAGCATTTAAAATGTTCCCTGAAGAAGTCAGGGATCAGACCGTAGACGATATCAAAAGAATCTTGTTGTCCAGAGCTTCCCATGTGGCCGAAACCGCCAGGAAATACTATTCCATTATTAATAAGTATACAGTTATTACCGGAACCGATAAAGACGATTGGTTTGTGGTTAATTATCCTGCACAGGGCAAATTAGAGGTTATAGGCTACAGGATTATAGACGGGGAGAAAGAGAAAATGTTTTTTAAAAAGACCTTTTACGAGGAAAGTACAAGGGAAGTCTGGATCTATGGACTTGATGATGACGATAGATTTGATGTTCAGGGAGGCCCTAAAAGTAAAATCAAACTAAGGTTGATAGGAGGGCAAAATAACGACATTTACAATATCAAAAATGGCAATAACATATATGTCTATGATTACAGATCTAAAAAGAACACTTATAAAAGCACCGAAGGGGCAAAGGTTCACAAAACAGATGAATACGATGTAAACACTTATCTTCCGTTTAGAATTAAAGGAAATGCCAACCAGCTCATCCCTACACTGGGTTTTAATCCGGATGACGGCTTTAAAATAGGATTTAGTGATCTCTATGTGTTTAACGGTTTCAGGCAAAATCCATTTACCCAGCAGCATAGGATAAACGCTTCATTTTATTTCGCAACCAGCGGATTTGATTTAGGATATACCGGAGAGTTTGCAAATATTACAGACCAGTGGAATTTTCAGGTGCAGGGCAGATTCACTTCCCCCAATTACAGTATAAACTTCTTTGGTTTCGGAAATGAAAGCATCAACCTTGATGACGACCTTGGTTTGGATTATAACAGGGTGAGACTGCGTAGTTTAATCGTACTTCCCTCCCTGGTGTGGAGAGGTCATTTAGGGGCGAAGTTGAGGACTGGAATCTCATACGAAGACATTTCGGTAGAAGAGACGGAGAACAGGTTTATCAATACATTTTACCAGCTTAACGGAGAGGAAACCTCCAATAGATTTTTTGGGGCAATGGCAGAGTACGCATACGGAAACGTTGACAATTCAGCATTTCCCACCCTGGGGATGTCTTTGCATCTGGAGGCAGGGTACAAAAAGAGCCTGGTTAATCCTGATCAGCAGTATGGATATTTTATTCCGTCCTTTTCGATAAATCACAAATTGGTACCCAGTGGATGGTTGGTTCTCGCCTCCAAGTGGAAAGCCCACTTCAATATGGGTGACGGATATGAATTTTATCAGGGCGCTGCTATAGGCGGAGTTGATGGTTTAAGGGGATTCCGGAATCAGAGGTTTAATGGAAAAACATCGTACTACCAGAATACCGATCTGAGGGTGCGACTCACTAATGTAAAAACTGGAATTCTGCCAAGTACTATCGGACTTTACGGGGGATTCGATTACGGTAGGGTCTGGTTGCCCGGAAGCCCGTCTGACGAATGGCATACCTCATATGGGGGAGGAATCTTTCTCAATGCGTCCAATTTTATTACTGCAAGAACAGCCTTGTTTCAAAGTTCGGACGGACCGAGGCTTACCTTCGGCCTGGGTTTTGGGTTTTAGTATCCCTTTTCTTTCTTCTTTTGGCTATCCGGCAAGGTAAAGGAATACAGGTTTCTTCCTAAACCGTGATTTTCTTCATCTGAAACGTACACGGTTTTATTATCCTTAAAACAAATAGCCTCTAATTGAGACCTCACTCCAAGATCTATAAACTCTACCTTTCCCCCTGAAAAATCAGGTAAATTGAAGTCGCGTATAAGCCAGAGTGATCCATAGCCTAAAAGCGCTATGGTCTTTCCATCCGGCGAGATTGCCGCAGAAGTGATTTGACAAAACGAATAATCGTTACAAGTGGGAAACACACCAACGAGTTCGGCGTCGTACTTACCTTTAACAGCGGGCACCGTGTAAATTAGTGCTTCTCCGCAAAAAGGATTACTCCGGTCTTTGGTAATGATATACAAAAGGCTGTCCAGGTAGAAAAACGCTTCTGTATCATATTTTCTATCGGCAGGCTCAGGAGGGAATTTTTTCTGTTCAGGATAGGAGAATTCAATTTTTTCGGCATCGATCTTATCTCCCTTTTCCTTCAGAGGATTTGGCAGCTTATAGATTATAAACTCCTTTCTTTGGTTCTCATTATTACCAAAATCACCAATGTAAAGATTTCCCGCCTGATCTTGAGTCAGATCTTCCCAATCGTCATTCTTAGCGTTTTTTACCTTAAAATCTCTCAGGTATTCTCCTCCCGAACTTACCTCATAGATCCTGTCCTTGTTGTTGTTGTCTTCAATTAACCAGACCTTATCTGCTTCAAGGGTGGCGATGCCGGAGTTTTCATCTAATTCACCAGGCAAAGAACACAAGTAGGTTAACTGCCCGTGCTGCGCGCAACTCGTACCTATCATGCAGAGAAAAAGTATGGTAAATATCCTCATGCTTAATCCTTTAATGGCATAAATACTTCGGCTTTCCAGCTGAGCTCTTCAACGCCAATGTTGGGGTTGTTATAAAATACTTCAACCGGCAATCCCGTTACTTTAATTCCGTTTTTTTCAGCATGGTCCAATAATTCGTACCAGGCACGATCCGAGGTAATATAGTTTCCGTTATAGACTGCTTTCAGTGCTTTTACAGGTTCACGAAAACCGTATTTGAGATCGGGGTGCTGAGGCAAGCTGTCATTTCTGATGATTGGGTAACAAAAATTGAATTCCAAACTGTCATTTTCCATATCCCATTCCAGGATTTCAATAAAGGGTTTCCCATTTAGTTCAACTCCATTGTTCATAAGAAAAGGATCGAGCAGCGGAAAGTCTAGCATCATTCCTCCAGCTTTACCAAATTGAGTAGTCTTATTATGGACATAAGCGTAATGTGTTGAATCTAAATGGCCCTCTCCAACGATCCTGACCTTAATATTCTCAAGGTGATTGGCGAGTAGATCGGCAAAGTTTTTGAGATTTTTCTTTGTTCGTTTTTCGAAATCCGTATCCATAAACGGGACTTTTAGCTTGTTATTCAAACTAAATGCGCTGTCTTTGGCAAAGACTTTAATTTTGGAAATGGAATCATTTACTGAACTAATTTTCCAGTTATAGATATGAGTTGAATCACCAAAGTGCAATGTCTGGGTGAGCTGTTCCAGATCTTCACCTGCTTCAATTTGAGTGCTATCCAGACTGGTGTTCCATAATTTAATGATTTGATTGATCGTCCCTTTATTAGCTCTTGCTTCCATTGTCACGAGGTAATCATAAGGATAAATAAAAAGATACCCTATGACTCCTCCCAGGATCAGGAAAGAGATGATCAGAAGAATTTTTTTCATGCGACTATTGGGTTTGTGCCAATTGGGATTCGTTTTTCATGCTGAGTTTGTTGACAATAAAGGACCCTAAATCTCGCCCTTGCTTAACCCCAACTTCAACGGCGGCACGATAATGAATACCACCGTACATTCGGCTAATGGCGGCCTCATCGGCTGCTTCTCTGAACGAAGTAAAAGATCTGACAGGAAGGCCATATGGTAACTCGGTATCATCGTCGAACGCAAAGTCTTCTCCATAAATATCGGTAAGTACAACTGAAGCTGCACCTGATACTACACTGTGTCCACTGGTGTATTCCGGAAATGGCGGAGTCTGGAGAACAGGTTTCCAGCTATCGTCTATATGCTCGTTGATCAAAGTTTCTGGTCGGATTAAATTACTCCTGTATTTTTCGTCCCAACAACTTATAAAAGCATCGGCAATTGCCATAGAGGTCTTGGTATAGGCATAAACAGTTTCACTGAAGTCAGATTTCGCTTTTCTGCCGGCAATTTTTACTATTCCAATCCAATGTGCACCAGGGGTGATCTTCTTGGTAGCAAACATAAGGTGCCCTCTTGTTACAGAAACATAAGGGTTACAATCCCAGAATTTTGCAATTTGTATTCCCTCTGATTCATCGCCTTCTTCCTCCATTTGTTTACTGAGGTCATAAACCTCTTTTAGCTCCTTGTAAAAATCAGATCCCTCTTCCATGGTAAAGGGTGGAGGAGGCACAGGCTTAAACTGATCGGCCGATTCAATCACAAAAGGTCTTATTTTGCTCCAGTGGGGTTCTATCCCGGCCATATAGGCGGGGGGAGTGGGTTGCCATCGGAAAGGTTCATCGGTATTTACCGTAAATTTCGGCATTGTGCGTGTCTGTTTGTAATTGTCTTTATCCATCCAGGTAGCGATATGGTCCGCAACTTGCAAGCCGAATTCCTTAGAAGCCTCAAATTCTTTTTTATTTTGAGAAGACCACAAGGCATATAAGCTATCCCTGTAAACTTCCATTTTGTCTTCGCTGAAGATCAACCTTCGGCTTAGGTCGATATGCGCAATCATCGCCGAAAGAGCTGCATTTACGGGTTTTTCAGGATCGGCTTCAGGAATGGACTTCAATTCATGAATCTGGCCCTTGAGAGATTGAAATCTCTCATCATGCTGTGCAATAATTTCATAAGCTGCAATATTGGGGTAAGCAAATATTCTGCTTGCCACCGGAGGAGAAAAAATGTCGTGGATCATGATCTCAGTCACCTTGTCCACTGTGCTGTGCATCAATTCCGGAGACACCTCAATGGGAGTTTCCTCCTTTTGACAGCCAAGGCTGATCAAAACCAGTAGAAGGATTAATTTCTTCATGGTGTTTCGTTTTTATTTATTAATCGGTATAACTGAACGACATCGTCGTTGAATGTTGCCAGTAAATAGGGTTGGTTGCGTACGGTCAGGATGTTGAGATGTCTGATGGATCTATTCATAAAATCCAGTCCCAAGACATCACCCAAAATTACGTTATTTTCCCCTTTTATCATAGCGCCGGGAAAGCTGCCCAGTCTTCCGTGATAAGGCTTCACACCAAAATAGTTACCCGCAGTTAAAACCTCTTCCTTCCCATCATTGTCGAAATCGTATTTGAGAAAAGAAAGGATAGGAGCCAGTTGTAATTCCTGGGGAAAAGGCACAAAACTAAAGCTTCCCGCATCATTGCGCAGATAACCTGACCTCAGTTCATTCACCTCAAAGATCTTAGATTTTTTAAGCAGATCCCGGTCCAGGATTTCTTCAATAGGTTTACCTGCAAAATCTTTATATGCGGTGAATTTTTTCCTCAAGCTCACCAGCTGTTCTGAGAGGCCTTTTAGTCCTTCTACAGGATAATCGCTTCCATTTTTTGCCAAAGTCACAATGGTTTCAGTACTTCCATTATCGTCAAAATCGGCGTAATACATTTTCATGGGAGCTTTTTCTGATGCCTTGAATTTGGTATTTAATCCCCAGTTTCCAAGGAGGTAATCCCTGTCTCCATCCTGGTCAATGTCAAAAGCTACCATACTTTCCCACAAGCCGGCTGGATTTCCTTCTAAGACGTCGTCATTCACTAATTTCTCTCCAGTATTTCTTAAAAAAACAGGAACCATCCATTCCCCTATTACAATAAGGTCGGGGTTTCCATCTTCATTGTAATCATCCCAGAGGGCATCTGTGATCATGCCTAAAGATGACAGGGAATTAATATTGAGTTTTTCAAACCTCCCATTTGTATTTTTGAGCAAATACGATTCGGGAATTCTTCCAAAGTCGTTAGTGATCATTTGATTCCCGACAAATAGGTCGAGGTCTCCATCCTTATCAAAATCGCAAGGCGCTAATACTGAAGTATTTCCGAAAGACTTGGGCAAGGGTTGGCCAACAAAGGTAGAATCGGCCTGGAGATATAGCCTATCCAGGAGTGGGGCCATTTCGTTGTAAAAATCGGCTCCCCCTGTCCCTATTAATAAATCATTCTTGCCGTCATTGTTGAAATCTTCAAGTAATGCTACCACGTCCTCAGTAATAGAATCCCGGCTGATCTCAGGTATTTCTTTTTCTTCAAATCCTCTTTGAGTCTGAATGTATACCGCGGAAGGATAAAATTTAGATCCACCAAAGAATAAATCTTCAGCTCCATCCCCGTTGATATCTCCCAGGGCAACTGCGGGTCCTCGATCTGAGAATTTATAAGGAATTAGTTTTTGGCGGTTAAAATCAATATAGGGATCTTCCTGATGACTAAAGGTAATTCCCATATTTCCCTCTTCCTTTTCAAATAAAGGCGAGTATTCTCTCTCTAACCAAGGGTTCTGAAAGGGAACATTCTTATCCGGACTTACAACTAATGTTTGATTTACGGCAATATCTTTCAAAAGCTGAGTAGTTTGGTCTGGCCAAAGTATGCGCAATGAATCTACCTTGTTCTCTTTTCCGTAGCCAAAATGCAAGATGGGTTCCGAAGAAGCCTGGAAACCTCTAACCGTATACAATTCCCGGTATTGAAGTTTGCCCTTGTGGTATGAAAATACTTTTGTCCCTATTCCCATCCGGTTTTTACCGGGATAATTGAATCTGAGCTTTAAATAACTCGCATTGGTATCGGTTTGATTGATATAAAGCGAAGCCGTACTGTTAATATTATTGGTCACCAGGTCTAGATCCCCGTCATTATCAAGGTCTCCCAAGGCTGTGGCCCCGGAAAAAAGAGTGTCCCCGGTTATCCAATCTTCAGACCGGTCGATAAAACGAAGACTGTCTGTGCCCTGGAAAATATAATTGTGGACGGCACCTGAGGGCATCATGTTCAGGGCTTCCTGATCCATCAATTTCGTATTGTTGATCTTATTTTTGATCTGATCGCTGGAAACAAAGTTGATAAAATCCAGATCATTAGGACGCTTGGGTATCCCATTCGCTATAAAAATATCCTGTTCGGTATCCGCGTTAAAATCGGCAAAAAGCGCACTCCAACTCCAGTCGGTAGCTGCAATACCGCTGATAAGCGCAGTTTCCTGAAAGCCGTAACCGGGACGGTTTACATGTAGCATATTACGCGTAAACTGATAGTGGTAACCGTACTGATTGATCCTCATATTCTGTATTTGAACATCGTCATCGCCTTCAGAGGATTTCAATATTGTCTCGTCTTCCGGAAGCATGTCCAGGGAAAGGATATCAGGCCATCCATCGTGATTAATATCTGCTACATCATTTCCCATAGAAAACCTTGTTGTATGACCGAAATAAGTCCTGAGCTCATCGGTAAAGGTCCCGTCTCCGTTATTGAGATAATAGTAATCATCTTCGTGGAAGTCATTACCCACATAAATGTCTGGATAGCCGTCTTGATTAAAATCGCTAACGGTCACGCCCAGGCCATAACCATTGACCCCTCCATAAATCCCTGCTTCTTCACTCACATCAACAAAGGTATCTCCGTCATTCCTGAGTAGTTTGTCTCCTGTTTGAAAATCCCTTTTATACCTGAGGTCTGCCTTGCCAAAGGATTCCTGAGTATGTACAGCATGATTTAAAAGGTAAATATCGAGATCACCATCCAGGTCGTAATCGAGGAAGGCTGCATTGGAGCTGAAAGTGTCAAAATCCAGGCCGTATTTTGAGGCACTTTCTGTAAAAGTGAGGTCTCCATTATTGATATAGAGTTCGTTGTACCCGTTAAATCCATTGATGCCGATCACCGCGCAAACATAAATATCGAGCAGACCGTCGCCATTTACGTCACCCATCACTGCTCCGGTATTCCATGTGCTGTTACCTTCAATCCCGGCATCAGCAGAAATATCTTCAAAGCTCAGATCGCCTTTGTTGAGATACAGTTTATTTTTCACCTGATTTCCCGAGAAAAAGATGTCGGGCAACGTATCGCCATTGATATCGCCGATAGCTACTCCACCGCCATTATAGAAATACAGATAATCCAGGATGTTTAACTCGTCCGTTTCAATCAGTGTATTCTCAAAGCTGATCCCTGTTTCTTCAGATGTAGGGTTTTTAAACAGATCACCCCCGTTCGAGTTACACCCCAGAAGTACCGATATCAGAGCAAAAAGAACTACTTTTCTAATCATTGAGTCTGTAGATCTTGGGTTTAGTGTCATTTAAAGCAGCAAAAACGAAGGTATTGCCTTCCCGGTCCTTAAATTGTTTGATATGTTTCACTTCATCCCTGATAAAGAATCCACTCTTTGTATACTCCTTCCACTTGTAGTCGAGGTCTTTGTTCCCTAAGAGAACATTCCCATAATTGGCGTCGAGGCGGGAAAACTGTGGTTTAAACTCAAAATTATTTCCTCCCATAATAAGGTCGAGGTAACCGTCATTGTTTACATCAGCGCATGAAATGCCACATACACAAGATAATTGTACCCTAGATGGCAGAACCTTAATCTTGAATTTTCCATTCCCCTCATTGATCGCAATGACCGATTCAGAGATACCTGATTTTTTCATGATCGAACTCTCAAACACGGGTTTTGGCCACAGTTCTGCTATGGTCTTTCGAGCGTATTCAGAAGCTTTTAAATTTTGCTTTTTCAGGGAAACAATCTGATTGGTAAGTTCTTTTTTCTGATGGAGGGGATAGTCCTGCCCGTTTTCATTAAGGGTAACGATCTGCTCTATAGTTCCATTCCCGTCAAAATCGTTGATCCACATCTTCATTGGTCTTTCCAGTGTAGGTTTATAGTGAAGATTGGCGCCTTGATTTCCAAGGACAAGGTCTTGGTCTCCGTCATTGTCCAGATCGGCGGCTTCCACCACATTCCAAAGACCGTCAAGACTGTCCAGCGAAGAAGTCATCTTTGCCAATCTGCGGCCCGTATTCCGAAAAATTATTGGCGTTCCCCATTCAGAGACGGTTACCAGGTCCTTACGGGAATCTCCGTCCATATCGGCCCATACAGCATTTGTGATCATTCCCGCATCTTTGAGATCGTAGGCCAACCGTTCAGTGGCATCCCGAAATTCGCCAATTCCGTTATTTTCAAGGAATAAATGATCCGGATCTACACCATAAGTGCCTACTACGCTTCGGGAACCGATAAATACATCAATGTCTCCGTCCTCGTCAAAATCAAATGGGGCTATAGTAGAGATATTTTTAAAGGTTGAAGGTAAAATCTGTTCCGATTTTTGAAAGTTTCCCATTCCGTCGTTCAGGTATAATCTAGACCTGTATGTCATTTCTTCTCCAACCTGATTTCCTCCCGTACCTACCATCAGATCCAAATCTCCGTCACCATCTGCATCGAAAAAAGCTGCTGCAGTGTCTTCATAGTCTCTGTCTTCAAGAAAAACACTTTGTCTCAGTGGCCTCATCTTCCCATCACCCAGGTGCTGGTACAGAACTCCTTCCTGTCCGGCCGCTCCTCCCAGGAAGACATCTTCGTTCCCGTCTCCGTTTATATCGCCTATTGCCAGCGCTGGACCTTCCTGTGAAAGTAATTTGTATATCAGGCCTTCGTAGTCAAAATCATTGTAATTATTTTCCTGATGGGCCAGGAGTCTGGAATTATCCAATTCCTTCAAAAGCGGCTTAATGTCATCAGATTTACCTTGCTTGTAGACTCCTTCAGCTTGATCGTAATTCAGATTGATGGATTGATCTGCTGTAAGATCGACCAATTTCTGAGTCTTGTCATCCGGCCAGATTACCCGGAGGGAGTCAACTTTGGTTGAATTTCCAAGGCCAATAGTCATTTCGTAATCCATAGAGGACTGAAATCCTCGAGAAGGAATCAATTCCTGGTATACCACATTATCCTCGTAGTAGAGATTTACTGCGGTGCCAACGGCAAATTTATTGGTCTCCGGACCTTTAAATCTGAGCTTGATAAAATGGTTATCCGTTAAGCTATCGGTTCTGTTTTCGTAGATAAAGGAAACCATATTGACGTTGTTGATGACCAGATCGAGGTCTCCGTCATTATCGAGGTCTCCATAGGCAGCTCCATTCGACATGGTTGGGAGCTCAAAGCCCCATTCTTTGTTGGCATTGTCAAAAGTGAGGTCTCTGTTGTTCTTGTATGCATAATTCGGTTGTGGCCTGATCGGCATTTTATTAATGATAGAATCGATCGATTCTTTTTTACCGGTCAACGCCATCTTTTGGATGATCTCATTGGCGAAGAAATCAACGAAGTCAAGATCTGTAAGGTCGTGATTGATTCCATTGGTGATAAAGATATCCCTGAATCCATCATTGTCCATATCGAACAAAAGTCCTGCCCAGCTCCAATCTGTGGCATCTACACCACTGAAATAGGCGATCTCGGAAAATGATCCGTTCCCGTTATTGAGTTGCAGCGTATTTTGTATGTACTGCTGATAGAAATCTTTGTCCTGTTTGAGTCGGAAAACGTCATAGCCGTCAAATTCCATTACTGATTTTACCCTTTCATCGGCTTCGGGAAGCATATCCGTGATGAAGATCTCGGCATGTCCGTCATTGTTGATATCAGCCATATCAATTCCCATAGCAGACAAGGACAAATGAGATGTCCATTCTTTGATCTCTTCAGAAAATGTCCCGTCCTGATTGTTGATATAGAGGTAATCTCTTTCATAGAAGTCGTTTGAGACGTAGATGTCCGGATATAGGTCTTTATTGATATCTGTGATCATCACACCAAGACCAAAACCTATAAGGCTTCCGTAAATTCCGGCCTCTTCACTAACGTCTATAAAAACACCATTGTCATTGCGAAGGAGCATGTCTCCAACTCCTTTGAAAATGTCCGGTACACCTTCCCAATCCTGTGCCCTTACATCCCTTTGTCCGGCGTATCCAAGACTGCTGACAGGAATATTGCTGTTGTTGAGGATATAGGCATCTAGATCCCCGTCTTTGTCGTAGTCGAAAAAGGAAGCATGGGTTGAGAATCCGGTTTTAGCCAGGTTGTATTCAGCAGCTTTTTCGGAAAAAGTAAGATCTCCATTATTGATATAGAGGTCGTTGTCATGGTTATCACCTTCCATATTTCCGGCATTGCTTACATAGATGTCGAGTAAGCCATCTTGATTAATATCAACCATTACAACCCCGGTAGACCAAGGCTTACTGCCTTCTACCCCTGCTGTAAGTGTAATATCCTCAAATTTTAAATTCCCCTTATTGAGATATAATTTGTTCTCTACCATGTTCCCGGTGAGGTAGATATCCGGCAGGCCATCGTTGTTAATGTCTCCAATTGCAACGCCTCCTCCATTGTAAAAATTCCTGTATTTGAAGATGTTGAAGTTCTTCTGGTTTTCTACTTTGTTAATAAAATCAACGCCACTGTCTTCAGGAGAGAGAAGATTAAATAGTGTTGGCTTTGAGTCTACTTCAGCAAGCTGATCTTTGTTTTCAGAAGTACAACCAGAAAATAGGAGTATACAACATAAAAAACCTGGCAAAAGTGATGTTAATATTCTCATTGAATTTATTCCTTGTATTTAAACATATGCGGAGACCCGTTATTGATCCCGATAATTAAATAGTCCTGTTCCTTTATTTTGATTTGCCCTATAGATCTGGCTGGTCCGGATATGTCCATTTCCGGTGATTTTATCCAATTGAAATCCCCCTTTTTATTGTTCAGCAAAATTATGCCATGTGCGGCATCCAACCTACCCAATTGAGTACTAATTTCATAGGCGTTACCTACCAGTAAGATATCCTCAAATTCATCTTTATTGAAATCGGCAACAAAAATGTCATGGATGATAGATGCCTGTGCCATTCGGGGAATATCACGTGGGGTAAAATTCCCTTGGCCATCATTCACCAAATAGATGCTTCTTAGCACATAAAGTTGCTTTTTCTCTGCATTTGCTAAAGCCGTTTTAGTAAACATTTGCTCAAGATCTGCAGCGGCAAAACTTTTATAAGACAAAAATTCCTTGTTGAGAAAAGGCATTTGTTTAACCAATTCGTCTTTTGAGGCAAAAGGAGTTTCTTTTCCTCCTTCGTAATAAGTGACCAAGGGGTCCGTAGTGCCATTCTGGTCAAAATCAGCCCTGTAAAGGGTAATAGGAAACTCCCTGGTGGCTTTTAGCCTGCTGTTCAGGCCCCAATTCCCTGCAATAAGGTCAAGGTCTCCATCGTGGTCAAAGTCAGCTACCCCAAGCGTATTCCACCAGCCGTTAGTCTCTTGCAAGCCGTTGTTGGCCATAGGTTTGAGCACACCATTTATGCTTTTTAAAACCGTAATAGGTTCCCAGTATCCGGCCACTACCATGTCATCTTCCCCATCCTTGTCAATATCGGCCCATACGATATCTTTTACGCTTGGCAATTCAATGAAGGCACGATATGCCTCAGAATTATCTTCCTGAAAATTCCCTTCCCCGTCATTCAGATAGACATATTGCCGACTGGAAGAACCAAATTCCAAAGGCTGCTGATCCGAAGCTATCAGTACATCCAAATCGCCGTCATTTTGAAGATCCCTTACCACTACTTTTGAAGCATTTGTCTCCAGATTTTTGAATTGAACTGTGTCTCTGATCAGAGTACCTTCCTGGTTCATATACAGCCTTGGCTGCAGCCTGCTTCCTTCTCTAAATTCGTTACCACCACTTACTACCAGGAGATCGGGCCATGAATCTCCGTTTGCATCAAAGAAAACATGGGAGGTATCTTCATTCATTTCATCGAGTAGAAAGAGATCTTCCTGAGAAGAGACCAATTGTCCGTCTTGCTGTTGGATAAACAAGCTGGAAGGCTGAGCTTTGGCGCCACTAATAAAGAGATCATCCCGCCCGTCCATGTTCACATCAGCCACAGAAACCTCAGGCCCTGCATTGGTATTGGCGAAGGGGACCATGGGGTCGCGGTCAAATTCAAGAGTCGCGGGTTCCTTATGCCTAAAGGGAATTGTATTTTCGACGAATTCCAAATCAATTCCGGCCGACCTTTTTAAAAAGTGGGATGGCATAGTATCCTTTGCTTCTGATGCCTTTAAGGTTATTTTGGTATTGATGTCCGGGTTGATGATCAGCTGACTCGTACCCATGGGCCAAATTACCCTAAGAGAGTCAATCGTTGTTGATTCGCCAAGACCAAAATGAAGACCGGTCGGAACAGCAGAAAGAAACCCTCTGGAGACATATTGCTCCTGCATTTGCTCTTTTCCGTCCTGATAAATAATCACCTTTGTGCCAAGGCTATAAGTATTCTTCAGATCGCCCTGAAGAGAGATTTTAAGGTAGTTGGTATTCGGTTGCCCGGCACTCAGATTTTTGAGAATAAGGGCTTCTTCATCTACGTTATTGACAATAATTTCGAGATCGCCGTCATTGTCGAGATCTGCATAAACGGCTCCGTTTGAAAACGAAGGGATTTTGTTGTACCAAGAAGCAGTTACATCCTCAAATGTGAGTTGCCCCGTATTTTTCATAAAATAATTCGGCGTCTTTTTCTGCGGTATTTCTTCGATGAAAGTCATGTCTTCAGAAGACATCCCCGATTCCAATCGCCTTTGTATGGCATCATTAGAGATAAAATTAATAAAGTCCATATCATTGGTGGCCCTCTTAATGCCATTAGAGATATAGGCGTCTTTATAACCGTCATTGTCATAGTCGGCCAGTAAAACACTCCAGGACCATTCTGTTGCTGAGATTCCTGCAAGTTGCCCTATTTCGCTAAACGATCCATCACCGAGATTGAGGTGAAGGGTATTTTGCATAAACTGCGGAGCATAACCGTTTTTTAAATAGTATTGATAGGAGGGATATGGATATTCCAATCCTGAGGTTTTGTAGGTTTCCAGATCTTCCGGCAGCATATCCAGGGAGACGATATCTGTTAATCCGTCATTGTTGATGTCTGCAATGTCATTTCCCATCGAAAAATGGGTGGTATGTCCTAAGGCCGTGTCATCTGCTGATATTATTTCTTTAAAGGTGCCGTCCTTCTGATTGATATAGAGATAATCATTTTCAAAGAAGTCATTTCCTACATAAAGATCGGGATAACCGTCTTCATTGAGATCGCTAACGCCTAATCCTAAGCCATAGCCTATTCTGCCCTGATAAATACCGGCCTCTTCTGAAATATCCCGGAAAAAGCCATCTTCATTTTTAAACAGGCGATCGCCGGAAGCAGGATCGTATTGCAGGCGCTGAGAACCTTTCCCGTAGGTCATGTTTGGGTGTACGGAATGATTGAGGAGAAACATATCGAGATCCCCGTCGAGATCGTAATCAAAGAAGGCAGCCTGAGTGGAAAACCCACTAAAATCGAGGCCGTAAGATTCAGCCTCCTCCTTAAATTCGGGTATTCCTTCTTTGTTGAGTCCCTGATTTATGTAAAGTAAATTTTTTCCGCTGATATTTCTGAAACTCCCCACCTTGCAGACATAGATATCCAGCAGGCCATCGTTGTTGACGTCTGCATGTGTTACCCCGGTAGTCCAGTTTCCCGAATTGTCAATTCCTGCGGTTTCGGTAATCTTTTCAAACCGGAGATTTCCCTTGTTGAGGTAGAGTTGATCTGCTTCCTGATTCGCCGTAAAATACAGATCAATCAGGCCGTCATTGTTGAAATCAGCTGCAGCAATCCCCGCCCCGTTAAAGAAATACAGATAATTGAGGATATTAAGTTCAGGAGTTGCCGTCAGCGTATTACTGAAATCAAGACCAGTGCTGGATGCACTCAGTTTTTCGAAACGTTTTGCAGGGGAATTCTGGCATCCGGTTAAAACTATCGAAAGCAATACAGTATACCTTAATATCCTTTTCATCATGCTTTAGAAAGAGGGATGCAAGATACTTAATCCGTTACGAAGATGGAAATTTGAACCGTCCTAGTTTGGCGGCCGATAGGTCTTTAAAACAGGCGTGGTATGATTTATGGGTCAATGAGGTAGTAGTTCGTAAATAAACTAATATATTTAGAGAGACTAACTAATTAATTTCCGGTAAAATGATTGGTATCATATCATTTATAGGCTTCACTTCCCTTGTAGCCATCATCTCATATTTTGCAACACGTACCACTGATGAAACTTCCTCTGACGGATATTTTCTGGGTGGGCGTAGTTTAACAGCAGGGGTAATAGCAGGTTCCTTGCTCCTTACCAACTTATCAACTGAACAAATTGTAGGGCTTAACGGAAGTGCATACAAGGATGGATTATCTGTTATGGCCTGGGAAACCCTGGCCGCTATTGCCATAGTGGTAACTGCGGTTTTTCTTTTACCGAGATACCTGAAAGGCGGACTCACAACAGTGCCTCAATTTTTGGCAAAACGATTTGATGTAACGACAAAGACAATTACTTCCGGACTTTTCCTTACGGGCTATGTGGTGGTGCTGCTTCCAGTGATCCTGTACTCCGGTTCGGTGGCCATAAGCGGGATGTTCAATGTTCCGGAACTTTTGAATGTGTCTGATAAAACAGCCCTTGTTTTGTGTATCTGGGGCATAGGAATTATTGGGTCGATCTACGCAGTTTTCGGCGGTTTGAAGGCCGTTGCCGTTTCTGATAGCATCAACGCCATAGGGCTGATCATTGGAGGTATTCTGATTCCCATATTCGGACTGATGGCAATTGGGGATGGTAGTGTTTTTGACGGATTGGAAACTTTGATGACTACGAATCCCGAACGCTTCGATTCTACAGGTGAGGCCGGACAAGAAGTACCTTTTACGACCATATTTACAGGGATGATGCTCGTTCAACTTTTTTATTGGGGAACGAATCAGCAGATCATCCAGAGAGCGCTGGCAGCTAAGAATCTGGCTGAAGGCCAAAAAGGACTGCTTTTGGCATCTTTTTTAAAGATTCTTGGACCACTGATCCTTGTACTACCCGGGATGATCGCATATCATTATTTTGACGGCGGATTGGCATCGAGTGACCTCGCTTATCCCGAACTGGTTCGTGCTGTCTTACCCAAACCCCTGATAGGCTTCTTTGCTGCTGTTCTTTTTGGAGCTATTTTAAGTTCCTTCAACAGTGTTCTCAATAGCTCGGTGACCTTATTTGGGATAGATATTTACAAACAACATATCAATAAAGAAGCCCCTGAGAAAACGGTGGTAAAGTACGGAAAGATTTTTGGAGTCTGTCTGGCACTTGCTGCTATGTTCATAGCTCCCATGATCGCAAATGCCGGTAGCTTATTTAACTACCTACAGGAAATTAATGGAATTTACAGCATCCCCATCCTAACGATCATTGTCATTGGTTACCTCACCAAAAGGGTGCCTGCTATTGCTGCAAAAATTGGAATTATCTCCGGATCGTTACTTTATATCATCTCCCAGTTCTGGTTGCAGCCTAAGTTTGTGTCCTCTGCTTTGGAAAATGCAAAGGCAAATGGAATAAGTGATCCAGCACAACTAGCGCTGGTAGAGGCAGACGCCTATCCTCATTATTTACATGTGATGGCCATATTATTTATTGCCAATATTGGAATCATGTTGCTTATTGGTAAATTTAAACCAAGGGCTACTCCTTATGTACAGGAGTATACTGAGCAGGTAGAGATTACTCCGTTCAAGTACGTAAAGCAAATGGGCCTGATCATCGTAGCAATAGTCATCGGTATTTACGTTTATTTTGCGCAGTAAATTTCCCGGAATTCAGAAAGATCAGAAGTATTGGTTAATGATGTTTTCCAGCATTTCCTGTTTTCCACTGTGTAGAGCAGGTTCTCCTGATTGCAAGGAGATCTTGTAAAGATCATCAAGGGTTAACTCGCCTGCTTCAAAGGCCTTGCCCTTCCCAGAGTCGAATGAACTGTATCGTTCCTTCAGAAAGTCTTTGTATAGAGAATGGGTCAGGATGTTGTCAGCGGCCAGGAGTGCCCTGGCAAAAGTGTCTACTCCGCCTATATGAGCGTGGAAGATGTCATCTAGGTCTGTAGAGTTCCTTCTGATTTTCGCATCAAAATTAATGCCTCCTCCCTGCAATCCTCCTTTCATCAGAAATACCAACATGGCTTCGGTGACTTCAAACAGATTATTAGGGAACTGGTCAGTATCCCAGCCGTTTTGGTAGTCTCCTCTGTTGGCATCTAGGCTTCCCAACATATTTTGCGAAGCGGCTACGGCCATTTCGTGTTGCATGGTGTGGCTAGCCAGTGTTGCATGGTTAAATTCGAGGTTGAGTTTAAAATCACCCTGCAGGTCATATTGATTTAGAAAGCCCATTACAGTAGCGGCATCAAAGTCGTACTGATGTTTCATAGGCTCCATAGGTTTGGGCTCCACAAAGAAATTGCCTTTAAAACCCTGATTACGGGCATAGTCGCGTGCCATTCCTAAAAAACGACCCATATGTTCCTGCTCGCGTTTGAGATCGGTGTTTAAGAGCGACATATAACCTTCACGTCCACCCCAGAAGACATAGTTCTCTCCCCGAGTTCCAGGGTTAAATCCAGGGCCAGTTTAATCTGTGCTCCTGCTCTGGCTACGACCTTAAAATCGGGGTTTGTAGCTGCTCCGTTCATATATCTGGGGTGTGAAAAGCAATTGGCGGTACCCCAGAGCACGTTTATACCTGAAGCTTTTTGTTTCGCTTTTAGGTAGGAGGCGATTTTCTCAAGCCTTTTTTCAGATTCCAATAGGCTTTCTCCTTCTGCTACCAGGTCATAATCATGGAAGCAATAGTAATTAAAACCCATTTTGGTGATAAATTCAAAAGCCGCATCTGCTTTAGCTTTGGCTGCTTCAATAGGATCTGTAGGATGGTCCCAGGGAAAGGATTGTGTTCCCGCTCCAAAAGGATCAGCCCCTTGCCCGCAAAAGGTATGCCAGTAGGCAACTGCAAACCTAAAGTGGTCTTTCATTTTTTTTCCCGCAACCCATTGCTCAGGATTGTAGTATTTATAGGCCAGGGGATTATCTGATTCAGGCCCTTCGTATTTTATAGGGTCAATTCCCTTAAAATATTCACGATCTCCAAGTAATGCCATTTTGCTAGTGTTTTAATTGTAATTCCAGTTCCATTTTCCAAAGTTGATAAGCCTGAATATACGGACCTGTATTTTTCTCAGGAGTAAAGGTATTAACGAGGTCGTTGTTTTGAACGGCTTTGCTGAATGATTCAAATCCAGATTGATGTATCATGCATGCCCGGGCGGCACCTACAGCTCCAGTAGTATTGTAGATTTCTATGGGATGTCCAAGGAGGTTACACATGGTCTTTGAAAATACGGCAGATCTAAATAAATTGTCATTACCCGCCCTGGCTACTTTTATTTCGCTGCCCTCTGAGATAAGGATTTCTATCCCGTACATCAGGGCAAAGCAAATCCCTTCCAGGGTGGCCCGACAAAGGTGAGCTGCAGTATGCCGGTTCAGATCGAGATGTTGGAATGACGATCCCGGGTTTTGATTGTGCAGGACTCTTTCGGCCCCATTTCCGAAAGGGAAAACCAGTAAACCTTCCGAACCTATCGGAATGCTGGCTGCAAGCTCATTCATCTCCGTATAGGTTTCTATTTTCAGCTTGTTTTTTAACCATTTGTATTGTATTCCGGCACCGTTGATACATAACAACTTCCCAAGAAATGTTTGGGAGGAAGAATAGTTTACATGGGCAAAGGTATTTAGCCTTTCAATTTCTTTTGTCTTTAATTTATCGCTGACGTAATAGACCACTGCTGACGTTCCGCCTGTCATAGCCATATTATCCGGATAAAAGACATTAAGGGACAGGGCATTATTAGGTTGGTCCCCGGCGCGATAGAGCAGGGGTGTACCTTCTGCCAAATTACATACTTCGGCGGCTGTATCGGAAACTTCACCTTGATGTCCAAAGGTGGGCACTATAAGGGGGAAATGATGCTGTTTTAACCCCAAGGAATTGATAAGGGCGGAGGAAATTTCCTTTTCCTTAAAATCCCAAAAAATCCCTTCAGTAAGTCCGGGAATAGTGGTTGCAGGTTTACCGGTAATCTTACTGGCAATATAGTCGCCAGGGAGTAGGATTTTATCTATTTGCTTATAAATTTCGGGTTCGTTCTCTTTGATCCACTTTAATTTAGAGGCGGTAAAATTCCCTGGTGAATTCAGCAAATGAGAGGTGCAGTATTCAATTCCCAAATCCTCAACGGCCGTCTCGCCAATTTCCACAGCACGACTATCGCACCAAATGATGGCTTTTCTCAGGGGCAGGCCATTCTTGTCAACCACTACAAGGCCGTGCATCTGATATGCGATACCTATTCCGCTTATGTCTTCCTTCTCAACCGAGAACTTATCCAGGATAGTAGTTATAGCATAACAGGTATGATTCCACCATATATCTGGATCCTGTTCTGCCCATCCTTTTTTTTTGGACTCTATAGGTAATTCCGTTTCAGGCTCCTTGTGAATGCCGAATACTTTTCCGCTTTCGGTCTCAACCAGTGCGACTTTAATAAACGAACTGCCTATGTCGATTCCCAGATAGTACATTAAGTAATGGATGATAGTAAAGAAAGGTAGGAGAATAAAATGGAAAGCACAAGCAAGGTTTTGGGATTGTAATACCTGTGAATGGAAAATAAAAAACCCCGGCCTGGAGACCGGGGTTTTTGTTAGTATGCTTTCAGGAATTAGTATCCTGGGTTTTGAACTAAGTTAGGGTTAGCCAACAATTGAGTTGGAGGAATCGGGAATACGTGACGACTTGTATTGCCAATTTCTGAAGATTCTTTGAATAACCAATCCCGTGTGAATTGTCCAAAACGGATAAGGTCATTCCTTCTCCAAACTTCCTGATACAATTCACGACCTCTTTCATCGAGTAATTGCTGTTCTCCTACTGTTCCCAGTGGAGTTGCGCCTCTGAGTACGCGAAGTTCATTAACCATAGATGTGGCGTCTCCTCCAGAGCGTAGCATTGCTTCAGCCTTCATCAGGTGAGCATCAGCGTATCTGAAAATTACCTCATGACCTTCAAATCCTCCTCCGTATCTCGGGTTGTATTTCATTACACGGATACCTGTTGTTTCGTCGTTATTGATAAAACTTGAAGCGCCTGTTCCGTCAACAAAATCTCTTTTAAAGGTTAAGGGAGCACCGGCTCTGTCTGTCAATGGTGTTCCGTCTAAAGCGTATTGTTGTCCGATTAGGTAACCGAAACCAACATTGGATCCGTCTACAAGGCCACCGTTATCCGTAGTCCCAGGTTCTCCTGTAAATGGCTGTCCTTCAAGAGGCACTCCACCTCTACGTTCTTCCTGACCGTCTAATGGGTTTCCATTTATATCAACTTCGTTGCTGTTAGGATCACCTTCATACAGATCGTAATATTCTGCTAGGGTACTAAAACCGTTCCATCCACCACCACCAATGCCAGTGGAATTGTAATGAAGACCATTAAAGATTCTGTTTCCGGTAGCCAAAGCTGATAGGGACCAGATGGTTTCCGTACTTCCTCCTGTATCTTCAGGACTTCTAAAGAGGTCAAAGTATCCGGACTGTAAGGCAAAACCATCTCCGGCAATTTGATCTACCAATGAAATCACTTCATTCATGTCGCCAGAATCAGGGCTTCCACCAAGGTAGATATGCTTATTCAAAAGCACTTTAGCCTTTAAGTAACGCGCCGCTGCTTTGCTTCCTCTACCTAGATCACTACTCAGTGCCGCTGTTGATGGCAAGTTAGCTATTGCCTGATCAAGATCTGCCAGGATAAAATCGACAGCAGCTTGTCCGGTCAACACTTCAGGCAAGGTTGAAGAAGGAAGTGATGTATCCCTAAATGGCACCTGTCCGTAATTGTCTAAAATAACCCACATACTCCAAGCTCTAAGGAAACTCGCATCTCCAATATTCTGGGCAGAAGGATTACTCCTTGAGTCCAGGACCTGAGAAGCCTGTAGCTGGTTAGCATTAAATTGATTCCATACAGTACCTATAAAGGCGTGTTCTGAATTCCATGCATGGTTGTGCAATACTCTCCAAAGACCGTTATCACCCCAGTCTGTTCCTCTTGTAGGAACCAAGGCTGCATCGGTGGTTACTTCCTGAAGGGCAAAGAAATTTGCCTGATCACCATATTGTCCACCTACGCTACTGTAGAGTCCGTCAATCGCAGAGGAAGGATCGGCAAGTCCCTGAAATCCTTCACTGATAATAGAATCAGTTTCTTCGATCTCCAGATTGGTACAAGCTGTTAGTCCTACCACAGAAGCTAGTGTGAGTAAATAAATTTTGATTTGAATTCTTTTCATGATTTTCAACTTTTTTTTAATTAAAATGATGCATTAAGACCAAAAGTTATTGTCCTTGGATTTGGGAACGCTGCCCAGTCGATTCCTCTTGTAGGAACTCCGGAACCGAGGTCACCAGTAGGAACAGTAACTTCAGGATCCAGACCAGAGTAATCAGTAATAAGGAATAAATTCTGACCGGTTAATGACAATCTTAGGGTTTTGAAAAGGCCGTCACCAGTTAGAGGCACATTATACCCAAGGGTTGCGTTCTGAAGACGAACAAAATCACCTTTTTCAAGGAATCTTGTAGAAACATCTGCAGATGCACCACCGTTCTCTCCGGAAGCGATTACATCCTGAGTAACATTACGTGCGTTGTTGATGGCACCTCCTGTAAAGAAACCGTTTCTTGTGTTATTGTATACAGAGAAGCCAAACTGACCTGAGAAATATGCCGAAGCATCCCAGTTGCCGGTTGAGAAGTTCAATGATAGTCCAGAAGTAATATCCGGTAGGGCATCCTCACCAACGAATGTCTGGTCGGCAATAGGATCTCCCACTCCGTTACCATCTACATCCTGATAAATCGGGAATCCATTGCTGTCAAAGCCTTCGAAAATAGCCATGTAATAAGAGAATAATGATCTTCCGGCTTCAAATCGCTGAGCGAAAGCACCTGAAAGTCCCTGTCCGTTAATTTCACCTGTGTTAATCGCACTGGCAAAATCCTGAACCTCATTCTCGTTATAAGCAATATTAAAGGCAGCAGAGAAGGTTGTATTCTCAGACTGAATAAAGTCGTAAGCTAAGGCGAATTCAATACCCTGGTTAAGGATAGTGGCATCTACGTTACCAAACTGGAATGGATCCACTGCAGGAGCTGCAGGAGGAGTCCTCAGTAAAAGGTCGTTAGTTTCGTTACGGTAAACATCGATACTACCTGAAAGTCTGTCATTGGAGAATCCAAAGTCGAAACCAACGTTTAGGTTTAATGTTTCTTCCCATTTCAGATCAGGAACATCTGTTGCAACAATGGCCAGACCACTAGGATTTACAGTAAGGTTTGTTTGCGTACCTATTCCGCCAAATCGCTGTCTGGCAACAAAGTTACCGTACCCAAGACCTTCCTGGTTACCTACCAGACCACCACTCAAACGCAGTTTTAAAGTAGATACATTGTCTCCGACAAAATCTTCTTCATTGATTTTCCAGGCAAATGCACCGGAAGGGAAGTATCCGTATTGGTTTTCAGGACCGAACCTTGAAGAACCATCTGCTCTTACAGTAGCTGTAAATAAGTACTTATTAGACAACGAGTAATTAACACGTGCGAAGAACGACTGTAATTCATCTGTGTTATTAAAGGTGTCTGCCGTCATGGCCCTAACCAATTTATTAAACCCAAATCCAACATCTTCACCGGCAACTACGATAGGCTGTAGTCTGTTTACTATTAGACCGGATGTGTTTTCACCGTAATAGTACTGTTGGTATGTTCCATCTATGCTCCTTCCTGCGTTATTCACAGTTTCACGAAGGTCTGCACCCATTTGATTAAGTTCGTTGGTTCCAAAACCTCGACCTTGAGAATTTCTTCCACTAACATTGAAATCCTGGAAGGAATATCCTACAAGTGCATCAATATTGGAGTTACCAAAGTCTTTCTTGAAATTCAAAGTTGCTTCCAATAAGTGGTTCTCCCTGAAAAGAGTGTTATAAAAACCTAATCCAAGTCCGGAAATTCCGTCAAAATTCAACAGGTCACGCGAAAGTACTGAGGTGTTCTCACCTTCAGATTTATCATAACCGACGTTTATTTTACCTGTAAGTTCAGGAGTAAACTTATAATCGACAGAACCATTAAGCAATATCCTGTCGGTATTAGTTTCGTTCTGAGTGAAGGCTAAGTAATTAGCCGGCTTAATTTGAGTTCCTCCATCAGTAAAGGATGGGGTTGAACCCCAGGTCGGGTTTGCCGAATAACTGGCACCCAATATATCCCCACGGAATCCGGCTCCACCACTAAGCGGTGCAGTCTCATCATTAACACGAGAAAGTGTAGCTTGTATTCCTAAGGTTAATTTATCATCCAGGAAACGATGTGTCAGGTTTAATCTTCCTGTAATTCTTTCTAAGCTACTTTTCTCAATTACACCAAATTGCTTTTGGTATCCAAAAGTGGCACGAATATTTCCTTTTCCATAGTTATTGGAATAAGATACATTCTGGTTTTGAGAAGCAACAGTTCTGGTAATAAAATCTTGCCAGTCTGTGTTTCCGCCAAAGTCAACAGCTGAAGCATTACCTCCGTAAAGAGTTACTGCATCGAGAAATTCTTCTCTGTTAAGCAGATCATATCGGTTTGCTGGAGTAGCAATACTCAAGGAAGATGAGAATTCCACTCTTCCTCCTGCACTCGATTTTCCGCTTTTTGTGGTAATGATCACAACCCCGTTTGCACCTCTGGAACCGTAAATAGCGGTTGCCGAGGCATCTTTAAGGATACTGATACTCTCAATATCGGAAGGGTTTAAGAAGTTCAATGGGTTCCTTACGGCACTACCACCACTTCCTGTGTCTCCGCCTGGAGAAGTGTTTCCGGCGGCAAGTGGCACACCATCAACAACAAAGAGAGGGTTGTTATCACCCCTAACGGAGTTTGAACCCCTAATGTTAACAGAAATTCCGGCACCCGGTTCACCACTGGTCTGCTGGATGTTAACCCCTGCGGTTTTACCTTGTATTAACTGTTCAGGAGATGAAATCACCCCGCCGTTAAAATCCTCAGATGATACGGCTGTTACTGCTCCAGTTGCATCTTTAACTGTTGTAGAACCATACCCGATGATTACTACCTCGTCTAATGCCTGAGCATCTTCTTCCAGGACTACATTAATGGATGATCGTCCATTAACAGCAATTTCTTGTGTTTTGTAGCCGATGTAACTTACAACAAGTACAGCATCGCTGCTGACATTACTTAAACTATAGTTACCATCAAAGTCTGTTTGGGTACCATTCGTAGTACCTTGTACTACAACGCTGGCCCCGGGTAGTGGTCCAGTAGCATCAGAAACAGTACCTGATACGTCTTGCGCCTTAACCAATCCGAAGCTCAAGATCGCTCCAACCAGCATAAGACTTTTTAGTAGTGTAATCTTCATAAAAAGTTAATTTTAAGTTTAGTTAATTTAATTCAAGCGTTAAACATATATAAAATAATTGTTAATTCTCAAAAAACCAATGTTTTGCATGTTTACGAAAACGGTTTCGTGTTAATAACTTTTAAAACATGGTAATTTAATAATTAAACCTTGTAGGTTTCAATATATCTCTAAATATGGGATGACTTTATTATTGAATTCGAAACAAATATAGCAAAAATTCGTTGCCATACCCTATTTTATCTGAATTTCCAGAGGAAGTTTTGAAAATTTGAATGTTAAAAAAAGGTTTTTTTTAACATCTCTTTATGTACCTTTAATTCCTTGGGAAAAAGTAAAGTATCTCTTTTTGAAACGCAAAATCACTCTTAAGCACATTGCCAGGGAATTGGATGTCTCCATATCCACGGTTTCAAAAGCTCTGAAAAACAGCGAAGAAATCGGACGGGATACCAAGGATAAAATACAGGCCTTTGCCAAGCTGTATAACTACCGGCCCAATAATATAGCTATCAGTCTGAAGAATAAGAGGACCAAGAATATTGGGGTCATTATTCCAGATATCGTACACCACTTTTTTACTACAGTTTTCAGAGGCATCGAACATTACGCAAACGCCAGAGGGTACAATGTTATCGTCTGTGTTTCTGATGAATCTTTTGACAAGGAAGTGATCAACATGGAAATGCTGGCCAATGGCAGTATCGACGGATTTATCATGGCGCTTTCAGCGGAAACACAATTAAAAAACGATTACAATCATCTCAAGGAAGTAACGGAGCAAGGTATTCCTTTGGTTCTATTTGATAGGGTAACCGATGAGATCCAGTGCGACAAAGTAATTATCAATGACGAAGAAGCGGCCTATCGGGCTGTTGAGAATCTCATTGAGCTAGGACGAAAAAAAATAGCCCTGGTCACCACAGAAAATTATTTGAATGTCAGTGCAAAAAGGGCTGAAGGTTACCGAAGGGCATTAAAGGACAACAATATTTCCTTTGATGAAAATCTTGTACTTCAGTTGCCTTACCAAATGGAAGAAGAAAGTATGAGCGAAGCTTTCTTTAAGAATCAAAAATTCGATGCCTTACTTTGCGTCAATGAAATATTTGCGGTAAAATGTATGGGCCTTGCCCGAAAATACAATAAACGCGTTCCGCAGGACATGGCCTGTATCGGCTTTACAGACGGAATTTTATCAAAATATTCAACACCCTCACTGACCTCTGTAGATCAACACGGGGAACTAATGGGTGAGACTGCTGCTCAAATGCTCATCGATAAGATTGAAAGCGATCACGGAGAAAATGATGAAGAACAGTTTGAAACAAAGATCATCTCCGCAACATTGATCGAAAGAGGGTCAACCCTTTCCAATTCATAATTAGGACAGCAAATATGAAACCTTCGAAAGGCTGCCTTCTTCTTGTTACAACTTTGTATATTGTCAGCTGTTTTAGATAAAACGATCCAAGCCCACTTGAACGATTCAAAATCACCTCACATACCAACCCAAATATGCATAACAAAGGTTTTATATTCGACCTGGATGGCGTAATAGTGGATACTGCGAAGTACCATTATTTGGCCTGGAAACACCTCGCTGACGAACTCGGGATTCCGTTTACAAAAGAACAAAATGAACAATTTAAAGGTGTGAGTCGGAAGCGATGCCTTGAAATTTTACTTGACTGGGGTAAAATTAAAGTTAGTCAGGAACAATTTGACCAATGGTTAGCTGAGAAAAATGAGGACTATCTGCAATATATTGAAACCATGACCGAGGAAGAGATTCTGCCGGACGTAACCAAGGTGCTCAATTTTCTTCGGGAACACAACATTCCAATGGCTTTGGGATCGGCCAGTAAAAATGCACAGCCAATATTAAAAAAAGTGGGACTTATTCCTTATTTTAACAGCATTGTTGACGGCACACAGGTCAGGAAGGCAAAACCAAATCCCGAAGTCTTTTTGATTGCAGCTTCAAATCTGGGTATTAAACCCGAAAACTGCGTTGTATTTGAGGATGCCATCGCTGGCATAGAAGCAGCAAACAGGGCAGGAATGACCAGTGTGGGCATCGGCAATAAGAACACATTATCGAATGCTCAGTACATCTTTAAGAATTTTACCGAGATCGATCTCAACTTTATTAAGAAACTAGCAGAATTATAACTTATGAATCAGGATTATATTAAACTCAACGATTGGTCGATTATTGAAGAAGGATTCGACAAAGAAAATGTAAAATCTTCCGAAAGTATATTTAGCCTGGGAAACGGGGCTATGGGACAGCGAGCTAACTTTGAAGAAAAGTACAGCGGACCTACTTTTCAGGGAAGTTATATCGGAGGCGTCTATTACCCTGATAAAACAAGAGTTGGATGGTGGAAAAACGGCTATCCTGAATATTTTGCAAAAGTTATTAATGCACCAAGCTGGATCGGCATAAACGTTTTAGTTGACGGGGAACCTCTTGATCTGAACACCTGTAGCCGGGTGGATAATTTCAGAAGAGAATTAAATATGAAAGAAGGGGTTTACTACAGAAGCTTCATTGCTACCCTTAAGAACGATAAAAAGGTTGACGTAAAAGTAACCCGATTCCTGAGCCTAGATCTCGATGAAGTTGGGGCTATACGATATGAGATAACAGCAGTGAAGGAAGACCTGACGGTGACTTTTTCACCCTTTCTCGATAGTGGAATCACTAATGAAGACAGCAATTGGGATGATAAATTTTGGAATACTACAAGTATTTCCTCTCAGGGAAACCAGGCCTTTATTGAAGCCCATACCATGAAGACCAATTTTGAAACCTGCACCTTCATGGATTGTCAAATGGAATACAAAGGCAAAATCCAAAACAAGCCCGACGAAACTGAAGAGAAGGAACTATGGGTAGGTCACGCTTACCAACAGAAGATTGAAAAAGGCTCAACAGTTGCCTTTTATAAGTTGGGAGGATACACCGTATCTCGGAACCACAAAGGGGCTAATCTGGTAGAGGCGGCCAAAGAAGTTTTAGGTAAGGCCACAAAACAAGGTTTTGATGCTCTTCTCGAGGCACAGAAAAAAGCCTGGGAAGGAATATGGGAAATGAGCGATATCACTATCGAAGGCGATACCAAGGCACAACAGGGAATACGATTTAATATTTTCCAACTCAACCAGACCTATCTTGGTAAAGATTCGAGGTTGAACATCGGGCCAAAAGGATTTACCGGAGAAAAATACGGGGGAAGCACCTATTGGGACACAGAGGCCTATTGCATTCCTTTTTATATGGCCACAAAGAATCACCACGTAGCCAGGAACCTTTTGAAGTATAGGTATAATCACCTGGAAAAGGCGATCGCAAATGCCAAGAAGCTTGGTTTTACCAATGGCGCCGCCCTGTATCCCATGGTGACCATGAACGGGGAAGAATGTCATAATGAATGGGAAATTACATTTGAAGAAATCCACCGGAACGGAGCAATTGCCTTTGCTATCTATAACTATTTCCGTTATACGGGAGACTATTCCTATATCCCTGAGATGGGATTGGAGGTTTTAATTGGGATTGCCCGTTTCTGGCATCAGAGAGCCACCTTTTCCAAACAAAAGAACAAGTATGTTATTCTAGGTGTGACCGGGCCCAACGAGTATGAGAACAATGTAAACAATAACTGGTATACAAATTATATGGCCCGTTGGTGTATCCAATATGCCCTTGAACAACTCGACAAAGTAAAAGCCGGATACAAAGAGGATTACGACAGGATAATTGGCTATACCAAACTAAGCAAATCAGAGACTGACGAATGGAAGGAAGTGGCTGATGCTATGTACTTCCCCTTCTCTGATCAACTAGGGATTTACCTGCAGCAAGATGGTTTTCTGGACAAGGAGCTGGTCACCGTGGAAGACCTGCCGAAATCACAAAGGCCCATCAACCAAAAGTGGAGCTGGGATCGAATTCTGAGGTCGCCCTATATCAAGCAGGCTGATGTGCTTCAGGGATTCTATTTTTTTGAAGATCATTTCTCAGAGGAGGACCTTGAAAAACACTTTGATTTTTACGAGCCATTTACCGTGCACGAATCATCTCTTTCCCCTTGTGTGCATAGTATTCAGGCAGCAAAACTCGACAGGATGGAACAGGCCTATCAGTTTTACCTCCGTACTTCCAGACTAGATCTCGACGATTACAACAAGGAAGTGGAAGAAGGATTACATATCACTTCCATGGCCGGGACCTGGATGAGTATTGTGGAAGGATTTGGCGGGATGCGGATCAAAAATGACAAATTGTCCTTTACGCCAAGAATACCAAAGGAATGGGATTCCTATTCCTTTAAGATCAATTTCAGAAACCGTATCCTGAAAATCCTTGTGGATAAGTCAGGCGCGCATTTCGAATTGGAAGGAGACCACGAGATGTCGATTAGGTTGAATGGGGAGAGGCTCGTTTTACAACCTGTTGCAA
Organism: Muriicola soli; assembly: GCF_004139715.1. Classification (GTDB taxonomy): domain Bacteria; phylum Bacteroidota; class Bacteroidia; order Flavobacteriales; family Flavobacteriaceae; genus Muriicola; species Muriicola soli. Next base: position 2,477,230 of record NZ_CP035544.1, on the reverse strand, counting down.
AAAATCCGGTGCAGTAAAATGATAGGAATGGGGAGTAATAAATTTGAGGGTGGTTTTGCCTTCGACTCCTTCTTATACCTATTCCTTCTGATCTTCTCTATGATAAGTAACATGGCAAATGCCCAGATTGAACGCGTAGAACCCCCGAATTGGTGGATTGGATTTAAAGATCCATCTCTGCAGTTGCTGGTTAAGGGGCCGGGAATAGGGGAATACGATGTGAAGATCAAACAAAGCGGCCTCAGCATTAGTAAAATTCACCAGGCCGACAGCCCCAATTATTTATTTCTCGACCTGCAGATCCCCTCAGATGCCAAGCCGGGTGAATTGGAACTGGAATTCACCAGAAAAGGGCAAGCTGCGATCATTTACAAATATGAATTAAAGGCCCGGACTCAAAATCCGGAGGAATTTATTGGGTTTTCAACAAAAGATGTTATTTATCTGATCACACCTGATCGGTTTGCCAACGGAGATCCGTCCAACGATATTGATCTCAGTTTGAAAGAACAGTCGGTTGACCGCAAGGACGACTATGCCCGGCACGGGGGCGATATTCGCGGTATGATCAACCACCTAGATTATATGGAAGACATGGGTCTTACTGCTATCTGGCCCAGCCCACTACTGATTAATGATATGCCCCGGAGTTCTTACCACGGATACGCAATAACCGATTTTTACAAAGTGGATCCCAGATTTGGAGATCTTGCAGAATATCAGGAGCTATCCCAAAAAGCAAAGGCGAAGGGAATCAAGCTCATCATGGATCAGGTTAATAATCATTGCGGTTTGAGCCATTGGTGGATGGAGGACCTGCCCTTTTCCGATTGGATAAACTATCAGGAGGGTTATGAAAATGGGGAAAACATAACGGTTACCAATCACCGGCGCACCGTAAACCAGGACATTTACGCCTCAGATTGGGACAGGGATCTTATGGATAATGGCTGGTTTGTTCCTTCTATGCCCGACCTGAATCAAAACAATCCGTTTTTGGCCCGGTATATCATACAGAATAGTCTATGGTGGATCGAAACACTGCAGTTGGGTGGGATAAGACAGGACACCTATCCTTATCCGGAAAAAGATTTTATGGCCGAATGGGCAAGGCGCATAATGAAGGAATATCCCTTGTTTTCGATAGTGGGCGAAGAATGGAGTTACAATCCTTTGGTGGTTGGCTATTGGCAGCAGGGAGCTCACAACCGCGATGGATATGAATCATATCTGAAATGCACCATGGATTTTCCATTGCAAAGAACCCTTGTTGAAGCGCTTACAGAAAAGGAAGACTGGGACACAGGCCTGGTAAAACTTTACGAAGGTCTTGCGAACGACTTTTATTACGCTTCTCCTCAGGATATGATGCTATTTGGGGACAATCACGATATGGACCGGCTGCACACTCAATTGGGAGAAGACGCCGTACTGACCAAAATGGCTTTGGCATTTATTATGGTAGCCCCCAGAATCCCACAGCTATACTACGGTACCGAAATCCTTATGGAGAATAGTGATAAGCCCGGAGATCATGGCTTTATCAGGACCGATTTTCCGGGAGGTTGGCCAGGGGATGTGGTGAATGCCTTTACAGGGGAGGGTTTGCATATGGCGGCGGCTGAGATGCAAAAATTCGTCAGGACTCTGTTGAGGTTCAGGAAGGGGCAAAAAGTAATACACGAAGGTAAAACCAAACACTTCAGTCCGGAAAAAGGGGTCTATGTTTTATTCCGTTACCTCGGAGATAAAAGGATCATGCTTGTCCTAAACAAAAATGAAAATGCAGTATCGCTAAGCCTTGATAGGTTCAGTGAAATGAAGATTGAGAATAAATCCTTCCGGGAATTATTTAGTGGGCATACCCTTGTATTAAAAGATCAATTGGAGATCAGTGAAAGAGGCGCTCTGTTATTTGTAAATCAAGTTGATGATGACTAAAAGACTTGTCCTTGCGTTTGTACTTGTGTCTTTGCTGATATGCTGTGAAGATATTAAGCGTGAAGACGGGGTGGAAAAAGATAGATTTGAAATGGAAGAACAAGGAAAGAAAGTGATTTACCAGGTGTTTACCAGGTTATTTGGGAATACGAATACGACAAATAAGCCCTGGGGTACTATAGAAGAAAATGGAGTAGGAAAGTTTGGTGATTTTACTCCAAAGGCATTGAAGGAAATCAGGGAGCTGGGAGTCACACATATTTGGTATACCGGGGTGCCACATCACGCCCTGGCAACAGATTATTCCCAATACGGGATTTCAAAGGATGATCCTGATGTGATCAAGGGAAGGGCCGGATCACCCTATGCGGTAAAAGACTATTACAACGTTAGCCCGGATCTTGCGAGCAAACCAGATCAGAGACTGGAGGAATTTAAGGAGCTGGTAGAGCGAACCCATCAGGCGGGAATGAAGGTGATCATCGACATTGTCCCCAACCACGTTGCACGTCATTATGAAGGTGCTTCAACACCTGAGGGGAAAGAGGCCTTTGGCGCAACTGATGATACTACAGTAGAATATAAAAGGGACAATAATTTTTACTATATCCCAGGGACCGCATTTCAGGTTCCCGAATGGAAAAATGGGTACAGGCCATTAGGAGGAAACCCACATCCCCTTGCAGATCGTCAATTTGAGGAAAATCCTGCAAAATGGACAGGGAACGGCTCGAGGCTTGCCCAGCCTGATATGAACGACTGGTATGAAACGGTGAGAATCAATTACGGGGTAAGACCTGATGGAACTCTTGACTTTGATCAACTGCCCGCAGACTACGCAACAAAGTCGGATAGGGAACATTTGGCATTATGGAAGGATAAATCAGTACCCGATTCCTGGATTAAATTCAGGGACATCGCTCTTTACTGGCTCGAATTAGGAGTAGATGGTTTTCGCTTCGATATGGCAGAAATGGTGCCTGTGGAATTCTGGAGCTATCTCAATTCTCATATCAAAGAAAAAAATCCAGATGCCTTATTGCTGGCCGAAGTTTACAATCCGTCACTCTACCGGGATTATATCCACAGGGGAAAAATGGATTACCTCTATGACAAGGTTGAACTCTACGATAGTCTTAAACATATTATGCAGGGCCACGGCTGGACGGATCATATTCCCGTGGTTCAGGAAGGCTTAATGGATATTGAACACCATATGCTTCACTTTTTGGAAAATCACGATGAACAGCGCATTGCCAGTCCCGAATTTGCCGGGGATGCCTTAAGGGGTAAACCGGCCATGGTGGTCTCGGCAACCTTGAGTACTTCGCCCACTATGATATATTTTGGTCAGGAGGTGGGAGAACCAGGGGCGGAAGATGCCGGATTTGGTAGCCCTTCAAGGACATCTATCTTTGATTATATCGGCGTTCCGCATCACCAGCGATGGGTGAATGATAAGAAATTTGACGGGGGGCAACTGTCTGAAGAAGAAGCGGACCTCAGAGATTTTTATAAACGGCTACTAAATCTGACGATCAAAAGTAAAGCTCTGATGGGGGCCTACGAAGACATCCACTATTACAACCGCGATAATACAGAAGGATATAATTACCGGGTTTACTCCTTTGTGCGATGGAAAGACAACGAGCGTTTGCTGGTATTGACGAATTTCGATGCTTCGGAGTCTTATGAATTTGAGATGAAGATTTCCCCTGAGGTTGTCAAATCCTGGGGATTGGAAGAGGGATCTCAATACGTATTATCTGACCTACTGTACAATGAAACTGAAGTACAGTTAAAAATTGAAAAAGGGCAAGGACTCTTTCAGATAAGTCTTGCCCCCTTACAGTCCTATATTCTTAAATTACAGAATTAAGGTAATTTATTAAGGTCACCTAAAACCCCTTATCAAGCTTCATCACTCTTTGGGCCGGTAGCCTTGTACATAAGGCCGATAACTGCACCTATAATTCCGTAGTAAACGATATCTAACACGGCTTCCACGAGGTGGCCGGTCAGATCCATAATTTCAGAGGTGGCATACCAAAGAAGGCCCATACCTAAGCCCATAAAAATTCCGATCCAGACTCCGAATTGAAATCCTCCTCCCAAACTGTGATACCCTCTTGCCCATTTACCATAGATGGTACTGAGAGCAAAAGCAGCAATCAGATTGGAAAGAATAAGGATTGGAAAATCCGGAGGGTCTTTCATTGCGTTGGTAATGGTGTGCCCCTCAAAAAAATCAACAGTTGCCACGCCCCAAATCAGGAAGCCCAGCACAAACATGGCAACGGTAGCTACTACTGTTGCCAGAAGATTTTGTTTTGAAAACATAGTTTTGAAATTAATTGGTTGTTGTACTGTCAAAGATATCAAATTATAAATATGAATAATTCAAAATATTATGATAATAAAAATGAAATATGTAATAAAAAACTTAATAAATTAATAATCATAAGCTAATTTATATGGGTCTCTATTTTTATTACTCAAGTTGTATTTTTGGAGTACAAAAGAAAATCGGAGATGAAGAGAATTATAATTTTATCTATAGTTTTATTGATTTCAAGTTGTGAAGGAGTGGGCCATAAAATGAAGGTAATAGGGCATAGGGGAGCAATGGGTCACGAGACTGAAAACACTCTGGCTTCCATACAGAAGGCTATGGATCTGGGAGTTGATATGATAGAGATTGATGTTTTCCGGATCAAAAGTGGGGAGATTATGGTCTTTCACGACGAGCGATTAGAACGCCTCAGTAATGCGGGTGGAATGATTGAGGATTACGATTTTTTTGACCTTAAAAAAGTGACCTTAAATGGAAATCACAAGATCCCGACCCTGCAGGATGTATTGAAATTGATCGGTGGCAAGGTTCCGCTCAACATTGAACTCAAAGGGGCGAATACCTCAGAACGGGTAAACTTTATTACAGATTACTACATAAGGGAAAAAGGATGGAAATTGGAAGACTTCCTGATTTCAAGTTTTAACTGGGAAGAACTTAAAAGTATGCGAGCGATCAATCCTGAGATCTCTATTGCTGTTCTCACCGAAGACGATCCGTTGAAAGCCATACCTGTCGCCAAAGAACTTGGAGCTGTGGCGATCAATCCTTATTTCAAAAATGTCACAAATCCTGAAGTTGTAAAAACTATACAGGATGAAGGCTTTAAAGTGTATGTCTGGACTGTCAATGAAGAATCGGACATCAATAAAATGAGCGAGCTCGGGGTTGATGGGATCTTTACCAACTTTCCCGAAAGGGCAAACTGATGTATGATCTAATTGTTATCGGGGGAGGTGCTGCCGGATTTTACGGGGCAATCCATGTAGCAGAGGCCAGGCCCGATATGAAAGTCCTGATTCTGGAACAAGGAAAACAAGTTCTCGGAAAAGTCAAGGTTTCGGGGGAGGCCGATGTAATGTGACCCATGCGCAGTTTAACCCATCATTGCTGGTTCAGGCCTATCCCAGAGGAGAAAAAGAATTGAGGGGTCCCTTTAATTCGTACCACCCTCAGCATACCGTCAATTTTTTTATGATCGGGGAATAGAATTAAAAGTGGAAGATGATGGCAGAATGTTCCCTGTGAGCAATTCTTCACAGACCATTATCGATTGTTTTATGGAGGCTGTTGCTTCATCAGATATAGAACTGAAGAGAAATTCAGGCGTTATTGACATCAATCCACCGGATGGTAATTCAACAGACAATGGATATTGGGAAGTAAAGACCAAGCTTCAATCATACCGTACAAAAAACCTTCTGATCGCCTCAGGAAGTGGCACTAAGATGTGGAACATCCTCAAACGTATGGGTCACAATATCATTGACCCGGTACCTTCCCTTTTTACTTTTAATATTAAAGACCCCCGCATTGAAGGCATCCCCGGAGTTAGCCTTAATGCCCGCGTGGAATTACTCTCAAGAGATCTGATTGGTAAAGAAATATCAGGAACAATTAAAACCCGCTCCAGGAAGTCGGAACATTTGGTAACTGAGGGGCCTTTGTTGATAACACATTGGGGGATGAGCGGACCAGCAATTTTAAAACTATCTTCCCGGGGAGCCCGTATTTTAAATGAGTATCATTACCGGTTCAGAATAAGGGTAAACTGGATGCCGGAATACCATCAGCAAGGCATGTTTTCTTTTCTGATGGAGGTTAAGAACATAGATGCGAAGAAAACGGCCTACAGAACCTGCCCGGTTGAAATTCCACGCCGACTTTGGGGAAAACTGGTCATTGCCTCCGGAATAACACCGGATCAGAAATGGGCCGACCTGTCAAAAAAACAGTTACAGGAACTCTCAGCACAACTCACTTCATCAGAATTCCTGGTTGATGGAAAGAGCACTTTTAAAGAAGAGTTCGTCACCGCAGGGGGTGTTGACCTGAAAGAGATAGATTTTAAGACTTTTGGAAGTAAGGTTCACGAAGGCCTTTACTTTGCAGGGGAAGTTTTAAATATTGATGCGCTCACCGGGGGTTACAATTTTCAAAGTGCATGGTCAGGTGCCTATCTTGCTGCCATGGCCATATCGGAAAACAATATCTGACTAAACAGAAAGGAGCAGAAACAATCCTGCAGCCACGGATGCTCCAAGAACGGGACCTACGATGGGTACCCAGGAATACGCCCAGTCACTACCACCTTTTTCTTTTATGGGAAAGAGAGCGTGAACCAGCCTTGGCCCCAGATCACGGGCAGGATTTATGGCATACCCGGTAGTACCGCCCAAACTAAGACCGATAACCCAAACCAATAATGCGACCGGTAGTGCCCCTAAAGAGCCCAGACCAATCACTTCTTCGGTTGCCAACATAGATGCATCTGTAAAGAATAATACGGTAAAGACCAGAACGAAGGTACCCACGATCTCGCTGACGAGATTGGAACCGAAATTTCGAATATTCGGTATTGTGGAGAATACCGCTAGTTTCAGGACTTTGTCCTTTGTAGCATTAAAATGATCTATATACATAATCCATACTACGGCAGCACCTATCATAGCGCCCAATAGCTGTGCGAGAATATACATCGGAACACTTGCCCAATCAAAAAGTCCGGCCAGAGCCAGCCCGATGGTTACGGCAGGGTTTATATGGGCACCACTATACGGGCCGGCGACCACAACACCTACAAATACAGCAAAGGCCCAGGCGGTTGTAATGACAATCCAGCCGCCTCCATTTCCTTTGGTTTTTTCAAGTACGACATTAGCGACCACTCCACAACCTAGTGTAATGAGCAAAGCGGTTCCGATCAATTCTGCAACAAATGGAGTCATATTAAGTACTTTAGTTTTCTCTCGTCCAATATTCAAGAGCGTCGATGGCTTTGTACCATCCTTTTATTCCTGCTTCAACAGTCGATCTGTCCTGTACGGGGTCGAAGCGTCGATCACTTTCCCAGATCGTCTCAATCTCCTTGATATCTGACCAAAACCCTACTGCAAGTCCGGCGAGGAATGCAGCCCCCATTACCGTTGTCTCAATTACCTTGGGGCGAACCGCTACCGTGTTTAGGACATCAGCCTGGAATTGCATCAGTAAGTTATTGACCGTTGCCCCTCCATCTACCCTAAGTTCTTTAATGGAGATACCGGCATCAGCCTGCATCGCTTTTAGTACATCCATAGTTTGGTAAGCGATTGATTCTATGGCCGCCCTTGCAATATGCGCATAGGTACTGCCCCTGGTTAAACCAAATATGGTACCCTTGGCATGCTGATTCCAATGCGGAGCTCCAAGGCCTGCAAAAGCAGGAACAAAATAAACTCCGTCGGAATGATCTACTGAACAGGCAAGTTTTTCAACTTCCCCGGAAGAATCGATGATTTTCAGACTGTCTCTCAACCACTGTACCACTGCTCCGGCAATGAAAATACTCCCTTCAAGGATATAATGGGTCTTACCGTTGATCTGCCAACCGATTGAAGTAAGCAGGTTATTCTGTGAAATAATAGGTTTTTCTCCGATATTCATCAGCATAAAGCAACCAGTGCCATACGTGTTTTTTACCATCCCCGGCTGAGTACACATCTGACCGAAAAGTGCGGCCTGTTGATCTCCTGCAATCCCGGCGATTGGAATTTCCTTACCCAGTATCCGGCCTGTTGTATTTCCGTATATCTCACTCGATGCTTTAACCTCGGGCAATATAGAATCAGGGACATTGAACATGGTCAGTAATTCCCGGTCCCACTCCAACTTATGAATATTGAAGAACATGGTTCGGGATGCGTTTGTTACATCCGTGATGTGAAGGTCACCATCGGTTAGGTTCCAGATCAGCCAACTATCAATAGTCCCCATCAATAAATCACCTGCCTCTGCCTTTTCCCTGGCACCTTTTACTTCATCCAGGATCCATTTTACTTTGGTCCCCGAGAAGTATGCGTCGATAACGAGGCCTGTTCTTTCTCGGATTAAAGGGGAAAGTCCTTTCGTTTTTAGTTCATCACAATAGGCTGCTGTCCGTTTATCCTGCCATACGATGGCGTTGTAAATGGGTTCACCGGTATTCTTGTCCCATATTACTACCGTTTCTCTTTGGTTAGTAATCCCTATCCCGGCTATACTATCGGCAGATATATTCTCTTTTTTCAGGGCCTCCTTCATCATCTCTGCCTGGGTTTCCCAAATCTCTTTGGCATCGTGTTCTACCCAACCCGATTTGGGAAAATGTTGTGTAAATTCCTTTTGGGCAGAGGATACTATGGCACCGCTTTTATTGAATACTAAGGCTCTGCAACTTGTGGTTCCCTGATCGAGTGCTAGTATGTATTGTTCCATTGCAGTTGCCCGTTTTAGTCAATTTTTGTATTCGAAAGTTTTAAATGTAAGAGAAATTATTTATTTGACATAAAATCATAATCCCTTAAAATGGGCGGAAGTTTATACTGACCCTGCCCTTATATTAGCTTTTAAATTTAATTAAGTCTCCAAATGTTGAAATTGAGGACAGTGGCAAAACAAACCCATAGGAAATAGGGAATTAGCAGATAGGCTGCTGGTTTGCTCACGATTTTAAACCATCTCATAGTAGCCAGGATAAGGATCAGGAGGATGACAATCACCACCAGGGCCCAGAGGGGCTGTTGAAATCCAAAAAAGACAATACTCCAGAACGCATTAAAAAGCAATTGAAAACCAAAATAGTAAAGGGCAGTTTTTACCCAGATGTGATAAAAACCTTTCGCCCATACGAGTCCGGCAGCGATCCCCATCATGATATACAAAATGGTCCAGACCGGAGCAAAGATCCAGTCGGGAGGATTAAAGCTAGGCTTGTTAAGTGTGGTATACCAGGTACTCACAGAGCTTTGGGTAGCAAAGCCTGATAAAAAACCAATGAGAAGGCAAATAACAACGGCAATACTGATATATGCTATTTTCTTTTTCATTCGATTTTACTCAGTACCCTAAAATAGGAATTTATTTTAATTGAGACCGTCCATAAATGTCCTAAGGATTATCTTTGTCAGAAAATTGGATATATGAATGAACAGGAATTTATTCCGGCCGATTTAAAGAATTTGGCAAGTAGTGGAAGAACTTCCTGGAGAGCACCCAGCAATATCGCTCTCGTAAAGTATTGGGGGAAGTATCCAGGTCAGTTGCCCGCAAATCCGTCTCTCAGTTTTACACTTTCTTCTTCTGCCACAACCACTAATGTCGATTTTAAAAAACATAAGACGGCTCAAAAATCACCCTCGTTTGATCTTCTGTTTGAAGGAAAACCCAACAAAGCCTTTGAACCTAAAATCAAATTATTTTTAGATCGCATCCTGCCATATGTACCGTGGTCAAAACATTACCATCTCAATATCAGCACCTCCAATAGCTTTCCTCATAGTAGTGGAATTGCATCTTCAGCCAGTGGTATGGCTGCACTTTCCCTATGTATCATGGAATTTGAAAATACTATGAATCCGGAAATGAGCGAAGAAATGTTCTTTCGCAAAGCTTCTTTTCTGTCGCGTTTGGGATCTGGAAGTGCATGCAGGAGTATACAAGGTCCTTTGGTGAGTTGGGGGATGCACTCTCAGCTCAGTGGGAGTTCCGATTTATACGGATCTGAATTCACAGGGCCGGTACACGACATTTTTAATGACTTTCGTGATACGATCCTGTTAGTCCATAAGGGAGCAAAGACAGTAAGCAGTACTGCGGGGCATGCATTAATGGAAGGTCACCCCTTTGCCACCCAAAGGTTTGCTCAGGCTAATAAGAACCTGTCCTCCCTGATTGAAGTACTGGCAAATGGGAATATGGACTTGTTTATTCAACTGGTAGAGGGCGAGGCTCTTACCCTCCATGCCATGATGATGAGTAGTACTCCATCCTATCTTCTTATGAAGCCAAATACCGTAGCAATCATCGAAAAAATATGGGAATTCAGGAAGAAAACCGGCGTGGCCCTGTGCTTTACACTAGATGCAGGAGCCAACGTTCATTTGCTTTATCCCGGTGAAAGTGCCGAAAAAGTTTTGCAATTTATTAAGAATGAGCTTGTTGTGTATTGTGAAAAGGGGCAGTATATTTGCGACGTGATAGGCCCGGGTGCTGAAAAATTATAACCGGGATGTTTTCTATCTGCAATTTAAGACTATCTTTAAGCAGCGGTTTCGCTAATACCATATGAAAGGACCACTTTTTTATTCTAAGATACTCCTGTTTGGGGAATACGGTATCATTAAAGATTCCAAAGGCCTTTCAATCCCTTATAATTTTTTTAAAGGAGCATTGAAAACGGAATTTCCCCTTCCTGAGGCGGCGGTCAAATCGAACCAAAGCTTGGTGAAGTTTGCAGAATATCTGGAGCAATTACAAACGGAAGATCCAGGTCTGGTACAATTTGACACAGATACTTTAAAAAGCGATTTGGAAAAGGGAATGTACTTTGACAGTTCTATTCCTCAGGGATACGGTATTGGGAGCAGTGGAGCTCTGGTGGCCGCCATTTATGATAAATACGCGTTTGAAAAAATAACTGTTCTGGAGAATCTCACACGTGAGAAGCTCCTGCACCTGAAGGCTATTTTTGGTAAGATGGAATCTTTTTTCCATGGAAAGTCATCTGGCCTTGACCCTCTCAACAGCTATCTCAGCTTGCCTATCCTCATCAATTCGCAAGACAATATCGAATCTACCAGCATTCCCTCGCAGAATTTAAACGGCAAGGGAGCCGTATTCCTGCTGGATAGTGGCATGACCGGGGAAACAGCCCCGATGGTTCAGATCTTTATGGAGAAGATGAAGAATGAAGGTTTTCGAACAGTTCTTAAAGATCAATTCATAAAGCATACCGATGCCTGTGTGGAAGACTTTCTTTCCGGGAATGTAAAATCGCTTTTCGGAAATCTCAAACAATTGTCTCATGTGGTTTTAGATCACTTCAAGCCGATGATCCCAAAGCAATTCCATCAACTATGGGAAAAGGGGATCGAATCTAATGACTACTATCTAAAGCTTTGCGGTTCCGGCGGAGGTGGATACATCCTTGGATTTACACAGGATATCGATAAAGCAAAAAAAGCCCTGGAAGGACACCGACTGGAAGTGGTTTACAACTTCTAAAAATACTTTAATGCTTAGTAGAAAGAACAAACTCCTGCTTTTAAAGCTGCTGAGTTTGTTTTCGATTGTCAGAGGCTATAATGTGCTCATGATAGTGCTGGCTCAATACCTTGCGGCTATTTATATCATGGCCCCGGATCTGCCTTTGCGCGATGTGGTGTTCGACTTAAGCCTCTTTGTAATCGTTTTTGCCTCGGCCCTGGTAATTGCTGCCGGATATATTATCAATAGTTTTTACGATTCTGAGAAGGACCTGATCAACAAGCCCCGAAAGTCAATGCTCGACCGTCTGGTTAGTCAGCGAACCAAGCTGAGCACTTATTTTATTTTAAATCTCCTGTCTGTTCTTCTGGCCAGTTATGTTTCCTTTAAGGCGGTTCTTTTTTTTGCCTCATATATTTTCGGAATCTGGCTTTATTCCCACAAATTGAAACGGATTCCCTTCTTTGGGAATTTAGTTTCTGCCGTTCTTGCGATTACTCCTTTCTTTGCGGTATTTGTTTATTACAGGAATTTTGAAACCGTCATTTTTGTACATGCGATATTCCTTTTTTCGCTCATTTTGTCTAGAGAGTTTATTAAGGACATGGAGAATATTGCCGGGGACCTGGCTCTTAATTACAAGACCATACCTGTCTTATTTGGGACTAAGTATTCCAAAATTGCTATAACGCTTTTAGCGGGATTATCCCTACTTCCTGCCTTTCTCTTAATTGAAATCTTCGATGTGGGCGAGATGTACCTCTATTTTATAGTCGCGATGATCCTTTTGATCATTTTCATTTTTCTGCTTTGGAAAGCTTCTACCAAGAAAGACTACGTCTGGCTTCACAATATCCTGAAGTTTATTATCATCGCGGGTGTATTTAGTATTCTTCTTATTGATATTGACCTGGTTTTAAACCGAATCCTCTAGAAAGCGTTCCGGACCAAGGCAATTTGCTACCTTTGGGGAAAATTTATTCATGAGCAGATCCGACTATAAGAATGAGGGGAAATCTTCGGGAAGAGGAGCAGGAAATTTCAGGAAGAAGAGTTATGCAAGAGGTAACGCTCCTATCAAGAAAAAAAGAGAAAATACCCCTGCCTCAGATCCCAATCTCATCAGGTTGAACAAATACGTTGCCAATGCCGGTGTCTGTTCCCGCAGGGAGGCAGATACTTATATCGCAGCAGGAAATGTAACTGTAAATGGGAAGACCATTACAGAGATGGGTTTTAAGGTTAATCGAACCGATGAGGTAAGGTTTGATGGTCGCTTGTTAAATCCAGAGAAGAAGGAATACGTACTCCTCAATAAGCCAAAGAATTTTATCACTACTACCCGAGATGAAAAGGGGAGGAGAACCGTTATGGAGCTTATAAGTAATGCAACTAAGGCCAGGCTGGTCCCGGTTGGGCGTCTGGATCGAAATACTACAGGTTTGCTCTTATTCACGAATGACGGTGACTTGGCAAAAAAATTAACCCATCCCAAATATGGCATTCGAAAGATCTATCATGTAGAGCTTAATAAAAATCTGAAAGCAGAAGATTTTCGCACAATTCAGGAAGGCATTATGCTTGAAGATGGCCTTATAAAGGTAGACGACCTGAGCTACCTTAACAACGCTCCAAAGAGGGAGGTAGGTATTGAGATTCACAGTGGGAAGAACAGGATCGTAAGGCGGATTTTTGAGCACTTAGGTTACACAGTGGTGAAACTAGATCGGGTGATTTTTGCCGGACTAACCAAAAAAGACTTACCCAGAGGTCACTGGCGTCATTTAACCCAACAAGAAGTGATCAATTTAGGGATGCTGCAGTAGTCTAATTTCCCGCTGAGGTTCGGGTGCCGTGGAGTACCGAGCCCACCTGTTCCCAGAAAACTATTTTTGAAGGATTCTCAGCGGTATGGTTTGATTTATTCGACAAGTATTCATCTACCATCAGTTTCAGATGAGTGATCTGTGGGTTCTCGCCAAAAAAATTCTCGTAGGCCATATCCCATTTTTCAAAAGCCCGTCCTTCCCTTTCCGCATAACTCAGCAATTCAACCTCAATGTGTCGCGAATCGACTTTGATTTTATCAAACAGGGTTAAGACTTTGTATTGGTTCCCTTCGAGATACTGAATAAATTCTCCCTCATGGTATAGCAGACATCCTGTAATGCCCTGCTGATGGTTAAAATTCCGTGCTTTTCTCAGCATTTCCTGGATCTGATCCAGATTAAATCCGGGCCTAGCAACGGACCGATAGACTAAACTGAACATAGCCTGTTGTATTTTGGTTTAGGTTGTTGTCCCTAAATATAAGAACTCAAGGCAATTTTGTTCGAACTATTCTGAATAATTCTTCATTTTTTGTCTGATCTCATCAAGACAAAGATTTCCAATACTGCCCAAATGAGTATGTCGGGCATTTTTTCTTGACTTAAAATTTCCACCTTCTACTTCATTTCCTATTTGACGGTAAGCGTCACGAAAAGGAACACCTTTCTGCACCAGTTCATTCATTGCATCTACGGTAAAGAGCAGGTTGTATTTGGGATCGTCTAAAATATTTTCGCGCACTTTGATTTTCCTTAAGCTAAAGGTGGTCATATCGAGACAAGCTTTTAATTCCTGAAATGCGGGTATCAGACTATTCTTTGTTACCTGAAGATCTCTGTGGTAGCCACTTGGCAAATTGGTAAGCATCATAGACAATTCATTGGGTAGGGCTTGTATGACGTTACACTTGCCTCGGATCAACTCAAAGACATCGGGATTTTTTTTATGAGGCATAATGCTGCTGCCCGTCGTAAGTTCGTCAGGAAAGGATATAAAATCGAAATTCTGACTCATATACAGACATATATCCATGGCCATTTTGGCCAAGGTAGCCCCTACGCTGGCTAAGGCTGTAGCCGTTACTCTTTCTACCTTTCCTCTTCCCATCTGAGCTGCAACAACATTGTATTTCAGGGATTTGAATCCTAATTCCTCTGTGGTCATCGCCCGGTCTATCGGGAAAGAACTACCGTATCCGGCCGCACTCCCCAAGGGATTCTGATCGGCAATATCAGAAGCAGCATTGATCAGAATCATATCGTCAATAAGACTCTCCGCATAGGCAGAGAACCAAAGGCCGAAAGAAGAAGGCATTGCCACCTGCAAATGGGTATAACCCGGGAGGAGAACATTACTATGTTTATCGGCAAGACGGAGCAATAAATCGAATAGCTCAGTTACTTGCTGTCTCAGCTCCGTTAATTCGTCTTTGACATAGAGTTGGATGGCCACCAGTACCTGGTCATTTCTCGACCGGGCGGTATGAATTTTCTTTCCCGTATCGCCTAGTCGGTCTATCAGCAGAAACTCGATCTTGGAATGCATGTCTTCAAAGGATTCCTCAATGGTAAACTCTCCTTTTTCAACAGTTTTTCCAATCGAATCCAATTCGGATAACAAAGCATTATTTTCTTCATTGCTGAGCAAACCAATAGCATGTAACATCTTACAATGCGCCATGGAAGCCTTTACGTCATAAGCCGCCAGGAAGAGATCCAGCTCCCTGTCGTTGCCCACAGTAAATCTGTCAATCTTCTCATCGGTTTTCATTCCTTTATCCCAAAGTTTCATATCTCTGTAATTTGTAGTTCAGCAGGTGGTTCAAAGCAAGAAACCATCTAATAATTTAATGTATAATTCGATTCCCTCCTCAATTTCAGACACGTAAATATACTCGTCTGCGCTGTGAGAGCGTGTACTGTCTCCCGGTCCAAGTTTAAGGGAGGAACAACTCAGAGCAGCCTGATCAGACAAAGTTGGAGAGCCGTACGTACTTCTCCCTAAAGCCAGGCCACTTTTAACCAATGGATGCTCCTTTGGGATGGACGAAGAATTCAGGTGAAGAGAACGCGGAATCAGTTTACAGGGAGCCTGATCTTCCAGTATGCTTACTATTTCTTGGTTGGTATAGCAATCGTTGACCCTTACATCAACAACGAGATTAACCTCCGCAGGCACAACATTGTGCTGACTTCCTCCATTGATCTGTGTGACTGTTAATTTTACTGCCCCTAAGACTTCAGATACCTTTGGAAAATGAAAATCTTTAAACCAACTGAGTACATCTATGCAATTGTATATGGCATTATCGGCGTTGGGATGTGCGGCATGGGAAGGGGTTCCACTGACCTTTCCATCAAAAACGACCAGTCCTTTTTCAGCAATGGCCAGCTGCATCAGGGTGGGCTCTCCTACAATAGCCACATCGATGTTCGGAAGGATCTTTAACATTGAATTTAAACCATCCGGACCTGAACTTTCTTCTTCTGCAGAAGCGACTATAATCAGATTATGCGAGAGATTCTCTTTTTCGTAGAAATGAGTAAATGTTGCAATGAGTGAGACTAACGCCCCTCCGGCATCATTACTACCTAATCCATAGAGTTTGCCCTCTTCTATTGCCGGCTGAAATGGCTCTCTGGTATAAGCCGTATTGGGCTTAACTGTATCGTGATGTGAATTGAGAAGTAAATTGGGTTTGTTCTCATCGTAGTGCTTATTAAAAGCATATATATTGTTTTTCTTTCTTTTAAATGGAATTTGATGATTCTTAAACCACTGTTCGAGTACGAGTGCCGTACCATCTTCTTCTGAGGAAAAAGATGGAGTGGCGATCAAGTCCTTTAAAAGCGCAATAGCCTCATTGCAGAGTGTTGATATTTCCGTAGTCATAAGGTCAATGTTGTAAAATTTGATGATTTTGCTTGCAACATAGTGATATCTCCGATACATACCTTGTGCACTGAATGGTCTAGCGCATGAAAGCAATTTTCCAATTTAGGAAGCATACCCTCACTTATTTGCTTCTCCCTCAGCAGGCTGTAATAAGCCTGTTTATTGATATGTGAAATTACGGAAGCCTCATCGTAGACGTTTGCCAGCACTCCTGGTTTTTCGAAACAGTAGTAAAGTGTGGTTCTGTATTCTGAACTGAGGGCAATAGCAAGTTCAGATGCGATCGTATCGGCATTGGTGTTGAGTAATTGTCCCTGTCCATCATCGGTAAGGGCACAAAAAACCGGAACCAATCCTGTTTCCAAAAAACTCAGCAAGGTTTTTGTTCGTATGGAGACGATGTCTCCGGCGAAGCCGTAATCGATAGATTTCACCGGTCTCTTTATTGCTTTGATCACAGCTGCATCCGCTCCACTTAGCCCCAGGGCATTACATTGCAAGGCCTGTAATTTGCTAACGATAGTTTTGTTGACCAGTCCGGCGTATACCATAATGGCTACTTCGAGAGCCTGAGCGTCGGTTATTCGCCTGCCTTTTACCATGGAGGGTTTGATGCCGAGTTTTTCGCTCAGGGAAGTAGCTTTTTTTCCGCCCCCGTGAACCAGTATTTTAGGGCCCTGAACTCGCGAAAAAGAGGACAGGAATCGCGATAGCTCTGTACTATCTTCGATAATATTTCCTCCAATTTTAATAACAGATAGGGCAGGTTTCATAAGGATTCAAGTATTTTGAGTAAGGCTACCTGGGCGGCATAGGTTCTGTTGTTGGCCTGTTGTATTACCAGAGAATTATTTCCATCGAGAACCCGGTCTTCCACCACTACATTTCGCCTTACCGGCAGACAGTGCATAAACTTTGCCTGCCCGAGTTTATCCTGAGTCAGCATCCAGTGTGGGTCATTATTTAATACGGCACCGTAGGGCTGATAGGCACTCCAGTTTTTGACGTAGACAAAATCGGCGTCTTTAAGGGCTTTGTTCTGATCGTATGACACCGGAATGTGCTGGACAAGATCCTGATTAAGTTCATATCCCATGGGGTGTGTTATGCTAAATTCAAATTGAGGATTCTGCCCCATCATCTTTATAAACGAATTAGCCACGGCATGAGGCAATGCTTTAGGATGAGGAGCCCATGATAGAACTATTTTCGGGTTCTTCTTCTGGCTGTGTTCTGAGATCGTGATCAGGTCTGCAAAGGCCTGTAGGGGATGTCCGGTTGCACTTTCCATATTTAAGATAGGGATGGATGCATACTTTTTAAAACCGTTCAGCACCATTTCGGCCTCATCTTTTTCCTTATCCGTTAAGGAGGCAAAAGCACGTACCCCTAAGACATCGCAATACTGTGAAACCACTTGTGCTGCCTCTTTGATATGTTCTGCCTTTCCCTGATCCATAATAGTCCCGTCTTCAAATTCAAGAGCCCAACCTTCGCTCCCAAAATTCATGGTCATACAATGCATCCCCAGATGGAAAGCAGCTTTTTGGGTGCTCAGTCGGGTCCTTAGACTATTGTTAAAGAACAAAAGCCCCAAGACTTTTCCTTCTCCGAGTTTCCTGTACTTAAGAGGCGCCTTTTTACATTCTGCGGCCAGTGAAAGCCATGAAGGTATAGAATCGATATCATCAATGCTGAGGTAGTGTTTCATTCCAATTCCTGTTTTAATGAGGTAAAAAATGTATCGATATGGACTTTCTCAATATTCAATGCAGGTAGAACACGCAGCACTTTTTTATCCTTGGCACTCCCTGTAAAGATATGCTGATTAAGGATGAGGTTTTTCCGCAGATCGGCTACTTCAAACCCGAATTCGAGTCCCAGCATGAGCCCCTTGCCTTTAATCCTTTTTACTTGTGGAACTTGTTTGGCACATTCTTTAAAATACGCTCCGATCTCCGTGGCATTCGCCATCAGATTTTCTTCTTCGAGAACTTCAAGGACGGCCAGAGTAGCAGCACAGGCCAGATGGTTACCCCCGAAGGTGGTGCCCAACAAACCGTATTTAGCTTCAATCTTCGGGTGGATCAAAATCCCTCCAACGGGAAAGCCGTTACCCATTCCTTTGGCTATGGAAATAATGTCAGGTGTTATGTTATGATGCTGAAATGCGAAAAACTTCCCACTTCTCCCAAAACCGGATTGAACCTCGTCTGCTATCAATACCACCTGGTGTTTTTTACAAAGTTCAGCGATTTCTGCGCAAAAAGATGAAGAGGGTTCGTCGAGCCCGCCTACGCCTTGAATCGTTTCCAGAATAACGGCACATACATCACCTTTTGCTACTTCTTTTCTAAGCGCATCAATATCTTCAAAGGTTAAGAATGTCACCTGCTGTTGCCTGTTTATCGGGGCATTGATGGCAGGATTATCGGTTGATGCCACAGCGGCAGAGGTACGCCCGTGGAAGCTGTTCTTAAATGCGATCACTCTGCTTTTTCCTGTATGAAAGGACGCGAGTTTTAAGGCATTTTCGTTGGCTTCCGCCCCGGAATTACACAGAAAAAGATGGTAGTCGTCACAGCCCGATATTCTCCCAAGTTTTTCGGTAAGTTCGTGTTGCAGGGGATTATGGACGGCATTACTGTAAAAACCAATCTTATCGATCTGATTCTTAATCCTTTTAATATAATGAGGATGCCCATGGCCGATTGAAATTACGGCGTGTCCTCCGTACAAATCGAGGTATTCCTGGCCACTCTCATCTTTTATAATGACCCCCCTTGCCGAGGCCGGGGTGATGTTGTAAAGAGGATATACATCGAACAATTCCATACTACCCCTTTCTAATTTGACTAATTTTTTCGAAGGATGCGACAATTCCCCGAATTAAGGAGGAACTCAGACCCTGATGCTCCATTTCATTAAGACCTTCAATAGTGCAGCCCATAGGTGTTGTTACCCGGTCTATCTCTTCCTCAGGATGATTCCCCGATTCAATCAATAAGGAAGCTGCTCCATTACAGGTGTGCATGGCAAGTTCCTGGGCTTCTTTCGCATCAAATCCTAATTGGATAGCCCCCTGGGTAGTGGCCCTGATCAGCCTCATCCAAAATGCAATCCCACTGGCGCAAATCACTGTGGCCGCCTGCATTTGTGACTCCGGAATCTCCATGGAATGCCCCATTCGGTTAAATATTGCCTTGGCCAGCTCAATTCGTTTGGCTCCGGCTTCATTACTGCAAAGACATGTCATTGATTTCCCTACGGAGATCGCTGTATTAGGCATGCTTCGTATGATATATGCATCCTTACCAATGATGGATTCGATTTTTTCTAAGCTGAATCCCGTAATGGTTGAAATGATCACATGCTTTTCGGTAAGGAACTCCTTTACTTCTTGGAGAATACCCTCAAAATGCCCAGGCTGAACTGCAAAGATGAGTACGTCCGATTCCTTAACGGCCAGCTTGTTGTCCTGGGTAACTGTGACGTTTCCATACTTTTCGTATTCCTTAATGATTTCAATATGTCTTTTGGTAAGGTACATGGTGGTGGCACCATTGGTGTGGAGTATTCCTTTCGCTATGGATAATCCTAGATTGCCTGCGCCAATTATTGCTATTTTCATGGTTTCTTTTCTGGTTTGGTTTTTAAAAAATGCTCGACTTCAGATGTAATCCTTCACCTTCCGGGAGACCGAACATCAGATTCATGTTTTGTACTGCCTGTCCGCTGGCTCCCTTCAAAAGGTTGTCAATGGCAGAGGCAATGAGGAGAACGCCATCGTGGACCAGTAGGTTCAAATGGCAATTGTTTGAATTGATAACCGGCTTTAAAGAGATAGCCTTCTCAGAGACATGAGTGAAAGGTTCATCTTTGTAATAATCCTTGTATAATGCATCTGCTTCTTCCTGTTTTCCTTCGAATCTGGTGTAGGCCGTTGCCCAAATACCCCTGGTGAAATTACCCCTGTTGGGAATAAACCTAAGTTTACCTTTTTGGGGCTGAAAGTGCTCCAGGCTTTCATTGATCTCGTCTAGATGCTGATGGATAAATGCTTTGTAATGCGACATATTATTCTCCCGCCAGCTATAATGGGTGGTGTTTGACAGGCTAACCCCTGCACCCGTGCTTCCTGTGGTGGCATTAATATGTACTTCATGGTTGAGCATTTGTGCTTTTGCCAGTGGAAGTAGCGCCAGTTGAATAGCCGTTGCAAAACATCCAGGATTGGCCACGTTCTTTGCTTTGCAGATTTCTTCTTTGCGAAGTTCCGGTAGTCCGTAAACAAAACTCCTTTTATCAAGTGTATTTTGTTTCCCAAGCCTGAAATCATTGCTGAGGTCAATTATTCTGGTCTTTTCAGAAAAAGAATGATCCTGCAGGAATTGAGTTGAATTCCCGTGTCCCAGACATAGAAAAATGACATCTGCATCTGGGTTTACCTTATCTGTGAACTTCAATGTTGTAGTGCCCAGAAGATCGGTATGTGTTTCTGAAATAGACGTTCCTGCCCTTGTGGTACTGAAAACAAAATCAAGGGTTGCTGACGGATGATGAAGTAATAACCTGATAAGTTCACCTCCGGTGTATCCCGAACCACCTATGATACCTGCTTTAATCATTTTGCTTATTTATCTGACTGGCAATTTTGCCGGAATTTGACAATATTTTAATAAAACCTTTAGCGTCCTCCGCAGACCATGCCTTATTTATTTCTCCATAACTTCCAAACCTGGCTGCCATAAGATCGTGTTCAGACTTGATGCCTTTTAATTCGAAACGGTAGGGATACAAAGTGATAAATACATGGCCACTGACGTTTTTCTGAGCATCTTGAAGAAAGGCTTCTATATTCCTCATCACTTCATCGAGGTAGTTCCCTTCATGTAATAGCATCCCGTAAAAATTACCTAATTGTTCCTTTTGAAATTGCTGCCATTTGCTGAGGGTGTGTTTCTCCAGAAGATGATGTGCCTTAATGATCAGCAGAGGTGCTGCTGCCTCAAAACCAACTCGCCCTTTTATCCCAATTATGGTATCTCCTACATGTACATCACGTCCAATAGCAAAGGATGATGCGATTTTTTCCAGCTGCTCAATATTCTTAACCGGTGTTTGGGTAACTCCGTCTATTGCCGTTAATTCCCCTTTGGTAAAAGTCAGGGTTATATCCTGTGATTTTTCATTTTTCAATTGACTTGGGAAGGCTTCCGATGGAAGGCCTTGATCTGAGGTAAGGGTTTCCGCACCTCCAACAGAAGTCCCCCACAATCCCTGGTTAATGGAATACTTTGCTTTTTCCCAGGAATAATTCACACCCCTTTCTTTCAGGTAGCTGATCTCTTCTTCCCTGGATAGTTGCCGGTCACGGATAGGGGTAATAATTTCTATTTCCGGAGCGATTATTTGAAAGATCATGTCGAAGCGAACCTGATCATTACCGGCTCCGGTGCTCCCATGTGCAATGGCTGCTGCGCCATTTTGCTTAGCATAGCGTGCAATCTCTATGGCCTGGACAATACGTTCTGAACTTACACTTAGGGGATAGGTATTGTTGCGAAGCACATTCCCAAATATCAGATATTTTACGACTTTCTCATAGAAGCTTTGAACGGCATCGATGGAAGTATATGACTTCGCGCCAAGGGCAAGGGCCTTTTTTCTGATCTCCTCTATTTCCTTCGG
This sequence comes from Muriicola soli, assembly GCF_004139715.1. GTDB lineage: Bacteria > Bacteroidota > Bacteroidia > Flavobacteriales > Flavobacteriaceae > Muriicola > Muriicola soli. Next base: position 2,455,296 of record NZ_CP035544.1, on the reverse strand, counting down.
AGAAAATCCTCCGGTATTCACACTAACGGCGTGTACCTCATAGCCCAGGTCCTGGGACAAGTGCATGGCACAATACGAAGTATCGAGTCCGCCTGAATAAGCGAGAACCAATTTTTTTGAGTTGATTTCTTTGGTATTCATCTTAGCCTTTTTTCTTTTTAAGTAATAGCTGCTCTTTAATACTCTTAAGTCGCTGGAAGGTTTTATTGTTCACCTTCCTGCTTTCGTATTTATTTGTTTTGGAGGGATCAAAAAGCATCCCGGTACAGAGGCACATTTTTTGTTCTGTTCGGGTAAGGATATCAAAATTCTTACACGTCTGGCATCCTTTCCAAAAATCCGGATCGTCTGTGAGTTCCGAAAAGGTTACCGGTTTATATCCCAGTTCATAGTTCATCTTCATGACCGCAAGTCCGGTTGTAATTCCAAAAATCTTTGCCTCGGGAAATTTTTTCCGCGATAATTCAAAGATGGCTTTTTTGATTTTTTTTGCCAGTCCCTGATTGCGATAATCGGGATGTACGATGAGTCCGGAGTTTGCAACAAATTTTTGATGACCCCATACTTCAATGTAGCAAAAGCCGGCAAACTTGTCCTTGTCTAAGGCGATTACCGCGTTGCCGTTGACCAATCTCTTAATGATATATTCAGGCGTTCTTTTGGCGATGCCCGTACCCCTCACCTTAGCGGATTCCGAAATGGTTTCGCTGATGACAGTAGCGTATTTTATATGAGATTCGTTAGCAATTAAGATATCCATTGCTGATAAAATTAATCGAATAGTGTAAATGGCTTAATGATCGATGCGGAAATGGACTCACCTATTTCCATGAGAGTAGTACACCCTTACGGGCGGCGACGTGCGGGCACAAAATACCGGGCCTGAACAGGCGTGGAGATTACAGTACTAATGTGAAATTTCGCTTTCATGAGAGTCAAATGTACAAATTATATTGAATTATCCCCTTTGTCCTATACATTTTTGGGAATTAGCGATTTAAAACTCCTATGCTTAAACAATTCGTAGATGAAAAACCCATAAACCGATAAATATTCAATAATGAGAAATCCCATTGACTCTTCTACCTCAGCGCCTCTGTATGCAGAATAACTTAAAACAATGGTTGCTGACCAGACCAAAGGGAATCGGTAATCCGTAAAAAGGCAAAGTACTAACAGAGAAATTACGTACCACGGATGAACGGTGGGAGATAGGAAAAAGTAAACAGCCAGAATAAAGAGCATAGACTGAATCAGAATGCGCATTGAGTTGTTTTTTCGAAAGTAACTCAGCAAGCATACCCAGAGGATTACAATTACCGGAATTAGTCTTCCATAGCTCTTAATAAGCTCCCAGGGCTTCAGATCAATACGAGCCCCGAGGTTTTTAACTACATTGTAGATACTTGCATTGAATTCAAAATTTGAGAACCACAGAGAAAGGGTAGCCATGTAATTTTGAGAAAATTCCGGATCGTAAAAGGGAATAATTGTGGCGATGACAAGCAGCATAACCAAGGTATTGAACACCAATCCTTTTTTAAAACCGAGGGATTTAAAAAATAGCGGTAAGAACATCAGAGGGATAAGTTTTACTGAAATGGACAGTGCCATGGGCACCGTAGCCAGAAGCCATTTATTATTAGCGATGAGATGCAAAGCGAAAAGCAGAAAGAACAACATCACACCTTCGAAGTGAAGATTACCTCCTAACTCGGTAATTACAAGGGGATTCAGGAAGTACCAAAAGATAAGGTGGGGAGATTTGTTGACAAATTTTAATAGCTTCCGACCGAAGTAAAAAATTCCCAGATCGGCTAGGAGTAAGACTACTCTTATCGCAATTAAACTTCCTAGTATTTCTCCTCCTCCAAGCCAAGCGCATAGTCCGAACAGCATCTGACTAAGCGGGGGATAATTACTAAAATTGGAGGCACTCAGCGATTCCATTCCCTCTATCAAATACTTTGCTTGAGGGATGACAATTTCCGCACTCTCCAATAGATCAACAGGAAGGTATAAATACGGATTTACGCCCATATTGATGAGTTGTCCATCCCAAATAAACCTGTAAAAATCCTGGGATAGATTAGGCGAGGTAACAAGAAAAATTAATCGAAATGCGATACCCAGAAAAAGTAGGAATTTGTAATTCCACTTTTCGAATTGTATAAGCTTGTAACAGAGGAAAAATAACGCCAGATACAACCCCAAAAGTCGGGTAAAGTCTGAACGCTCAAGATGGTAGGCAAAAGTATAGTAAAACAGGCCGCACAGTAAAGAAATAAGAATGGGAACTTTATGGAGTTTCCAATACGTCAAAACCGCGTTGGGCATGGGAGGAAAGGCTAATGGTTTTTACAAATAACCGAAAAAAAAAGGGGAGTTCGACAAAAAAATAAGGAGCCTTCATCAAGCTGTGAAGGCTCCTCAATAATAATTAATTGGTGGCTAATTTTAAAATTTTAGTTCTGCTATACCTTGGAGGTTAATGACTTAAAGAATACAAAGCCAAAGCCGAGGAAAAGCATAAAATGGAACGGAAATAATCCAAAATCATTTAAGGGGATAGCGCTGTACATTCCAAATAAAAAGTACACCATCAGAGCAAACTCCAGAATCATATTCGGAGAAAGCTTTGTAGCGAGATATTTATTGCCTTTCCAGCTATCCGTAAGGTTGTTGATGTTGAATTTCGGCGTTCTCACAAACTCACTGCGCTTGCCCATATGACCTTCGAGCACAGCTACAGTATTGTGCAGGGAGAAGCCGAGGGCTACTGAGAAAAATGTAAAGAACAATTTGATGTAGTCAATAAAGTGATCGAGGCTGCTTCCCTGTATGCTCTTGTAGGTGAACCAATAACAGATAAAAAGGATAATGGTGGATACGATAAAGAAGCTGGTGGCCTCAAAAATCCAGTCTAAATGCCCGTAGGTATTTTTTATATAAAGCATGGGGATACTCAAGATAGCGACCAAAAAAACAAACAGGAACATGGAACTATTGAGCAGATGCATTACCCCGTGAAACTTCGTTTTAAAAGGGATGTTTTTTGCCGAGATTACATTGAGGACGGTTTTCCTGAAATTCTCAGCTCCTCCTTTGTTCCAGCGAAACTGCTGAGAGCGCGCTGCGCTAATGACTACAGGAAGTTCGGCGGGAGTTTCCACGTCTTCCAGGTACTTAAATTTCCAATTCTTCAGCTGTGCCCTGTAACTAAGATCGAGATCCTCCGTTAAGGTATCGCCTTCCCAGTTTCCGGCGTCAAGGATACACTCTTTTCTCCAGATACCTGCTGTACCATTAAAATTGATAAAATGCCCCTTAGCATTACGCCCTACCTGTTCCAGGGTAAAGTGAGCGTCAAGGGCAAAGGCCTGTATCCTTGTAAGGATGGAATAGTCTCGGTTGATATGACCCCAGCGGGTCTGTACAACACCTATTTCTTCATCTTTAAAATACACGACGGTCTTTTTAAGCCAGTCAGGATCAGGAAGAAAATCAGCATCGAAAATAGCGATGAAATCCCCTTTGGCGATTTTGAGTCCTTCTTTTAGGGCTCCGGCTTTATATCCTTGCCTGTTCTCTCTTCTTATATGCTTTATATCCAGACCTTTTTCCTGCAATTCTGCGATCCTTTCAGCCGTCTGATGTACGGAATCGTCAGTCGAATCATCAAGTACCTGAATTTCAAGTTTGCTTTTGGGGTAGGCAATTTTAGAAATGTTATCCAACAATCTCTCAACGACGTACTCCTCGTTATAAATAGGTAGTTGAATAGTTACCGAAGGAATTTCCTTAGGGTCTAATAAGTTGAATTTTGGAGCCAGCTTTTGCGTTTTTTTATACCCGAGATAGTTCAGCAACAAATTCAGCTGCGCTAGACTGTAGAAAAAAATCAGTAGCAGCGCCAGGCTGTAAATTCCGATGATGATGTAAGCAATTGTTAGTCCCATTTTATTTTAAACTGTATTTAAATATCCAACCCAGGATTTTTATGCCGGCAAATATAGTACCTTTTACTGTACCGGATACCTTTGAGATACCAATTCTTTTTTTGTAACGCACTGGTACTTCGGTATATGCTATGCCTTTTTTTAATACTTTTAACTGCATTTCAACCGTCCAGCCATAGGTCTTATCTTCCATTTCCAGGGCCATCAACTGTTCATAACGTATAGCTCTGAACGGCCCGAGATCAGTAAAGTCTGACCTGTAAATCATTCTCATCAGGAACGTTGCCAATCCATTTCCAAAGCTTTGCTGTGGGGTCATAGATCCTTTTTCCCGTAAAGCCTTTGTCCGCGCACCGATCACAAAATCGACATCTCCATCCAGTATAGGCTTTACTACTTTGTGGAGGTCTTCGGGATAGTCCGAATAATCTCCGTCCATAAATACGACAATGGCAGGGGGTTTGGATCGTTTCTTTAGATATTTAATTCCTTTGAGACAGGCAAAGCCATACCCCATATTCTCTTCGAAGAGCACCGTAGCCCCGGCAGCCTCTGCTGCAACGGCTGTATTATCTGTAGAATTATTGTTCACTACGATGATCTCGGAAACCAATTCAGGAATCTCGGAAATGACGGCGGCAATAGATTGGCCTTCATTGTAGGCGGGAATAATAACGACGATTTCCTTCATTTTTTTATGCGCCACATCGGGTTAAGGACAAACGATTTATCGTGCGCGAAAATAGCAGAATGCATTTACTTATCATTTACCAGCTCCATTAAATCTACATCATTTCCCAGCAATACCTGAGTAGGATTAATCCGTCCTTTTTCGGGACCGTTTTCCAGCTTTAGTACCCCTCTGGGGCAAACTGCTGAACAAATACCGCAACCCACACAACTGGAACGTATGATGTTTTCTCCCTTCTGGGCATAAGCCCTTACGTCTATACCCTGTTCACAATAGGTAGAGCAATTGCCACATGAAATGCACTGACCGCCATTGGTGGTGATCCTGAATCTGGATTTAAAGCGTTGTACAAAGCCCAGGTAGGCGGCCAGGGGACAACCAAATCGGCACCAAACACGATTGCCAAAAATGGGATAAAAACCGGTGCCGATTACCCCTGCAAAAATAGAGCCTATCAGCAGGCTGTAGGTGTTTTGAACACTTGAGGTCTTTATTCCTAATACCGTTCCTGTTTCAGAGAAAAAACTGTAAAGTGTCATCAGGGTCATGCCCACTGCAAAGACAAGAACGCCGTGGATCAGCCAACGCTCTACTCTCCAGGACAGCAAGGTCTTACTGGAATGCTGCCTGTAAGGATCCCCCAGGGTTTCGGCAAGTCCGCCACAACCACATACCCAGGAACAGTACCATCGCTTTCCAAAAAAATAGACCATTACGGGTACAATGACCAGGGTGAGCAGCGTTCCCCATACCAGGATAAATATCCCTATTCCTCCACTATTTATCAGGGAGCGTAAATTCCATTGGAAAAAGAAATCGTAATCCAGAGGGAAGGCATTTTTAAAATCGTAGTACGGCATCTGAAGGCGAACCATGATCTCGGGAATCAGGAAGGCGAAAACGATCTGAAAAAACAGTACAGAAGTAGTTCTGATCATCTGATAACGGTTATGACGGTACTTGATATACATCCTGACGCCCATAACTGTCATTACGGTGCAATACATAAACCCATAAACAAACCAGTGCCCGGCCGGGTTGCCGCTCAGGGCCTCACTAGTTGGATCTACCAAATAGGTCCAGTTAACAGCAAACTGAGGCCTGAAATAAAGTAATAGATAAAAAGCGATCAGATAAAAGAAAACCAGCCAGGCTATCCATCCGCGATTGGTTGAATTTGCGTGATATATCCCGTCGTTTTTGATCCCTTTTTTACCAAGTAGAACCACGTTCGGAAGGATATACATTAGAGCGCCAATAATGCCTAATCCGAAAGTCATAAACCACATTAAGCCCTTGTTTTCCGGGATGAATCCGGAACCGGCCTGTTTTCCCAAATCTGCCGAAATATCATGAGCCTTGGTGTAAATCACCTTTTTGTACTCCTTGTTTTTCCGATGTGTGGAATTGGCTTCATCGAGAGCCGTTGCGATAATTGGTGTGAGATTGTGCATTCCTGAGAAATCTTTTCCCACAACCTCCTGCTCTATGTCTTTTATGAATAATTCACTTTTTATTCCTTTCTCTTCAACCCATTTGGTAAAATCTGAAGAAGTAAGAGAATAAGTCCCAATAAAAGGGAGTGAAGTAAAAATGCCTAATCCGATAAGGAATACAATCAGGCCAATTCGCTTTATAGTTTTCATCCTGATTCTTCTTTAGGCAGATTTAAAAATACGTTTCCAGCTTTTCTTTTTGGGTTTGATACTCGTTCCCATCTCCTTGTTATAGCTGTTTACAATTTCTCCTTCGTATTGATCGTAAAATTCCGGATCAAAGTTGGCATCCTTAAGGTATTCCATTACATAATCGACTGAGCGATTTTCGGTAAGCCAACGATCAAAGATTTCATGCCTCATCCGGATCCCAAAAGTGTTGATACCCAGGAATTTTCTGTTGGAAGAGTGGTAGGCAATTGTGATGCATACCAATTCCTTCTGGTGTCTCCAATGAAAATGCTTTTCGTTTGCTTTGCGATTACGGTCACTAAACACCCAACCATAGGTCTGATATTCAATGTCGAGGAATTTAGCCGAATTGAACCAATGCCCGGGATTGTATTTCCTTCGTTGTCCGCATATGGTGTGTGCCACAGTCTCGCCCATCATCCTGCCGGTATACCATACAGCCTCTACCGGGCGCCTATTACCTATGGCCTCATTTTGTTCAGCACAATCTCCGATGGCGTATATATCTTCAATATTTGTTTCGAGATATCGGTTTACTTTTACTCCTTTTCCCAGCTCAATTCCGGAGTTCTTTAAAAATGCAATATTAGGGGTAACTCCTGCCGTAAGTCCAACGAGATTACAGGAAATGGTGTCCCCCTTGTCAGTAACTACGGCCTTTGCCCTGCCTTCCTCATCTGAGAGTATTTCAACCAGGTTGGTACTCAGACGCAGGTCAATATGGTGGTCCCTGATATGTTCATTGATCATTTGGGATTCTCCTTCCGGTAAAACGCCGTTCCAGAAGCTACTTTCTCGAACCAGGAAAGTCACGGGTATATCCCTGCTTCTGAGCATCTCAGCCAGCTCAATGCCTATGAGCCCACCACCAACGATCACTGCCCGAGGACAACTTTCTTTATCAGGGGCATCAATTTCGAGCTGTTCCAGTTCCTGCTTGGAATACAACCCCTGGACGCCCTTCAAATCCTGGCCCGGCCATCCAAATCTATTGGGTCTGGAGCCTGTGGCAATGATCAGTTTATCGTAGCGAATAGGACCTCTGTCGTCTAGAATCAACTGTTTGTTAGCATGGTCTACCTCATTCACATATCCCTGAACCAATTCTATGCGGTTTTTCTCCCAGAACCAATTTTCATAGGGCTGGGTATGCTCAAACTTCATATGTCCCATGTAGACATACATCAAGGCCGTTCTGGAAAAGAAGAATTCACTTTCTGCAGAGATGATAATGATTCGTTTGTCTGAAAGCTTTCTGATGTGCCTTGCTGCGGTGACGCCTGCAATTCCATTCCCGATGATTACTACAGTTTCCATGTATTTGGTTGAATTTACCACTTGAGTCGGTTTAAATATAAGAACTTAACAGCCTTGCCGGATTCTGCGGAGCCTAAAAAATTGTAATTTAGTGTTTCATAGGTCAGATTATGATGAAGCGACTTTGTTTTCTCTTCCTGGGTCTGCTTCAGTTTTCCTGTAGCAGCCAGTTTGTTGGTAAAATCAATGGGGTGAGTTTTGTGGCTTCGCGGGACAAGGTCACCCAGGAAAATATTACTCCGGTTAAACAAATCTATGCAGATCACGCCGCCGTTATGCCTTTTGGTTTTATACGAGAGGTGAATTCTCCGAATATTGTATTCAATACAGAGCGGCAATGGTTTGGAGAGACAAGGATAGGCGCAAAACAGTACATAGAACAACTGCATAAAAACAAGATCAGGGTAATGGTAAAGCCGCAGATTTGGATATGGCGTGGCGTTTTTACCGGAGGACTTAAGATGGAGAGTGAAGCCGACTGGCAGAAACTCGAAGCGTCTTACGAAGATTTTATCCTCACCTATGCCAGTCTCGCAGAGGAATCAAAAGCCGAGATTTTCTGCATAGGAACGGAGCTCGAACAGTTCGTCAGCCAGCGTCCCGAATTTTGGGAGAGCCTGATCACAAAAATACGCGGTCGGTACAAAGGAAAATTGACATACGCCGCAAATTGGGATGAATTTGGAAAAACGCCTTTTTGGGCCGATTTGGATTACATAGGAATAGATGCCTACTTCCCCTTATCAGAGTCGAAAACTCCAACGGTTGAAGAGTTAAAATCGGGATGGCAACCGTGGAAAGATAAAATTTCATCGGTTTCAAAGACCGCAAACCGACCTGTGCTGTTTACTGAATTCGGTTACAGGAGTATGGACTACACGGCGAAGAAGCCATGGCTGGTAGATCGCAATGAAGAAACCGTTAACCTGGAAGCTCAGGCTAATGCCAAGAAGGCTATTTTTGAATCCTTTTGGGAAGAAGATTGGTTTGCAGGAGGATTTATCTGGAAATGGTTTATCAACCATGAAAAATCGGGAGGACCAGGGGATAACCGATTTACGCCTCAAAATAAGCCTGCACAGGAAGTCATTAAGACCTTTTACAAGCTTTATGAATAATTAAAATCTCTTTTTAATTCCCGTTAGTTGGATTTAATGTGCTTGTCATAATAGGCGTAAAGCACTTCTGGACGAGACCCTTTGTAGTACAAAAAGTGAATTCTCGCAAAATGATATTGAAGTCTCAGCAAGCCGTTCTTTCTGTATTTTCGCGCAGAAGTTTTAAGTTTCTCGGGTAATACAGTAAAACGCGAGTGGTTATAAATCCTGCCGATAAATTCATTGTCCTCGTAGATCCGGTATCTCTCATCGAAGCCCCCAAGAGCATCGAATTGTGTTTTCGTAATAAACAGGGACTGATCTCCCCCACGGCAAATCTGAAAATTAAAGCGCGAGAACCAGGCAAATAGATTGAGAAATCGGCTACGGCTGTCAAATTGAAGACGGAAACATCCTGCTGTATCTTTATGCAGTATGGCTTCTCGAATACAACTATCATATGCCTGCGGAGGATAACTGTCTGCATGCAGGAAATAGAGAATACTCCCTTTAGCCGATCTCGCTCCTCTATTCATTTGGGAAGCACGTCCTATTGGAGAAGATAAGGCGATAGCACCCAGTGCGATGGCTACCTCCATAGAGTTATCAGAACTCCCACCATCTACAACAATGAATTCGAGTTTCTCAGGCGTGTCAGCTACTGCTCTTAAATAGGGGATAAGCCTTCCCAGGTTAGCTTCCTCATTGATCACCGGGATAATGATGCTTATATCTTGGATATCACTTTTTTTCATTCAGGCTCCAGTCGTAAGGTAGATAAGACAACTTTGTATTTTCCTGAAGGTCAATTCTTGTAAAGGGTTGAAGGTAATCGATCAGGCTGCCATATTGGGTAAAATCCCCCTATACCATTTGAAAATTGGAGAAAGTTGAACCTCTTCTTTTGAAATCCGGTTTTTACTCTTATCGTTGATAAAGCCCATAGTCGCTTGCTGTAACTGCAATTCAATTCCTTTGGCCGTAAAAGCAGTATCCATTAGTTTGGGACAAGAATAGGACGCACAATTTATGGCAAAATGTATGCGGGGCTCGTTCATTTTGCGCAGTATTCCGAATTCGATTTTACTCAAAGAAACACGATCATTACCGAGACGAATACGTTTCTCGCCCCAGGGATTGTCTATATCCTTTATGCTCTTTAAGGGATAGTTCTCCAGAATCAGATGAACTGTGGCGGCATTGTAGAGGTTGATGTAAAAGGCCAGTTTTTCACTTTTTGATTGCCTGGCGCTGGGTTCATTATCGCCGAGGTATTCGAGATAGGCCTCTAGCTCAGTTTTCTTTTTCATAAATCCGGGATAGTCAACAAACCCTTCTTTAGTGACGTTTTCCTGAAGCAATTTTGTCCAGGCCGAGTGGTCCAATGCGTCATTTGACTGCAAAGAATTCTGGCTTTGTGGCGTTGCAAAAAACAGGCTAGCCCATATTAGAAATAGAGTCGTCTTCATGCAGTAAATTTTAACAGCAACCGCCACCATCGTAGTGCCAGGTGCTTTCACTTATGTGGATTTGTTCCTGAAGTCCGGCCAGGGCAGCAGCTGTTTTATCACAGACTGCCAAAGGCTGATTTTGAATCAGCACATGTCCCTTTTTGTCGTCAAGGTAAGGCTCACTTCCGTAGTAGATCGCTGTTTTCCCGGTAAAAATACATGGGCCATCTTCCGGCATCGGATCCTTGATAGCTGCGATTTCGATGGATTCAATATGGATTAATTCATCCGTAGGATAATGATTGGGTGAGAGGATTCTGTACGATTTACGAGCTCTGATCTCTATGGTTCCAAAGCCGGCATCGGTCAGGACCTTTACATAGTCCTTAATCGGAATACTGCCGCTGAGGCAAAGTGCTCTTAACCGGTCGTCATTACGCAAGGTCTCATTCATGGGTTGCTCACAAACGGGGTCACTCATCACCAGCCTTCCATGGGGTTTCAGAACCCGATACATTTCCGCTACCGCTTTTTTAAGGTCTTCAAGTTTAAAGATATTAAAGAGGCAATTTTGCGCCGCAACGTCCATACTTTCAGTTTCTATGGGCAAATTGAGGGCATCACCTTTTACGAGGTTGACAAATTCGCTTTTAAACCAGGGGTTCTCCTTTTCTGCAATTTTGAAATTTTTCTCGCTGGCAGAAAGCATTTCATCAACAACATCCACTCCGGTTACTCCACCGATTTGCCTTGAGAAATAAGCAAACTGCAACAATTCCATTCCGCCGCCAACTCCTACGTAAAGAACCTTTGGATTATTGACCAGATCTGAAGCTGATACAGTGCTTCCACAGCCGTAGTTCATTTCCTGCATAATGGTGGGAATAGATAAGCCCGGGAGCTGCCATACAGGGTTGGTGGTACAGCATAAGCCCACATCCGGGGTTAAAGCAGCTTGTTTATACAGGTCATTGGTCGCTTCTAAATAACTCATAGCATTTTTATTAATTCGGTGAATATAGTAATCATTTTTGGTTCCGTTTTCCCGGCGACCTCTATTATCTCCGCAACATTGACGGGCTCCAGATTATCCGGGTCACATTCGTCTGTCAAGACAGACACTGCTACTACAGGTAGTCGTAAATGATTGGCAATAATTACTTCTGGTACTGTACTCATTCCTACTGCGTCTGCACCAAGGGTCTTCAGCATTCTGTATTCTGCCTTGGTTTCGAGCTGGGGTCCCACAACTGCTGCATACACCCCTTTTCGCAATGAGATATTGTGTTTTTGTGAGATGGTCTCGATTTTTTTTCTCATTTCCGGATCGTAAGGTTCACTCATATCCACAAACCGATCCCCGAATTCGGCTACATTCTTAAAAGCCAAAGGCGACCCCCCTTGCAAATTGATATGATCTTCAACAAGCATAATATCCCCTTTTTTAAAATCGAGATTTACCGCTCCGGCAGCATTGGATATAAACAATTTTTTAATGCCGAGCTGTCGCATAACCCTTATGGGGTAGGTGACGTCAAAGAATTCATATCCTTCGTAGAGATGAAACCTGCCCTGCATCACCACTACTTTTTTCTCCCCCATGGTTCCATAGACTAGTTTTCCGGTATGAAACTCAACAGTTGCCAGAGGAAAGAAGGGAATATTATGGTAATGGGCCACGAGGGAATCCTCAATTTCATCTACCAATTTGCCTAGGCCCGTGCCGAGAACGATGCCAATCTCAGGCTCGTGGAAGCCCTTGCTTTGAAGGTATTCTGTAGATTCATTTAGTTGCTTTTGTGTCATAGTTTATTTTTTAAAAAGGGCTTAAAGGCAGGGATATCTGCGATATCTTCAAGCACATCCACGTCGTTTTTTAAAGTTAACAGGGTATAATTTTCATGCTTTAGGTTCTTAAGGGTGTCTTTAAGAACACTATCCGTACCCCAATTTTTTGCTTCAAATACCTCCGGGAGAAAGCGTGTCATCCCGAGTAAATAATAGCCACCATCGACGGCGGGACCGAGAACGAAATCATTGGACTGCATTTTGTCAAAAGCCGCTATAAGGTCATGGGTGCTGAGGTCAAAGAGATCGCTTCCGATGACAATGATACGCTTATATCCGGCCTTAAATCCCACTTTGAAGGCATTGGCCATACGCTGCCCCAGATCTTCCCCCTCTTGAAGCTTTTTGTGATATACATTTTCATCCCATAGATCGTTAACGCCTATTTTATCAGAGTAATAAACCGTCTTTTGCACCTTGAGAGGTGCAGTAATCGCTACGGTATGTTGCAAAAGAAAGGTGTAGATGGCGAGGGCAGTTTTATCCCCCACTGATGCAGCCAGCCTTGTCTTGCATTTGCCTAACTCCGGATTGCGGGTAAAGATCAGGAGGAGACAGTTGTTCTCATCTTTCATCCTTCTCCTCACTTTCAAGACTGTAAACTTTTTCTCCTTTAGTAAGGAGTAATCCCCAGAATTTATTGTAGGCATGAACTCTTTTGGTCTCTCTGTCATCAGCGTCCACAACCGGCAAATCCTCCTCCATCCATTTGAAGATTCCGCCAGACATATTCTTTACGTCTGAATACCCCAGTTCTATAAGTCGTTCTCCTATTTTTCCTGAGCGTATACCCAGGGAACAGTACACCAGGTATGTGGCCTCTTTGTCTGGGAATAGGGAAGTAAATTGATCAATATCGAAATTAGTATACCCGATATACTTAGCATCGGGCAAATGACTTACTTCATATTCTTCTCTTTCCCGGGCATCCAGGCGGATGTAAGAAGGATTTACCGAAACCTCGGTAACCGATGCAAGGGGAACGTCTTTATTTGAGAGTTTATCGATTAACTTTTCCATAGTTCGCTGACTAAAAGAAGTGTTAGCCATCAGAATTACTCCTGCGCAAAGGATTATTTTTTGCATAAAGACAAAGATAGGATATTGAGAAAGATTCAAAAATGTGGGCTACCTATTCTTAACGAAAAATTTGTTGTATTTTAATTCAAATAATAAAGCTATGTTGAGATTTCATTCTCTGATACTGTGTGTCTTTATATCCCTTATCTATGGGTGTAAACAAGCTGGTGACACAAAGAAAGATGACATGGCAGAGGTGCCTCTGTATTCTGAACCCTTCAGGCCTCAATACCACTTTAGCCCTCCTGAAAAATGGATGAATGATCCCAACGGACTGGTATATCACCAGGGGATTTATCATTTGTTTTATCAGTATTACCCCGATGACATCGTATGGGGACCCATGCACTGGGGACATGCCACCAGTGAGGATATGCTGCAATGGGAAAACAAACCCATTGCACTCTATCCGGATGAAAACGGACTGATATTTTCGGGAAGTGCCGTAATAGATCACAATAATACTTCCGGTTTGGGAACTGCAGACAAGGCACCCCTTGTTGCCGTATTTACCTACCACGATATGGAGAAGGAAAAGGCCGGAGGAACTGACTATCAAACACAGGGGATCGCGTATAGTCTGGATAATGGCGAGAGTTTTAAAATGTACGAAGGAAACCCGGTACTACTCAACACCGAATTTAAAGACTTTAGAGATCCCAAAGTGTATTGGGACGAAGATTCCGGTAAATGGGTAATGGCTTTGGTAGCCGGTGATCATCTTCGACTTTACAGTTCGGAAAATTTAACCGACTGGGATTATATGAGTCGATTTGGCTCGGATAAGGGTGCGCATGGCGGAGTTTGGGAATGCCCCGATCTGTTTAAGCTGCCTGTTGCCGGAACAGATGAGTTTAAATGGGTGCTGCTTATTAGTATAAATCCGGGAGCGCCAAACGGTGGGAGTGGCACACAGTATTTTATAGGTGATTTTGACGGAACCACTTTTACTTCCGATCAGAATGAAGCGAGATGGCTAGACTGGGGAACCGATAATTACGCAGGTGTCACGTATAACGAGGCGCCGGGAGGGGAGCGTATTTTTATCGGATGGATGAGTAACTGGACCTATGCCAGAGATACACCAACAGAGGTGTGGCGTAGTGCGATGACCTTACCGAGGACTTTGAGTCTATCTAAAATCAATGATGACTACACCTTATTAAATTATCCTTTATCGGGAATGTCAGATTTGATGAACAAAGAAATAGACATAGACCTGGAGATTGCTCCAAATTCCTATGAAGCCATTGCTATGGAGAGCGGTAATCAGAGTTCCATTCATTTTACTTGTCCTTTAGTCAGCTTCAGTTTGTCTCTGACCAATGATTCTGGAGAAGAATTGGTCATAGAGCTAAACAGGGAGGAAGAACTCCTTGTGCTGGATCGTTCACAAAGTGGCCTGGTCGATTTTCAGGAGATGTTTTCCAAAATCCAGCAGATGCCCCTTGATAATTTACCGGAAGGCGATTTAGAATTTGACATCTTCCTCGATGCTTCTTCAGTAGAGGTATTTGTAAACAAGGGACAGTTTGCAATGACCTCCCAAATCTTTCCCACAAAAAGTTTTGACGAATTAATCATCAGGAACGAAGGAAGCAAAGAATTAATAGTTCCTGATTTAAGGACGTTTAGTATAAAAAGTATATGGAGTAGTACTGATTAGGAAATGATCCTTTTGATTTGCCCAATTTGATATACAGGAGCTTCTTCCCAACTGATCATCGCATTGATGCATTTGAATTGATGGAAATTGAATATCTCACTTTCCCTGATAAGGCCTTCTTTGATAAGTCCGGTCTTTAACAAATGCGATCTTCTTGTTCCTTGTAAAAGGGGAAGTTCCGGCGTTATCCAGTGACGGCCATCAAAGAATACCAAATTTGCATATGAAGAATCCGTAATTTCTCCATTCCTGCACATGATGATTTCATCAGTGTCTGATTTGTCTACCAGATCAATTATCCATTGCCTGTCCTCAAATTTATAGGAGTACCCGGAAGACCCAATGTCAACAAGACTAAAGGAGTTCAACTTTTTAATATTATAATTTTCAAATTCTACTGAAACATTAGCTTGCAAATCATAGGCAACTCTGCATTTTACAATGCCTTTCATATATTCAGTGGGTACCGTAATGACTTCGTCGAGCAAGAAGGGATCTGAATCGCCAAAATGAAAGAAAGTTTTATTCAGACGAAGTTGATGTTCTTCGAGCAAAGGGAATGCGCCATTTTCCAGACGGATAGTTTCAATAAACCGGTACATACACTTTATCTATCATTTCCTGATATTCACTTTCCAACGAGCTCTGCGCAGTGATACCCCCACCACTTTTAAACATTCCCTTCTGATCTATATAACGTATAAGAACACAACTATCCAGAGCTTTACCATCAAAGATCCCTGCTACTCCCGTATAATAACCCCTTGGAAATCCTTCAATCTCATGAATTAGCTGACAGGTTTTTGGTTTTGGAGCACCTGAAACAGAGCCGGCAGGGAGCATCTCTTTCAGAAGATCGCCGATGGAAGCGCTGAATTCAGGTAAGAGCTGACCACGTATTTCAGAACTCACCTGCCCTATCTCCTTTCCTTCCGATTTAAGTACTTCATAATACCTGTATTTGATAACCTCAACCCTCCTTGCCACCTTGCTGAGATCATTCCTCATCAGGTCAACTATGGTTGCGTGTTCTGCGGCTTCTTTGGCATCGGCCAGGATAAGTTCTTCGGCATTCGGTATTTCTGTACTTATGGTGCCTTTCATTGGGTAGGTGTAGATAAACCCATTATCAATCTTGATAAAAGTCTCCGGACTAAAGCTCACAAACTCATCTTTGAGGTAGATGGCGTATTTTGATCTCGACTTGTAAAATACGGTTTCCAGGTCAATATTAGTTTGAACAGGAGTAGGAATGGTGAGGTTCAGAAGATAACTATTACCCATCCTGAGTTCTTTCTGAACTGCTGAAAACTTTTGCTCATAGTCTTCAATTGAAATCGGATTTTTTTCAAAGGAAAACGTTTTTGAGGATGAAAAACCGGCTCGGTTGGCATTAGATCTTCCTTTAAAGTCGTACAAAACATCAGGAGGAAGCGTGTCTAGCGTCCAGGCTAAAGGATGCTTTTGTTCAAAATCTACAATAAACAAAAAAGGGATGCCTTCCTTACCCCAGTCATTCATATTTCCCCATATGGATTCCATCGGCATAAATTGAATTCACAAAGAAAAGAAAAGGAATTCAAGGGAAGAAGGTCAGTATTTAAATAATTCGAGCGCATGCTTAATAATTATCTTAAATTCAGTAAATTAGGGTTATAACCAAAAACAAACTACAAATGAAAAAGTTATCCGTACTCTTAATTCTATTATTTGCTATCAACCTCAATGCTCAAGAAGCCTACTTCACCTCTTACAATTTTATCGTTGAACCCTCTCAGGAAAGTACTGTGGTAAAATTGATATCAGATTATTTTACGGCACACAAGACCGAAGGAGTAACAGTATCGCTCTGGGAAAATCATTTTAATGATTCGGGGAATAATTTTACACATATGATTGTCTTTTCCGGGTCTTTGGATGCCATGGGAAATCAATACTCCGATGACGGAGGAGCAGAGTGGATGTTATTTATGACCCGGATCAATCAGCATGTCAAAGATGGCTTTAGTTCATCTATGGGCAGGCGACTGGCCAGCTGGGGTGATATGGAAACTCAATATCCCATTCAAAACTATTATATCGTTGAGGTTGAAAACTCAGATGCCTTCAGATCGGCCTACGATAAATACCAGTCTTCTGCGGTGCGTAAAGGATGGATGAATATGTACGGAACATTTACTACAGGTGTGGGCCCTGATGGCGGTTCGCACTGGGCCATAACCGCTCACAAAGATTTCAAAAGTGCCATGGGAGGCTCCAACGCTGTCTTAACCGAAGCCGAGAAAAAGGCCAGGGACAAGGCCTGGAATACCTTTAGAGAAACCAATGGGGGCGCAAAATTGGTTAGATCCGGGACAAGGGTCATGCTTGGCCAATGGTAATTAAAAAAACCCTCTTATAACGAGGGTTTTATATTTTAAAAGATAAGATCGAACTCACGCCCATAGTTTTTAAGGGCATGCGAATTGAGTTTGTATGTTGAAAAACTGAATTGAGGCAGGAGTAGAAAATCTTTGCTCCTGCCTTTCCTTTATAATAACTGAAAATTGTACCGCCCCTGAAATAACAAGATCTCGTAGTCGTGCTCCGAATCAATCTATAGCCCGCCAATTCTTTGATTGCCATAGCCCACATCGAATCCCACCATCTGGTGAGAAAGGTTTAAAAATCGAAATTCCTGAGCACATAGGTTCGTAGGAGCAGCGCATAGCAGTACTAGTAGAACAAGGAAATTGTAAATCGGTTGGTTCATTTAGGCACTCATTTGTGTCATATCATAAGAACTGACGCAAAAGTGTCTTCAGGAAAGATCGTGCTCTGAAAGGGGCAAATACCTTTTAAAAAAGCCTAATACATTGAAAAAGAGGAGGTAAGATAAGAATTATTTAATTATCAGAGGAAATATTTATTCAGATTCAGAGGTAGAACTAACCCATTGTTTCTATTGGCCAAGATGTTCTAAATGATCTAAGACAGCCTGCTTTATATCATCATACATGGTTTGGATAAGCCAGTGGCCTGCATTTAATTCGAGAAATTTATAGCCGCCTTTACAATACTGATGACCTTCAGAGACTCCATAAGGGCCTATTGCCATATCCTTATTTCCCCAAATAAAAAGGACGGGTACCCGGATCTCTCCAATTTCTTTCCTTTGCGATTTTCCCAGGTTGGCACGATAGTAATTTAAAGCAGCTGTTAATATTTTTCTCTTTCGAAAAACTTCGAGATAATTCTTAAGTTCCTCCTTCGAACTAAATTTCCACAGTTTACGAAACGCCTCAAAATCGTTTTTTCTGATCGCGTATTCCGCGATAAATGGAACAAGGAGTTTTTTAATATACCTGCTCCTGTATTGTTGATCCTTATCCTTTCCTATGGCTTTATAAAATCCCTTTAAATGGGGAACTGAGAGAGAGGTATAACTAACTAAAATTTCAGGATGATCATATGCCAGATACCAGCCTATTACTGCGCCCCAGTCATGAGCGATTAAATGGAACTTGCTTTTTCCAACAGCAGCGGCCAGGTCCAATACATCCCGAACTAATAATTCTATACGATAATTTTTCTTTCCTTTTGGGCAGGCATTTTCGCTGTAACCTCGCATATTAGGCGCAAGACAGTAATATCCTGCGGAGACGAGGTCCTTCATAAGAGGTCTCCACATATGGGAGGTTTCCGGGAACCCGTGCAGTAATACCACCAGGGAATCTTGTTCATCACCCGCCACCAGACAGTGGAAGCGCAACCTTCCCAGTGCGATCTCCTTTTGATGAATTTTTACAGCCTGATTGTTCACTTTTAGTGATATTGGTAGAGGGTTACGTTGGAAGGAACCAATGTACATAACCACAGGAATCACAGATATAATTTTCTGCTTCCCTATTGGCCCAGTCTAGTTTAAAAAAGGTCATTCCCTTGGTGTTCATCAATGTTTTTCGCATCCAGAAGGTATCATTTTCACAAATTGTACACTTCAGCTTTCTTCCTTTAATGATTCTTGGTGATGCGCCGGTCTTTTCTTTCAATTTTTCGAGGTATAAGATTAATTAGGTAATTCTATCCTGCATTTTCATACGCTTCCTTGATCCAACTCTTCAATTCGTCATCTACATCCTCTGGCTTCTCTAGACGAACCCTATGCGTGCACATGGTGCCGAAAGGTCCGGAATTTTCAAGTCGAGCCGTGGTGGGCTTATCCTTGATCTTCAGCCCTAGGTCGAGTCTGGTTTTGCTGGCCGGATTAACAAGGGCGAATTGTTTTTTCCTGATAAAACTCACCGTAGTCTTTTTTGGAGTAATGGTCACATCATTTCCCAGGGAGGAAACCATATCTCTGATCTTTTCGTACACAGGAAGAAGATGTTCCTTGCCTTTGTATTGGGCTGACAGGAGATCCGCCGAGGAGGTGCCTTCATCTTTTGACAAGTGCACGATGGTGTTTGCAAATCCATGGGTGACACCGTGTTCTTTTTTGAGATAGGATACTGCCTCTGAGTGTTTCGAGAAGGATTTGGCGTTGAGTATTTTTTTCCATTCCTCCAGAGATTTACCGGTTTTTTCGGGCATATTGGAGATCATGGTTTGTAGAGCGGGATCCATGAGATTTAAATTTTTAGTTGTACGATCAATATTTAAAAATAGGCTTTTTGAAATAAAGAAGGAAGAATGGCTTCTTGAGAATTGTGGAGAAATAAAAAAAGGTTAAGGTGGATTACCCTAAAAGTGTCCGATGGGGTAACCAAACTATCTCAAGCCTACTGTAAAACTCTAAAGTAAGGGCCCCATGAACCCTGATAATTCTAACACTTTTTCGGTGATGTGCACGCCTATGTTTACATAGTACTGATCCGAAAACAGAGTAGGACCAAATCTGCGGATGAGGGAGGTTTTGCCAACACCGAATCGACCGGGGATTACTACTTTTTAAATTTTTACATTGCCGAAACTCGCTTCCAGTTCTTTTACTAAAAGTTCTTTATCTATAGTACGAATGGCCTTACCTTCTTTATTCTGATCCTTAGAATGAAAAACAAGATCGAGGTTCATGGCCATAAAATTGTAGTAGAAATTAAAAATGATATCCTGAAGTTTATTTTTGGAAGTAAGGTGGTATTCCCCGGAGATTACAACGGCTACGTAATGGGTTACAAAGCTTTGCAGGTGAATATTGTACAATTTATATGGAATGAGTTCGAGGTTCTGATTCTTTTTCTGAAAGGCATCTTCCACAAAACTCTTGATGGCGGTGAGCATTCCGGAGATCATTTCTTCATCTATGGTATTGGTGACTGAATAACTCGCTTTTAGAGTACCCGAATCGCGCTCAATAAGCAGGACCTGCTCTATGGTTGCCGATGAAAGTTCACGCATCAGCAGTTGTTCTTCTGTAGGTCCGCCAAACCAGGATTGAAATTTTCTTTTTATGCGTTTGATAAAGCCGAACTGATTGCCGATTCTCTCGGTAAAGATTTTAATTTTTTGAGCCACGTACTTCTTAATCATTTTCCCTAATACGGGATATAGGGCTTCCACCACCTCATCTTTGTGGTTCCTGATCTCTTTTTTAAGAGTAGCAGTGATGGTTGGGCCGAGGGTATCAGGAATACTTTTGGTAAAGGTGTCGATCTTCTCATCTACCAGAGGATTTACCCTTGCCGCGAGTTCTTTTTGGTCATTGATGATAAGCTCTACCAGTTCTATCCTTTTGGCGATATCCTGAACCGCTCCCCGATCATCGGGAAACAGGATATCCTTCAGGATTTCCAATTTGGCTTGCTCGTCCATGTTTGTGACCATGTGGGAGGTTTATTTCTTCTGTATCTTTTCTCCCAATTCAATGAGTAAATTTCCCAATTCCTTTTTCTGGATTTGGTCCTTTTCTACATCTTCGAAGCGCGACTCTAATTTGTCTTCAAGTTCTGTTATTCTGATGTTGATATCCGTAGCCACATCGTCAATAGACATACGCAGATCTGTCCTAACGGCTTCAATAAGGTCTTCCAGTTGTTTCTTTTTGCCAAGGATATCCTTTTTCAGAAGTTCGAATTCGGATTCATAGGCCTGAATATTTTCCCCGAAGATGAGGTTTTTTATCAGCTCTAATTTAGAAGCTGTTTCCAGATCTTTTCTTTTGTTATCGCCCACGGCTGAGAATTCCTTGTTGGTCATATGGTTTTTGTTTTATTTTGTTTAACGGGCAATCAAGTAGATGAAAAGTTCAATAAACCGAAAGAGACTCAAATATATTAAAAATAACGGGGACCTTGCCAGTAAAAGGGGCAATAGCTACTTTTAGTGGACAATATGAAGAATTTGAGCCATGGGTAAGGGTTTAATGATAATGCTAGTAGTATTTCTCATCGTAGCCATTATTGGATGGGTACTTAATATATTTAGCAAAGTTCCGGAGGAAAAGAAGAGGAAATACCGCAAGTATTTACTTGTATTCTACGGTATCATTCTGATCATACAGGGAACAGTAACCATCTATGAAAACGCTCAATTTAAATGGCTGGCATTCATACAGTTGGTATTGGGAATTGTGCTAATAGGAGTCGTTACCCTTGGAAAACAAGAACAAAATTTAGAACCCTGGAGCTAGGCCACTTATTCCTCCAGACTGAACAATTCTTCAACACTGCATTTAAATATCCTTGCTAATTTAAGTCCGAGTTCAAGGGAAGGAAAATATTTATTGTTTTCGATGGCGTTGATAGTTTGTCTGGAAACACCCAGGCGTTGTGCCACATCTTCCTGTGTCATATCATGGGTCACCCTATGTAGCTTGATAGTATTCTTCATAATTACGATTTGTAGTGTTTGTAGAGGGCAAAAGCCGAAACCAGGGCCCATACTCCTTCGAGAATAATAAAGGGAACGTAATTTATGAGGAAGGATGCCAGACAGGCCAGACTAGCCCCGATTAAATTCAGTAAGATGTAGGAGAGCTGATGCCTGGAAAGTTTACCCGTGATATTCAGGGCAAATGCCAGTAAAATCATAAACACACCAAAAGAACCGATCCAGTCTGCGAAGGTCATCGTAACAGTATTTGAATTAGCTTAGCTATGGTAAGGGTACATCATCAGCAAACAGCTGTATAGGTCACCTCCGAATCCTTATAATCGGGGATGTCCAATTTTAAATAGTAACTATAAATCCTGTATTCGAATTTTTTGGAGGAAAAGAAAGTAAATAGTCAGTTTTAAGTAATCTCTGATTTTTGTTCTATATTATCACTACTTTATTATTTCTCTTTATAAATACTGTTTTATTTCTCCTGTTTAACTAGGTATTCCTGAGGATGGAAAAATTCCTAGAAGTTAAACAAACGTCTCAGGATATATTTTAAAATATTTGAATAAGACACAAACTAATAAATTGTCATGATCTCTATGAAAGTGTCACTAAGAAATATCAATTATATTTTAATCGCATTTAGCCTTTTGATTACAATAGCCTGTAATCAAAGAGGAGACAAACCAGGCAAGGAATTACCCCGTATTGCCATCGCAGGATTGGCCATTGAGTCCAGTACCTTTTCTCCGGCACAATCCCAGGTGGATGCTTTTCACGCACGAAGAGGTGATGAGGTATTTTCATATTATCCCTTTATGCACCAGGATTCAACAACGCGAAAGCGAGCCGAATGGTTTCCTGCATTACGTGGCCATGCCCTACCGGGAGGAATCGTTACCAAGGAAGCTTATGAGTTGTTAGTAGGTGAGATGATAGAAAGATTAGAGGAAAATGCCCCATACGATGGATTGTTTTTTGATATCCATGGAGCAATGAGTGTTGTAGGTCTGGACGATCCCGAAGGAGACATGATTAGTCGTATCCGCGAAACATTGGGAAAAGATATGTTGATTTCCACATCTATGGATTTACATGGCAATGTAACCGAGCAACTGGCTCAAAAAACCGATTTAATAACCTGTTACCGTATGGCTCCGCACGAAGATGCCATAGAATCAAAAAAGCGTGCCCTGGTTAACTTACTCGATAGAATTGAAAGTGGAAAAGGCAAGCCAAAATACAAAGCCTGGATTCCGGTTCCTATTCTCTTACCTGGAGAGAAAACGAGTACTCGCATTGAACCTGCCAAAAGTTTATATGCAAAAGTACCTCCTTTAGCTAATCAAGTGGGGGTTATTGATGCGGCCATTTGGATTGGTTATGCCTGGGCAGATGCTCCTCGAAATCACGCGGTTGTTATGGTTACCGGCGATGACAAAGAAAAAGTAACTACTGCTGCTGAAGAGTTGGCCCAAAGTTTCTGGAATGTTCGTAAGGAATTTGAATTTGTAGCCCCGGTAGCCACCTTGGAAGAAAGCCTGGATATGGCTTTGGAAAGCGATAAAAAACCATTTATTATAAGCGATATGGGGGATAATCCAACGGCTGGTGGTGCCGGCGATGTAACCTGGACCTTACAGCAGATCCTGGCCCGACCTGAATTTAAAAATGATGATGGACCTTCTTTGATCTATGCTTCCATTCCAGGCCCTGAGTTTATTGAAAAAGCTGTTGAAGCAGGAGTAGGGGCTGAAATTAGTCGTAAAGCCGGTGCTGCTGTTGATGCGCGATATGCACCACCTATTGAATTAAGTGGAACCATTGAAGCAATAGAACATGGCGATGAGGATGCGGAGACCGAAGTTGTGGTAAAAGTGGGTAGCGTTCAGGTTATAGTAACCAAGAAGCGCAAACCCTACCATCACGAAACAGATTTTACCCGTTTAGGCCTAAATCCGAGAGAATCGGATATAGTGGTAGTTAAAATTGGCTACCTGGTACCTGAGCTTTACATTATGCGTGGAGATTGGATCATGGCCTTAACACCGGGTGGTGTCGATCAGGACCTTCATCGATTAGGCTATAAGCATATTAAACGACCTATGTTTCCACTGGATAAGGATATGAATGATCCTGATTTGTCAGCTCGGTTGGTTCCGCCTAGTGATCAATAAATATTCAGGATGGATCAGTGATTAGATAACCTAACTAAATAAGTCATTTGCATACAGTCCGGTCTGTTGAGGTAGTATATCCTTTGTTAATGGTTGGCTATAGTTACTTTTCCAAAACTTTTCGGTCTTTGTATGTAATGTGGAATTTGACCAAGAACAAGTTCCAGGATTGCCCGAAGTAAGCTCCGCACTACTTCGGGCTTCCTATGGTTCCGCTCCTGAAAATAATGCAAAGCTCATTGCCTTGAGGCAATGCTTTATCTCATCGGTTAATACTTTGGAAGTAATAGTTGCAGGATTAACTCGCTTTGCTCATTGTTCCCTTTGGTCCCGCTCCTGAAAATAATGTAAAGCTCATTGCCTTGAGGCAATGCTTTTTCCGTTTCTCGTATCTTTCGAAAGCAAGCTTCCTGCGATGCTCTAAACGGAAAAAGCCCATTCTTGCGAATGAGCCTTTCTTGCTTTAAGTGGTACCTCCAGGAATCGAACCAGGGACACACGGATTTTCAGTCCGTTGCTCTACCAACTGAGCTAAGGTACCAAGCCTAGTTAAGCGGGGGCAAATATAATTTCAAATTTAGGAACTACCAATAAAAAAGGAAAAAAAGGCCTGTCTTTTTTTCCAATTTACAATCTTTGTAATATGAATCTTGTAATAGATGCGGGTAATACCTCTAATAAGCTGGCTGTGTTCAGAAAGAACGACCTGTTGTTTCTCACCAGCTCGGATACGCCGGGTTTTCACAAGGCCGTAAAGGACGTGTTTTCTAAATTTCCGGAAATAGACCATGCCTTGGTAGCCTCAGTAGGATCGCTCACCAAGCGGGAGCTCGATGTACTGGCCATTTTCTGTAAGGTTCAGCTCCTGACTTCTGTAGCTGCTGTCCCTTTTAAAAATTCCTACGCGAGTCCGCAAACCCTTGGGGTGGATCGAATTGCCCTTGCTACAGCGGCATACTTCAACTATCCAAATACCAATACGCTGGTCGTTGACGCTGGAAGCTGTATCACATACGATATGGTTAATGATTACGGGGAATATCTGGGAGGGGCAATATCTCCGGGTTTATATATGCGCTATAAAGCGCTACATGAACACACCGCTAACTTACCGCTTCTCGATCCCAGCCCCTTTGTGGAACTGATCGGCAATACCACTGAAAACAGTATCCACAGTGGGGTAATTAATGGAATCGCACGGGAGATTGACGGCGTAATTTCCCAATATCAAAGTCGGTTTCAACATTTAACAGTTATTTTAACAGGAGGTGACGGTCAATTTTTGTCCAATCGGCTAAAAAATACCATATTTGCCAACTCGAATTTTCTTCTGGAGGGCTTGAATTATTTGCTCGAATACAACAAAAGTTAAATGATCAGAAAACTAGGTTTTGCCTTAATTTGCCTCGCAGCCAGTAGTCTGTACGCGCAAGATGGTACAGTTTCTCCCTATTCTTATTTCGGCGTAGGCGATCTCAGATCTGGCAGTACTATTGAGAATCAAATGATGGGGGGTTGAGTCTTTACACAGACAGTATACACATTTCCCTAAAAAATCCCGCCGGTTTTGGCAAACTACGTTTAACAACTTATACGGCAGGCTTAAGTCATAAAGAAATTTCCCTCAACAGTTTTACAGATCAGGAAAAGTCGTCCGTGACCAATTTGGAATATCTGGCAATAGGATTCCCTTTGAGTCCTAAGATTTCTGCCGGACTCGGCATAAGGCCATTCTCTTCTGTTGGATACGATGTTCTGCAGGAAACTACAGACCCCTCTGGCAACGATGTAACCAATTTGTATTCAGGGACCGGAGGTATCAATCAGGTTTTTTTCTCCCTCGGTTTTGAGGTAGCTAAAAACCTCAATCTCGGCGCATCTGTCAACTATAATTTTGGCAACCTCGAAAATGAAAAAATACAGCGGATAGACGGCCTGCAATTTGGAACCAGGGAAACACAAGCATCTGAGGTAGGGGGTTACGACTTTGTCTACGGCCTAACATTTACTCCAAAAATAGGAGAGAAGCATACACTTTTTACTTCTGCGGTCATCAATACTCAGGTAAACCTGATCTCTGAAAATGCGCAAACCATTGGTTCCTTCTCTCAGGCGACAGGAGCCACCATTGAAGAGCTCGATGTAAACCTTCAATCACAGGGACTTAAAAATACCGAATTGAAGATTCCTACAATAGCCACATTTGGCCTGGGCTACGGGGAGGATAAGAAATGGTTCCTGGGTGCCGAGTACAGCTTTCAGCAATTAAGTAGTTTTGAAAATAGATTCCTTAAAATCCAGAATCAGGAGTATACCGATGCCAGTAGCTACGCCTTGGGTGCTTTTTATATTCCGGATTACACCTCCTTTGGGAGTTACTTTAAAAGGGTGACATACAGAGCCGGTCTGAGATACGATTATACCGGCGTTATCGTGAATGAAAAGGAAATTCAGAACTTTGGCATAACTTTTGGACTTGGGTTACCGTTGGGGGGAAGTTTCTCCAACCTAAATCTCGGATTTGAATGGGGTAAAAGAGGCACAACTGCCGCAGATCTGATTGAAGAAAAATACTTCAGGATTAACATAGGTCTCTCATTTAATGATAGATGGTTCCAAAAAAGGAAAATAAATTGATAAAAAATTAGTACATTAACCGCTTTAAAACGTAACACGATGAAAAAGGAACTTTACTTAATGATGTTTGCCGTTGTAGGCTTTACAGGCATTAGTTTAGGACAGGCGCAAAACCCTGAATGCATGACCAATCTTTCCATTTACGCTGAGCATGCAAAAGTCAAGAATTACGATGCTGCTTACGGACCCTGGAAAATGGTTTACGAAGCATGTCCTGATATTAATAAGGCCAATTTCTCTTACGGGGAAAGGATCCTTATGTACAAAGTAGAAAATAGCAGTGGAGCTGAAAAAGACGGGTTTATTCAAGACCTTATGGCGCTCTACGACAATAGTAACAAATACTATCCAAAGAGCTTCCCGCCTAGTGGAGTCGCTATTGACAAAGTCCTTCTGATGTATGATAACAAGATGGCCTCGAATGAGCAGATCTTCGATATGTTAGACAAGGCTTTTAAGGAAGACAGAGAACACTTTAAGAATCCAAAGGCCTTATATCTTTATTTCTCCAGTCTCGTAGATCTTTACGAAGCAAATAAAAAGGATCTGCAGGATGTATTTAATACCTATGACGATGTTACTGAGAAGATTGAAGAAGAGAATGGGGAATTGACAGATATTATCACCAAACTGCTTCCTAAAGAAGATGCAGGAACCTTAACATCAAAGGAAAAGAGAAGTTTGAGAGTGGCTACTACCAATTCAGAATCTTATGGTAAAATTGCCGGTAGTGTAGATTCTAAATTAGGAGCATTAGCCGATTGTGAGAACTTGATCCCTCTTTATGAAAGAAACTTTGAAAGCAAGAAAGGGGATGTAACCTGGGTAAAAAGAGCCGTAGGGAGAATGTTTAGTAAAGAGTGTACAGACGACCCTATGTTCCGAAAATTATTCGAAGCCCAATTAGCTCTAGACCCATCTGCTGATGCTTATGTCTACGGAGGAACACTGAAGCAAAAATCGGGAGACAATAGCGGGGCCATTGCTGATTTTAACAAGGCATTGGAATTGGAAACGAATCCTAAGAAAAAATCAAATATTGCCTATAAGATTGCGACGAGTTACAGAAGAAGTAGTAAATCTACGGCCAGAAATTACGCAATGAAGGCAATCGATGCCAACCCATCCAACGGTAATGCATACTTACTTATTGCAAACCTTTATGCGTCAAGT
Source organism: Muriicola soli (assembly GCF_004139715.1). Classification (GTDB taxonomy): domain Bacteria; phylum Bacteroidota; class Bacteroidia; order Flavobacteriales; family Flavobacteriaceae; genus Muriicola; species Muriicola soli. The sequence continues at coordinate 2,427,711 of NZ_CP035544.1, read as the reverse complement.
GCCAACGAATGTGGAGAAACACCATTTGAGAAACGTGCAGTTTACTGGAAAGCGGCTGATATGGCTCGTAAGGCCGGGCGTGTAGACCCGTCATTGAGTGGTAGGGCTGGTCAGGCGGCTTCAAGTTACGCTGCCAAAGCTCCTTCAAAAACAGATATCTTTAATTCCGGAATGGCCGGAAAGACTCTCAGCTTTAAGTGCTGGGTTGGCGGGAGCATAACAGTGCCCAGTTTATAAATGTGATGATACCCAAGGGTAAACAAATAATATATCCGATTGCCATAGTATGTACTGTGGCAATCTTTTTTTTTGGCTGTCAGGATAATTATAAGAGGGTTGGCGATGAAAAGCAGATTGAAATTTATCCTCAGGGGATAGCACAAAATTTTGAATTGACCTACACCGAAACCACCGAAGAACTGGAAAGCGAAGACAAAGGATCTTCCAGGGTAATTGCGATACTAAAAAGCCCGGTGAGTGAGGACTTTGACAATATGTTATTTAAATACCGCACATTTCCCGAAGGCCTTGAGGTAGAATATTACGATCAGGACAATAAAAAAAGTACTATCAGTGCTGATTACGGCATTATCTACTCCCAAACCAGCATTATAGATCTGAGAGGACAGGTGGTCATTGAAACCCACGATGGTAAAAAACTTGAAACTTCCCAACTTTACTGGGACCGTAAGGCAGAATGGATATTCACCCAGGAAAAATTTACCTTTACCAATCCTCAGGACGGTACCGTCATGGATGGGGAAGGCATGGACTTTGACCGGGATTTTAGTTTTTTTAAGGCCAATAAGACCTATGGACTAATGACGATAAACGAAGAAGAATCATGATCAAGATCTTGCGATTTACAGAATACCTTTATCTAATAGTTGCCCTAATCTCTATTTACAAAATAGGTGAGCTATGGGAAACCGACCGGCAGGGAACCTATATCTTTATCTTTTTTGCCGTAGTTTCTCTGGCAATGTTCCTATTTCGCAGAAATTACCGCAGACGATTCGAAAAAAGGAAGCGGGATAACAACTCATAGCCTTGGATAGTTCTATTGTAATTATCGTAATATGCCTGGTGCTGTCTGCTTTCTTTTCAGGAATGGAGATCGCCTTTGTCTCGGCCAATAAAATCCATATCGAAATTGAGAAGAAGCAAACCGGATTCCTGGCCAGGGTATTGGCCTTGCTAACCCGTAAACCTTCAAAGTTTATCGCTACCATGCTCATCGGTAACAATATTGCCCTTGTGGTTTATGGGTTTTACATGGGAGACCTGCTTATGGCCTGGTTCAGACAAATGCTCCCTTCTGATTATCGATTTTTACAGCTTGCATTTACCGACTTTAGCCTCCTTACCCAGACGCTGATTTCTACCCTAATTATCCTTATCACAGCAGAATTCCTGCCCAAAGTATTTTTTCAGATTTATGCCAACACCCTATTAAAGATTCTCGCTATCCCGGCATACTTGTTCTATGCGATATTTTCCCCGGTATCCGACTTTATAATCAAGGTGTCCGATTTTATTCTGCGTACGTTTTTTAAGACGGATGGAGATCAGGTGCAACTCGCTTTCAGCAAAATGGAATTGGGGGATTATATCACAGAACAGATGGAAGCTGTGGAAGAAGAAGACGACGTGGATTCGGAAATTCAGATTTTTCAGAATGCCCTCGAATTCTCTGAAGTAAAAGCAAGGGAAGTAATGGTTCCCAGAACCGAAATCACAGCAGTTGAATTACACGAAACTCCAAAGTCACTGGCAAAATTATTTACTGAAACAGGGTATTCCAAGATCCTGGTATACAAAGAGACCATCGATGATATCATAGGTTATATTCACTCGTACGAGCTGTTTAAAAAACCTAAAACCATCAAAAGTATCCTGCTGCCGGTAGAGTTTGTTCCCGAAACCATGTTGATTCATGAGATACTAAAAATCCTGACGAAGAAACGAAAAAGTATGGCCGTTGTATTAGATGAATACGGCGGAACATCAGGGGTGATGACCGTGGAAGATATTGTTGAAGAACTATTTGGTGAAATAGAAGATGAACACGATTCTACTGACCTTCTCGAAGAACAAACCAGTGAAAACACCTTTAGATTTTCAGCCCGACTGGAAGTGGATTATATCAACGTAACCTATAAACTGGAGCTTCCGGATACTGAAGAATTTGAGACTCTGGGTGGATTATTGGTTCACGAAACAGGCGAAATACCGGAAAAAGACACCGAAATAAGGATAGGCGATTACCTCTTTACCATCCTCGAAGTATCGAGCACCAAGATCGATTTAGTTACCCTCGAAGTCCTTCAAAACGACTAGCCTTCAAGCCGGCATCAGATAGCTGTAGATTAACTTTTATTATTTAAGGGAAAATGGTAATTTCGCCCACTGATTTTAAACAATCTAGATAAATGGCAATTTTAGAGAATATTCGGAAACGAACCACGGTTTTGATCCTGATCATTGGTATGGCATTATTCGCCTTTGTGATTTCGGGAATCTTCACCAGCGATGGATTTTCCGGAGGTAAGGTAGGTTCTTCAGTTGGTGAGATCAACGGGGAAGAAATATCCATAGACGACTTCAGACAAAAACTGGAAAGGGCCACAAGAACCAGTGGGCAATCCGCATCCTCCATGCAATTGGTCAATAATATCTGGAATCAGATAGAGCGTAACACTTTGCTCGATCAGCAGATTGAGGAGCTTGGGATCGATATCGAACAGGACCAGATTATCGAAGTCATTAAGAGCAGTCCCGGTCTGGCACAGAATCCTCAGTTTGTAGATGAAAACGGACAGTTTGATGAAAGAAAGTTCAGAGACTTTATACTGGAGCTTAAAATGAACGCTCCCGCTCAATACGAGGATTGGCTGCAGGATGAACAGGCCATTATTGAAAATGCAAAGCAACAAGTGTATTTTAATCTTGTAAGGGCAGGTATGGGCGCTACGCTGAAAGAAGGGGAGCTCGACTATAAATTGGCCAATGACAAGGTAGATATTAGATATGTTCGTGTTCCTTATGCAGCTATTCCGGATAGCACCATTACCGTCACCAAAAATGAAATTGAGGCATATATCAAAAAGAACGAGAAAAAATACACTCAGGAAAGATCCCGGGATATTCAATTTGTATATTTTGAAGAAGGTCCATCAGAAGCAGATATTGCCGCCACTGAGGCTGCTATTTCAAGCCTGTTGGATGACAGTGTTGAATACTTTGAGGATCGCGATACCACAGAGACCCTTCCTGGCTTTAGGAATACCGATGATGTCGTTGCATTTTTAGATCGGAATTCTGACGCTAAATACGACAGTATTTTTAAGGCGAAGGCCGAGTTGCCAACAAGATTTGCCGACTCATTGGTTGAACTTGAGATTGGAGAGTTATTTGGTCCATACAGAGACGGCGATATATTTAAAGTATCCAGAATGATGGCGAAGAAGCCCAACGGCTCCGTTAAAGCCAGCCATATTTTGATCACATATGAGGGTGCCGAACGCGCAAACCCGGAAGTTAATCGTACAATGGAGGAAGCCCGTGAAAAGGCCGAAGAAGTGCTGGAACAAGCCTTAAAACCCAACGCGGTCTTCGCCCAATTGGCACGAGACAATTCAGATGGTCCATCCGGACCCAGGGGAGGTGATTTAGGATTTTTTCAGGAAGGTATTATGACGCCGAAATTCAACGATTTCGCCTTTGGAAATCCTGTAGGACACATTGGCCTTGTTGAAACGGAATTTGGCTTTCATATCGTAAAGGTTGATGAAAAACGCGATCTATATCAGCTTGCTACCCTCACCAGAGATATTCAGGCCTCGGAGGAAACAATTAATACCTTGTTTACCGATGCTACCAAATTTGAAATGACAGCGGTAGATTCCGATAAAAGCCTCAGTGAAGTGGCACAGGAAAATGATTTTGTGGTAAGACCGGTAAACCGGCTAAATGCCATGGATGAAAACCTTCCAGGGTTGGGAGCTCAGAGAAGAATAGTGCAATGGGCCTTTAACGAGGAAACCGAATTGGGTGATATCAGAAGATTTGATGTCAATAACGGCTATGCGGTAGTGCAATTGACTGCAACCTATAAAGCAGGCCTAATGGACGTTGAAGATGCCTCTGTTACCGTACTACCTATCCTTAGGAAGCAAAAGAAGGCCGAAAAAATAAAAGCAGAGAATGCAGGTAAATCCATGGCGGAAATCGCTTCGGAATACAAAACCACAGTATCCAGTGCATCAGCATTGACCGTTAAAACGCCTACAATTCCCGGTGCGGGAAGAGAGCAATTAGTAGTGGGAACGGCATTCTCTATGGAAGTTGGACAAACCTCTAACTTTATTTCAGGGGAGTCAGGAGTGTTTAAGTTTGAAGTGACCAAAAAGGAAGATGCTCCTGAACTAGACAATTATATTACCTATGCCAATAACCTTCAGTCTTCCAATACAGCTAGGGTGGCTAACAGCCTTGTAGAGGCTTTAAAGGAGAAAGCAGAAATTGAAGATAACCGATCTATTTTCTATTAATCGACTTACAATAAAAAAAGAAGCCCTGGATTTCCGGGGCTTTTTTTATGGAATAAGGTCATCGTAGGCCAGGATGGTCTGGTATCCCTTCTTATTGAAATACGATCGGATATTTTCGTTCCCTGTGGCCAGGACGAAATCTCCGCCCCATGCTCCCAGGCTCTTTACAACACCATTAAAATCGGGAAACAATTGATCCTGTATCCTTTGAAGTTGAAGCGCATCGGAAAGGAGTTCTTCGTGTTCCAGCAATAGGGTCTCAAATTCGGATAATTCACTGCAAGTAGTGACTGCCCTTGTGATTTCGGAGATCTGCGTTAAAAACCCCTGTTGGTTAGCTACATTTTTTCTGTAATGTGAGATGGCCTCCCGGCTGTTCTGCTTCCGGTTGAGGTGAACAAAGAACAAATTTTTCCTGAATGGGGGGTCGTATTCCAAAAGTTCAATTTCCGGGACCTTATTTTTAAGCTTGTAGATCAGGGGTTTGTTATGTTGAGCGCAAGCTATGTCATAACCACTTCCTGAGAATCCATTCCACAACAAAGTAAAGGCATCTACCCCGGCCCATTGGGCAATGTTGTTGATCAGGGTAGAGGAACTGCCAAGACCCCACTTCCTCGAAAATTCAAGACGGGATGTAGCCGAGCATGACTTTATTTTTTCCAAAAATTCGGGATTGAGTCTCACGGCTTCCCTGAGTAGGGTCCATAAGGTGTTGCGAATATCCGACCCTCTGGTAAAGGATGCGTCCGGCTTTAATTCCGCTTCTGTAAAAGTTGTTTCAAACCAGACATTTTGATCCACATCAATACTTTTCCAATGAAGTCCTTTTTCACTCCAGGACTCAATCGATAATTCCTGTCCTAGTAGGGTTGGTAATCCAAGGGCAAGTGCTCCATCGAGAACGGCGTATTCTCCTGTGAGCAGTAGTTTTCCATTGCTTCTGAATGTCTCTTTCATTTTAAGATCCCCTGAGTTGGTCTAATGCTTCTACTACGGCATGATGCGTAGCACTGTGTTTTTTAAAATATTCAACCAATTGCTTTTTCTCCATATCGGAGGCCTTAAGCTGGTTGAGGATGTTCAAAAGGTGCATTTTCATATGTCCCTGCTGTATTCCTGTGGTGACCAGTGATTGTACTGCTGCAAAATTTTGGGCCAGTCCGGCTACGGCTACTATACCCATAAGTTGTTTGGCATTGGGGTGCTGTAAAATTTCGAGAGCGAGTTTAACAAGAGGGTGCAAACTGGTTAGTCCACCCACAGTGCCCAGAGCAAGGGGTATTTCAATCCAAAAATGAAAATTGCCGTTTTCTATTCGGGCTTGTGTTAGGCTCTGGTACGACCCCTGTCTGGCGGCATATGCATGAATGCCCGCCTCAACCGCTCTAAAGTCGTTTCCTGTGGCCAGAACAACAGCATCGATCCCGTTCATGATCCCTTTATTATGGGTTACGGCTCTGTGAGGTTCCACATTGGCAATAGCAACCGCTCTAACCATCTTTTCAGCAAAATCTATAGCACTGATACCCGAATCGGCACCGAGGTCCTCAATTGGGCAGCTCACCTCAGCTCTTACCAGGCATTGGGGGACGTAATTAGAGAGGATACTCATCACCACTTCAATGGATTCCTCCCCATTCCTCAGGATCTTAGATTGTCCGGCTTCCTTTCGAAGCGTTTTTGCGAATTGTTCCAAACAGGAATTAATGAAGTTCGCTCCCATCGCATCCAGGGTGTCGAAGGTGCAATGCAACTGGTAATAATCTTTGAGCTCTCCCGTTTTGTCGCGTAATTCTATATTCTTGATCCCTCCCCCCGGGCGACCATATTCTTGGTAATTGCCGTGGTTTCCTCAAATAATTTTGGTTTTATTTTAGCAAAAAATTCCTCTAACAATTCTTTTTCTCCCCGGTACATAAAATGTACCTGCCCTATTTTTTCAGTCCCCAGAACGGTAGTTTTAAAGCCCCCTCTGGAAAACCAGAATTTCGCTGCCTTGCTCGCAGCGGCTACAACTGAGCTTTCTTCTATGGCCATAGGGATGGCGTAGGTTTCTCCGTCAATTAAAAAATTGGGCGCAATCCCCAATGGCAGGTAGTAATTGGTGAGTGTATTTTCAATGAATTCATCATGCAACTGTTGTAATTGCTTGTCGTCATTCCAATAGGTTTCAATCAGGGAAATACTCGCCTCTGGATCCTGAGTATATCGCTCTGCTATCCATCGTATTTTTTCGTCCTTAGACAGCTTGGAAAATCCTTCAATAGGTAAGCGCATCGTAAAATCGTATATGCTATCAAAGATAGTGATATTGACAATACTCTTTATCCTGGTCCAAGGGGTAGATTCCATGGGAATTCGCTTGGCAAAAAGGAAGAGAGTAAATAGCAATTGCCACCCTGAAAGTTATTTTTTTAGGGAAAATATTAGTAAACTTGAGGGTTTGAACCTGAACAAGACTGTCGAATGAAAAAATACCTTCTGCTGTTTATTTTTCTTTCAGCGACTTCACTAGTATTCACTCAACAAAAAAATATTACCCTTGAAGAGATCTGGGGGATAAATTCTCAACCAAAGACCTGCAGGAGTTACGGTCGATGAACGATGGGGAGCACTTCACTATTCTGAATATGGATGATGCCAGAATGGTGAACAGTATCGAACAGTTCGCTTACGAGACCCTTGAACGAACCACTACCATTCTCTCTTCTGAGGAAACCGGAGTGCCTTTATTTAGCTCATATACCTTTAGCGATGATGAGTCTAAAATTTTACTGGCCACTGAGGTAGAAAAAATCTACCGACGCTCCCGCAGGGGAATCTATTATGTTTATGACAAAGAGAAGGAAGCCACAGTAAAAATTTCTGACGAAAAAATTATGTCCCCTCATCTTTCCCCGGATGGGTCTAAGGTAGCTTATGTATTAGACAACGATCTTTACGTCTTTAATCTGCTTACCGGTGATACCCAACGTATCACGACAGATGGCGAATACAATGCAATTATTAACGGGGTTACGGACTGGGTTTACGAGGAGGAATTTGGATTTGTAAGAGCGTTCGACTGGAATTCTGACGGGACAATATTGGCATTTTTACGCTTCGATGAAAGAGCAGTTCCCGAATTTTCTATGGATGTATACGGGGAGGATCTTTATCCTTCTCAATACCGATTTAAATACCCTAAAGCCGGTGAGGAAAACTCCACAGTGACGCTTCACTTGTATAAACTGGAGGAGGATTCCAGAGTGGATGTCGACCTTATGGATGCCTATTATATTCCCAGGATCCAATGGAAGAATCAGGCAGATGAGTTGAGTGTGCAAACCCTTAACAGGGCGCAGAATGATCTGAAGATGTACTCGATAGATGCTGCTGACGCTTCTGTTTCCCTTTTACTGGAAGAAAAGGACAAAGCCTATGTGGATATCACAGACAACCTCACCTTTCTGAAAGACAATAGTTTTATCTGGACCAGTGAAAAGAGTGGTTTCAACCATATTTATCTTTACAACCCAGACGGAAGTTTAAAAAAACAGCTCACCGAAGGTCCCTGGGAAGTGACTAATTATTACGGATATGATCCCGGTAGCAAGTCGATTTTCTACCGGAGTACCGAAAATGGATCTATTGTCAGGGATGTGTACAAAATCGGTATCAATGGGAGAAATAAAAAAAGGCTGACCGAAATGGAGGGGACTAACAGTGCGACCTTCAGTGCAAATTACACCTATTTTATAAACTCTTTCTCAAATACTGAGGTGCCCAATAGATATACATTGCATCGGGCATCGGATGGAAAAAAAATCAAAGATATCCTCGACAATTCTGCTCTGTCAATTCTTCTTCAAGATTACAAAATTAGTCCCAAGGAATTTTCAACCCTTGAGATTAATGGTTTTGATCTTAATATGTGGATGATAAAGCCTCTGGACTTCGATCCAAATAAAAAATACCCGCTTCTTTTATTTCAATATAGTGGACCGGGTTCACAACAGGTCGCAAATAGATGGTGGGGAAATAATGACTATTGGCATCAAATGCTGGCTCAGCAAGGAATTGTAGTTGCTTGCGTCGATGGACGCGGAACCGGATTTAAAGGAAGGGATTTTAAGAAAATGACATACAGGGAACTGGGCAAATTTGAAGTAGAAGATCAAATCTCAGCTGCGAAAATACTCAGTGAATATTCCTGGATAGACGAAGACCGAACCGGTATCTGGGGGTGGAGCTATGGGGGATTTATGTCGTCTAATTGTATTTTGCAAGGCAACGATACTTTTGAACTCGCTATTGCAGTGGCTCCTGTAACCAGCTGGCGATTTTATGATACGGTGTATACCGAACGCTATATGAGTACCCCTCAGGACAATCCCAATGGCTATGATGATAACAGCCCACTTACTTATCCTGCCATGCTCAAAGGTGACTATTTATTGATCCACGGTTCAGGGGACGACAATGTTCATGTTCAGAATACCATGAGAATGGTTGAAGAACTGGTGCAGGCGAATAAGGATTTTGATTGGGCCATTTACCCCGATAAGAGGCATGGTATTTCAGGAGGGAACACCCGACTACAACTCTACAACAAAATGACCAATTTTATACTAAACAAACTCTAACAATCCAAGATATGGCAATGACAAACAAACCAGCACACGAAAGAGAGTTATTTGGCCACCCGGCCGGACTCTACATCCTGTTTATGACTGAAATGTGGGAACGATTTTCATATTACGGGATGAGGGGAATATTAGTGCTTTACCTAACCGCTGAGACTTTGGGCGATAATCCCGGTCTGGGCTGGCTGAGCAATGAGGCACTGTCCCTTTATGGATGGTATACCATGCTGGTTTATGTGGCCTCCATTCCGGGAGGCATCATTGCCGATAAAATTATAGGGCAGAAGAAAGCCGTGATGATAGGAGGCTTCTTGCTGGTTGCCGGACATGGGATACTTTCTGTTGAGGTCATGTGGGCTTTTTATACAGGTCTTGCCCTTATTATTTCGGGGGTTGGTATGCTAAAACCCAATATTTCCACCCTGGTAGGGGGCTTGTATCAGCAAGGTGATGAGAGGCGTGATAAAGGCTTTTCTATATTTTATATTGGAATTAACACAGGAGCCGCATTGGCTGCTCTTTTGGTGGCCTGGGTGGCAGATGAGTGGGGGTGGCACGCCGGATTTGGTCTGGCAGCCGTTGGGATGGTCCTGGGGCAGGTAATTTACCTCTCGGGTCAGAAATACCTGGTATCTGTTGGAAATAAACCCAAAAAGGTGGAAGCCAATAGCGATGATGTGTCGATAAAACAGATCTTTCAACAACAGTTTACAACCACAAAAACACTTCTTATTACAGTTTTACTCGCTGCAACTTCCAGTCTTGCAGCCTGGTTCTACATCGGTAATCAGAAGATGGCATATATCGTATTTTTTATCTTCCTCTCAGTTGTAGTAGGGATGATGGTGACCATCTATCAGGATCTTAAGTCTCAGGTTGAGAAAGACAGATATTTGGTTTTACTGCTATCATTTATTATCGTGATCGTCTTTTGGGGGGCATTTGAACAGGCCGGTGGCCTGATGAATCTATATGCCGAAAACAGAACAGACAGGTTTGTCTTTGGCTATGAAATTCCTGCTGCTGCTTTTCAATTCTTCAACCCCTTTTACATTATGGTATTTGCCGTCCCTGTAGCCAATTTCTGGCTGTGGTGGAAGCATAGGGGTAAAGAGGCTTCTTCTTTGTTTAAAATGGCCAATGGAGTGATTATCATGGGTCTGGGATTTGTATTTATGGTATTCGCTTCCATGCAATACGAAGAACTTGGAAAATCAGCCCTCTATTGGTTGGCGCTGGCTTACTTGTTTCATACGCTGGGGGAATTATGTGCTTCCCCTGTGGCACTTTCCTTTATCACCAAACTGGCTCCCCTGAGATATGGAGCCCTGATGATGGGAGTGTACTTTGCCGCAACCGGATTGGGGAATAAGGTAGCCGGACTCATAGGTGAGTCGGCCTCAGAAGCTGGTGAGCTCAACATATTTGCCGGGATCACTATTTTCTGTGTCATCTTCGGTATTCTGGTGATTTTGCTGCTAAAACCATTAAAGAGATTAACACACGGAGTAGAAGAAGAAGAAAGGGCGATAGAAAGATAATTCCTTTGGCCTTCGATTTGTACATACCTAATTAACCAATAAAGGACCACCGATGAATACAGATATCGAAAACCTGTTTAAAGACAAGGTACTGGGGCATCCCGCCGGCTTGTTTGTTCTCTTCTTTACGGAGATGTGGGAGCGTTTTTCTTTCTATGGAATGCGCGTGCTTCTGGTGCTTTTCCTTACCGCTCCAATCCTCGACAGCAATCCAGGATGGGAATGGCCAAGAGAACACGCTCTTGCCCTGATTGGGACTTACGCCTCACTTCTGTACTTAACCCCTATTTTGGGAGGTTATATCGCAGATAAACTCATCGGCTATAAAAAAGCTATCGTCATAGGGTGTTTTGTAATGACCCTGGGTCATGCTTGTATGGCCCTTGAAACGGTATGGAGTCTTTATGTTGGCCTCGCCCTGCTGGTCATCGGTACCGGGTTTTTTAAACCCAACATTACCTCGGTGATCTCAGAAATGTACAGGGGGAAGGAATCCAAAAAGGACGGAGCCTATACGATTTTCTATATGGGCGTAAATGCAGGTGCCTTCTTCGGGATGATGCTTTGTGGATACCTGGCAGAGAACTACGGCTGGGCATGGGGATTTGGCCTTGCAGGGATCTTTATGTTCTTTGGAATGCTTCAATTTTGGCTTGCCGGCAGTCTTTTTGGCAAAATAGGGGATAAGCCCTTGAAGGCCTCAGAAGTATTTGATGCTTCAGAAACAGAAGAGCGAGAAGTAGAAGAAAAACCCAACCCCTTCACAAAATTTGATTATTTACTGATCATCTTATCCTCCCTGGGAGGGTTGATGTACCTTTTTAACGATCCGTTGTCTAAGATCGAGCAAATCAATTTCTTGGATTTTAATTTATTCGGCTTGGGAGGCTCAAATGAAACAATTTTAATAGCAATTCTCCTATTCCTGATTCTTATCATCGGGAGGACAATCCGCTACACAAAGGTGGTTCGAAACCGCATATTTGCGGTATCAATTTTTGGAATCTTTACCGTGATTTTCTTTGCGACTTTCGAGCAAAATCTGGGTACGATGACCATTTTCGCCAGGGATTATACAGACCGGACACTCACCGGTTCTGCTTCCCTGATCTTTAAAATTGTCGATGCCCTTCTCACCACTGTACCCATGATGATCATTACCTGGGTGCTTTATTTACTTTTTAAGAAGACTTATACCCGCATTCCCTATTCCAATTTCGCCCTGGGAATTGCTTTCGCAGGCATCTGGGGACTTTTGATATTCCGACTCTACGAAAAATTTGCCCAAACGGGAAATGAGGTAGAAGCCAGCTGGTTTGCCATTTTAAACTCTTTCTTTATCATAACCCTTGCTCCGTTGTTCTCGCGTTGGTGGGAGAGTAAATACAATCCAAGTGCGGCGCACAAATACGGCATAGGACTGATTCTACAGGGACTTGGTTTTGGGGTCCTCGTATTTGGTACACTCAGTATTCCTCAGGGAGCTGCTACAGCTTCGGTGAGTATGATCTACCTGATTCTTGCATACCTGCTTATTACCATGGGGGAACTTTGTGTTTCTCCTGTTGGACTTTCCTATCTGAGTAAATTAGTTCCTCCCAGAATGATCGGTTTTATGTTTGGCATATGGTACCTGGCTATTGCCATTGGCCAGAAAATGGCAGGAACATTGGGAGGTATGATTGACGAGATCACCGCGAACTATTCTTTGAGTAGCTTCTTTTTGATCTTTACTATCCTTTGCGTTGCCCTGGGAGGTATTTCTATATTACTGAATCGACCTCTGAAACGGATGATGCACGGAATCCGATAACGATTATTACAGTTTGCCTAAGGTTATAGCCCCTTCTTCTGCGGTGGAGTAGAAGGGAATTCCATAGGTCCTGCAGGTGCGCTTCCAACGTTTAATTTCATCTGGGAAATTACTTCCGTCAGCAATAACGCGCTCCGGACAGCTTTGCTCTAGTATCCGTCCTAGATGCACCTTGGGCGATTGTGTTAAAATTAAACCGCGTAGATTTCCAAAAACCTCAGGTAGAATACCCGCACTATCGATTACAGCCCAACGCTCCTTGCCTATGCGAAATGCATTTGGCAAAGGAGTTGACCTTACTGAATCTAAGTAGCGATTCAATTCGAAATTTTTAACCAGATTTTTAATCTTAGTACTGTCATGAGTCATGACCAGGAGTTCACGGCCCTTTTGATAAACCAGGCCGGTATTGGCCACTTGTTGTAAAATGATGATTTCCTCTCTCTTACCTTCTTCAGTTCTGCAGTAAAAGCTCCAGACTTGCAATCCTATAATGGACATCCCCAGAAAGTATACATAGATAAATCGCTTTTTGTAAAGACTGAGAACAAGTAGAATAATAATAGAATACAACAGGATTAGACTCGGCTTATCAAAAGGGACATTCCGAATAATTAAATTTTCTTGTGAAGCAATGAGTTCCACCACCAAATTCATTGTTCTTATCATTTGGTCGTAGATCAGGGCTAAGAATTCAGGAAGCAGGGATAATCCCGATAAAAGGATCACCAGAATGCCCAGACTCAGAAATAGACCAAGGAATGGAACGATAAGCATTGCAGTAATAAAGAAAGCTGTCGGAAATTGATGAAAATAGTACAGACAAAGCGGTAAGACCCCTACTTGTGCAGCAAGGCTCACAGCAAATAATTTATACAGTCGGATAAGGATTGGATTCCTCGGAACCCATGATCTAATGATTAGCGGATATATCCAACCTATGGCAAAAACAGCAGAATAGCTCAATTGGAATCCAAGTTGAAACAGGAATTTTGGCTCAACCAATAAAATGGCAGAAAATGAGAGTGCCAAAACGTTAATCGCGCTGGTGGGCCTGTTGAGGTACATGGCATAAGCTATAAAACTAAACATGCTAACAGCTCTGACTACTGATGGTGACAATCCTGTGAATAAAGCATATGCCCACAAAAAAAGCACCGTTAGCAGCATTGAAATTTTTCTTCCCTTGGGCAAAGAATGAATAGGTTTAAAAAATGCCCTGAGCATCAGTAGTAATATACCAATGTGCAATCCTGATACAGCCAAAATATGAGCGGCTCCTGCATCTTTGTAGTTTTGATAAAGTCCGGGATCCAGATCGTTTCTTTGTCCAAGCACGATGGCGCGCAGTACTCCCTGCTCTTTTGAGCCTATAAGTGAAGAGGCCAGGGCATCTTTGATTCTAAACTGCAACTGAGCTGCAAGACCATGCAAGCTCGATTTTCCAGCTGGAAGTTGGACCGTATTTTCCGATCTAAGTGTAATCTGATCATACACCCCCTTAGTTTCCATATAAGACCCATAGTTGAACTGATAAGGGTTCTGAGGGGATGAAACAGGGTGGATGTTACCGTAATAAAGCAAACGGTCATCTACTTTTAGGGGATTAATTTTATACTCTTTTCGCGTACTGCCTAGAATTAAACCTTCACAGAAACGGTCGTTGAAAGAAACTACGCGGAAGAGGTAGGACTGCCTGAATGGTGTAGGTTTTAAAACCTCCTTGAGTTCGAGAACCCAATAGCCTTTTTCTGAATAAGATTTATTTGAATAGTGATTAGGAGTTAATTTGGGTTGTGCAAGTGTAATGGTGACGACACCGATTAAAAAAAAGGCCAAAAGAGTTGCAATGCCAAAATATATACCTTTTCTGTAGTTCTCAAATTGGAAAAAAAGCAGAACGCAAAGAATGCTGCTTATCGATGTAAAGATGGCCTGTCCAGGGGATAAAGGTGAAATCCAGCCGTAACATATACCTAAGATCAGGCACAAACTCAACTTCACGGAGATAAATTCCAGGGGTTTCATCTCATAAGACTCGAGTGGCTTTCACAAAGGCGTAGTTCCAAAAGCCTTCTTTTAGAGAAGAGACAATCACTCCCCGAGAAGTAGTGGAGTGGATAAACCTGATATCTTCACCGTCCACAGCCACAACCAATCCGACGTGATTGATACGCTTCCGGCGTTTTGAAGTTGTAAAAAATAGGAGGTCGCCTTTGCTTACTTCTTCGAGTTTTATTTTTTTACCTTCATTAGCCATATAATACGATACCCTGGGTAGGTAAACATCGTGTTCCAGAAAAGAAACATATAGCAGGCCTGAGCAATCAATCCCTTTTCGCGTCGTACCTCCGTACTTGTACTTCACACCTGTAAAGGTCAGGGCCGTACTAATAATCTCCTCAGATCGTTCGAGGCTAAGCTTATCCTCGATGTCTTTACTTTCCCTGGCATGATCTGAAAGCGAATCAATATCAGACGGTCCGGGTAATTCAGAAGCTGCTACCGTGACTTTTCTGTTGCTGCCGTAGGTGGTTTTCTTCTTCACCACACCACATGCCGTGACCCCAAGACATAGAGATGCGAGAATGAATTTCTTTAGCATGTGCTTAATAATTGGGTCGTCTTTCACTCAAAATTAAGAATTAATTCTGAAGTCAAACTTCAGTGCGATAAGGATTTAAAGGGGTGTTCCTCATTTCAGGAACGTTTACAGGGGGTAATATTTTGTTACTGCCCGATTAAACTGACGATTTTCCTGGCAGCTTTTTGGCTGGCTCCCGGCCCTCCAAGTTTCTTTTGCAACTTTGAATATTCTGTAAGCATCTCATCTCGTTTGGCCCCTGAGAGAATCTTGTTTAATTCTTTGCTTAGGGCTTTTGTAGTGAGATCACTTTGAATAAGTTCTTTTACTACTTCTTTGTCCATGATCAGATTTACAAGGGAGATGTATTTTAAGGTGATAATCCGTTTGGCGATCTGATAGGAAATCCAGCTGCCTTTATAGCAAACCACCTGAGGAACTTTAAACAATGCAGTCTCAAGGGTTGCTGTGCCACTGGTCACCAGTGCGGCATGAGAACTCTGTAATAGGGCGTAAGTCTCTCCGGCTACTAAGTGAACCTGCTTTGATTTTGTATAGGGGGTGTAAAATTCTTCTTCAAGGCTGGGAGCACCTGCAATTACAAATTGATAATCGGGATATGCAGGGATAACCGATAACATCACTGACAGCATTTTTTCTACCTCCTGTTTTCTGCTACCCGGTAAGAGGGCTATAATTTTCCTATGGGGATCAAGTTGATGTTTTCTTTTAAAATTTTCAGGATCGAATTCTTCCCGGGCCTCAATGGCGTCGAGCAAGGGATGACCTACAAAATGAACTGGAAAGTTGTGTTTTTTCTCGTAATACTCCTTTTCAAAAGGTAAGATCACGAACATGTGATCTATATTCGATTTTATCTTATCAATTCGTCCTTCCCTTGATGCCCAAACTTGAGGCGAGATATAATATGCAGTGCGGAAAGCTTCTTTTTTGGCCCAGGAGGCAATACGCAGATTAAAGCCTGAAAAGTCTATAAAAATGATAACATCCGGAGAAAAATCACTGATATCCTCCTTACAAAAAGCAATATTTTTAAAGATCCGACGGATATTCGAAACTACCTCTATAAAGCCCATGAAACCCAGTTCGTTATAGTGCTTTACAAGGGTGCCTCCCGCCTTTTTCATCAAATCACCTCCCCAGCACCGAATACTGGCTTCAGCATCCTCATTTTTCAATGCCTTGATAAGATTAGACCCGTGAAGATCGCCTGAAGCCTCGCCTGCTATGATGTAGTATTTCATCTCAGAAAACCTTGTAATATAGAATAACCAGGGCCGTAAGTAGTGTTGCGACTAATACTCCTTTAGCTCGTTGATCTCTCCTGATCCGCAAAAATGCGAAGAAGGCAATTAAGTTAAGGATGGCTCCAAGAGCAAGTAAACTTCCAAGATAGCCTTGTTTTTCAGCAACTTCAAAGGTTTCCTTAATCCCCAGGTCGGAGAAGATCAGAATATATAACAAAGTGCCGAAAACATTGGCTATGAGTCCAACCACAAATCCAATTATAAGTTCCTTTTTAGTATTCATTTAGTTTCCATGTGTTTATATCTTGAATCGCAAAATGAGCAGTGAGATCAAATTGGGTAGGCACAACAGACACATATCCCTGTGACAGAGCCCATTCGTCTGTATCTTCTCCCTTATCCATCAGCTGAAATTCACCTGTGAGCCAATAGTAGTCCTTACCCGATGGATTGGTGCGTTTGTCAAATTTTTCCTTCCAGTTGGCCCGGGCCTGCCGGCAAATTTTGATCCCTTTTAATCCTGATTTTTCAATTTTGGGGATATTGACATTGAGTACAACTCCTTTCGGAATGCCGTTTTGCAAGGCTTCCGAAGTAATTTTTTTAACGGCCTCTTCAGCAGGAGAAAAGTCGGCCTCCCAGGAGTAATCACAGAGTGAAAATCCAATGGCAGGAATGCCTTCAATCCCAGCTTCTATAGCCGCACTCATGGTACCGGAATAAATGACGTTTATTGAAGAATTAGATCCGTGATTAATTCCGGAGACACAAATATCCGGTTTTCTGTCGAGTAGTTCCTGAAGTGCCAGTTTAACGCAATCTGCCGGTGTTCCGCTACAACTGTATTCCTTTGGAGCGTCCTTATCCGTGTCAAAGACAACCCGCTTTGAGTACAGCGTGTTGTCTAAGGTTATGGCATGACCCATACCCGACTGTGGACTGTCTGGGGCAACCACCACCACTTCTCCCAGTTGACGCATACAGCGCACCAAAGTGCGTAATCCGGGGGCTGTAATTCCATCGTCATTAGTCACCAGGATTAAAGGTTTACTCATACTGCATACTTTAAGCCATAAAAATACGTTTTTACTGAGGATTAGCGCGGTTCGCCTTTAACAAAAAATTATCGCCGGGGGCATTTATTGGCATGGTTTTTTCTATATCTTAGGGCATTCAATGATTTTATATGCTCGGAAATTTTGGGCAATGAGTTATGACGTTAAAACCCGAATAAAAAATATTTACATGAAGAAGAATCTGGTTTTAGGCTTTTTAGCTGTGATTATTGCGGTTGCTTCCTGCAGTTTCACAAATAAGTCTTTCGAAAATAATGACAAGGACAAACTTCTATTGGATATCATCACCTATATCCTGGAAAAAGGACACTATTCTCCAAAAGATATCAATGACGATTTTTCGGTGAGTGTCTTTGAAGACTTTATCGATGTGCTTGATCCTACCAAAAGATATTTCCTCGCCGAGGATATCCGTGATTTTGAAAAGTATAAATTTCAGATAGATGACCAGATAAAAAATACGGACATCTCATTCTTTAACCTGGTGCACGAGAGGTACACCAAAAGAATGGATGAGGTAAAATTGCTTATCGAGGAAATCCTGGATGAACCGTTTGATTACACCATTGAAGAATCTATCAATTCTGATTACGACAAAAGGCCGTTTACGAATTCGCGATCTGAATTAAAGGAAAGGTGGAGGAAACAGCTTAAATTCTGGACGTTGAACACTTTTGATTCTAAATTAAAAGACGAAATCCAGAAGAAAAAAGATGATGCTAACTACACCTCGCGTTCCATAGCAGAAGTAGAAGAAGAAGCCAGAGACGTAACCAGAAATACACTTGAGGAATTTTTCGAATTTGTTGATAACCTTGAGCGCAAAGATCGTTTTGCTCAATATATCAATTCAATTGTGGACAAATTTGACCCGCACACTTCCTATTTTGCTCCGGAAGATAAAGACTATTTCGACAGGCAGATTTCGGGGAGATTTGAAGGGATCGGAGCCCGTTTGCAACCGGAGCCTGAGGGGCTAAAATAGTAGAGATCATTTCAGGCGGACCTGTATGGAGAGGACAGCTTTTAGAAGTAGGAGACGAAATCATAGAAGTTGCCCAGGAAGATGAGACCCCTGTAAATATAGTGGGGATGCCCTTGGATGATGCTGTTCAACTAATAAAGGGGCCAAAAGGAACTAAAGTATACCTCACTGTGAGAAAAGTAGATGGGACCATCGAGGAGGTCACAGTGACAAGAGACATTGTTGAACTGGAGGAGCAATATGCAAAATCAGCTCAGATCATTAAAAAGGATGAGAAATTTGGCCTGATCCAACTTCCGGGTTTTTATGCGGATTTCAAGGACTACGCCTCAAGAAATGCAGCTAGTGATGTAGCTAAGGAGATAGAGCGTTTAAAGGAAGAAGGTATTGAAGGTCTGATCCTGGACCTTCGGGATAATGGAGGTGGTTCACTGAGAACTGCCATTGATATGGCCGGACTGTTTATTAAAGACGGACCTGTAGTTCAGGTACGGGCTTCGGACAACGATAAAATGGTCTATGAAGACAAGGACGAGAGAGTCCAATGGGACGGTCCGCTTGTAATCCTTGTAAATGAATTCTCCGCTTCGGCTTCTGAAATATTAGCCGCTGCGATGCAGGATTACAAAAGAGCTATTATCATAGGGAGTAATCAAACTTTCGGTAAAGGGACTGTTCAAACCATGTATCCCCTGGAGAATGTGGTTCACGTAAATGAATACGGTGATCTTGGAGCTATAAAAGTTACTATTCAAAAGTTTTACCGTATTAATGGAGAATCTAACCAGCTAGAGGGCGTTAAAAGTGACGTGGTGATTCCGGACCGCTACAGGTATATTGTACTTGGCGAGAAGGGACAGGCGAACGCCATGAACTGGGATAAAATTAACCCGGCGAATTACAAGGTATGGGATGGTTATATCGACTTTGAGAAGACCATTGAAAACAGCAATAAGCGAATTGCTTCAAATGCACAGATAAAGCTTATTGAGGAGAATGCTAAATGGTTAAAAGAACAACAGGATGAAATGTCTGTACCTTTAAATTACGACCTCTACAAGTCGAGAGACAAAGAAAGCAGAGCTAAATCTGAATACTTTAAAAAATTGTCCGAGTACGATTCCAAACTCACCTTTGAATCGGTTAAATACGAACAGGAACTTTTTACCAAGGATTCACTGCTGAGAGAGAAAAGAGAGCGTTGGCACGTTAATTTGGCGAAGGATGTGTATATCGAGGAGGCCGTAAATGTCCTGCGGGATCTTAAGATCAGCAATATAAAAAATGAAAAACTAGCCCATGTAAAGGGATAGAAACCAAAATCGATAATAAAAAAGGCCCTTCTATAAGGGCCTTTTTTATTGGATTATTTCTTTTTCAAACTCCGCTTAATTTATCGGCGTGTAATTTTCTCAGCTTGTTGAGTTTAGGGGTGATGACATAGCTGCAATACCCTTGTTTTTGATTGTTCCTGTAATAATCCTGATGGTAATCCTCTGCCTCGTAAAAAGTGCCAAGAGGACTGAGTTCGGTTATAATAGGAGCATCAAACGCATCTTTGAGCTCTGAGAATACTTCTTCTGCTATTTGCTGCTGTACTTTGTTTTGATGGTAAATCACAGAACGGTACTGTGTTCCTACATCAGCTCCCTGCCGATTAGGGGTGGTAGGGTCATGAGTGGTCATAAAGATCAACAGAACATCGCGGTAAGATATGATCGCGGGATCATAGGTAAGCTGAACCACTTCGGCATGCCCTGTGAGTCCGGAGCACACCTCTCTGTAAGTAGGTCTTCCCGGAGCATTTCCCCCGGTATAGCCGGATACTACCTTGTGAATTCCTTTTACTTCCTGAAAAATGGCTTCAGTACACCAGAAACAACCCCCGCCCACGGTGGCCATTTCCAAACTAGATTTACTCTCCGACATCTGCCTTTTTTAGAAGTTTCATGGATTCAGAATTGATACAATATCGCAGACCGCTTGGCTGAGGACCGTCAGGGAAAACATGTCCCAAATGGGCGTCACAGGTGTTGCACATCACCTCTACTCTTACCATTCCATAGGAACTGTCCTTTTCATACTTGATAGCATTTTCCTCAATGGGTTGCGTAAAACTTGGCCATCCTGTTCCCGACTCAAATTTGATTGTTGAATCGAACAGCGGAGTGCCGCAGCAGACACAAGCGTATTTACCTGCTTCGTGAATACTGCAGAGTTCTCCCGAATGTGGAGCCTCTGTGCCTTTTTTCCGGGTGATCCTGAATTGATCAGGGGTTAGGATTTCTTTCCATTCCGCTTCAGTTTTTTCTACTCTTTTCGAGGGGACCGGGTTTCCGCTTACCGCGAAATGCATTATATCTTTCCAGTTGAGCATAAGGTGTTTTTAATCAAATTAAATTCTTTTTCAGCTTTGCTTATGGTCGGTTCCATGTTGGATTCCTTACACCTTAAAGGTAAGGCTTCCTCTTCAGAATTAATGTATTTTCGTGCTGTAACAAAAGCAACCAGTTCGCTATGCGGAAGGCACAAAAAAACAAGATCATTTATTCCCTTTTACTAGTTACAACGGTAATCATTTTTTGGTTTATAGATCTGTATTTTTTTGCTCCTGATCTACATATTGAAGAGCGGGGAGAAATTGATATTCCCGCCTATGTCCTTCCCCTTTCTTCCCGGGAGCACATTGTTAAACACAACTATTATGCACTTTCCTATAATGAGGAACATGAACAGGCTGATTGGGTTGCCTATGCCTTAGTTCGATCTCATCTTACAAATGATGATCGGAAACGACCCTATTTTATTGATGATCCCAAAGTAAGAACCAGTTCGGCAGATTGGCGCAATTACAAGAACTCAGGCTATGATCGCGGGCACTTGTGCCCGGCAGGAGATCGGAGATTTTCCGAATCGGCATATAACGAAACCTTTTATACCAGCAACATCACACCCATGGAACGGGACTTCAATGCCGGTATTTGGAATAGTCTGGAGATTCAAGTTAGGGAGTGGGCAAGGCGATACGATTCTCTCTGGATAATTACCGGGGGCGTGTTGACAGAAGATCTGCCTGGTATTGGAGTTGAATCGGTTTCCGTGCCAGAAGCATTTTACAAAATTATACTCAGGGGAAATGCTGACCGGCCTGAAGTTATCGCGTTTCTGATACCACATAAGGTATCTTCAGCGCCTTTAGATCAGTTCAGGGTATCTGTTGATTCTATCGAGAAGATGAGCGGCCTCAATTTTTTTGAATCCCTGGATGATAAGGTTGAAAAGCCTCTGGAGAGCGCTTCAAGAAATTCAGATTGGCGTTATTAAAGCCATTCATTCATTCGATTCGAATCTAATCTAAGAAAGATAAATAGGAGAGCGGTAAAACCGATTAGGGCAGAACCTCCATAGCTGAAAAAGGGAAGAGGTATACCAATAGTAGGGAGTATACCGGTCACCATTCCAATATTGATAAAGTAATGTATGAGCAAAATTGAAATTACACCATAGCCGTACATTCTGCTAAAATCACTCTTTTGTCTTTCGGCAAGATACACCAGGCGCAACAACAAAAGAGTAAATAAAATGATCACTGTGGAAGTTCCTAAAAACCCCCATTCTTCTCCTACCGTGCTAAATATGTAATCTGTGTGTTGTTCCGGTACAAAGTCGCCCTTGGTCCGCGTGCCTTCCAGAAATCCTTTGCCCAGTGTGCCACCGGACTCAATAGCTTTCTCAGACTGATAGGTATTATAGCCAATCGTCTTTCTGATTTCTTCAAGTCGTTCAGGATCCTTCTCCAGTCGTAACCACAGGCTAAAGCGATCTCGATGGCGTTGTTCAAAAACGTTTTCAAAAACAAAATTCACCGAGAGTGAAAAGACCAAGGCGACAATAAAGAACATCACAAGTGGCAGAATCGGGACTTTAAAACTCGCTTTTTTTACCAGGAGGAAAATCGCAATCAGGAGGGCGAGGATTATACTAACCCAAATAGTTCCGAACATCAGGGTGGTGATAAAGATCAGGACAGCTATCAAAGCTATAGCTAGGTAGTAAAGAGGTAACCCTTCTCTGAAGAGGACAAACACAAGGGCGAGGAAGACAAGTGCGCTTCCCGGATCGGGTTGCGGGATAATCAGTAAGACAGGAACCAGGATGATCAGCAATGCGAACATTTGGTCTTTAACTCTTTTGATATCCGTTTGAATGTCACTCAGATATTTCGCCAGGGCAAGGGCAGTCGCAAATTTAGCCAGCTCAGATGGCTGGAGGTTAAAAAAGCCCAGATTATACCATGAGGTTGCCCCTGCAATGGTCTTTCCAAAAAGAAATAAACCGAGTAGCATCACTACGGTAATGATGTAGATTAAGCTGGAAAACCGTTCGTAGAAATGGGCCTCGAGAGACAGGAAAATAATAGCACTAACCAGGCTTACTCCGATAAAAAACAATTGCTTCCCGTAAAGCTGACCAAAATCAAAAATGGAAGTGCTGTTATCAGAAAAAGTTGTGGAATAGATGTTGACCCAGCCGATGGATACGAGCATCAGGAAGATAAAAATGGTCAACCAGTCAACTCTTTTGAGGACGCTTTTACCAGACATATTCGTTTATCTTGAACTCCTCCCCACTATAAGGTTTAGCGTACTCGGCTTCGAGGGATTTTTCCAACATACGCTTTTCAAGATCTGTACGTGTAATTTCCCCTTTCAGGTATTTTTCGATTAGCAACGAGGCAATATGGCCAGCATATCGCGCACCGTAATATCCGTGTTCTATATATACCGCCAAGGCAATCTCCGGATTATCAACGGGGGCAAAGGCAACAAAGAGGGAGTGGTCTGTGAGTTGAGTACGGACACCGTCAATTTTAGTGAAATTTTCTACTGTACCTGTTTTACCCGCAATTTCGATTCCCGGAATCTGTAGCCATTTGGCTGTACCTTTTGTGTATACATCGGCCATTCCCTGCACTACAGGATCAAAGTGTTTTTTGTCAATAGTAGTGTAGTTGGGCGTTGTATACTTTGGATCGTTAATCTCTTCACCTGCAATTTTTTTAATAATGTGAGGGGTGTAATAATAACCCCTGTTGGCAATAGCCGCGGTCATATTTGCAAGTTGAATTGGGGTAGCGGCTACCTCTCCTTGCCCAATTGAATTGGAAATGATAAAGGAAGACGCCCAGCGGTTGTCTCCATAGACCCTGTCGTAATAAGACTTATCCGGAACCCGGCCTTTCCTTCCTGTGGGGAGATCGTATCCCAGATAGTCGCCTAATCCAAAACTTTTTACGTGTTTCTCCCAGGTATCCATGCCTTCATCGGTAGTTGGATACTTATCGTAAATTTTTCGAAAGGTGCCTGCAAAGTAAGCGTTGCAGGATTTATAGATCCCCGAATTCATATTGCGCAGACCACCACCGCAATGGCAGCCTCTTTTTTTATTTCCGACGTAAAAACCATTATAGCAACGGATGGTTGTTTCTGGTTTAATGACATCTTCCTGTAGAGCAATTAGCGCATTTAGGGTTTTAAAAGGGGAGCCAGGGGAAGGCTGAGCTAAAAGGGATCTATCCCAGGTGGGTTTAGAAATAGTATCGTAATGCAGCTTGCTGTAGTTCTTAGACCGCTCTCTTCCCACGAGTAATGCCGGATCGTATGTAGGTCCGGAAATAAGGGCCAGGATTTCTCCGGAGCCAGGTTCAATGGCTACGATTCCGCCCCTTTTACCTTGCATCAGTCGTTCACCGTATTCCTGCAATTCCTTATCGAGGGTAACCCGGATTTCCTTTCCCTGTTCCGGGAGCGTGTCCAGTGTTCCTTCTTTATAGGGACCGATCACCCTATTGAACCGGTCCTTTTGGATCAGTTTTACTCCTTTAACCCCCCGAAGTACATCTTCGTACTGTTTTTCTATTCCGGTTCTGCCCGTAAGTTCACCTTGTTTGTAATAGGGATTTCTTCTGATATCACTCTCATTTACCTCTGAAATATAACCGAGCACATTAGCTCCGCTGTTTGTTGCGTAATACCGAAGTGACCTCTTCTGAATGTAGAAGCCTTCATATTTTCTCATTTTTTCCTGTAACCGGGCATAGTCTTCTTTGGAAAGTTGTGGTACCAATACCGAGGGAAGGCGCGGGGAATACACCCTAGCTTTCCTCAATTGTTCCTTAAATCGGGGTTTGTCAATTCCGAGTAAGGAGCAAAATTCAAGCGTATCCAGGGATTTTACCTCACGCGGGATGACCATCACGTCATAAGCAGGCTGATTTGCCACCAGTAATTCGCCATTTCGATCGTAAATATAGCCGCGTTCGGGGTAATCGTAGATTGCCTTTACAGCAGAGTCTTCCAGGATTTGATTAGGGGTTGAACGAAAGATTTGCAAATAGGATAGCCTGCCAATAAATGTAATCCCGATGATTACTATAATGGAAGAAAGCAAAATCTTTTTCATTCTTTTTCAGCACTAAAAAGTGAAATAATCAAAATACTCAGTACAAGGGTTCCCGCACTGGTAGAAACTGTCTTTTTCAAAAGTAATAGCAAATGCGAAAAACTAAAAATTTCAAGCAAAAAGAATATCGTGTGATGTCCTATTATTAAGAACGCTAAAAATGTGATTTGTTGTGCTTTAGTCGTATTACTGAGTTTAAAACTTTGAAACTCAAAATTCACTCCAAAAACAAAACGCATGATTGCCGGACGGAAGAATGCCATAGTGGTACAGGCTACGGCATGAAATGCAAGGGTGTCAGAAAAAATATCAATGATAAATCCCAGAATGAAGCCAATAATAATAAAAACACTCTGACGCTGCTTTATTGGATACCAATAGAGAAACAGCAGGTAGATCATGGGGTTGATAAATCCCAAGAAGTTGAGTCGGTTAAATACCAAAACCTGTGCGAGTATCAGAAGCACAAAGCGCAAACCGTTCTTCAGGTACAGATTATTGGTCATTGTTTATTTTTTCTTCAAGACTTCGGATCTCAGCGCTGTTCTTATTACTGATGATATAGATGTTTTTGATATTTGTCATATCGTTGAACAGGGCGACATCAATGGTGAAAAAGTTTTCGGAGGCCAACAGGTCGAATTTCTTAATCGTCCCGATGGGGATGTTTTCGGGAAAAATACTGGACATGGCTCCTGTAACGATAGTATCACCGATGTTGAGGGGAACAATCCGGGGAATATCCTCCAGTTGAACTACATCAAAACGTTCCGTATTCCATTTTAAAGAACCAAAATTATTGGTGTTCTTTATCTTGGCATTGATATTCGATTTAGTGTTCAGCACGCTTTGAACAGCTGCGTACTTATCAGTTGTATGTTCCACGATTCCCAGGATCCCTTTGGAAGTTATAACCCCCATATCCTGCTTTACACCATTCTCATCACCCTTGTTGATTGTGATATAATTATTGCGAAAGGCATAGCTGTTTTTAATGATTTGTGCAGGAACAACTTCGAAGGGGAAATTATCTGAAGCGACATCCGCAAGGCTATCAATTTCCAGGTTGAACAAAAGATTTCGAAGGCGCGTATTTTCTTCAACTAAAATTTGATTCTCCTCCCGCAGGTTGAAATATGAGGATATGTCTGATTGAATATTGTATAAACCGCCACTTAGCCAATTTGCAGAGTTAAAAAAACGAGCCCGGTGATAGGAATGGGATTGTACACTCATCGCCATGCCCAAGGTGAGCAAAAAGAGATACAGCAAGGTAGTCTTGTTGCGAAGGATGAAGTTGATAATCTGCTGCATTCACTTTTCCTATTGGGTCATCTCATCTCCTGCTACGTACCTGTTTGAATAATCGCTAACGGTATCTGTCCGGGATCTATTTGATGAGAATACTCTTGTAGCGTTCTAAATTTTTTAGAGCAATACCTGTGCCCCTTACTACAGCTCTAAGCGGATCTTCGGCGATATAAACCGGCAGATCTGTTTTTTGGGACAGCCTGCGGTCCAGCCCCCTGAGCATTGATCCTCCACCGGCGAGATAGATTCCGGTATTGTATATATCGGCTGCCAATTCCGGGGGAGTTTGAGACAAGGTTTCCATTACGGCGTCTTCTACTCGCAGGATGGATTTGTCAAGGGCTTTTGCAATTTCCCTGTACGAAATAGATACTTGTTTGGGCTTCCCTGTGAGCAAATCGCGACCCTGTACAGACATTTCATCCGGGGGCGATTGCAGGTCTTCCGTTGCAGAGCCTATTTTAATTTTAATATTTTCAGCCGTAGTCTCCCCAACATAAAGGTTGTGCTGGGTGCGCATATAGTAGATAATATCGTTTGTAAATACATCTCCCGCAATCTTTACCGATTTGTCACATACGATTCCTCCCAGGGCAATTACTGCAATTTCAGTGGTTCCACCCCCGATATCCACAATCATATTTCCTTTGGGTTGCATAATATCCAAACCGATACCAATAGCTGCTGCCATAGGTTCATGGATGAGGTATACTTCTTTTCCATTTACCCGTTCAGCCGATTCTTTTACTGCCCGCATTTCCACTTCGGTGATACCTGACGGGATACAAATAACCATTCTAAGTGCCGGTGGAAACCATTTTTTCTTTAGAGCAGGGATGTTTTTGATAAACATATTGATCATCTTTTCAGATGCATCAAAGTCGGCAATTACCCCGTCTTTCAGAGGTCGTATGGTCTTTATGTTTTCATGGGTCTTGCCCTGCATTTGATTGGCTTCCCTTCCCACGGCGATGATCTTACCGGTAATCCTGTCTCTGGCTACAATGGAAGGGCTATCTACAACAACTTTATCTGCATGGATGATAAGGGTATTGGCGGTACCAAGGTCGATCGCGATCTCCTCAGTTAAAAAGTCAAAAAATCCCATTATTATTGTTTAGTTTGGTTTAGATAAACGGGTGCATTTCATCGACAAAAGTAGTAAAATTAATGTTTAAAATGACGTGTGCCAGTCATTACCATAGCAATTTCATTTTCGTCGCAATAATCGATGCTCAGCTGGTCTTTTATTGAACCTCCCGGTTGAATCACACTGCTAATACCACTCTTGCCTGCAATCTCAACACAATCCGGAAACGGAAAGAAGGCATCACTTGCCATAACGGCCCCATCGAGGTCGAACTTAAAAGAAGTAGCCTTGTGAATGGCCTGATTGAGGGCATCCACTCTTGAGGTTTGTCCGGTACCACTGGCACATAACTGCTTGTTCTTTACCAGGACAATGGTATTTGATTTTGTGTGTTTACAGAGCTTAGAAGCAAAAATCAGATCCTGTAATTCACGTTCCGAGGGTTTTTTCTTTGTAACGTAAGATAAATTTTCTCTGGTATCCGTGAGGAAGTCCTTTTCCTGTACCAGCACACCATTCAGGCAGGTTCTTACAAGCGTTTTAGGCAATGGAACCTCTTTTTGAATTAAAATAATTCTGTTTTTCTTGCCCTTTAAAACTTCGAGAGCCTCTTTGTCATAGGAAGGTGCAATGACTACTTCACAAAAGAGTTTGTGAATCTCCGCGGCTGTGTCTGCGTCTATTTCTTTGTTGCTAATCAGTATTCCACCAAAGGCTGATACCGGATCTCCTGCCAGAGCATCGGTATAGGCCTGATGTAAATTATCTCTTGTGGCCAGGCCGCAGGCATTATTGTGTTTCAGGATAGCAAAAGTGGGATCGGCATCTTGAAATTCAGCCATCAGATTTACCGCTGCATCAACATCGAGAAGGTTGTTATACGATAGTTCCTTCCCGTGTAATTTGGTGAACATCAGCTCAAAATCCCCAAAGAAAAAACCTTTCTGATGCGGGTTTTCCCCATAGCGCAGTACTCTTCCTTTCATCTCACTGATCTTTAATGAGGCGATCTCATGATTCGGATTGAAGTAGTTAAAAATGGCGGTGTCGTAATGTGAAGAAATATTAAAGGCTTTTGCTGCAAAGGCCTTTCTCTGTTCCAGGGTGGTTATCCCGTCTCCGTTTGATATCAGGTCGAGAAAATTGCTGTAGTCTTCCCTTGAAGAAACACAAAGCACATCTTTAAAATTTTTGGCCGCTGCCCTGATCAATGAGATTCCGCCTATGTCTATTTTTTCAATAATCTCTTGTTCAGTTGCCCCTGAGGCTACTGTTTTTTCGAAGGGATAGAGGTCTACAATAACAATATCGAGCTGAGGGATATCAAATTCCTGTAATTGTGCTACATCGCCCTCGTTGTCTTGCCGATTCAATATGCCTCCAAAGACTTTTGGGTGCAGGGTTTTTACCCTCCCTCCGAGGATGGAGGGATAGCTGGTAACTTCTTCAACGGGGATTACGTCAACCCCCAATGAGCGTATAAACGATTCTGTACCTCCGGTAGAATAGATTGTGATCCCTAATTCCTGAAACTTTTTTACAATAGGTTCAAGGCCGTCTTTATGAAAGACGGATATAAGCGCGGTTTTAGCTTTTTTTGCTGTGCCCATGTGGTGCTATTTTAATGGTAAAGTGAGAAAATCAAAGGTAGTTTTTTAGGATCTATTCCCCACCGGGTCTTATTAACAAAAGAGTAAAAGTTTTAAAGAATTTTGGCTACTTCGCGATTGACAAATTCCAAAAAGCGTTCGTCAGCTTCTGAAAAGGGATCGGGTGTTTCTGAATCGATGTCGATCTGACCTATATTTTTTCCGTTGACAAATAAGGGAACTACAATCTCAGATCTTACAGAGATGCTACATGCAATGTAATTGTCCTGAGCAGACACATCCGGAACTACAAAGTTACTGTTGCTAAGGGCTACTTGCCCGCAAATTCCTTTTCCGAAGGGAATGATCTCGTGATCCGTAGGGGCGCCTGCATAAGGACCTAATTTCAACTCTTCCTTTTCGCCATTGCGGAAATAAAACCCAACCCAATCGTAGTAGGGAATTTCATTTTTCAGGAATAGACAAAGCTCTTTCAGTTTCTCATCAGTGCTCAGATTCTCAGCCTGAAGAAGGGTCGGTATTTTGGATTGAAGTTTTTCGAACATTTTTATTGTAAATATATAAAAGGAAATTGGTCTAAAAAGGATTTTCAAAGTCAACTGGCCATTAGGAGAAGAATATTCTGTAACACCTTTTTTTAATTGTAATTTTACGCAGTTTAAGCTGCATTTTGGCTATGAAATATTTCAGGAATATTACATGTCTTATTGTCCTGTTTTCCCAGCTTTTACAGGGACAGGAAAACGTAACGGGCACTGTGTTTGCCAGAGATGATACGCAGGAATCAATCCCGCTACAGGGGGCAAATGTCTACTGGATGAACTCCCAGATCGGAACAATGTCACAGGAGGATGGCTCATTTTCTATTCCATTTGATAAAGAGTATTCCTCTTTGATCATCAGTTATATAGGATTCCGTACAGATACTTTAAAAATAACTAAGCCAAAAAATTTAATCCATTTTCTAACACCATCCAACGAATTAGATGAAGTTGAAGTCATTAAAAAAAGGGATGCACTCCAAAAAACATTCCTCAGTTCTCAGAACATTGTCAACATAAATAGCGATGAGTTATTAAAAGCGGCTTGTTGCAATCTGTCTGAAAGTTTTGAGACCAATCCGGCCATCGATGTCAATTTTTCAGATGCACTAACGGGTACCAAACAAATTCAGATGCTTGGGTTAACAAGTCCCTATTTATTGATCACACAAGAAAATATACCAATGGTAAGAGGGGCTTCCCAGGTATACGGACTCACCTATACTCCGGGCACCTGGATAGAAAGCATTCAAATTACCAAAGGTGCCGGAAGTGTCATAAACGGGTACGAAAGTATATCGGGTCAGATCAATTCTGAACTGGTAAAACCCTTTACAGACCCAGCTCTTTTTGTAAATGGGTATGCCAACAGAAATGGAAGGTTAGAATTTAACACCCACCTTAACATGAAGGTTACCGATTCCTGGAGTACAGGGCTCTATTTGCATGGGAATAAAAGAGATACCAAGGTAGACGATAATAACGACGGATTTCTGGACGTCCCCCTGGGAGATCAGATTAATATTCTGAATAGATGGCAGTATCAGGATACGGAAAAAGGATGGGTTAGCTTTATTAACTTTCGTTATCTGCGGGATGACAAACAGGTTGGGCAAACCATTTTTGATCCTGACACAGATCGATTTACTTCCAATGCCTGGGGAAGTGAAATAGATACCAGGCGTTTCGATACGAGTATAAAAATTGGCTACGTCTTTCCATCATTGCCCTTTCAAAGTATGGGATTTCAGGTCGCCTTCAGCGATCATCAACAAGATTCCTATTTCGGTTTAAATCGATACGATATAGACCATGAAAGTGCATATATGAATTTGATCTTTAATTCTATCATCGGCAACACCCAACACAAGTTTAAAACAGGATTGAATGCCTCCTACGACGGTTATATTGAAAATGTAAACCAGCAGCTTTTCAACAGAATAGACAGGTCTGTAGGATCTTTTTTTGAATATAATTTTGACAATCTGGAAACCCTGAGCCTCACTGCGGGGGTACGTGTAGATCTCCACAATCTCCTGGGTACATTTGTCACCCCAAGGTTCCACCTGAGGTATTCCCCTTGGGAAAATTCAAGCTTCAGGATGTCTGCAGGACGAGGCAAAAGGGCTGCAAATATTTTTGCAGAGAATCAGCAACTCTTTGCAACAGCCCGTCAGATTCAACTGCTGAACACCGATGGCAAGGTCTATGGACTAAATCCCGAAGATGCATGGAATTATGGGGTAAGCCTGCTTCAGGGATTTACAATAGGTAATAGAAATGGCAATATTTCAGCCGATTTCTACCGGACGTCTTTCAGGGAGCAGGTAGTCGTTGATTGGGAAAATCCGCTGGAGATCACTTTTTCCAATCTCGATGGAGATAGTTTTGCCAATAGCTTTCAGCTCGAATTAAATTATGAGCTTTTACGAAATCTCGAAGCACGTACAGCCTATAAATTTTATGAAGTTAAGACTCAGTATCAAACAGGATTATTGCAAAAACCCTTACAGCCTCGTCACCGGTTCTTTGCCAATCTTGGATATGTAAGTACCCCAAAGGCGGATGGATCACAATGGCGTTTCGATTATACCTTGCATACGATAGGAAGCCAGAGATTGCCTTCAACTGAAACAAGTCCTCAGGAATTCCAATTGGCTGCATTTTCTGATTCGTACAGTTTAATGAATACACAGATTACCAAGGTATTTTCCAAGCAGTGGGAAGTGTATGTTGGCTTGGAAAATATTACTAATTTTACACAGGAAGCCCCCATAGTAAGTGCCGGGGATCCTTTTGGCGCGTATTTTGATACTAGTATCGTATTCGCCCCTATAATGGGAAGGATGTATTATGCGGGATTCAGGTTTACCCTTTTATAACCTGAACAATTAAAATCACACATCATGAAAAAGTATCTGATAGGGTTGACATTCTCTTTGTTCACCACCATTGCATTTGCACAGGAAAAAAATAAAAGGATAGCATTTGAAGTTGATGGGATATGTGAGATGTGTAAACTGCGAATCGAAAAGGCCGCCATAGGTGTTAAAGGTGTGAAATATGCGGTTTGGGATATACCTTCCCACAAACTTTCTCTTATCATCGACGAGCGTAAAACTAATCCTATGATCATCAAAACTGCGATTGTAGCAGTGGGACATGATACAAAAGAGCTCAAGGCAACCGAAGAAGCTTATCTCAAAGTACATCCGTGTTGCCGTTATCGCGATTCAACCGTTGTAAAAGACATGCATTAAGTATATTTTATCGGGAGATGAAACAAAAAAACCGCCCTCAATGGGCGGTTTTTCTTTTAAAGTATTATCGTCTTACATCATCCCCGGCATTCCGCCTCCGCCCATTGGTGGCGCAGGTGGATTGTCTTCTTTGATGTCTGTTAAAGCACATTCGGTAGTGAGAATCATCCCCGCTACTGATGCCGCGTTTTCGAGAGCGATACGCGTTACTTTCTTAGGGTCAATGATACCTGCCTTCATCATATCGACATAGGTCTCCGTTTTGGCATCGTATCCAAAGTCACCTTTTCCGTCATACACTTTGGCTACCACTACTGAACCTTCTCCTCCTGCATTTTCAACAATAGTTCTCAGTGGTGATTCAATAGCCCTTGCCACAATCTGCAATCCGGTTTCTTCATCAGGATTTTCAACGCTTACCTTAGATAAAGCAGCTTTTGACCTGATAAATGCGACACCCCCTCCGGCGACAATGCCTTCTTCCACTGCTGCTCTAGTAGCATGTAGGGCATCATCCACACGGTCTTTCTTTTCCTTCATCTCAACTTCTGAGGCAGCTCCTACATAAAGTACAGCTACACCACCGGCCAACTTAGCCAGACGTTCCTGTAATTTTTCCTTATCGTAGTCTGAAGTGGTGGTTTCAATTTGTGACTTGATCTGATTCACACGGGTCTTGATATCCTTGGCATTGCCCGATCCGTTGACGATCGTAGTATTGTCCTTGTCGATAGTCACTTTTTCGCAACTTCCCAGCATGTCAATGGTTGTGTTTTCGAGGGAGAAACCACGTTCTTCTGAAATTACTGTTCCGTTGGTCAGGATCGCAATATCTTCAAGCATCGCTTTCCTTCGATCTCCAAACCCTGGAGCTTTTACTGCAGCGATTTTCAATGAACCTCTTAATTTGTTTACCACTAAGGTTGCCAGGGCTTCCCCGTCTACGTCTTCAGCAATAATCAATAAAGGTTTTCCGGATTGTGCCACAGGTTCGAGCACCGGAAGAAGGTCCTTCATTGTTGAGATCTTCTTGTCGAAAAGCAGAATATAAGGAGTATCCAGATCTGCGATCATTTTTTCTGAATCGGTTACAAAGTAGGGTGAAAGGTACCCCCTGTCGAACTGCATGCCCTCAACAACATCTACATAGGTATCTGTTCCTTTTGCTTCTTCTACAGTAATGACGCCTTCTTTACCAACCTTGTTAAAGGCCTGTGCAATTAGATCGCCGATGGTTTCGTCATTGTTAGCCGAAATGGCTGCTACCTGCTTAATTTTCTCTGAAGAATCTCCTACTTTTTTAGCCTGCTTGGTAAGATGGGCAACAATAGCCTCTACTGCTTTGTCGATACCCCTCTTAAGATCCATAGGGTTAGCTCCCGCAGCAACGTTTTTTAAGCCTTCTTTTACAATAGACTGCGCTAAAACTGTAGCCGTGGTAGTTCCGTCACCTGCCAGGTCATTGGTCTTGGAAGCGACTTCTTTTACCATTTGGGCGCCCATGTTCTCAAGTGCGTCTGCCAATTCAATTTCTTTCGCCACGGTAACCCCATCTTTGGTGACCGCAGGTGCTCCGAAGGACTTACTTACGATAACGTTCCGTCCCTTAGGACCCAGGGTTACTTTTACCGCATTAGCAAGGGCATCAACACCTCGCTTTAAGCCGTCTCTTGCTTCTATATCAAACTTTATATCTTTTGCCATAATTCTAAATTGTTTTTTGTTTTAATTCGGTAGGACTTATCTATTCTCGCTACCCGGAATAAAGGATTATACAATAGCCAGGATGTCGCTCTCTCGCATCATCAAATAGTCAGTGCCATCCAACTTTAATTCAGTGCCGGCATATTTTCCATAAAGTACTGTATCGCCAACTTTTACCGTGACTTTTTCGTCTTTGGTACCGGGCCCAACGGCTACTACTTTTCCTTTTTGTGGTTTTTCTTTTGCAGTGTCAGGGATGTACAATCCTGAGGCAGTCTTTGTCTCTGCCGCCATTGGTTCAATAAGAACCCTGTCAGCTAGTGGTTTGATGTTAAGTTTAGCCATATGTGTTATATTTTATTTAAAAATTCGGAATTAACATGGCAGAAATTATGCCAAGCGATAAAAACTGACAGTTTGTAAAATGAAAATGCCAGCTTGTCATTTGGGCTGGCATTTTAAATTTATTGTATAAGCAAATCCTTATTGTATCGTGTCTAATGGACTTGTAGTGTCTGTTGGAACAACTTCTTCCGGAACCGTTTCGGGAACAGCATTTTCAATTTCATCTCCCTGAAGTAGTTTTGAATCGGCTTCGCCAAAACTTCCTTTAAGTGCTACGTTGGATAACAGGATTAAGACTATTAATAATCCGGCCAGTGTCCATGTACTTTTGTCCAGAAAATCACCGGTTTTCTTTACCCCACCGACAACCTGTGTGCCACCGCCTCCGAATGAAGAGGACAAGCCTCCTCCTTTGGGATTCTGAACCATGACCACGAGCACCAGTAGAAAACAAACTGCGATGATAAGGATCAGAAATATTGTAAATGTACTCATCTTAAGATTTTTCCTTTTGTAATTGCTTTACCGCTTTAATTCGGCTTGCAAAGAAACTACTTTTTTCCGGATATTTCAAACTTAATATTTTGTATGCCTGCAGTGCTTTTTTGTACTTTTTTTGCTCCAGGTAAACCCTTGCAAGAGTCTCGGTCATCAACTCTTCAGAATTGATTTTTGTAGAGTCTTTGATGTTCACTTTTGAGGCTTGCTGTTCCTGAGGAATAATTTTAGGATTCTCTTCTAGAAAGCGGTCGATGCGTTCAAATTTTTTCTTTTTTTCCGACTCTTCTGCGATTGGAAATTCCATATTCTCGGGAATTCCGGCTTTCTTCTGTTTTGATTTTTCAGTCGGCTTTAAGGGTTTAGTCGTACTGATTTGTAACCACTCCAGGAAGGAATGCTTTTCTTTTTTGGTAAAGGGAAGAGGCTGCCCCAGTTCCAACTCTTCGGCTGCCCTTGCCTTTTCCCGTGCAATTTCTTTATCGATTTCCGGATCCTTTGAAGCAAAAAGTGAAGGATCCAGGATGTCTTCAGCATCCCTGGTATTTCTGGGAAGAGGCGCATCTGTGGTTTCCTGTAATAAGGCGGCCGGACTTTCACTTTCCGCAATTACTTCTTCGGCCTCTACTTCTTTTACTTCAATTTTCGTCGTTTTCCCGCTGATGGCATCCGCTATGGAATTCTGAAGAAATTCAGGGGAGGTGATCAAATCGAAAAGTACGTCCCGGTCTGTGGTGTATGCTGCCGTTAATTTCAACGCATTGTTGTACCTAAAACTGTTGAGGTTTTTCAGGCCTTTAAGTTGTAGTGCCCTGGCTGCCTGGAAATACGGATATTCTTTTACTACTTCCTCCAATTGCCTGGTCTGTACAGGATCCACGACCTTGTCTGGATGTTGAAGCAAATATGTAAAATCTGTAACCTTCATATTACCAATCTGCGAGCGATTCGTTAAAAATGTCCTGATTGATCCGCTCAAAAATCACCTGGTGGGCCTCATCTCTCACAGAAGCCAATTGCGAAGTGGCGGGGTAATCAAAGAAAAACGAAAACCTTTTCTCAAACTCAGCTCCTTCTTTGGTCCTGTTAAAAAACCGAACATTGATGGAGATGCTCAGTCGGTTTTGTGCTGCTCGCTGTTGTGCAGTGGCCGACATGGGCGAAACCCGGTATTCAACAATCTCCCCTTCGTACAAGAGATCTCCGTTGGCAGAGACCAGATCCAGACTGGTCTGGTTCAGGATAAGGTCTTGAAGAGAAAGGGTGTATTCTCTGTCGAGGCCGGGATCAAAGGTGGAACCCGGACTTTGGGAGGCGTAATTTTGAAAATAATTTACGGTAAAAGTCTCTGCAGTTCCTACGTCCCCTCCCGTAAAATTATAGACTCCACATCCTGCTAAGGAGAGCAGTAGGAGGAAAAAAGGGATATGTCTTCTTTTTTTCACTAAAGGTCGTACTGTTTTATTTTGCGATAGAGGGTGCGTTCGGAGATTCCCAGTTCTGAAGCTGCTGCCTTGCGTTTTCCCCTGTTGCGTTCCAGCGACTTTTTGATCAATTCGATCTCCTTTTCCTGTAAAGATAAGGTTTCTTCTTCTTCTATTTCCTCAGCAAAGTGGTACTTGTCTTCCCTGTTTACCTCTACAGGATTTTCCACCCGTGATTCATGTGGAGGGAGGAGTTCTACAGCATTGGTCTTTTCTTCTTCCATTTCCGTATCAGTGCCGTAAATTTTTCTGATAAGGGTTTCGTTTTCTTCCTGAACCTTATCTGTATCTCCTGAATTGAGCATCTTGAGCGTCAGTTTTTTAAGATCATTGAGATCTGCTTTCATATCAAAAAGTACCTTGTAAAGGATTTCGCGTTCGTTGCTGAAATCACCTTTTTTGGTCTCACGCTCAATCACTGCGGGTAAGTTCGAATTGTTGGCATGTGGAAGATAACTATTAAGTGTATCCGGAGTTATAGCCCTGCTTTCTTCCAAAACTGAAATCTGTTCAGCAATATTCCGGAGCTGTCTGATATTACCGGGCCAGCGATATTTCTCAAGAAGTTGAATGGCACTGTCCTCCAGCCTGATTGTGGGCATCTTGTATTTCTGACTAAAATCAGACGCAAATTTTCTAAACAGTAAATGGATA
Organism: Muriicola soli; assembly: GCF_004139715.1. Lineage (GTDB taxonomy): Bacteria > Bacteroidota > Bacteroidia > Flavobacteriales > Flavobacteriaceae > Muriicola > Muriicola soli. The sequence goes on along the minus strand of NZ_CP035544.1, from coordinate 2,390,804 downwards.
TCGTCCTTTCGGTCTCTGAGGGGCGGAATTTGGATTTCGACCGTACTCAACCGGTAATAGAGATCTTCCCTGAATTTACCTTTTTTTATGGCTTCGATCATATTCATATTGGTGGCCGCCACGATCCTGACATTTGTCTTTTGAACCTGGGATGATCCTACTTTCAGGAATTCACCGTTTTCAAGAATTCTCAATAATCTAACCTGGGTAGTTAGTGGGAGTTCTCCAACTTCGTCCAGAAAGATGGTACCCCCATCGGCTACTTCAAAATATCCGCTTCGGGTTTGGGTGGCTCCTGTAAAGGATCCTTTTTCATGCCCGAACAGCTCACTGTCTATAGTGCCTTCAGGAATGGCTCCGCAGTTAACAGCGATATATTTTGCGTGCTTGCGATGAGACAGGGAATGGATGATTTTCGGTACGGCTTCCTTCCCCACACCACTTTCCCCGGTAACCAACACTGAGATATCTGTGGGGGCTACCTGAATGGCTTTTTCCAAAGCCCTGTTTAGCTTCGGATCATTTCCTATGATCCCAAATCGTTGTTTTATAGCTTGTACACTTTCCATTAGTTGCTATTTTCTGCCAGTCCAACCGCCTCACCCAGGAGGGTTGCAGAGGTACAGTCTTTGATAGAGACCATCACAAATTGACCCACCTCAAATTGTTCCTTTGGAAAAACCACTACGGTGTTGCCTGAAGTTCTACCCATCCAATGGGCCTCAGACTTTCTGGACGGCCCTTCAATAAGTACTTCTTCAACCTTGCCCAGATGCTGCTGGGTTCGATACAGGCTGTGTTTTTGCTGCAGCGCAATGATCTCCTGTAATCTTCGCTTTTTAACGGCCTCCGGAATATCATCCTCCAGTTTCCTCGATGCCAAGGTGCCCGGACGTTCAGAATAAGCGAACATAAATCCAAAGTCATATTTTACGAATTCCATCAGGGATAAGGTATCCTGATGATCTTCCTCTGTCTCTCCGGGAAAACCGGCAATCATATCCTGACTTATCCCGCAATTCGGGATTATTCTCCGAATATCAGTAATCAATTTCATGTATTCCTCCCGGGTATGCAGGCGATTCATGGCCTTCAGGATTCGGTCACTTCCACTCTGTACAGGCAGGTGGATATAGTTGCAAATATTTTTGTATTTCGCCATGGTTGTCACCACATCCAGCGTCATGTCCTGAGGATTGGAGGTGGAGAAACGAATCCTCATGCGCGGTTGTGCTTCAGCGACCATTGCGAGCAGTCCGGAGAAATTTACGGATGTGGCCTTTTGAATGTCCGACGCTTTCTCAAAATCTTTTTTGAGTCCGCCCCCATACCATAAATAACTGTCAACATTTTGCCCGAGTAAAGTAACTTCCTTGTACCCCTGCTCCCATAGTTCATTTACTTCCTGAATTACAGACTGAGGATCCCTGCTGCGCTCCCTGCCCCTTGTAAAAGGCACAACGCAAAACGTACACATATTATCGCACCCTCTGGTTATGGAAACAAAGGCGGTTACTCCGTTTGAATTCAATCGTACCGGAGCTATATCTCCATATGTCTCTTCTTTGGAGAGGATCACATTTACGGCATTTCGGCCTTCATCTATTTCCCTAACCAAGTTGGGCAGGTCTTTGTAGGCATCCGGGCCCACAACCATGTCAACTATCTTTTCCTCTTCGAGTAACTGACTTTTTAAACGTTCTGCCATACAGCCCAATACCCCTACTTTCATATGGGGTTTGGATTTTTTGACGGCATTGAATTTTTCCAGCCTTTTTCTTACTGTGGTTTCGGCCTTTTCACGGATGGAACAAGTATTGACAAGCACCAAATCTGCTTCTTCAAGATCCGATGTGGTGTTAAAACCCTCACCGGCCAGGATAGAAGCTACGATCTCACTGTCAGAAAAATTCATCTGGCAACCATAACTTTCTATGTAAAGCTTTCTCGCATTACGATCTACTGACTCAGTTTTCAGGGCAGATCCCTGAATGCTCTCATCGATTACTTTCTCCATATAAACTCTATAATGACAGGCGTCTTTAAGGAGGGCAAAGATAACACAATATCCTTTTTTGTGACAATTTGACAGGTGAATATTTTCATAAAAAAGACGCAACTAGGCAGATCACACCGTATCTATATGGTAACCTAATCCTTTAATAAGCTGTCTTATGAAAACCCTGAACGTCCTGCTTGCCTTTGTTGCTGTTGCCAGTTTACTTTCCTGTGAGAATGAGGATCCGGGAAAATACGCAGACTATCTCGTGGCTTATCCCCTGACCATGACCGCGGAAGAATTTAAAAATGGGGTTGATATTACCGTGCCCCGGCCCATAGACGAATCTGGTAAAATCTATGCTTATAGGGATTATATTTTTGTCAATGACAAGTACAAAGGAATTCATGTTATCGATAACAGCGACCCAAATAACCCTGAGAAAGTGGCGTTTATAAAGATTGCCGGGAACATAGACATTTCAGTGAAAAATGATTATTTATACGCTGACAGCCTTACCGATCTTATCGTCCTGGATATATCAGATATCAATAATATTCAAATCGTAAATCGTCTCGAAAACGTGCTTAGGGATAATGTAATATGGCCTGTGGAAGCTGAGATTTTTGAATACGGCGAGGGATATACAGAAGGCAGCGTCCTTATCGGTTGGGAGCTTAGGACAGAGCGCCGACTTATTGAAGAGGTACAAACCCGCTTTGAAAATGAATTGATGATGGATGCTGCGGCAAACAGCGTGGGCCAGGGCGGCTCCCTAGCCCGGTTTAAAATAGTAGGCGAATTTTTATACGCTGTGGATAATCATTCTATCAATATCTTCGATATTACAGACCTGGGAAACCCTCTTGATCTGGAGGATGTGTACGCCGGATTCGATATAGAAACCATCTTTAATCAGGATAATCATTTGTTTCTGGGAAGCAGAAGCGGGATGTACATCTACGACATTTCCTCTCCTGCGCAGCCCGGCTTTGTCTCTGAATTTCAGCATGGTACGGCCTGCGACCCTGTAGTTGTTGACGGGGAATTTGCCTATGTCACCTTAAGAGGCGGGAATGGATGTGGCGCTACAGAAAGCGGCCTCTTCATCATTGATATTGCAGACCTTTCCAATCCTGCTCTACTGAAGTCCTATCCGATGGATGAACCTTATGGTTTAGGAGTAAAGGATGATAAACTCTTTGTGTGCGATGGCAGTTTTGGTCTTAAGGTGTACGATAAAACCAACGTGCCCGAGTTAATTGCACTGGAACATTTTGAAGGGATGACCACATTTGATGTGATTCCCATGGCAGATCAATTAATAATGATTGGCGATGGGATTCTCTACCAATACGCCTACACGGAAACTAGTTTGGAATTAATCAGTTCCATGTCACTTGATTAAGTAAACACTTAACGGCCATCCTGCGATCTGTAAACGGGGGAGATTTTGATTTACAAAAGAAGGAAAAGAAGCAAATCAAATTTTTGCTATACTTTTGTGACTTCAAAAATCAATGAATGGCTAAGAATTTAGTAATTGTAGAATCTCCTGCCAAAGCAAAGACTATCGAGAAATTTTTGGGAAAGGATTTTAAGGTAGAATCGAGTTTTGGACATATTGCAGACCTTCCATCGAAAGAATTAGGAGTTGATGTAGCCAACGATTTTAAACCGAAATACATAGTTGATAAGGACAAAAAATCCCTTGTAAAAAAATTAAAAGATCTGGCAAAGAAGGCAGATACCATCTGGCTTGCCAGTGATGAAGACCGGGAAGGGGAGGCTATATCCTGGCATTTGGCCGAAACCCTGGATCTTGATAAAAGTAAGACAAAACGTATCGTCTTTAATTCCATTACCAAGTCGGCAATCCAGAATGCCATAGAAAATCCACGGGCAATCAACTACGATCTTGTCAATGCTCAGCAGGCCAGGAGGGTATTGGATCGACTGGTGGGATACGAACTTTCCCCTGTTTTATGGAAAAAAATAAAACCGGGCTTGTCTGCCGGAAGAGTACAATCAGTGGCCGTTAGGCTGATCGTTGAGCGCGAACGCGATATCGAGGCTTTTGTTCCCGTAGGGTCGTTCAGGATCAATGCAGAATTTAAAACTCAGAAAGGGGACATAGTAAGTGCTAAGCTCTCCAGGACTTTTGACACCAAAGAAGAGGCGGAAGCCTTTTTGAAAAAGAATCTTCAGGCAAATTTTGAAGTTGCCTCGCTCGATAAAAAACCTGCAAAGAAATCCCCTTCTGCACCTTTTACGACATCTACTTTGCAGCAGGAGGCATCGCGAAAGCTTTATTTCTCCGTGGGAAGGACGATGCAGGTGGCCCAGCGATTATATGAAGCCGGACTAATCACCTATATGAGGACAGACAGTGTAAACTTGTCCAAAGAAGCGATTAATGACGCAAAAAAGGCGATTGTAACAAACTACGGTGAGAAGTACAGCAAGGTACGCAACTACAAGGGGAAGAGTAAGGGAGCACAAGAAGCTCACGAGGCCATCAGACCCACAGACATGACTTTACAGAGTCCTAAAGTTGAACGGGATCAGGCTAAATTATATGAATTGATATGGATGCGGACCCTGGCTTCGCAAATGGCCGACGCACAACTGGAGCGAACCAATGTAAAGATAAGCGCTGACAAACACGATCAGGAATTTACCGCCAATGGGGAGGTCATCAAATTTGATGGTTTTTTAAAGGTCTACCTCGAAGGAAAGGATGAAGAAGATCTTGCTGAAGAGCAGGAGGGAATGCTTCCCTTATTAAAATTGGGTGAGCCGTTGGAGAATAATTATATCACGGCAACCGAACGATTTACAAGACCGCCTTACCGCTTTACAGAGGCTTCATTGGTCAAGAAATTGGAGGAGCTCGGTATCGGAAGACCGTCCACTTATGCCCCAACGATTTCCACTATCCAAAATAGGGGCTACATCGAAAAAGGAACTGTTGAAGGAACCGAAAGGAAATACAGTCAGTTAGTCCTCGAAAACAATCAAATCACGGAAAAAGGCCTTACGGAAAACGTAGGTTCTGACAAAGGGAAGATGGTGCCGACAGATATAGGATTGATTGTCAATGATTTTCTGGTAGAAAACTTTGCTAATATCCTGGATTACAATTTTACGGCAAAAGTTGAAAAGGATTTTGATGAGATCGCCTCAGGGGAAGAAGACTGGCAAAAAGTGATGAAAGACTTTTACAAGGACTTCCATCCCAATGTGATCGATGTGGAAGAAAACGCCGATCGCGCCAGTGGAGAACGCGTTCTGGGAACCGATCCCAAAACAAAAAGACAGGTTTCGGTACGTTTGGGGAGATTTGGTCCGATGGTACAAATAGGTACCGTTGACGATGAAGAAAAGCCTTTATTTGCCAGTCTGTTGCCGGACCAGTCGATCACTACCATAACTTATGAAGAAGCGATGGAACTCTTTAAACTTCCGAGGAAGTTAGGTGTTTTTGAGGGCGAAGAGGTTGAGGCAAATGTGGGTCGTTACGGCCCATATGTGCGCCATGGTAAAAAGTTTGTCTCTCTCGAAAGCGGAGAAAGTGCTATGGATGTGGACCTGGACAGGGCCATTGAGCTTATCAAAGCCAAGCAAAAAGCCGATGCGCCTATTACTACCTACGAAGGGAAAGACGTAACTAAAGGAAAAGGGAGGTTTGGTCCCTTTATCAAATGGGATGGCATGTTCATCAACGTCAATAAAAAATACGACTTTGATCAGCTTTCTGAAGCCGACATAACTGAACTTATTGAGGCCAAAAAGAAAAAGGAAGCAGAAAAAGTAGTGCAGGAATGGCCTGAGGAAGGAATCAGAATAGAGAAAGCCCGTTGGGGTCGGCACAACGTAATCAAAGGCAAGACCAAAGCAGAATTGGCCAAGGAGGTGGATGTCACTAAAATGAGTCTGGAAGATGCAAAAAGTCTTCTTGATAAGAAAAAGCCAAAGAAAAAAAGTAAATAAACCCGCTTTGCTATAAACTTATGGCATTCGATTTCTTAGTTCCTGTTGAAGATAAGGCCCTTGCGCATTGCGAGCTGTTGCCACCACAGTCCTTAGGGAAGAATATCTTTAAGCACACCCAGAGAGACGGACTCCCCGTACTCGCTAACGCCTCTTTTGCGATCATGGGGGTAAATGAATCGCGCAACGCCTTTGAAAAAAAACCTGAAAAATTAGCGATAGCAGAGATCCGGATTCAGTTGTACAAATTGATGATGGGTAACTGGAATGTCAATATCGTTGACCTCGGAAATGTTGAACAGGGAGAGACCGTAGAGGACACCTATTTTGTGGTTAAGGAAATTACGGCCGGTTTGCTGGAAGAAAACGTTATTCCTGTAATAATAGGGGCTACCCAGGATATTACCTATCCCACTTACCGCGCATTTGACGGAATAAAAGATTTGATCAACCTGGTATCCATAGACAGCAGATTCGATTTTGGTGCCGATGAGGAACTGATCTCCTCTTCTTCTTACATGAGTAAGATCATTACCGACAAACCCAACAACCTTTTCAATTTTTCCAATATTGGATATCAGAGTTATTTCAATGCACAGGAAGAGATTGACCTTATGGAAAGGTTATTTTTTGATGCTTACCGTCTGGGTGAAATTTCCTCGGATATTACGCTTGCCGAACCGGTGTTGCGAAATGCTCACCTGGTGAGTTTGGATACCCGGGCCATCAAGGCCAGTGAATTAGGGGGATCTTCAAACTATTCTCCCAACGGTTTTGACGGTCGCGAGATCTGTGCGATCGCCCGTTATGCCGGAATCAGCGAAAACGTCTGTGTTTTAGGGATTTACGAAGGAGAAAATTCACATCTCTCTTTCCAACTCATCGCCCAGATTGTATGGTATTTTATGGAAGGATACAATTTCCGGATCAAAGAACGCCCTACAGCTTCCAGTAAAGATTTTACCAAGTTCATAGTTCCAACTGAGAACGAGGAACTGGTATTCTTCAAAAGTCTCCTCACCCAAAGGTGGTGGGTAGAAGTTCCTTCATTTGCTTCCGCACATACTAAATCAAATTCACCTGCGTTATTACCTTGCACTGAGCAGGACTATTTGGACGCTTGCGACCAGATTATTCCGGAGCGGTGGTTTAAGGCCTACAAGAAAGGTTTAAACTAAACGTGAATTTTTTAAAAGGAAGGCCAGTAACGTACAATAATTTATTCAAAAAGTAGTTTTAGAGAATAATAATTGACATTACTGCAAAAAGTCTAAATCGAAATTTAACCTAAGTATGAAGAAGCTATTGTTGTTATCTATAGCGTTTGTTTTTTTACTCTCAAGTTGTGGGTCTAAGACAAAAGGAGAACTAGTGGGCGTACAAGGAAAGAAGTGGTACCCCGAAAAACCATATGGAATGGAACTCATACCAAGGGGTGCTTTCATCATGGGAAAAAGCGAGGAAGATATGGCGCAGGTTCTCAACGCCCCAACCAAAACAGTTACGGTAAGATCATTCTATATGGATGATACCGAAATAACAAACAGTGAGTATCGTCAGTTTGTTCAATGGGTCCGCGATTCTATCGTCAGGACCAAATTGGCTATCCTGGCAGATGAACTCGGAATGGGTCCTGAAGATGGAGGTATCGGAGAGTACGCTTTTAAGAGTGCTGATACCACCAGAATGACGACTTATCAAAAGTACATGCTCGACAATTATTCCGGAATGGGAGAAACGGGCTACGAAGGTTACGCCTTAAATACTGAAGAGGATCTGGTATGGGATACTTCTGATTACCCGGATGAATACTATACCGAGATCATGGATTCTCTTTACATTCCACAGGAAGAATCTTATAACGGACAACGTATTATAGACGTTACTCAATTGAAATACAAGTATACCTGGATGGATATCGAGGCGGCAGCCCGATCGAGGGATTCTCGTCGTAAAGAATTTTTAAGGACTGAAGAACTGGAGGTTTATCCTGATACTACGGTCTGGATTCGTGATTTTGAATACTCGTATAACGAGCCTATGCACAATGATTATTTTTGGCATGATGCTTACAGTGATTATCCTGTAGTAGGTGTTTCCTGGACTCAGGCTAAAGCTTTTTGTCACTGGAGAACTAAATTCAAGAATGACGATCAGAAGGCACGTGGGAGACAATTTGTAAACCAGTTTCGTTTACCAACTGAAGCAGAATGGGAATACGCAGCCCGTGGAGGTATCGAAGGAGGTACTTATCCCTGGGGTGGTCCTTATGTGATCAGTGATACAGGTTGTTTTATGGCAAACTTCAAGCCTCAGCGTGGAGATTACGCAGCCGATGCAGCCTTATATACTGTGGAAGCAAAGTCTTATGAACCCAACGATTTCAACCTTTATAACATGGCTGGTAACGTATCTGAATGGACCAATAGTAGTTATTTCCCTGGTTCTTACGAATACGCCTCAACCATGAACCCTAACGCCGATTCTGGAGACAATGCCAGAAAAGTGATCCGGGGAGGTTCGTGGAAAGATGTGGCTTACTTCCTACAGGTGAGTACAAGAGATTACGAGTACAAGGATTCCGCGAGAAGCTATGTCGGATTCAGAACTGTACAGGATTATATGGGAGAAGAAGATTCAACTCAATAATAAATTACCAATAAAGATTAAACAAAAACCAAATACTTATTTATTAAACTTAATTAAATTTTAGAATTATGGCACAGTCAAAATCAACAAAAAAACTATTTAACATGGCCTATGGCCTCGGAGCGTCGGTAGTAATTATCGGTGCCCTCTTTAAAATCCTTCACTGGGAATTCGGACCACTGACAGGAGGTTTACTTCTTGCAGTCGGACTTATAACAGAAGCCCTTATTTTCGCTATCAGTGCATTTGAACCGGTAGATGATGAATTCGATTGGTCTTTGGTATATCCTGAATTGGCAGGAGGAGAATCTAATGGGAAATCAAACTCGGATGCAAAAGAAGCAGAAGGATTGCTTTCTAAGAAATTAGATCAGCTTTTAAAAGAAGCAAACATCGATGCAGAATTAATGCATAGCCTGGGTGACAGCATCCGCAACTTTGAAGGTGCTGCCAAAGGAATTGCTCCTTCTGTAGACGCAATGGAAACCACTAAGAAATACTCTGATGAAATGGCACAGGCTGCTTCTCAGATGGAATCTTTGAACAGCTTGTATAAAGTTCAGTTGGAAAGTGCCAGCAGACAAGCTTCTATTAACGAAGAAGTAGTTCAGAATGCAGGTGCTCTCAAAGATCAAATGGAATCATTGGCCTCTAACCTCTCATCTTTAAATGGTGTATATGGCGGTATGTTATCTGCCATGAGTAAGAACTAATTAGTCGCGAACCAATAACCCAAATCAAGTTACAAATCAAAACTAATTAGAAAAACATGGCATCAGGAAAAGCAACACCGCGTCAGAAGATGATCAACTTAATGTATTTGATCTTTATCGCAATGCTGGCGCTCAATATGAGTAAAGAAGTTCTGGCTGCATTCGGATTAATGAATGAAAAGTTTGAAGCTTCTAACGAAAAAACCACAGAGACCAATATGGCCTTCCTCAGTGGATTAGAAACAAAGGCTTCTGAGAACGAGGAGAAATTTGGCCCCTTGTACAAAGACGCTGTTAAGATTAAGGAATTGTCTCAGGACTATTTCGAATACATCGAAAACCTCAAGACGTCAATGACCAAAGAATTAGACGATCCAAAAGACTATGTTGTTATGGATAAGTCGGATTGGTTAGACCAGAAATTCTTCCAGGGCGACAACCTTGCACCGGAAGGAAAGGAATTCCTTAAAAGGATCAACGATTACAAAACCCAGATCACTGCACTCTTACCGGAGAACTTTACAGAAGTTCGGGATGCTGTAGCCTCGCGATTCCAAACCGGAGACGCAAATGGTAAGGTAGAAAGAAGAGATGGTGTAAAGGTAGATTGGATTAATTACCATTATGAAGGATATCCTCTGGTAGCTTCTTTGGCTAACCTGAGTAAGTTACAGGCGGATATTAAGTCGACTGAAGAAGATGCTTTAAAAGCAATGCTTCAGGGTCAGTTAACCTCTGAAGTTTCCATGACAAATTACACCACCTTGTTGGAGCAGGAAAAATCTGCTTTCTACACCGGCGAAAAATTTGCAGGAGCAATCGTCCTTGGTCGTAAAGATGCAACGACAAGACCTAACGAGGTCAATCTGAAGCTCGATGGAAGAACCCTGGTTGAAGGGAAGGACTACGAGATCAACGAAGGACAGGTAAAGTTACTGGTAAGTGCCGGTGCTGCCGGAGATCACAAGATCGAAGGGAACCTGGTCTTTATTCAGGATGGAGAGCGTACCGAAGTACCTGTCTCGTCAACATTTGCAACGATTACCATGCCTAATTCGGCTGTAATTTCAGCAGATAAGATGAACGTGGTTTACCGAGGTGTAGCCAACCCAATGACAATCTCTATTCCCGGTATTCCTGATAATAAAGTGTCTGCGAGTGCGACAGGATTAAAAAGAGTTTCTGGAAGTAAGTTCGTAATGAACCCCGGTAAAGGACGTGAAGTAACTATTAATGCTTCTGGTGTCTTGCCTGATGGAAAGCGAATCACTACTCCTGCAACCTTTAGGATTAAGGATATTCCAAGACCTGCAGGTTCTGTAAGAGGAGAATCCGGAAGTGCAAAGATGCCAAGGCGTAACCTTGAGATCGCTACTATCGGTGCCTTGTTGGAAGATTTCGACTTTGACCTGAACCTCGCCGTAAGCGGATTTAAATTCAAAGTACCAGGACAGCCTACTGTGGTTGTTAAAGGTAATAAGCTTGACAGCAGAGGTAAATCTGCCCTTAAAAGAGCGAAAAGAGGTGATGCGGTTCAGATCTTTGATATTGAAGCTTACATCACAAACAACAAAACGTATAAGCTTAAGAGAGTATCTCCTGTAATTGTGGAGATCACAAACTAAGAATTGTTAGTAAAATTGAATTTTATGAATTGGAAGAATGTAATACTAGTTGGTGCCGTTTCTCTGCTCCCGATTTCAATCATGGCCCAGGCAAATATTTTAAATGCCAAAAAGCCACAGGATATCGGTAAGAAGACAGCAAACCAGTTGGCGATGGATGATGATGTTCCTCTGGATTATGGTTATGTAGACGACAGGGATATTCTCTGGTCTAAGACCATATGGGAGGTGATCGATCTTGATGAGCGGGTAAATTTCCCACTCTACTATCCTACCGATACTATTGATATCGGAGCCGACAGGCGATCGCTTTACGATGTTTTTTTAAAGAACATCAAGAACGGCAAATTGACAGATGTTTATGTGGATTCTTACTTTACCGAAAAAAGGAAGTTTGAGGATCTTAAAGCAACGCTGACAAGGATAGATACCACGGATCTCGGATATGAGCAAATCAACGCCGGTGAACAACTCTCCCCTGAATATGTAAACAGGAGAGATATAACTGCCGCTGACATTGAAGAGTATCGAATTAAAGGGATCTGGTATTTTGACAAGCGCCAGGGAGAATTGAAGTATCGACTCCTGGGGATTGCCCCGGTAGCTCCCGATGTTAACTTCGTGGATGACGAATCTATGAATGCTGCCGACAATAAGGTAGAACTGTTCTGGGTTTGGTTTCCAAGTGCCAGGAAGATCCTTCACGAGTCAAAGGTGTTTAACCAACGGAATTCAGCCCAACCTATCTCCTATGATATGTTGCTGAATGCAAGAAGGTTTAATGCTACGATCTACAGGGAAGACAATGTCCATGGAGATCGCGAAATAAATGACTACATCGCGGATAACGCCTTGTTCCAACTACTGGAATCTAATCGCATAAAAGAAGCGATCAGAGACAGGGAACAGGATATGTGGGCCTATTAGAATATCCTTTAGTATTCCAATTCAATTATAAAATGGAAACGCCGCTTTTTGAAGCGGCGTTTTTTATTTTTGTACCATGGTAGATTACCTGGTAGTTGGCCTTGGTTTGGCTGGAATCTCATTTTGCGAAACCCTGGAGCAAGGGGGGAAATCGTTTATTGTTGTCAGTGATAAATCCCAAAAAGCCTCAACGGTGGCAGGCGGGTTGTACAACCCGGTTACACTTAAGAGATTTACCTTGTCCTGGAAGGCCCACGAACAACTTGCACTCCTGCCCCAATTTTATGCCGGTCTTGAAGAAAAATTGGGTGTTCAATTAGATCATCCACTCCGGGTACTGCGAAGGTTTACGAGCATTGCAGAACAAAACCAATGGTTTGAAGCTTCTGATAAACCGGGTCTTGAACCACTGATGTCTACTTCGCTGATCCCCAATACCAATGCTGCTATTGAAGCGCAGCACAGCTATGGAGAAGTTTTGAGAACGGGAAGGGTCGACACAAAACTCTTACAAAGAAGCTACAGAAACTATCTTCTCGATCGTAACTTGCTCCGGGAAGAATCGTTTGAATTTAATTCTTTAGCGTTCAGGGAAGATCATCTTCTTTACAAAAATATAAAAGCAAAGCACCTCGTCTTTGCCCTGGGCTTTGGCCTGAAGCAAAATCCCTACTTTAATTGCCTTCCCTTAATTGGTTCCAAAGGAGAGTACCTGATGATCAAGGCTCCCGATCTCAAGGAAACCCATATTATTAAGTCTCCCGTATTTCTCATTCCTCAGGGAAATCACATTTATCGCGTTGGAGCCACTTACAAAAGAGAGGACAAGACAAACAAACCCACAACGGAAGCAAGAGAAGAACTTGAAGTCAAATTAAAGTCATTTTTAAAATGTGATTACGAAGTAGTGGACCAACTCGCCGGAATCAGGCCGACGACGGGAGACAGAAGGCCGCTGGTTGGGCAACATCCTCATTTTCCATCACTGTATATTCTCAATGGCTTTGGTTCCCGCGGGGTTATGATCGCTCCTTATGCTTCAAAAGCCTTGTACAACTATATCGAGAATCAAGCAGAGCTCCCTGCCGAAATGGATATTAAAAGATTCAAAAAACGCTTTGGGAGAGGCTAAGACTCAACTACTGCCTTGGGATCGTAATTCATAAATATATTGATCCAGATATTCCTGGAGAGACGGATGATGACCGGGAGAAATACAATAAGTGTAATTACGATGCTGATAAAAGTATGGAGCAGGCTGGCTTCGAATATAAGAAAGGCAATCACAAAAGCCGCCGTCGCAAAAGCAATACCAACGGCATAACTCACATACATGGCGCCGTAAAAAAAGGAAGGTTCTATTTTGTACTTTGTCTTGCAATGTGAACATCGCTCGTTCATTTCAAAAATAGATCCTATGAGGTATGGATTCTGCACCTTGTACATACTTTCCATATGGCACTTTGGGCAACTTCCTGTTAAAATGCTGTAGAGTTTGCTTCCTTTTTTAAACATTTGCAAAACTTTTGGCAAAGATACTTTTTTGTCATCGATACACTGTAAACCGGGTTACATTCATGTTAAACGTCCACAATCTTTCTGTTTCATTCTCAGGGGAAATTCTCTTTGAGGAGATATCCTTTCGCCTTAACCCGGGAGACCGGGCCGGACTCATAGGAAAAAACGGAGCGGGAAAATCTACGCTGCTGAAATTGCTGGCAAAGGACGTAGCTCCCGATACAGGCACCTTAGCTTCAGACAAGGAACTGCGTATCGGATTTCTCAGACAGGATATAGAGTTTGAGGAGGGACAATCCGTATTGGAAGAGGCCTACAAGGCATTCAAAGAATTGCAGAAAGTAGAAGCCGGTCTGGCACATATCAATGAGCAACTGGCAGAACGCACAGATTACGAAAGTGAGGGATATCATCAATTGATGGTGGATCTGAACGACTATACGCACCGGTATGAGATCCTGGGGGATACAATTATCAGGGCGAAACAGAGAAAATCCTTCTTGGATTAGGCTTTAAGCGGGAAGACTTTAATAAAAAGACCAATACCTTTTCCGGCGGCTGGCGAATGCGGATTGAATTGGCCAAGCTCTTATTGCAGAGCAACGATGTTCTTTTACTCGATGAGCCTACCAACCACCTCGACATTGAGTCGATCATCTGGCTCGAACAATTCCTTACAAATTTTCCTGGGGCAGTTGTAATTGTTTCGCACGATAAAATGTTCCTAGACAATGTCACCAACCGTACGATAGAGATCTCCCTGGGTCGCATTTATGACTACAACAAGCCCTATTCCCAATTTCTCGTGCTTCGCGAAGAGATCAGGGAGCAGCAACTCAATGCACAGAAAAATCAGGAAAGGGAAATACAACAGGCAGAGCGACTCATAGAGAAGTTTCGGGCCAAGGCTTCAAAAGCATCCATGGCTCAATCCCTGATCAAGAAGCTAGATCGGATGGACCGAATTGAAGTGGATCAAACAGATAAAGCGTTTTAAAACTGAGTTTTCCTGTTTCCGTTACTCCGGGGAAGGTGGTTGCCGAAATGAATGGGATTACCAAACACTATGGTAATAAGGAGGTTTTGAATGATATTAACCTGCTTATTGAACGCGATAGCAAAACGGCATTTGTAGGTCAGAATGGGCAGGGCAAGACCACCCTGGCTAAAATAATGGTGGAAGAGATCGATTACCAGGGGCAGCTTAAATTGGGGCACAATGTGCAAATTGGTTATTTCGCCCAGAATCAGGCCGAATACCTCGAAGGGAATAAAACGGTACTCGATACCATGATTGATGCGGCCAATGAGACCAACCGAAGCAAGGTAAGGGACATTTTGGGGTCCTTTCTCTTTAGCGGAGATGAAGTGGAGAAATACGTCAAGGTACTTTCGGGGGGTGAACGCAACAGGCTGGCACTGGCTAAAATGCTATTGCAGCCCTTCAATGTCCTGGTGATGGATGAACCTACCAACCATCTGGATATTGCATCAAAGAACGTATTAAAACAAGCCCTGATCAATTTTCAGGGGACCTTGATCGTGGTCTCTCACGACAGGGATTTTCTACAGGGGCTTACCAATAGGGTCTACGAATTTAAGGACAGGAAGATCAAGGAGTACCTGGGAGACATCAATTATTTTCTTGAGGAACGAAAAGCAAATGATTTCAGGGCTATCGAAAAGAAATCGGAACAGAAGAAAAATGAAAAGCCCGCAGAAAAGTCTCAGAAACCTTATCGGGATCAGAAAAAATTAAAAACCCTGAAGAATAAGCTGAGTCAGGTAGAAAGTAAAATAAGTGGTCTGGAAAAGGAAATTTCGGAGATCGATCACGATCTGCTGATGAACTATGACCAAACCATAGCCCAGCCCAATTTTTTTGATCAGTACCAAAAAAAGAAAAAACAGCTCGAATCGCTTATGGAGCAATGGGAAGAACTTACCCTACAGCTTGAAGACTAAGGCGGCAGAGGTATTTTGTAATCCACTTTTTGTTTGACAACAAAATTTCAGGGTTTCACAACAAATTAGAGCCGTTCGTCGGAAAAATAAGTTACTAATCTCTACTTTCAACTATATTTGTAGGGTAATTCTTAATTCATTTATCAGATTTGTTGTAAGTCAACAGGATGTATGTTGAAAAGAAATATATAATGAAAAAAACACTATTCCTTTCCCTGTTCATGTTGAGCTTTAGCTTCCTGGCGACCGCAAAGGTTTCAAAAGGAGAATTTAAAGCCCTTCAGGATCTTTACGAAAGTACTAACGGACAAGAATGGGTGAAAACCTGGGATTTATCCTCCCCGGTTGAAACCTGGTATGGGGTAAAGGTAGCAGATGGTCATGTAGTGGAAATCAACTTGTTCAGGAATAATCTCAAGGGTACTCTGCCGGTATCACTGTCTAAGTTATCTCATCTCAAAGTGCTCAATCTAGCTTTTAATGGGCTTACAGGTGAATTACCTGAGACAATAGCTCAAATGGAGAAGCTCGAGGTACTTAAAATAGAGATGAACAGGTTTAAAGGTGAGTTGCCCGAATCTCTTGGCGATTTAACCAACCTGAAAGAATTAACAGCATTTAATAACTTCTTTTCAGGAAGTATCCCTGAAAGTATGGGGCAGTTAAGCCGATTGAGGATACTTAATCTTTCTAGTAATAACCTTAAAGGAGCAATTCCCGAAGCATTGGGGAAATTGACCAATTTGGAAAGCCTTGGACTTTTTGAGAACACGCTCGAAGGATCTATTCCCAGACAATTCGGACAATTGGTAGAACTCAAAGAACTCATCCTTGCTAATAATCAATTGGACGGGGAGATTCCTAGAGAATTCAGTCAGTTAGCCAGGCTGGAAATCCTGCAGATACAAAACAATAAATTCAATTCCCTCAAGAATCTGGAAGGGATGAATACAAAACAATTCCTGGTCTTTGATTACGACAAAAAAGATGCTAAGTTGAACTTTAAGGAGATCGACTTTAAGAAAACCCGTGTGGTAGATACGAAATTTAACGATCAGGATATTGATCCTGATCATAAATAGTCAATTTTAAGTTGGTTAGCTGTCGAAAAAGAGGTGTACTTACACCTCTTTTTTATTGATTATCAGGGAAGTGGATTTTAACACTTTAGGTTTTATTTAACTCAGCCCAACTTAACAAATCGATAGTTTTGTCCTTCATTTAACCATAGTTACCAACACCTAATGAGAAAAACGATCCTCTACTCCCTCGGAGTAGTTATTTTGGCCCTGGCCATTTACGTGGCTTATCTGCTTGTATCTGCAGAAGAGGTTAAAAGGCCCTCAGCGCCCAAAGAAATTAAAACGGTGTTCGTAGATACTGTTGTCAATAGTACAATTCCCATAGTTATTCCTGCTAACGGAAACCTCGCTGCGAAAGAAAGAGTTGAACTTTATTCTGAAGTGCAGGGAATCTTCAGATATAGCGCTTATCCGTTTAAACCTGGCCAGGCTTTCAGAACCGGAGAAATTCTGATGCGAATTGATGCCGATGAATACGCGGCCTCGGTGCAGAGTGCGAAAAGTAATCTCTACAATCTCATTACAGCAGCTATGCCCGATCTGCGTTTAGACTATCCTGAGGTGTACCCGAAGTGGCAGGCTTACCTTTCGGGATTCGACCTTGAAAACAGAACGCCGGAACTCCCTGAGATCACCACAGAAAAAGAGCGGTATTTTATCAGCGGAAGGAACATAGTGACTACCTATTACAACGTTAAAAACCTCGAAAGAAGGTTGTCGAAATATATTTTAAGGGCCCCGTTTAACGGAGTTCTCACAGAAGCATTGGTAACCGAAGGTAGTCTTATACGCCCGGGCCAGAAACTGGGTGAGTTCATCAACCCAAAGATTTATGAACTGCAGGTAGCTGTAAATAAGTCTTACAGCGACTTTCTCAAGGTTGGGGAAGAAGTAGACCTGAAAAACCTGGAAGGGACTCAGGATTTTGTGGGGAAGGTGGCGAGGATCAATGCCTCAGTTAATCAGGAGTCTCAGACCGTTTCTGTTTTTATTGATGTGGAAGATCCCCGTGTTAAGGAAGGCATGTATCTGGAAGCGAGGATAGAAGGTCGAAGTGAAGAAAATGCATTCGAAATTTCCAGGAAGTTATTAAATGACCAGAAGGAAATCTTTATCGTCCGGGATAGTATTTTGGACGTACTGACTGTTAGGCCGGTTTATTTTTCCGATAAGACTGCAGTTCTGAACGATATTGAGGATGGTACTGTAATATTATCCAGGCCCGTACCCGGTGCTTACGCCGGTATGGTTGTGAAAACGTACAGGGACACCACTAATATGGCTTCTGCTACCAATTTCAATCAACTTCCATAAAATGCGCAAAATCATTGGTTATTTCATACGGTTTGATGTCGCAGTAAATGTGTTCATCCTGGCATTTGTGGTATTTGGAATCGTGGGGGCTTTGCGAATGCGATCTTCTTTTTTTCCGCTCATTGATTCTCAGACGATAACTATAAGTGTCAACTACCCTGGCGCAGCACCTCTGGAGATAGAAGAAGGTGTGGTATTAAAAATTGAGGACAACCTCAAGGGTCTTGTAGGGATTGAAAGGGTGACTTCCACATCCAGGGAGAATGGGGGAAGTATTACCGTAGAAATCGATTCTGATGAAGATATCGATGTGATTCTTACCGAGGTTAAAAATGCAGTAGACCGCGTTCCGAACTTTCCCGGTGGGATGGAACCCCTGGTGGTGGCTAAACAGGAATCCATAAGACCGACGATCAGTTTTGCTGTAAATGGAAAGGGAATTTCTTTGGCCAATCTCAAACAGATAACGCGTAAGATTGAATACGATCTGAGGGCGATGGACGGTATTTCACAGATTGAGATCTCAGGTTATCCTGAAGAGGAAATAGAAATTGCCGTAAGAGAAAGCGATCTTCTCGCTTACAATCTCAGTTTTCAGGAAGTGGCACAGGCAGTTGGCAGAAGCAATATATTATCTACCGGAGGTGAGATTAAGACTGAGCAGGAAGATTACCTGATTAGGGCCAAAAACCGATCGTATTACGGGGATGAATTAAACAACCTTGTTGTTCGTTCCGATGCTTCGGGGAATATCATTCGACTTAGTGATGTTGCGGAAGTCAGGGATCGCTTCTCCGAAACGCCCAATGTATCCTATTTCAATGGCAACCTTTCTGTAAATGTTCAGGTAAGTAATACCAACAGCGAGGATCTTATTCCTACGGCGGAAAAAATAAACGCCTACATAGAGAATTACAACGCCACGCATAATAATGTTAAGTTAGACGTTGTTTCAGACGCTTCAATTTCTCTAAAGCAAAGGACGGCCTTACTTATAGAGAACGGTGCGATAGGGATACTTTTAGTCCTTATTTTTCTTTCGTTTTTCCTGAATACCCGACTCGCTTTCTGGGTGGCCTTTGGCCTGCCGATTTCGTTTCTCGGAATGTTCATTTTTGCAGGAATGTTTTCGGTTACGATCAACATCCTCTCCTTGTTTGGGATGATCATTGTCATAGGGATACTGGTAGATGATGGTATTGTGATCTCGGAAAACATATATCAACACTACGAAAAAGGAAAATCTCCGGTTCAGGCTGCTATAGACGGGACCATGGAAGTGATTCCACCGATTCTATCTGCGATTATTACAACTATCCTTGCCTTTTCTACCTTCCTGTTTTTAGATAGTCGGATTGGTGAGTTTTTTGGGGAGGTTTCTACCGTAGTGATTCTGACCTTGATCGTGTCATTATTTGAAGCCCTGATTATTCTCCCGGCTCATATTGCCCATTCCAAGGCCCTGGTACGCCAGAGTCCTGAGGAATTAGCAAACCAGAAAGGGATCGATAGATTCCTTACCAAACTCCGGACGTTCAACAAAGTGGGAGACAGGGTGATGAGTTATCTGCGGGATAAACTATACAGTCCGGCCTTACATTTTGTTCTTAATCACAGATTTATCAGCTTTTCGATTTTTACGAGCCTGCTGGTCATCACCGTAGCCTCTATTATGTCAGGTATTGTTAGGGTGACCATCTTTCCCAGTGTAGCCAGTGACAGGGTGAGTATAGATCTTCTCATGCCGGAAGGAACAAATCCGGAGATCACCGATGATATTATTTCCAGGGTGGAGGCCGCTGCCTGGAGGGTAAATGACGATTTTACGGCAAGGCAAACCGGCAATTTGCAAGTCGTTGAAAATATAATTAAACGAGTGGGCCCCGGTAATAATAAGGCTTCTCTCAGTGTAAATCTTCTGCCGGGTGAGGAACGCGATTTTCCCTCTCCAGAAATCACCAATGCCATTAGGGAAGAGGTTGGCGAAGTTTACGGGGTTGAGCGACTTACTTTTGGATCAGGAGGTAATTTTGGAGGAAGTCCGGTATCCATTGCTCTTTTAGGGAATGACAATAAACAACTGGAAGATGCCAAAGAAGAATTACGCGCCTACCTGGAGGGCAATTCAAAATTACGGGATATAACAGATACAGATCCGGAAGGCATCAAGGAACTGGATATAGAACTAAAGGAAAACGCCTACGCTTTAGGCCTGAACCTGCAGGAAGTTATGAGTCAGGTTAGGTCAGGATTTTTTGGAGTTCAGGCCCAGCGATTCCAAAGAGGGCAAGACGAGATCAGAGTGTGGGTGCGTTACGATAAATCGAACAGATCATCAATCTCAGACCTGGATGACATGAGGATACTCACCCCAACCGGGCAGCGGGTACCATTTTCTGAAATCGCCACGTATTCTATTGCCAGGGGTGACGAATCTATCAGTCATTTAGATGGACAACGAGAAATTAGGGTAGAGGCTGATCTGGAAAATCCAAACGAGAGTGCTACGGATATACTTTTGGATGTACAAAGAAATTTTATCCCTGATCTACTGGCTAAATATCCTGCCTTGTCCGTTTCCTATGAAGGACAGAACCGGGAGGCGCAAAAACTTTCCAGTTCTGCAAACAAGGTGTTTCCGGTGGTGCTATTCCTGATCTTCGCGGTGATCGCCTTCACCTTTCGTTCGTATAGTCAGCCAGTTATCCTCTTATCCATGATCCCGTTCAGTGTCATTGGGGTTGCCTGGGGCCATTATATTCACGGCTTCCCTATAAATGTACTTTCTGCCCTTGGGATAATTGCTTTGATAGGAATTATGGTGAATGACGGACTGGTCCTGATCGGTAAATTCAATTCGTATTTAAGGGCGGGAATGAAGTTTGATGATGCTTTGTACGAAGCGGGTAAATCGAGGTTCAGGGCAATATTTCTGACCTCTCTGACTACCATAGCCGGACTGGCTCCGCTCTTGCTGGAGAAAAGCAGGCAAGCACAGTTCCTGAAACCTATGGCAATATCTATCTCCTATGGAATAGGAATCGCCACGGTTCTTACCCTTTTATTATTGCCTTTACTTCTTTCTTCTATCAACACCGCCAAAGCCAATATTGCCTGGCTGAAAACAGGTGAAAAAGTAGAAAAGGAAGCTGTAGAGCGTGTAATTAAGGAGCAGGTTCAGGAATCAAAACTCAAAGAGAAACTAGACATGGCGACCAACGGTAAAGTACCGGTAATACCAGAGCTTAAATCGAGGCGAAATAAGAAAAAGCAGGTCGAAACAGAAGAAACAGATTAATGAAAAGAAGTTACCTCACCTTCCTGCTCCTGATATCGATTATTGGAGCATTACAACTAAGTGCTCAGGAACCTGCCCTTTCCAAACAGGAAGCGGTTAATCTGGCACTTGAGAATAACTTTGGGATTCAGGTGGCCAGAAACCAAGTAGAGATTGCTGACAATAACCAAAGTATCCTGAATTCAGGTTTTCTTCCCGTTCTTTCAGCAAGTGCTGGGGCATCCTACAATAGGGATGACTCCACCATTGAATTCCCGGGCCAATTTCTCGAAAACGGAGACCCGAGACCAGATGTGATCATCGACCAGGCTGAGGCACAGCGATATGATTCGGGCCTTACCTTAGATTATACCCTATTTGACGGCCTTGGGCGATTCTATAATTACAAAAGCCTGAAGGAACAGTATCAGCTATCAGAGCTACAGGCCAGGGAAACAATTGAAAATACTATACTCCAGCTGTTGAGCGTGTACTTTGAAGTGGCTCGTTTAACGGAGAATGTCTATGTCTTTAAACAGGCTTTGGAGATTTCCAAGGACAGGATTACAAGAGCAGAGTACGCTTTTGAATACGGGCAAAATACAAAGTTAGATATTTTAAACGCCCAGGTTGATGTTACTAATGACAGTATCAATCTACTTAATGCAAAACAACAACTAGCTAACACCAAAAGAGACCTCAACGTAGTCCTCAACCAGAGTTTAAATGAAGTTTTTGAAGTAGATACGGTGGTGACCTTTATCCCGAGTCTGAAACTGGATGAATATGTTTCACAGGCAAAACAGAATAACGTTGCCATCCTACAAACTGAGAAAAACTTGATGATCAATGATTATGACATCAAGGTGAGTAGAAGTGGATATTTACCAAATATTGGCCTTACAGGGTCTTACGGATGGAATCTCAATCAAAGTGCCGCCTCGGCCTTCTTCCCAGGCGTTAATAATACTACCTATAATCTTAATTTAGGGGCTCGGTTAACCTGGAATCTCTTTGACGGCGGTGGAACAGCGGTTCGGGTAAAGAATGCTAAAATCGCTTTTAAGAATCAGGAATTACTTAAAAAACAAGTAGAGCTCGAGGTAGACAGGGATATCCTCAATGCTTTGGATTTTTATGAGAACAGACTAAATATCTACGCCATACAGGAGCAAAACGTGATCACTAATGAGAATAACTTTGATCGATCCAGGGAACAGTTTCAATTGGGTCGGATCACTTCCATAGAATTCCGACAGGCACAGATCAACCTCCTGAATGCCCTTACGAACAAGAATCTTGCAAAATACGATGCTAAGCTTGCAGAATTGCAACTCCTTCAGCTAACGGGTCAACTTTTAAACGTAGAACTTTAATTGGAATTATGCTTGAGCACTTCTTTCAATGTCCATACTGCTGGGAGGAGATTTCTATGTTGCTCGATACTTCTGTAACCTCCCAGACTTATGTTGAGGACTGTGAAGTCTGCTGCAACCCTATTGAAATAAGCCTTAGATGTACGGCAGACGAAATACAGGAATTTCAAGCGATTCCCCTGGGCCAGTAGGTTACCTCAGGTATCGAACAAGTTTAGCTGCTGATCACATCTTCTAATCCCTTTTTATTTAGTATTTTGTTCCTTGTCCAGAATAGAATACGACCATGGAAAACCCTCAGCAGAAGGCAAAAGCATACTGGAAAGAGAACCTGAAATATCTATTGATATTACTCTCTGTTTGGTTTGTTGTGTCTTTTGGAGCGGGAATTCTCTTCAAGGACTTCCTCAATACATTTAAAATAGGCGGTTTTGGCCTTGGTTTCTGGTTTGCACAGCAAGGCGCAATCTATGTCTTCGTGCTCCTCATTTTTGTATATGTTATCCTTATGAATAAGCTCGATAAGAAATACGGATATAATGACAAATGAGACCCTTAAATTAAATTAAAGTATGGACGTACAGAGTTGGACGCTCCTTCTGGTCGTCATTTCATTTTCGCTTTATATCGGGATCGCAATCTGGTCGAGGGCTGCTTCTACCAGCGACTTTTATATCGCCGGGGGTCATGTGCCAGCGCTGGCTAACGGTTTAGCAACGGCAGCCGATTGGATGTCTGCAGCCTCCTTTTTAGGGATGGCCGGCCTGCTGTCTTTCACCGGCTACGACGGGTCCGTTTATTTGATGGGCTGGACGGGAGGATACGTTCTACTCGCCCTTCTTCTCGCTCCTTACCTGAGAAAATTTGGAAAATTTACGGTACCCGACTTTATAGGGGATCGCTACTATTCTAATATAACAAGAACAGTTGCTGTTATTTGTGCCCTCCTGGTTTCCTTTACATACGTAGCAGGACAGATGAGAGGAGTTGGACTGGTATTTTCCCGATTCCTTGAAGTACCTATAAATACCGGGGTGATCATAGGGATGATCATCGTTTTGTTTTATGCGGTACTCGGGGGAATGAAGGGGATTACGTATACGCAGGTAGCACAATATTGCGTTCTGATCTTTGCCTTCATGGTTCCTGCAATTTTTATTTCCATTCAAATGACGGGAAATCCCGTCCCACAATTGGGAATGGGTGCCCAGGTATTGGGAGAAGAAATTTCCCTTCTGGATAAATTGGATGGCCTCTCCGAAGCCCTTGGTTTTACCGCATATACGGATGGCTCCAAATCGACAATAGACATTTTTTGTATCACCGCTGCTCTGATGGTAGGAACCGCGGGTTTACCCCACGTGATCGTACGCTTTTTTACCGTTCCCAATGTTCGGGATGCCAGGAAATCAGCAGGCTATGCCCTGCTTTTTATCGCTATTCTATATACAACAGCTCCGGCGGTCGCAGTTTTTGCGCGAACGAATCTCATAGAAACCGTTAGTGACCAACCGTACGATGAAATGCCGGAATGGTTTCGGAAATGGGAAACCACAGGCTTAATTGTCTTTGATGATAAAAATCAGGACGGACGAATACAGTATGTGGGAGATCCTGATAAGAATGAGCTTACAGTAGACCCTGATATTACGGTCCTGGCAAATCCCGAAATAGCCAATCTGCCCAATTGGGTGATCGCCCTGGTTGCGGCCGGCGGACTCGCAGCAGCACTCTCAACTGCTGCAGGCCTGTTACTGGTTATTTCCACGGCTATTTCCCATGATCTTATTAAAAAGCAATGGAAGCCAGATATTTCTGATAAATACGAACTTGTTCTGGCAAGGATTTCTGCCGTTATAGCGGTATGTATAGCAGGATACTTTGGTATTAATCCACCCGATTTTGTAGCCGCTACTGTGGCATTAGCCTTCGGGCTCGCAGCAGCTTCTTTCTTTCCCGCAATCATACTGGGAATTTTTTATAAAAAAATGAACAAGGAAGGAGCTACTGCCGGAATGGTTGCAGGGATAGCCATTATGCTGTACTATATGCTGAGATTTAAGTTTGATATGTTTGGCGGCGGCAATTCATCTGACTGGTGGTTCGGAATTTCTCCTGAAGGTTTTGGAACTGTGGCGATGTTGCTTAATTTTATAGTATCCCTCTCTGTCTCTGCTTTCTTCGAGGATCCTCCGATTGAGGTACAGGAAATAGTTGAAAACATCCGTTTGCCAAAAGGGGGAGGGAGATCAAATTAAATAGAAGACTATGAGTAATTATAGCATTAAAAATCTGGAAGAGTATTTTCAGCTCTATCGAAAATCTGTTCGTGAGCCTGAAACATTTTGGGAAGAGATAGCAGAAGAACACTTTGTCTGGAGGAAACGCTGGACGAAAGTATTACAATGGGATTTTTCCAAACCCGAAGTCACATGGTTCGAAAATGCTAAGTTGAATATTACCGAGAATTGTATTGACAGGCACCTCCATATCAGGGGAGATAAGACGGCCATTTTGTTTGAGCCGAATGACCCTAAGGAAAAAGCCCAACATATCACTTACAACGAGCTTTATAGCAGGGTTTGTAAAATGGCCAATGTCCTTAAGGATAAAGGGGTAAAGAAAGGGGACAGAGTATGTATATATTTGCCTATGATCCCGGAACTAGCCGTTTCGGTCCTTGCGTGTGCAAGGATAGGAGCCGTGCATTCCGTAGTATTTGCCGGATTTTCGGCTCAGGCACTTTCCACCAGGATCAACGACAGTGATTGTAAAATGGTCATTACGTCTGATGGTTCTTTCAGGGGATCCAAGACCATAGACCTCAAGGGTATTGTGGATTTAGCTTTGGAAGAATGTAAGGGTGTGCACTCGGTTCTTGTGGCGAAGCGAATCAATTCAGAAGTAAAAATGAAACAGGGCAGGGATCAATGGTTGCAGCCTTTGTTGGATAAAGCCAAGGCCACCTATACCGCCGAAGTGATGGACGCGGAAGATCCCTTGTTTATTCTTTATACTTCCGGATCCACAGGAAAACCTAAAGGCATGGTACATAGTAGTGCTGGATATATGGTCTATACAGCCTATACGTTTAAGAATATTTTTAAGTATCAGGAAAATGACGTGTACTGGTGCACCGCAGATATTGGTTGGATTACAGGACATTCTTATATCGTCTACGGCCCATTGGCGAATGGGGCAACTACGGTAATGTTTGAAGGGGTGCCTACCTATCCGCACTATGGCCGATTCTGGCAGATTGTGGAAAAACACAAAGTAAACCAGTTTTATACGGCCCCTACAGCCATAAGGGCACTTGCAAAAGAGAGTCTCGACTATGTAGACAAACACGACCTCAGTTCGCTAAAGGTACTTGGGACAGTAGGTGAGCCAATCAACGAAGAGGCCTGGCATTGGTATAACAATAACATCGGAAAACATAAAAGTCCGATTGTTGATACCTGGTGGCAAACAGAAACCGGCGGGATAATGATTTCTCCCATTCCATACGTAACGCCAACTACGCCCACCTTTGCTACCCTGCCATTTATAGGGGTTCAGCTGGCTTTGATGGATGAGAAAGGTGAGGAATTAAAGGGAAATCAGGTAGAAGGCCGACTGTGTATCAAGTTTCCCTGGCCCTCAATGGCCCGAACTATTTGGGGAGATCATAAACGGTACTTCGACACCTATTTTTCTGCCTATGATAACAAGTATTTTACCGGAGACGGAGCCAAAAGAGATGCCGTAGGTTATTACAGGATAACCGGCAGGGTAGACGATGTGATCATCGTGTCTGGACATAATCTTGGGACAGCTCCCATTGAAGATGCCATCAATGAACATCCTGCGGTTGCCGAATCGGCCATTGTGGGTTTCCCCCACGATATTAAGGGCAACGCCCTCTATGGTTTTGTAATACTTAAAGAGATAGGGGAATCCAGAAAACAGGAGAACCTTCGGAAGGAAATCAATCAGCAGATCACAGAGCATATCGGTCCCATTGCAAAGCTCGATAAAATTCAGTTTGTTCCCGGCTTGCCCAAGACACGAAGCGGGAAGATTATGCGGCGTATTTTACGTAAAATTGCTTCCGGGGATACCTCCAATCTGGGCGACATAAGTACCTTGTTGAATCCTGAGGTGGTGGAAGCCATCATTGAGGATGCACAATGATTAATTCCAAATAGATTATAAGCAGGCAAAGAGAACAAAACCGCCAAATGCAAAAGAGAGTGGGGCGATAAGCCTGATGGTATAGGGTGACAGCATATTTGCGCACTTTTGAGCGTATGCATAATGCCAGGCTCTGGGTAAAAGCATAAGGATTATTGATGTTGCCAGCATAAACCAGCCAAGGATCTGGAGAATATCGGGAAATGTTGAATGAGGGGCATAGATGATCAATCCTGCAGCCGGAATCATTCGCAAAGACAATTCACCAAAGTGGATCAGAGGGGTGCTGGCCGCTTTATTTAAAATCCTCCAAATCCGGTTTGGGGTAAGCAACATCAGAAAACCTACCGTAATCAAAAAAATCCCGAAGAAAACTACCAGAATTTGCGAGAGGAGTATCAAGGTCTTAGTCTTTGGAATGGTAGTATTTTTGAAGGGTGTAAAAAGCCTTTTTCTTATTTCCTTTCTCTGAAATTAAGCCTTTTCTATTCCATCTATCCTGTATTCCCGGAAGAACCCTCCGGGGGATCTGAAATCGACAAGTATCCACGGAGACATGCCCTGAAGTTGGGGGATGGCCTCAAGCATTTTTAAAGTCTCTTCATAGAGAAATTCCTGGTATTCTTCAGTCCATCGCGTTAATTTATCTCCGTGCAGGCCGTATTTGGCCCCAGCTCCGAATTCCGAGATCAAAACAGGTTTATCGTGTTCTATTCTCCAACTTATTTTTGCCAGTTTATCGGGAAGCCCCTCGTACCAACCGATGTATTGATTAAAACTGAGAATATCTACGACAGAGGCAAAGGGATCATCAATAGTACGTATTAACGGATTGTTATTCACCCGGCCTTGCTCAAGCGCTGCACTTATGAGTCGGGAAGGGTCTTTTTCCCGGGCCAATACTGAAAGATTAGTAAGGAAGTCATTCCTGGAATCACTTGAGGGCGTCTCGTTTGCCATAGACCAGATAATGACTGAAGCTCTGTTCTTATCCCTGGTGATAAGCTCGGTGAGTTGTTGAGCGGCATTGGCATACGTATTTGGATTATCCCATGAGATCGTCCAGTAGACCGGATTTTCTTCCCACACCAAAAACCCCATCTCATCGGCCAATCTCACCATATGTTCATTATGGGGATAGTGCGCTAAGCGAACAAAATTACATCCCATTTCCCGGGCCCATGAAAGGAGCTGCCTTGCGTCATCAAGGCTGTTGCCCCTGCCTCCCTGCAGCGGCTTTTCTTCATGTATGGAAATTCCTTTTAAGAATACGGCTTTATCATTCAGTAAAATTTCAGTTCCCCTGGTCCTGATCGTTCTGAATCCGATCTGATCTGTAATCTGGTCTTCTCCCGATGATATTTCTAACCCGTATAGATAAGGATCCTCAGGAGACCAATATCTAATCTGGTTGGCAGAGAAGTCAATTTCTGCATGCCCTTCCTTATCTGTCTTCAACCTTAGTGACACGGCTAGGTCCGGAATATTCAATTGAACATCTCGTTCAGATTTTTGGCTCCCCTTCAGCTTTACAAAGCCCAGGATCTGATTGGGATCAATTGGATTGAGGTAAAGAAAATAATCATAAACAAAGGTGTCGGGGGTCTCAATAAGTTTGACATCCCTGGTAAGTCCTCCGTAATTCCACCAATCCGTATTCAGGGTGGGTACTCCCTCCTTAATTCTTTTATTATCCACTTTCAGGATCAGAAAGTTATCCCTTGTTTTCAGGGATTGGGTTATTTCAAATGAGAAGGGAGTGAATCCGCCTACATGTTGTCCCAATTTCTCCCCGTTCAGGTAGATATCCGACTTGTAATTAGAAGCCCCAAAATGGACAAAGATCCGGTTCGACGGGTCCTTAGGCTTATAATCAAAAGACTTCTTATACCACAAAGAACCTTCGTAATAGAATAGTTTTTCTTTTTGGGAATTCCAGTCACCGGGAACCTGAAGGCTATCGCTAAGGTCAAAATCGTACTCAATTAGTTCAGAGGGATCAGTGGGTTTGGAGTTGGTAAAAAAAGCATTCTTCCCCGGGTCTTCCTGGTCCTCAAAGGCATCGAGACGATAGTTGTAAAATCCATTTTCATAGGGATCCACAATATATTTCCAGGAACCATTAAGGGAAGTATGTGGCCTAACGAAGGCGTTTATAATTTCCGCTTGCTGGGCGGATGTGGATATTGAGAAGACAAGGAACAGAATAGGACCAAGTAAGTAGCTTAAAAACTTCATAGGGGTGTAGAAATATCACTAATTCTCAGTCTTTATCTTTTAGAAAGGCATAAGTAAAGCCGTTCTGAAGAGTGAATCCAACAGCTAATACGCCGATAAGGATTTGATATTGAGGATGGTCCCCCACAAGCGAGGAGGCAATCAGGATAACACCTGCCCAGATAAGTGCATTCAGGATCAAGACCTTTTTCATAGTAAGTTGGTTTTAAGGGTCTCCCGGGAGCTCTCCCGGAAGTACCTACAGCTCCTTAAAGGTACTAAAAACACTTTCGAATTCTATTTTATTCATCGAGAAACCGTACTCTGGCCCAGTTATGTCCTTTTTTGTCAATAGTTAGTGTGTCGATGTTAATCGTACTCCCCTTTTTTGCTACTCTAACAAATGACGGTAGCTTGTATCCATTTTCTTTTCTCGGTTTATCTGCGCGGACATTGGCGTCTTTAATGAGGATATAATCCTGGCCTTTTTGGGGCCGTTCACTGATAATACGGTCATTTTTTTGTCCTGGTGAAAAATTCCCCAGATATAACCAGTCCGTAGCCGAAGGTTCTCCTTCATCAGTATCGATTAGTTCGCTGGCCGTCTGCTTGTCAATTTTGTCGATAATACTAAGAGCATTTTTTTGGATATCAGATAACTGACTTGTATCTCCTGAGGACAGATCGAGATTATCAAGTACGTGATTTACTACACTCTTAATGGCTGTATCCCGATTTCCTATATCCACAAGTACATCCAGTAAATGTTGTTTTCCCGGGGCTAAGATCATCTGAGCCGCAATTTGAGGATCATCATCTTTTTTGAGCATGTAGATGGCATAAGCTCCCATTTTGGAGGTAGTAATATCAGGATCAGCAATCATTTCCATAAAAGGTTTCATGGCAGTTACGTTGGCAATCTGACTTTCAATTTCAGTAAGACTTTTGTTAAAAAAGTACCCCATTACGGCAACAAGAACGGGGGTAAGGAGCAGGATGGACGATTGAATGATATCCCAGGGTGTCCTGGATTTTTTTTGTTCAGACATGATATGGTTGGTTTAAGGTTTTTAAAATATGCTTTTGAGAACCGTGAAAATTTTAAATGAGCTAAATGAAGGCCGGGTCAATGTATTTGCAAGGCTGGAACAAAAACAAAGATTTAACTTTTCTTAGTTCTTTTTAGAATGTTTGGTTCCCAATCGCCCCCCTAACCATCCCATTGGGATATATGCCGCAATCAGGTCAAGGGTTGAGAACCATGCAGGAGCCGGAAGGTTGATTACGTTTATAATTCCGCCAATCAGGAAACCAATACCCACTATCATGGCAAACATCATTTTTCTTGTAGCCGCAATTTTCGCAGCAAAATAAGCGCCTATTAATGTGCCAATGGCATGGGCTAAAAAGGGAAAAATAAAGTGTTTGGGTTCAAAGAGGGACATACTCTCCTTCAGGCCTTCCATAGTGCTGACATCAGCACCTTCAGGCAGGGTAATTACGCGTCCGTTTAGCGAAATGAAGAGCATGTTTACAGCACTGCCCAGCACAAGGCCTGCGATAACTGCCAGGATATTTCGGAAAATAGGATTCATGGTTTTTTGGTTTTAAGGTTATTCAAAAAATACTGCGAAGCGTATTAGGCTGATTTTTATCATTTTAAATGTAATGATTTTTGATCAAATCCCTTTTTTAAGTAATTTTCTGAGAAGTACGATCTGCCCTAAATGGTAGTGGCAGTGTTCAATGATGCCCATCAGATTACGCTCATAGCTTCCGTATTTTTCATCGGCGAGCAATGCCGATAATTGGTCGTCGGGGAGCTGTTGTACCAGCTTGATAAATTCCTCGGCATCTTTCCAGGTATTTTTTTTAAGCTCTTTCCAATCGTTTTCATTTTGGATCGGAGGACAGTTAAAGCTTTCTGCGTCCTTACCCTCGAGGGGAATTCCTTCCAAAACACGGATCACGACTCGGACGAAGTAATTTATGTGGTAGACGAGTTCGGCAATGCTGTGTAAGTCGCCCTGGCGATGTGCAGCTTGCTCCCAATTGAGTCCGCCAAGGCTATCTTTCAGGTTCACAGCGGTCCAATTTCCTCCAAAATAGAATTCCTTTATGTGTTTGGCGATTAAAGCAGATGTAGCCATTTTATATTTTAATTGTTGTAATAAAGTCTTGAGAATTGCACAATAAATATAGGGCAAATGAAAATGATGATTTCCATGAGGGCCTTACTTAGTTAACTTTTCGTTTTGTGAACTTTTTATTTAACCAGTTTAGAAGCATAGTAGCGATAATTGCCATAGAAATGGCCATACTATTAAATACAATATCAACAGGGTCGAAAACACGTTCAGGAAGAAAGTATTGGATTCCTTCATCCAGTGTTCCAAGAAAAATTCCTGATAGCCATGCAAGAATTGCAGGCAGCCATATGGAGCGCTCCGGAGCAATTTCCCTGCGAATTGCTTTGTGCAAGAGGATAGCCAGAGCACTGTATTCTATAAGATGACTTCTTTCCGGGGCACCCAGCCGAAAAAAGAACATGACATAGACCCCGATAATTCCGAATAATACCGCGTATTCGATCTTTGATGGTTTGCTAATTAAGCCGTGGAGTAAAACCGCGATCCCAACCATAAACATCCCAAAAAGAAAGAACACAGCCTGTACATTTTGATCCCTGAGTTCGTTAGCAAGAGGTTGCCCGATAAACAGGGTGGAAAGTATGGTGAGATATACAATAAGAACGGCCAGCCACAGGTACCTCTTCCTTATATTGGTATTTGTATCCATCTAAAGTGGTTAACCTACATTCTAAATTGTAATTTACAATATTTATAAGTCTTAGAAATTTAATTTATTGACCACCTTCATTACAGTATTCCAATTCCTGGTTGTGATTTCTTTGCCGTAGATTTTTTCAAGGAATTCCATGGCCTTGGGGGTTTTGCTTTTATTCAGATCGAGTACGCTGCAGACCATTCCTTTGGCGACAAAGATGATCTTTATTGAGGCATCCTCGTTTTCTGAGGGGCTGGGAATCATATCTTCCTTTTCTTCTTTTAAGAAAGTAACATAAAATTTGATCCCCTCCTTCAACGCTTCACCCTTAAAAGGATCCGCCTTTGTTAGTTTTAAAATTCGGTCAGCTTTTATAGTAGTAACTGGTATCTCAAATCCAAATACATCTGCAATCCGGGACGAAATCACGATACTCAGTTTTTCTTCATCTTCCTCCTGCGCTCGGAATATTACATTGCCGGAATTTAACAAGGTTGAAACCTCTGTAAACCCCATCTGTTCCATTTCGTGCCTAAGTTGAGCCATTGGCACTTTATGATGACCTCCTACATTTATTCCCCTTAAAAAAATTACATAAGTAATCATATTCTGTATGGGATTCGAACCCTGTAATTAGATATCCTGAACGATGAACACAGCATTATTGTTGAGATCGAAGAATCCAAACTCATGAGTACCCCAGGGTGTATTTAATCGCAATTTGTCCTTTTCAACAGTGCCTCTTTCTACAAACTCTTCAAAATACGGCACAATTTCCTGAACAAAGATTTTTATTACAGATCCATGAACCGGATCTTCATCAGTTCCACGATGAAACTGTAAATGGAATTCGAGTTTTTCCCTCTGTAAACCTGCATAACCCTTATCACCAAAAGCATAATTAAAACCGGTATGCTTTTTATACCATGCCAGATCGCGCTCAATATCAGATGAGGAGAGGACAGGAATTATTTGTAATGAGGTTTGAGCTGAATTCATATCACAATATAAGTCTGTTTAAGTTAAGGAGTAATTTTTGGATCATTACACCATTTGGGTGGCAATACTTCACATCAATACCCACTAATAAAATACAAAATCGGAAATTAACATGAGCCATAGTTTATATCGATCGAAGCCCGTTCGATAATAGAGTTTCATTTGGTAAATTTGGTACATTCTCAAGAAACCTAAATAATTAGAACATGGAAGATATAAACAATGGCAACGGATCGAGTTACCGGGCCAATGACGAAAGCAAATGCCCGTTTCTCAATGGAGACTTACAGCAGGTTGCAGGAGGTGGTACTACCAATCGCGATTGGTGGCCCAACTCATTAAATCTCAATATTCTCAGACAGCATTCTGAATTGGTTGACCCCATGGGCAAGGAATTCAACTATGCAAAAGAGTTTGAAAGTCTTGATTTAAAGGCGATTAAAAAGGATCTTACTGAGTTGATGACAGATTCTAAGGACTGGTGGCCGGCTGATTACGGCCATTACGGCCCTTTCTTCATTCGTATGGCATGGCATGCCGCAGGAACTTATCGAATTTCGGACGGACGCGGAGGAGGAGGTACCGGTGCACAGCGATTTGCCCCTTTGAACAGCTGGCCGGATAATGCCAACCTGGACAAAGCCAGAGTTCTTTTATGGCCGATTAAAAAGAAATACGGCAAAAAAATATCCTGGGCAGATTTACTTATCCTGGCCGGAAACGTTGCTCATGAATCCATGGGCTTGCCCATGTATGGATTTGCCGGTGGACGTGAAGATATTTATCAGCCGGAAGAAGATATTTACTGGGGTTCAGAAACAGAATGGCTTGGAAACAAGGCACGCTACAATGAAGAGGGTGAACTGGAAAGACAAATGGGCGCTGCGCACATGGGTCTAATCTATGTAAATCCGGAAGGCCCGAACGCTAACCCAGATCCTGTGGCTGCGGCTCATGACATCAGGGAGACCTTTGGAAGAATGGCAATGAATGATTATGAGACCGTTGCTTTGATCGCCGGAGGGCATACTTTTGGTAAAACTCACGGAGCTGCGAGTGATGCAGATTATCTTGAGGCCGAACCTGCCGGGGCTCCAATTGAATTACAGAGTCTTGGATGGAAAAGTAACTTTAAGACTGGCATAGGTTCGGATACCATAACGAGCGGACTGGAAGGTGCGTGGACAGATACGCCTATCAAGTGGAGTCATAAGTACCTCGAAAATCTTTTCGGCTACGAATGGGAACTTACTAAAAGTCCGGCCGGAGCATGGCAATACCAGCCTAAGGATGGAGCAGGAGCAGGGACTATTCCTGACGCACATGATCCTGAAAAGAAACACGCTCCGTTTATGTTGGTGACCGACCTCTCCCTTAGAATGGATCCGGCTTATGAAAAAATTTCAAGACACTTCCTCGAAAACCCGAAAGAATTTAAAGAGGCCTACCAAAAAGCCTGGTATAAACTTACCCACCGCGACATGGGCCCAAAAACTCGCTTCCTTGGACCTGAGGTTCCCTCTGAAGACTTGATCTGGCAAGATCCTGTTCCTGCAGTAGACCATGAATTAATTAATGAGAATGATATTGAGGAGCTTAAGAAAACTATTCTGAGCTCTGGATTAACAGTATCCGAATTGGTAGGTGCCGCCTGGGCATCAGCTTCTACTTTCAGAGGTTCTGACAACCGTGGTGGAGCAAATGGAGCCAGGGTAAGGCTCGAACCACAGAATCAGTGGGAAGTAAATAATCCTGTTCAATTAGGAAAGGTACTGGACAAGCTCACTAAGGTTCAAAACGACTTTAATGCTTCTCAAAAAGGAGATAAAAAGGTATCTCTTGCAGATCTGATAATTCTCGGGGGAAGTGCTGCAGTGGAAAAAGCCGCGAAGGATGCAGGGAAAGAGGTATCAGTACCATTTGCACCCGGACGCACGGATGCCTCTGCTGAAATGACCGATGCAGAAGCATTTGAAGTACTCGAGCCCATGGCCGACGGATTCAGGAATTACAGAAAAATTAAATCAGCTGTATCTACTGAAGATATGTTGGTAGACAAAGCTCAGCTGATGACCCTGACGGCTCCTGAAATGACTGTACTGGTAGGGGGTATGAGAACACTCGATGCGAACTATGACGGTTCAAAACACGGGGTGTTTACGGATAAACCGGGTACTCTCAGCAACGACTTCTTTGTTAACCTCCTTGATATGAGCAATGAATGGAAAGCGATTGATGATGATCAGGAAGTTTTCGAAAGTCACGACAGGAGTACAGGAGAGAAAAAATGGACAGGAACACGGGTAGATCTGATATTTGGTTCTAACACCGAACTTAGAGCACTGGCTGAGGTATATGCCTCGGACGATGCCAACGATAAGTTTGTACATGACTTTGTAAAGGCATGGAACAAGGTGATGAATCTCGATCGATTTGACCTGGCCTAAACTTAGCCTCACATTAAAAATAAATGGCCCCGGAAGGGGCCATTTTTATTAACTAAGTGTTTTGTTTATTAGGGACTACTCTGCAGCAATTTGAGCAGCAAGCCCGTTTACATCGAAATAATCTGACGCACTGGCGATCTTACCTTCATCATTAACAGAAATAAGTGCGTAGAATTTCACACCTATGGGTTTCCCGGTTTCGGTATGTGTAGCGTTCCAGGTGCCATAGACACGAATATTAACAGGTTCATCGGTGGCAGTCCCCTCAGGAAATACTGAACCAGACCAATATCCATTAGCGGTGGTCTCTGGTGTGACTACTCCGGGAGTAAACTGGATGTCCTCAAAATTTTCGTGATAATTCTTTAACGCTCCCAAAAGATCTTCTTTGCCAAGCCACTGGTTGCCATTGTATTGTGGAGGGCTCCACTGCAGAGTATCAGAAAGCATATTGCCTAAGGCTTCCAGATTTTCAGCCTCATGAGCTTTGTAAAATGCACTGATAATGGCAACCTTAGATTCAAATGCGGCATAATCAGGGGTTTCTTTTGGGGTCATTTCTTCTTCGGGGGTAGCCTGTTTACATGCAGAAAATGCGCATAGCGCCATGATCCCCAGGGTAATAAATTGTTTTTTCATCGTTTGGTATTTAATTGGTTATTAGGAACTCAATTTACAAAAAAAAACAACGTAAAGTTGAGCAATACCTGAGGGCTATATTGAGGGCGTAGAATAAATTATTGATATACTCTCACATAGTCGATCTCCAAAGTAGCATCTGTAAAATCTGTGGAAATCTCACCGCCCAAATTGCCTCCCATGGCAATATTCAATAGGAGATAATGTGGATTGTCATAGGGCTTATCCTGTGTGTTTGACAATTCATAGACCAGGATGTCATCAACTAAAACTTTCATACTGCTGCTATCCCATTCCAGTACGTACAGGTGAAATTCCTGAGTTGAATCCGGGACTGCAGTTTCTGATCCTTCACTTTGATACGCCCCTGTATTCGTATTTCCCCAATGGAAATAAGCAATGGTATTGATCTTATCCCATCCCCTTTGCTCCATGATATCGATTTCCCCACAAGCAGGCCATCCCACATTTCCATACTGTTGCCCAAAATAGTTTCCAGTTTCGTTAATATTGGCCCCCAGGGTCCAGATAGCGGGCCAGGTACCGGCTTCGGCAGGTAATTTAGCCCTTACTTCCACTCTTCCATAAGTGAAAGCAAATTTGGAATTCAAACGGGCTGATGTATAGGATTTAGATACGCCGCCGCTGGTATACGACTCCTTTAGTGCCTTGATCTTCAGGGTGCCATTGCTTACAAAAGAGTTTTCCGACCGGTCCGTATAGTGCTGAAGTTCATCATTGTACCAGCTGCCGTTATTTGGTCCTATCACCTGGTGGTGCCATTTTGAGGAGTCGGGACTTCCATTGTATTCAAATTCATCTGAAAATACCAGGGTGCCTTCTTCTTCCTCTTCACTTGCTTCTTCCTCCAGAGCTCCCTTAAAGATGCTTACTGAGCGCGTCTCGGAAATGGATTCTCCGGTCGCGGAATAGGCAAGCACTTCTACGGCGTAGGAATGTGTTCCTTCCCGCTCAAAGGTATGACTCATGGTTCTGGAAGTGGTTTCCTGCAATTCTCCGTTGTCAAATCTATAGGCGTATCCTACCGCATCCTGGGCAAATGCACTCACTCTCACTTCTCCTGATCCGTCACCAGCAGGTTGAGTATCTGAAGCACCAACAACAGTGATGATCACGGTCAGATTCGATGGTTTGAGCACAGGCTCTGCATCTGAGGAACTACAGGAGATCACCAGCAAAAAGGCAAGCATGAAGGAACTGAAAACATTGGGTTTTACGTTCACCTTTATATATTTGATTTTGACCATGAGGATATATTACTTACTTCGGTCGTCAATGATACTGATTTTTTAGGTGATATCCCGGTTTTGGCGATTGCAGATCGGCGGAAGGGGAGTCATTCCGATACCTGAGATTGGGTTTCCCTGAGGATCTCCTCGATCAATACCTCTGACTCTTCAAGGCGGATTAGGACTTGCTGGTTCATCCACAAGGTGTTGTCCAGCATGTTTTCAAACTCTATTTTATGAAATAGGGGATAATAATCCGGTTTCAAATTGGAATTTCCGGACCAGAAGTAACCTGCATTAGAATCCATTTCCTTAAATGAAATGAAGGGCAATAAAAATGGGATGAAGTGGTTGTTGGTCCAGTAGTCCAGTTTTTCCTCCCGCCTCACCCGAACGGAAGAAATGGCATTCCATTGCTGAAATAAGGTGGTGATGGGTTCGTTCCTGAAGAGCCTCAACTGTCCGCTTTGTATAATGCTGTTAATGGAATTCTCAGAAAGCCCGAGTTCTTCGCCAAGGAAACTATTGTAAAAAATACTGTCCAGATTTTGAGCCTCCAGGGTCTCCCGGTTGCTGCCGACCAGTTCCAGAAGGGTATTCAGGTTTATCATGGTCTGTTGACAGGCGGTTTTATAGTCGGCCAATAATATTTTGTTAGCCTCGAATTCGAGCTGTACCTTTTGGAGCAGATTTTGCTTTTCTTTCAGATCGAGCCGGTCCTGGTTCCAGTTGTTGATCTGAAGGGCCAGCAGTATCCCGATAACGACCAGTACAATTTCTCCAATGGCGTATTTTAAATACTTTCCTGTTTTATTTTTCTCCATAAGTTCCAGCCTGATTTGTCTAAAGAATTTTAGCATGGTGTATCAATAATTATCTCGTTCGCAAGTGTACCAGACGAGCTCTTCCATATCGGGAAAATAGGGGGCATATTTGTCAAAGTGCATCCCCGCTTTCTCCATGACCCGAATCGAGGCCCTGTTTTCCTTCATGGCGATAGCGACGATGCGCTCTAATTCGAGATCGCTGAATGCATACCCCAAAATCGCTCGGGTGGCCTCGGTGGCCAGGCCTTTCCCCCAGAATTGAGGCAGGAATCTATACCCTACATCGATCTCGTCGAACTCCGGTAAATAAGCCAGCCCGGACCAGCCAATAAATTGATTTCCATCTTTTAAAACGGTAGCCCAGCGCCCATAGCCGTAGGTAATGTAGTCGTGCATTTTTTCCTCGATCTTTTCTCGGATACCAGCACCGGTGGTGATCACCGCCTCACCCGTGTATCGCTGTACCTCGGGATGGGAATGTAATCGCAGCATGTCTTCGGCGTCATCCGGGCATAGTTCCCTTAATACAAGGCGGTCGGTTTCGAGGATGGGTGTTGGTTTCAAATATTTCAAATTAGGTACTTCCTAAAGATAGTGTTTAACCCAGAAGTGAAAGGCAGATTATTAATTTATGAAAGCTATCCGCCACGCTTCGCATGTCGCTGCTTTTTCCTTTTTTGCAAACTCGAGCGAGCTCGGTTTGCAGCTATGTGTTCCTTAAAGTTCACATACTTGCTATTTGGAATTTGGAATTTGGAATTTGGAGCTTGCTTTACAAAGAAAGCCATCAACCTCGCCTTAGCGAGGTCTTAGCTTCTTCTTTGCTGAAATGCTTGCTTTATCTTGAATTTTGGTGCTTGGAATTTGGAATTTCCCCAGGGGCCTGGATTCTTTCCTCAACTTCGTTTCTGAAAGGGCCTGGGGGGTAGCTTTACAAAGAAAGTTGTCATAGCACAACATATTTATCAGCGGTATTTGACGACTGGAGGAACCATAATTGATCTGACGTCTGCAGCCCATTGGACCGAGTTACTCAAGTAATAATTCCTTATCCCAGGCCGGGTCCCAGTCGCCTTGTTCTTTAAGGTATTCTATGACCTCTGCCCGCTGGCGGTGGGTTTCATCCAAAACTTTATTTATAAAATCCATAAATAGAGGTTCCTTCTCTAAGTCCTGAAAATCACCCATTCTATAATTCTCTAGAATAGGATACCGCCCTCTGTCCTTTTTTTCAAACCACGCCTTATCCAAGTGGTAAACAAGTGAATCAACCTCACCTTTCAAATAATAATAGTTTTTCAAGGCATAAAAATTTTCATGCCAGCCTTTTTCATTTTCATACAGTTGCTTGAGTATCATATCTATTTTATCGTCCTCTCCTTTTGCCTTTCGAATTTCTAAGAAAAAAATGATTATGCGGTACTCATAATTTGGCAATTTGCCATCGGAATCTATAGAATCGAGTGTTTTAGAGAGTTCTGGATAAAGAGATTTTAAAAGTTCTTCTGCCTTCGCATATTGATGCAATGAAATGTATTGTTTTACAAGAGATATAGTTGCCTCATCCTCCGATATTTTACCGTTTGCTGCCCACGCCTTAATCAGATCTATGTTGTCCCTAAAGTCCTTATTAAATAAGTATAATTTCGATTGTCTTCCTAAGATTAATCTGTTGCTGGGGTACCTACCTTGTAGTAAATTGACAAATCTTTCTGCTATTGGTGCTAAGTCTAGACTCAAGCAGCGATCTACCATAAGAGCCAATTGGAAAGCCTCATACTGATTGTCCTCTCGAGTTTTATGAATGGTAATAAATGATCCGGCCAAATCACCATAAGGTTCTCTCCAAAGGATACTGGCCTTTCTTCCTGCAGTAAGCCAAGCTGAAGGATCTTCCTCCAACATACGATTTATGAGTTCCCAGGCCTTCTCGGGCTCATCTTCATTGTAATAGTATACACCAGCCAATCTGTAGACATAGGTGTCGTTATAGGGGTCAAGTTGATATGCCTTTTTCAAGGCCTGGATAGCTCCAGATTGCATACCCATCCGCTCCAGCTGATTGCCCAATGCATAGTATGCCGGGGCATAGTTATCATTTATTTGGATAGCCTTTCGGACATAGGCTAGTGCTTTGGAAGTATCCCTGTTAATTACACCTTCCACTCTGGCTGAAGCCGTAAGTACTTCAGGCAATTCTGCATCTATGCTTTGTGCTTTATGAAGGTGATCCTGCATCTTTTCAACCATTATGTCACGGTTCAATTCTCCATAATTATGTAGGAGTTGATAAAGAATGACAAGTTCTGCATGGGCTTTGGCAAAATCGGGTTCAAGGATAATGGCTTCTTCGATTAAGGTAATCGCTTGCCTAAGAGATTCCTGATCACGCTTTTGACCTAATTGCTCACCTTTCAGATAAAGTTTATATGCTTCAGTGTTTTTGGCAACCTTTTTACGTAACCGAAGGAACTCATCCGGAAAAACATCAACTCTTAATTCTCTAACTACGTTATCTGCAATGTCATCTTCAAGGTCCATCACTGTTTCAAAATCCTGGTCGTACTTCTTTTGCCATTGAACCCTGCCGTTTAAGGTATTAATTAGTCTGGTCGATAATCGAATGCGATTACTTTCCAATAAGAGGTCCCCTTCCATTAAGTAATTTACATTCAGTTTTTGTCTAATTTCCTTAACAAGATCACCTTGTATTCTGAACTGTGAACTTGAAGTTTTGCCAATTACCACCAAGCCACTTACTTTACTTAACTTATCACTAATTGCGCCACTTAGGGCTTCCGACATAAAGGAAAGGCTATCGACCGTGCTCAAAAAGTTAAATGGCAATACAGCAATGCTGGCCTCCTGGTTCTGATTTGATTTTTCGGATAAGAACAGTTTATCGACTAGCAAAAAGCAAACAGCAATCGAAAGGACGCCTATAATGAAATAATTCAACCTTCGCCCAGCCTTCTTGTTATCTGCTGCCTCCTCCTGATAGGTGCCGGTTCTTTTAAACCCTTTGGGAGTTAGCTCATACAGCCAGGCAAGAACCAGGGTAATTGGTAATCCAACTATGAGAATTTTGGTTAGTAATGTACCAAGGGTATCCGGCCATCCCAGATTGGGCCCAATGACATCCACAATTTGCAGGAGAAGCCAGCTGGTAATCAGATAGGCCGCACCAGCTTTATAAACATTACGTTTTTTAAGTTCCTCGAAGAATTTCAAGGTTTAGAGCAATTTGATTAACTACTTCAATGTACAAAAAAGTCTTTAATAGTTTGAAATG
This sequence comes from Muriicola soli, assembly GCF_004139715.1. Classification (GTDB taxonomy): domain Bacteria; phylum Bacteroidota; class Bacteroidia; order Flavobacteriales; family Flavobacteriaceae; genus Muriicola; species Muriicola soli. Next base: position 2,349,732 of record NZ_CP035544.1, on the reverse strand, counting down.
GTGGCTCTTATCGGCTTTACAAAGAAACCCATCAACCTCGCCCTTGCGAGGTTATGTCTTTACCTTTTTCCGCAAACTCGAGCGAGCTCGGTTTGCAGCTATGTGTTCCTTAAAGACCACATACTTGTTACTTGGAATTTGGAATTTGGAGCTTGTAGCGTGGCACTTGGTGCTTGGAATTTGGAGCTTGGAATTTCCCTTAGGAAACTGGATTCTTTCCTCAACTTCGTTTCGGAAAGGGCCTTGGGGGTAGCTTTACAAAGAAAGCCATCCGCCTTGTAAATCGAGACTTTGGTTTTTGCTCTCCATCAAACCAGCTATACTCTGGGATTTGGAATTTGGAATTTGGAGCTTGGAGCTTGGAGCTTGGAGCTTGGAATTTGGAATTTCCCCAGGGGCCTGGATTCTTTCCTCAACTTCGTTTCGGAAAGGGCCTGGGGGGTAGCTTTACAAAGAAAGCCGGTCTCAGTGCTTGCGCACTGGCCGCTTTTTCATTTGTTCCAAAGCTCAAGCAAGCTTGGCTTTTCCACAAATAAAAAACCGATCGCTTTCAGCGACCGGTTTTCTTTGTAGCGGGGACTGGACTCGAACCAGCGACCTTCGGGTTATGAGCCCGACGAGCTACCTACTGCTCTACCCCGCGATGTGGACGGCAAAGATACAACGGTTTTTTAGGAATATCAAGATTTGCTCTCAGAATTATTTGATGGCCGGGGCCCGACTAAAAAACGAAAAATACCTACCTTCGGAACTTCAGCTTGCCTATGGAAAAATTAAATGATTTTCTCTCCAGCCTGATTCCCTACACGGAGTGGCCTATGTTTATTCTTTTGATAGGAGGCGGGCTCTTCCTGGTTTTTTATTCGAGATTTTTACCCTACCGCTTCTTTGGTCACGCTATTGCCATCACCTCGGGAAAGTATGATGATAAAAATGCAAAAGGTGATGTAAGTTCCTTTCAGGCACTATCAGCTGCTGTGGCGGCAACTGTTGGCCTGGGAAATATCTCCGGTGTGGCCATAGCCATTCACGATGGAGGCCCCGGGGTAGTCTTCTGGATCTGGATTACGGCGCTGATAGGCATGTGTATTAAATTCTATTCCTGTAGCCTGTCTATCATGTTCAGAGGCACAGACTCAGAAGGTAAATTACAAGGAGGACCTATGTTCTACATAACACAGGGAATGGGTGCTAAGGCTCGCCCGCTGGCGGTATTCTTTTGTATTTGTGGCCTTTTTGGCTTTCTCGGAGTGTTTACTGCGAATCAGTTTACAGAGACCTTTATGAGTGTGGTTAATCCGGCGGAGACCCTCTATGCCACCAGTGATTTTAACTGGAAACTGGGGATAGGTCTTATCCTTGCCGTCATTACCTCTTTTGTGATTTTCGGGGGACTGACCAAAATTGCAAAAGTGGCCTCAGCCATTGTCCCTTTTATGGTGTTGGTCTACCTGGCAGCTGTCATCGTGGTTATGGTAATGAATTCGGAACTTGTCTGGCCTTCCCTTAAAATGATCGTTTCAGAAGCATGGAATTTTAATACGGTAGTAACCGGAGGCTTTTGGGGCCTTGTCATTATCGGGATACGAAGAGCTATGTTTTCTAACGAAGCCGGGCTGGGAAGTGCTCCCATGTATCACGGGCAGTCAAAAAATGATGAGCCTATAAAAGAGGGCCTGGTGGCTATGCTCGGCCCGTTTATTGACACCATTATGGTATGTACGTTTACCGCAGTGGTTATTATCCTCAGTGGAGCGTATTTAGAAGATGGAAGCGGGATAGTGATGACACTCACAGCGTTCAGGCGAACACTTTTTGGGTATGGAGATGAATTACTTATGATTATCGTTTCAGCCTTCGCCCTTTCTACCTTATTTACCTACTCTTATTACGGAGTAAAGAGTTTGTCCTTCCTTTCTAATGCAAAAATTGGAAAGTGGTACAATGTGTATTTTGTGCTGATGATTGTTTTTGCTGCCGTAGCTTCCCTCGATCTGGTTAAAAACCTGATCGACCTTTCTTATGCCTTAATGGTCATTCCAAATATGATCGCAGTGTTGTACCTTGCACCCAAAGTAAATGCAGCATCCAAAAAATACTTTGCTCAACTAAAAAATGGAAAAACATAAAGCCGGCTTTGTCAATATTATAGGAAATCCCAATGTGGGGAAGTCTACGCTGATGAACGCATTTATCGGGGAAAAGCTCTCTATAATTACCTCCAAAGCACAGACAACCCGGCACAGGATCCTGGGGATCGTCAATGGAGACGATTTTCAAATGATCTTGTCTGATACCCCCGGCATCATAAAACCCGCCTACGAACTGCAAAGTGCCATGATGGATTTTGTGAAGTCGGCCTTTGAAGATGCAGATGTTTTGTTATATATGGTTGAGATCGGGGAGAGAGCACTTAAGGACGAGTCTTTTTTCAGCAGGTTAAAGGAGAGTAAGATCCCTGTTCTGTTGTTGCTCAATAAGATCGATACTGCAGACCAGGCATTGCTTGAAGAGCAGGTGCAATACTGGCAGGAACAATTGCCGGAGGCAGAATTGCATCCCATTTCAGCTCTGACCAATTTTAACGTCAAGAATGTCTTTGAACGAATAGTAGCCTTGTTGCCGGAAGCTCCTCCCTATTTTCCAAAAGATCAGTTAACGGACCGTCCTGAACGCTTTTTTGTGAACGAGACCATTCGGGAAAAGATATTAAAGCACTACAAAAAAGAAATTCCCTATGCCGTAGAAATTGAGACCGAGGAATTCCTGGAGGCAGAAGATATCATCAGGATCAGTGCAGTGATTATGGTAGAGCGAAACTCTCAAAAAGGGATTTTAATCGGCCATAAGGGTAGTGCACTTAAAAGGGTTGGTGTTGAAGCCCGGAAAGACCTTGAACAATTCTTTGGAAAACAGGTTCACATTGAACTCTACGTAAAAGTCAATAAGAACTGGAGAAGCAACAGTAATCAGTTAAAACGTTTTGGCTACCAATCCTAGTTACTAATCCTTTCCCAGGATGTCTTCCATAAAGGAATACAGCGCTTGCATTTGTGATTTGCCTTTCTTTTTTCCCGCTCGCCCAAAGGCATACAAAACAAACCAGAGGGCAACCAAAAGCCCCATAATGCCTAACTGCCAAACGTACGGCTTATCAAGCGCTGCACTGCTGTAGGCCCATATGCCAAAAATGACGAAAAAGGTTCCTACTCCAAAATGCAAGAACATAAAAAAGGTCCACAGGGTAGGGTTGGGGCCAAACAAGCCGTATAATGTGCTACCGCCTTCTTCCTTCTCAACGATCTCCAACTGAAGCTGTGGCGACCAAAAATGCACTTCTTGCTTGTTGAATTTGATAAAGACGTGGTCATCCAAACGTTTAATTATAAAGGGTGGGCGTTTTGTTTTTTCAAAAGCGTTGAGTAGCTTTTCATTGCTGGCTTCCTGCTCTAATTGAAAGCGGGGCCTTAAAACAATCTCCGAGGGAAGTGTATTTATACCTTTCACTTTATCCTTGTCATAGCTTATACTTGATTAAAAAATATTTAATCTAAGTATGAAATTAATCATCGAAATCCTTAATTATCGATAAAACGTATGAATTTATCGATGAAATGCATACATTTACGATCATTCTATGAAGAACGTCGTAATATTTGGGGCATCAGGTCACGGTAGCGTGGTGATGGATTGTATTGAAAAAGAAGGCAAATATAAAATTGTCGGTTTTATCGATTCCATCAAGAAAAAAGGTCATTTACATAACGGTTATCAAATCCTTGGAACCGAACTGGATTTACCTTATATCCGAGATAAATATTATGTTTTTGGTGGTATAGTCGCAATTGGGGATAATTGGACCAGAAAAGTTATTGTTAATAAGATCTCCAAATTGAGTCCAGGTTTTAAGTTTATATCCACTATTCACCCATTTACTTCAATAGGAAAAAACGTTACTATTGGCAATGGTGTGGTTGTAGCTCCCGGAGTTGTAATCAATGCTAATTCCTCTATCCGAAATCATTGTATTCTTAATACTTATTCTTCTCTAGATCACGACAGTGTATTACAAGAATTCTCAAGTTTGGCCCCACGAGTATGTACCGGTGGAAATTTTAAGTTAGGCAAATATTCTGCTGTTTGTTTAGGAAGTTACGTCATTGAAAATGTATCTATTGACGAACATAGCGTAATTGGTGCAGGTTCGTTGGTTTTAAAGGACGTTGGAAAAAATGTTGTCGTATATGGTTCCCCTGCAGAAATAATCCGAAAAAGAGAAGTGGGAGATCCTTATCTTGCCAATAGATCAGAATCCTTTCACTCACAGGAAAATACTTTACTGTTCGACAAACTATTCCGGATTCCGTAGTGCACCTTAAATCACTTATTTCGTAATAGATATTTCTAAATATTATTAAAATCAATAGTACTACCTTTGCCGTCAAGTTTTAAGCTATGAGCGCTATTGTTGCTATTGTGGGAAGGCCAAATGTTGGGAAGTCGACTTTGTTTAACCGACTCATTCAACGCCGTGAGGCTATTGTTGATGCCGTGAGTGGGGTAACACGAGATCGCCACTATGGGAAGAGCGATTGGAATGGAAAGGAGTTCACCGTAATCGATACAGGGGGCTACGTCCTGGGTAGCGATGATATCTTTGAAAAAGAAATTGATAAGCAGGTAGAACTGGCGATAGGCGAAGCCGATGCTATCATTTTTATGGTAGATGTTGAAACCGGTGTAACCGGGATGGATGAAGATGTGGCCAAATTACTGCGCCGTGTGGATAAGCCGATTTTTTTAGTGGTGAACAAAGTAGACAATGCCCAAAGGGCGCAGGATGCCGTGGAATTTTATTCTTTAGGCCTCGGAGAATACTTTTCTATCTCCAGTATGAACGGAAGTGGCAGCGGGGAGTTGTTAGACGAGTTGGTAAAAGCATTGCCCGAGAAGCCTGAAACTGAAAGTGAACTGCCAAGATTTGCCATTGTAGGAAGACCCAACGCCGGCAAATCATCTTTTATCAATGCTCTGATTGGGGAAGAACGTTATATAGTCACAGACGTGGCGGGAACCACCAGAGACAGTATAGATACCAAATACAACCGCTTTGGCTTTGAATTCAATCTGGTGGATACAGCTGGGATTAGAAGAAAAGCAAAGGTTAAGGAAGACCTGGAATTCTATTCGGTGATGCGATCCGTCAGGGCTATAGAGCATAGTGATGTCTGTATTCTTCTTTTGGATGCTACTAGGGGATTTGACGGGCAGGTGGAGAATATTTTCTGGCTTGCACAGCGAAACAACAAAGGGGTCGTCATTTTAGTCAATAAATGGGACCTTGTTGATAAAGATACACATGCAGTAAAAGAATACACCCGAAAGATCAAACAGGCGATAGAGCCCTTTACAGATGTTCCTATTTTGTTTATATCTGCCCTAACCAAGCAACGGATCTACAAGGCTATCGAAACGGCGGTAGAGGTCTTTACCAACCGCAGCAAGCGCATTCCCACCAGGAAACTCAATGACGTAATGCTCCCCATTATAGAACATACACCACCCCCGGCTTACAAAGGGAAATACGTGAAGATCAAGTTTATTACGCAATTGCCAACGCCTTATCCTCAATTTGCCTTTTTCTGTAATTTGCCGCAATATGTAAGGGAGCCCTACAAACGTTTTCTGGAAAACAAACTCAGGGATCATTTCGACTTTACCGGAGTACCGGTGACCATCTATATGCGTAAGAAATAAATGACGCTTAATTCAGTACAATGGTGTAGAAGGAAGAATAGGTTTCTGCATCAGTAAAAACATCATCAGAACTTAGCCCTGTAATTACAAGGCGGTCTCCGCAACAGGGGTCATTGGTAGTACTAAAAGTTACTTCCAGATTAAATTCGTAGTCCGTGTCCAGGGAAATGGTGTAGATATAGGTGCCCGCCTGCCAGTCGAAGCTCGAGATCTCTAATAGTCCGGTAGTTGCGCCCTGGGTATCGGGAAAAACTCGTATCTCTAGTTCTTCCGATGAATTTCCTGCCACTACAATATTTTCAAGGGTGTAGGTACCATTGGAAATCACGTTCTCCCCATCAGCAATCAGCTCCAGATTAATGGAATCATTAGCCGCACACAAGACTAAAGAACAATCTATATTATTCTCCTCATTACAACTTGATAAAGACAAACAAAAAAATAATACGACTAAGATTCTCTGCATAGAAGAGCGATTTTTAAGAAAGATGAAGAGGCACCAAAAAGGTTGCTTCTTACCAGCCACCGGAAGCACCACCACCTCCGAAACCTCCACCACCAAAGCCGCCTCCGAAGCCACCACCTCCGAAGCCACCGCCGCCAAAACTTCCCGAACCGCCTTTATAACTGCCACGTCCCATATTGCTGAGAATGATCACGTCCCAGATGTCGAGACCTTTATTGCGACCTCCTTTGTTTCCGCCCCCTTTATTGCGGTTGGCAAAGATGATGATAAGTACAATGATGAAAATTACCAGGAAAATCACAAATATGACAAAACCTATTTTTACGTTGGAGTTGGTTTTGGAATAAGTATCCACACCTTGCTGAAATTCTCCGTTGAGGACCTGAAAAATTGCATCAGTTCCCTTGTTTAGCCCGGATGCATAATCTCCTTCTCTGAATTCTGGTACGATAATCAAGTCAATTATTCGTTTACTCATTGCATCGGTGAGTCGGCCCTCCACACCATAACCTGTATTGATGGCAATCTTTCGATCGTCATTTGCGACGAGGATAAGTATACCGTTGTCTTCTTTCGCCTGCCCAATGCCCCATTTCTGGCCCCATTGGGCTGCAAGGTAGTTTATATCTTCCCCTTCGGTTGAGACGATAATAGCAACGACAATCTGCGTTGAGGTGGTATCTGAATAGCTGATGAGCTTATCTTCCAGCGATTTTTGATCGCCTTTTGAAAGTAGGGAAACATAATCGTATACACTCGTTTCTAATTTGGGCTTTTCAGGTATGGCAAACTGGCCCCAAACCAGAGAAAAACTGGATAGAAATAGGACTAGGATGCTAGCTTTTAGATACCTCATTACTCAGTTCGTTGGTGTCGTTATCCTTATACGGGAAGTGTTCTTTCAATTCTTCCCCGGCTTTTAAAATACCGTCGACTATACCTTGTTTAAAATTTCCTTTTTTAAAATGAGCCTGGATCACGTCTTTGGTATCATCCCAAAACGTATCGGGAACTACTTCATTAATTCCCTTATCACCATAGATCACAAATGTCCGATCCTGAACGGCGATATAAATCAAAACCCCGTTAGCATCCCGGGTTTCGTCCATTTTAAGATCGTGGAAGAGCTCCTGTGCTCTATCAAAGGAGTCCTTATCGGAGCTGCCTTCTATGTGGACCCTGATCTCTCCTGAAGTGTTCTTTTCCGCCTGGCGGATGGCTTCAACAACTTCTTTCTCTTCTTCCGGACTTAAAAAGGCTTCTACCTTAGAATCTGGCATGGGATTAATCGAATTCAAAGTTTACGTCAGGGGCATTTTCAGAACCGGGGTTTGCCTGGTATCTGGCCATTTCCTCAAAACCGAACCAACCCGCCAAGAGTTTATTCGGGAATTTGGTGGTGTGTATGTCATAGATATTCACGGCCTCGTTATAGCGGTCTCTGGCCACATTAATTCTATTCTCCGTGCCTTCCAATTGCGACTGAAGTTCCAGGAAATTCTGATTGGCTTTAAGGTCGGGATAGCGTTCTACGGTGACGAGCAAACGGGACAGAGCTGAGGTTAAGCCGGTTTGTGCTTCCTGAAAGGCTGCCATTTTCTCAGGAGTAAGGTCGTTGACATCAATATTGGTTGAGGTGGCTTTTGCCCGGGCTTCAATTACATCTGTCAGGGTTCCGCGCTCAAAATCGGCTGCTCCCTGTACGGTTTTTACCAGGTTTCCGATAAGATCGTTCCGTCTTTGATAAGTGCTCTCTACATTAGACCATGCCGTTTTTGCGTTAGCCTCATTTTCTACGGCGGTATTATTAAATCCGACCGCCCATTGGTAGATACCAAAGACAATAACTACCAGGATAATCACAGGAATTAACCATTTTTTCATAAGATTCTCAATTAAAGGTTAGGTATTAATTTGTATCAAAAAACTGAGTATTGTTACATCAGAGTTGATTTTTGATTTTGATAAGCTCTGCTTTAACGCGTTCTAATTTCTGGATGATTTCAAAGTTGGAAAGTGTTTTTTTCTTTTCTTCCTTCAGGTGGATTTTAGCCCCTTCAAGTGTAAAGCCCCTTTCTTTAACAAGATGGTAAATCAATTGAAGGTGTTTAATGTCGTCAGGGGTGAATTTGCGATTTCCCTTTGCATTTTTTTTGGGTTGCAGGACATCGAATTCCTTTTCCCAAAACCTGATGAGGGAAGTGTTGACGTTGAATGCCCTGGCCACCTCGCCAATACCGTAATATCTTTTTTCGGGGAGCTCTATGTGCATTAATCCAATGATTGGTTTTCCTGGTTGGCGTATTTCAGCATATTTTCAAATTCTTCGGCAGTTAAACTTCCATAGTAGAAATTAATGGGATTAATTCTGTCCCCATCTTTCCATACCTCATAATGCAGATGCGGTGCCTCAGATCGGCCTGTACTTCCGATAAACCCGATTAAATCTCCACGTTTAACCTTCTGTCCTCTTTTCACATTGTAATTGCTCAAATGCGCATAAAGAGACATATATCCATATCCGTGCTCTATTCGGATGTGCTTTCCGTATCCAGAAGCCCTGTTATCTGCCCTGGATACCGTACCATCACCGGTGGCGTAAATAGGCACTCCTTTTGGTGCAGTAAAATCCATCCCCCAGTGCATTTTCCTTGCCTTGGTAAAGGGATCTGACCTCCAGCCGTAACCCGAAGCCATCCTGGTAAGATTTTCATTGTTCACGGGCTGAATAGCCGGAATTGCCGCCAATAATTTTTCTTTGTCCGCTGCTAGTTTTGTGATTTCATCGAGGGAGCGCGACTGAATTACCATTTGTTTCTGGATCACATCTAATCGTTTGGTGGTCGCAATGATCATTTCTGAATTGTTGAACCCTTCGAGCGACTTGTATCGGTTGACCCCACCAAAACCTGCACGTCGTTGTTCTTCCGGGATAGGATTGGCCTCAAAATACAGTCGGTAAATATTGTTGTCCCTGTCTTCAATATTGGCGAGGACCTCTTCAATTTGCTCTAGTTTCCTGTTTAGGAGTTCAAACCTGAGTTCGTAATTTTTTACCTCCCGTGCCAGGGATAATTCCCTTGGCGTATTCAGGATGTTGGTATTGAGAAGGAAGATCAATCCGAGAAAGCCAAAGAGGGCAGAACCGAGGATAAATAGAAAGATGTTCCTATATCGACGGGATTTTTTGAGCTCTATTTTTCGATAGGAGAGCGTGTCCGGATCGTAATAGTACTTAACTTTAGACATGAAGGTAATTTATCCTATTTTTGTGCTTCCAGTGTATCAAAACAAACAAATATAAAAATTGTTTTGCAGAAAGCGTTAAAATTACCGAAACCTTACTTTTTAATATGACTTCGAGCGAAATACGCGATAATTTCCTGACATTTTTTAAGGGTAAAAGTCACACTATTGTACCCTCTGCTCCGATGGTGATCAAAGACGATCCCACCCTTATGTTTACCAATGCGGGTATGAACCAGTTTAAAGAGTATTTTTTGGGCAACAGCGTGTCAAAATATCCGCGCGTAGCTGATACTCAAAAATGCCTGAGGGTAAGTGGAAAGCACAATGACCTGGAAGAAGTAGGAAAGGACACCTACCATCACACTATGTTTGAGATGCTCGGGAACTGGAGTTTCGGAGATTATTTCAAGGAAGAAGCTATTCAATGGGCCTGGGAGCTACTTACCAAAGTGTACAAGATAGACAAGGAAAGCCTTTATGTATCCGTATTTGAAGGAAGTAAAGACGAGGATAATCTGCAGATGGATAAGGAGGCTTTGGAATTGTGGAAGGCCATCGTCCCTGAAGAACGGATCATCTATGGGAATAAGGCCGACAATTTCTGGGAAATGGGAGATCAGGGACCCTGCGGGCCTTGTTCGGAGATCCATGTTGATATGCGATCAAAGGAGGAGAAAGCAAAAATTCCCGGAGCTCAGCTGGTCAATAAGGATCATCCTGAGGTCATAGAGATCTGGAATCTGGTATTTATGCAGTACAATCGGAAGGCAGATGGTTCTCTTGAATCCCTTCCTGAAAAACACGTAGATACCGGGATGGGTTTTGAACGTTTGTGCATGGTTCTGCAAGGGGTACACTCGAGCTACGACTCCGACATTTTCACACCTCTTGTAAGAGAACTGGAAGTCCTAACCGGAAAGTCTTACGGAAAAGATAAGGAAACAGATATCGCCATTAGAGTAGTGGCAGATCACATAAGGGCTGTGGCATTTTCCATTGCCGATGGCCAACTTCCAAGTAATAATGGTGCTGGCTATGTCATCAGACGAATTCTGAGAAGGGCAGTCCGGTATGGCTTTACCTTTCTGGGAACATCAGAGCCTTTTATTTACAAATTGGTGAAGGTCTTGGTGACGACCATGGGAGAGGCGTTTCCGGAACTGAAGAAACAAATCGTCCTGATAGAAAATGTGGTCAAGGAAGAAGAACACTCTTTCCTGAAGACCCTTGAGCAAGGCCTGATCTTGCTGGATGAAATCATTTCGAAAACCAAAGGAAAGACCGTAGATGGAGAAAAGGCATTTGAACTCTATGACACCTTTGGATTTCCTATAGACCTTACCAGTCTGATCTTGAGCGAAAAGGGACTTGCCCTGGATGAGGCCGGTTTTAATAAGGCCATGACCCGGCAAAAAGAAAGATCCCGTTCTGCTTCCGAAGTTTCTAAAGACGACTGGAATATTGTGTCTGAGAAAGGAGATCAGGAATTTTTAGGATATGATCAGCTACAGGCTGAGGTTCGCCTGGTGAAATACAGAAAGGTGATCTCAAAAAAAGAAGGAGCTCAATTTCAACTCGTATTTGATAAAACACCGTTTTATCCTGAAGGAGGAGGGCAGGTAGGAGATAAGGGATATCTCGAAGTTCCTAATGGAGATGTGGTGTACATCCTGGATACTAAGCGGGAAAACAATGAAATTGTTCACTTCGCCAAAAATCTTCCAAAACATCTGGAACAGACTTTGACGGCCGTTGTCGATAGAGGTAAAAGGGCTTCCACCGAACGCAATCACAGTGCAACGCACCTTTTACATCAGGGGTTAAGACTGATTTTGGGGACTCATGTTGAGCAAAAAGGCTCTGCAGTGCATTCTGGTCATTTGCGCTTCGATTTTTCACATTTTTCCAAAATGACGGAGGAAGAAATACAACGGGTTGAGGATTTTGTCAATCAAAGGATTCGGGAAAAACTACCCCTGCAGGAAGAACGCAATATTCCTATGGAAAAAGCCCTGAAAGAAGGTGCAATTGCGCTTTTCGGTGAGAAATACGGAGAACAGGTACGCACGGTCCGATTTGGTGACTCCATAGAACTCTGCGGAGGTACTCATGTGAGTAACACGGCAGACATCTGGCATTTCAAAATAGTGTCTGAAGGTGCCATAGCAGCCGGTGTCAGAAGGATTGAGGCAATCACCTCAGACGCAGTCCGCGATTTCTACGAAGATAAGAACCAACAACTTGATGAGATCAAATCGCATTTGAAAAGCAGTGGAGATCCCGTTAAAGCGGTAGAGCATTTGCTGGAAGAGAACAATGCAATGAAAAGGGAAATCGAGTCGCTGTTAAAAGACAAGGCCAGGTCTCTGAAAATTCAATTCAAAGGAGAATTAGAATCTATAGATGATTTTTATTTCCTGGCAAAGGAGGTGGATCTCGATGCGGGAGCTATGAAAGATCTGGCTTTTGAGATGGGACAAGAAGAGGATAAATTGTTTTTACTTTTTGCTTCCTCAAAAGGCGGAAAGGCCCTGCTAAGTTGTTATATTTCCAAAGAATTGGTTGCCTCTAAAGGATGGAATGCCGGCCAGATCGTAAAAGAACTGGGGAAATATATCCAGGGCGGTGGCGGCGGGCAACCTTTCTTCGCTACAGCAGGTGGGAAGAATCCGGCGGGAATACAAAAAGCGCTGAAACAAGTCCGATCCCTAATTAGCTAAGGCCATGGATCTTCAAACTCAGCTCCCCGTAGTCAAGGCCCCAAATCCAATTTCATATCAGAGTAAGGTGTTGTTGCTAGGGTCTTGTTTTGCAACTCATATTGCTGCTAAACTAGCATACTACAAATTCAGAAGCACGGTAAACCCTTTCGGTATTATTTACCACCCTCAGGCTATTTCGAATTTGATTTCCCGTGCCTCGGAAGAAAAGGAGTTTAGAAGAGAAGAATTGTTCTGTCATCAGGAATTATGGCATTGTTTTGATGTGCATTCTGAGATGAGCAAGTCGGATCCCGATGTTCTCCTCAGCGGATTGAACAGCGAATTGAAAAACTTAAAGGAGTTGTTGCACAATGCCACGCATTTGGTGATTACTCTGGGAACAGCCTGGGGTTACACAAGGAAGGACAATGGGATGCGGGTTGCCAATTGCTATAAAGTGGCCCGAAAGGAATTTAATAAGGTGCTCTCCAGTCCGTCAAATATTCAGAAGGACCTAATCGCCATAAGGGCAGCTCTTTATAAGATTAATCCAGAGATAAGTATTATTCTCACGGTTTCGCCGGTGAGACATCTCAAGGATGGATTTGTGGAGAATCAGCGGAGCAAAGCGCACTTACTTTGTGCCGTGCATGAGCTTATCGATGAATTTTCAAGTCAAGCGCCTTTTTACTTTCCTTCCTATGAGCTGATGATGGATGAATTACGGGATTACAGATTTTATGAGGCCGACATGGTTCATCCGAATTCCCTTGCGGTGGACTACATCTGGGAAAAATTTACATCGGGCTGTATCGATCAAAAAGCACTGACAACAATGCGGTCTGTAGAAGAGATTCAGAAAGGATTAGATCATCGCCCTTTTAATCCCGATGCTAGGGCCTACAAAGATTTTCGAGTGGGCCTTAAGGCGAAAATAGAAGCTTTGAGCCTAGAGTATCCATTTATGGACTTTGGATAGCCTTAGCTGATCACCCCTGCATTATCCACCAAGCTAATTCCGTCATCAATCAAATGACCCAAATTGGGATGTTCCTGTTTTACAGCTTGCAGGTGGTCCAGAATTTCATCGGCAAATTCTTCATCCTGATTGTTTTTGGCTAGTTCATAGAGTTCTACAGCCAATAACCAGTCGTGGGGATAATTCGCTTTGAGTTCTTTAAAAACCTTATTTCTGGATATAGTGGTATTGGTCCCTTCCCTGAATTCCCTGATCTGCCGGTAGAGCAATTGCAGTTTCCTGCGTTCCGGAGATATTACGGGCTTTATGGTAGTACTGGTTACCTTATGAGTGATCAGGTCAAAACTCGACAAGTCGGCCGGCCCGTTAAAAGCAGAGACAACTTTCTCCCCAACGGCCATATGATAAAGACCGGAAGACGGATCGAACAACACAGTTTCGCCATGGGTAACGGTACAATTTTTAAAGGTGATCAGAATTATTTCTCCTCTGAGATTTCGGGTACCGGTAATAATCTCCCCTTTTACTTTTATACCCCCCACAAATTCCAGCGTAACCCGCTCTCCCTCATAGATATTGTAGGCTTTGAGATCCCTGGGACTCATATCCTCAATGGCCAGGTTGATCCCTTTTAAATTTCCAATAGGTGATCCAAATCCGTTTGGGTGATGCTTAACGCTGTGTCCCACCAGCTCTTTTTCCCTGTAAGAAAGCGCTGTAGGACCCTCAGTCTGAATGTATGCCGGCAGATTCTGATGTTCGATTACTTTTGTGAACTCGCCTGAGATCTGTAAGCCCGTACTTAATTCCAGCGTACATAATTCCCGGGAGGCGATCACTTTTTTCACTCCGCTTAAACCCCCTTTTCTCAAGGCCATAGTATTGGCAAATTCTTCTAAAACCTGACTAAGAAATGCGAAATCAGGGGTGACAAATAATTGAGGTTGTGGTTTTGTGATGTCGAAAGAAGTATGGGCAGCTTCTATGGAATAGGGAACTTTTTTAACCTTATCCGTCATACACCAGGCGCTTTCCCCAATGGACGACAACAGGCCTGCCCCGTATAATTTTGGATGCTCAACAGTCCCGATCAAGCCGTATTCCACCGTCCACCAGTGAAGGTTTCTTATAAGGGCGATTTCACTGGGTTCCCCCATATTGTTCTGTAGTTCTTCGATCTTCGCCTCCGCTTCTTCAATGGCTTCCTGGGGGGTGCCTGAGGCTTCCTTGATAATGGATAAATGCCTTACCGCCTCGTATAGTTCATGATCCTTGGCATTGGAAATGGCCTTGCAGCCAATTTCTCCAAACCTGCGAAGGTATTCGGCGTATTCGGGATTGGCAATGATGGGTGCGTGACCGGCCCCTTCGTGGATGATATCCGGGGCAGGGGTGTACTCAATATGTTCCAATTGCCTGATGTCTCCTGCGATGACCAATACATTGTACGCCTGAAACTCCATAAAAGCGGAGGGGGGGATAAATCCGTCTACGGCGACTGCCGCCCAGCCTATCTCCTTTAAAATCCTGTTCATCCCGTACATATTGGGAATATGATCGATGGAGATCCCGGTCATTTTGAGGCCATCGAGATAAGAATTATGAGCTACTTCACTGAGGTAGTCTACATTCTTACGCATCACATATCTCCAGACAGCCTGATCAATCGCTGTATATTCCTCATAATTCTGTGGTTTGATATACTGCTTCAGGTGCTCGGGTAATTTGTCTAATATAGGATTGCTTTGATAGCTCATTAGGGCAATTTAAAGTGTTCTTCAAAGGTAAGAAATCAGGAATAAAAACCGGAAATTCTCCTGGCTTGTAATCTTTGTGGATAAAGTAAAGGCGAATAAAAAACCGCCCGTTAGGCGGTTTTTGTACTTTAATTGGAAGCCAGAGAATTAGGGGGATATTTCTCCATGATCTCTGTGACAAATTCTCTTATTCGCTCTTCCTTTTTCTCAATATTACTCGTATTGTTTAAGGTTCCAACACCTCGACCCTGCCATATCAAATCTTTGGACTTGGTATCGATGAGGTCGATATAAAGTGAGCCTTCTGTTCGGGTACTGATGTTATTTCCCCAGCCTGCTCCGCCTCCGAACATCCATGGATTCCAGAATCCCCATCCGGGACCCCAGCCCCAACCCCAACCCCAGCCGGCGTTGTTATAGATGTCTACCTGCTCGCGTTCCTTGGTGAAGATGCTGACCAAAAGATCGGGGTTTTCAGATTTTACAAAACCTTTATTGGCCATTTCATTTTCAATGGCCCTTAGAATCCTCTTTTTATCGAGATCGGAAATCATGGCTTTGTCTATTCCCGTTTTGTAAAAAGCATAAGTCTTATAAGTATTAAAATCAGCGTTGCGGTCGTAGTCTGCAATAACTCTAACCGAAACACATGAAGACGCCATTAATAAAAGGGCAAGAGGGAGTAAAAACAATATTTTCTTTTTCATAATACGAACTGTTTTAGTCTAACATCTTTTCCTATTAAGTCTCAAATATCATGCCGAATCGCACCGTTCTGCTACCTTTTTCCACGAGGATCAAAACCATATGGACAGTGCCTGCAGTTGCTTTCACAGCAATAACCTCTCTTTAAATGGTATTGTTCAGTAAAAACCTTATATCCTTCTTTAGAAAGGTAAAAATCTCCTTCCTCAAGGGGCAAAATCCTTTTCACGCAGGTATTATTATATGTCTGAGCGTAAAATTAAAGGTTTTCCTGTTAATAAACCAGTTGTGATTTCCGGATGCTACCTATTTTCCTGAGCTTACAGTCTTTATGAGAATGGTCTCTTATTGTGGGTAATTTGTCGAAGTTCTTCTTAAAGTTGAAGTAAAAGAACTTAATTTTAAAATGTCAGTACGCGCAGTGTATGGTGATTATCAGTAAATATTTTTTTTACAGGAATTATGTAGGCCTTTCTTTGTGGCCATTTATAATTTTAAAAGAACCGGAACTTACTCAGGACAGAATTCTTATCAATCACGAACGTATTCATCTCAGGCAACAGGCCGAACTACTAATTCTTCCTTTTTATCTGTGGTATATTTCAGAATGGATATGTAAGTCTGTTTGGTATCTGAGTACCTACAAGGCATACAAGAATCTCAGTTTTGAACGTGAGGCCTATTTTCACGAGTCGGATCCTTCTTACCTCAGATCGCGAAACAGATTCGGTTTTATAAAATATCTTTGGTTCGAGAAACCTAGATATTAGTGGATTTGCAAACAGATACCATAGTACTCCCGGAAATTAAGCAACGCGATATCAGCCTTCACCTCAGGCGGGAAGATTTGACACACCCCATGCTCTCGGGGAACAAATTCCGGAAACTCAAATACAACCTTCAGGAAGCTAAAAAGAGTAACTGTACAAACCTCCTGACTTTCGGAGGAGCCTATTCCAATCATATCCCGGCAGCCGCTTACGCCGCATCAGCAAACGGTATGAGTTCCAGAGGAATTATCAGGGGGGAGGAACTTGCCGATCGCTGGAAGAATAACCCAACGCTTGTAAGTGCTGCTAAAATGGGGATGGAATTTGAATTTGTATCACGCGAGGAATATCGGTTGCGGGAGAACAAGGACTATCAGGCTGATCTTCTTCGTCGGCACAAAAATCCCTATTTGATCCCAGAGGGGGGAACGAATGCGCTGGGAGTAAAGGGCTGTGAAGAAATCCTTACGACTGAAGATCGTTTTTATGATGTTATTTGTTGCTCAGTGGGGACAGGAGGAACCCTGGCCGGGCTTAGCAATTCAGCTTGCGAACATCAGAAACTACTGGGCTTTCCGGCGCTGAAGGGAGATTTTTTAAAAGAAGACATTGGCAAGTACACAACAGCGAAAAACTGGACACTAATTACCACTTACCATTTTGGAGGCTATGGCCGGGTTACGAAGGAATTGGTTGCCTTTATCAATTCCTTTAAGGAAAAGACAAAGATTCCTTTGGATCCCATTTACACCGCAAAAATGATGTTTGGAATCATCGATATGGTCAAGCAAGGAAAATTTAAGAAAGGGGCCAAAATCCTTGCCATTCACACAGGAGGGTTGCAAGGGATTGAAGGGATGAATGGCATTTTGAGAAAAAAGAACTTACCTTTGCTGAGCATATGAGGAAGATTTTTTTTATCGGAATACTGATTGTCCTGCTTTCCGCCTGCGGGACAAAAAAGCGCACTACCTACAGTAAAAAGAAATCCACAACAACTACTGTTGAAAATAGCAGAAGTGAAAGGTCCGGGCAGTATCCATTGCCTGAAGACAACGGAAGATTTATGGAATTTCCAATCGCTTCTATCGAAGATTACATAGACACTTTTTCGGAAATCGCCCAGTTTGAGATGAAGGTTTATGGGGTTCCGGCGAGTATTACCCTGGCACAGGGAATTCTGGAAAGTGGTTTCGGTAGAGGAGAACTCACACTTAAGACGAACAATCATTTCGGGATTAAATGCCATACCGGATGGGATGGGCCTTACGCCCTTCACGATGATGATGAAAGAGGGGAGTGTTTCAGAAAATACAACCATCCCATGTACTCCTTCAGGGATCACAGTTTATTCCTGACCACCAGATCGCGATATGCTTTCTTGTTCGACCTGAGAAAAGACGATTATAAAGGATGGGCCTATGGCTTAAAGAAAGCGGGTTATGCCACCGACAGGAAATATCCCCATAAGCTCATCTCATTTATAGAAAGATACGACCTCCATGAGTTTGATAAAGCCGTATTGCAGGACAACTACGTGGTGGCAAAGAAATCATCGCGAGGGAGTTTTAAGGTACATGTAGTAAGGGAAGGAGACACCCTCTATTCCATTTCCCGAAGGTACTTGGTTTCCGTGGAAGAACTCAAGCAACTCAATTCACTAAATGACAATATCATTTCCGTAGGACAGGAATTAAGAATACAGTCCAACAATATCAGATAATCGTATGAAGTACCAAAGAAGCAGTGCCCTTTTTAAGGAGGCACAACGCTATATTCCCGGAGGTGTGAATTCGCCTGTTAGGGCCTTTAAAGCTGTGGGCGGCACTCCTGTTTTTGTCAAGGAGGCCAAAGGAGCCTATCTCTATGACGAGGACGGCAATAGATTGATTGATTACATTTCCTCCTGGGGGCCTTTAATTTTAGGCCATGCGTATGAACCGGTTCTTGAAGCCGTAATAAAAAAGGCAAAAAAGGGTACCTCCTTTGGAATGCCTACTGAAATTGAGACTGATCTGGCCAAACTGGCGCTATCCATGGTGCTCAATATGGATAAGATTCGATTTGTAAACAGCGGAACGGAAGCATGTATGAGTGCGATCCGACTCGCAAGAGGATTTACCGGGAAGGATAAAATAATAAAATTTGCCGGGTGTTATCACGGCCATGCCGATGCGTTCCTTATTCAGGCCGGAAGTGGTGCCGTCACATTTGGGAGTCCTAACAGTCCTGGCGTAACAGAAGGAACAGCTAAAGACACACTGTTGGCCAGGTACAATAATCTGGAAAGTGTAGATGCATTATTGGAAGCTAATAAGGAGAATGTTGCTGCAGTAATCATAGAACCCGTAGCAGGGAACATGGGTTGTATCATTCCGGATGATTCGTTTATTAAGGGCCTAAGGGAACGATGCACTGAAAAGAAGATCCTTTTGATTTTTGATGAGGTCATGACGGGCTTCAGGCTGGCAAAAGGCGGAGCTCAGGAAGTCTTGAATATCAAGGCAGACATCGTTACCTACGGCAAGGTCATAGGCGGAGGATTACCCGTTGGCGCTTTTGCCGCAAGAAAAGAGATCATGGACTATCTGGCCCCAGACGGCCCGGTTTACCAGGCGGGAACACTAAGTGGAAACCCACTGGCAATGAGTGCCGGACTGGCTATGCTGACTGCACTGAATGAAAAGCCCGAAGTGTTTGAAAGCCTGGCTAATAAGACTGAATATTTACATCAGGGAATCGAGCGTATTCTCTCCGACAATGGAATTGCACATCAAATCAATCGGTTTGGTTCTATGATATCTGTGCATTTTACAGAAAAACCCGTAAAAGATTTTGAGGGTGCTATGAAAGGGAACAACGATACCTTTAAAAAGTATTTTCACGGAATGTTGTCCAAAGGTGTTTATCTTCCACCAAGTGCCTTCGAAAGTTATTTTCTCAATGATGCGCTCTCCTATTCCGATATTGATTTTACCCTGGAAGGGTTGACGGAAATAGTTTCTGATTTAAAATAAAAAAGGGCCCCATAGGCCCTTTCATTTTTTTAACTTCTACCTCGGGGGCGTCCGTCTTCATTATGACCTATCCCTTTTCCGTGTCTTTTTCTTTTTTTGTGGTGCATCACCTTCTCCCATTTTTCGAACTGTTCCTGATTGAGGATAGATTTCAGCTTCTCCTTTCCGGCGATCATATGATCTAAGCGTTCACTTTGTATGGTGAACCGCTCATCGGCACTGAGATCTTTTTGGGATCTTCTGATCTGTCTTTTTTTCGGGCCTCCATTTTCTCCTGACGGTAGCGGGCATTTTCCAGATGAAATTCCTGAATTTGCTCCTGTTGAGCCTCGGTAAGGTCGAGTGCCAGGGTCATCTTTTTGGTCTGCAATACAGCCATTTGCTCCGGTGTTAGCAGATCTTCTTCTTGGCGTGGTCCTTGTCGGTGCCCTTCCTGGGCGGCGACACTAATACTGGCTACGGTTAACATAGCGATAAGAATTTTTTTCATGTGTTATTCATTTAAATTACACCCTTAGGACCGGAAGAGAAACAAAAGGTTTAGCCCTTTAATTCGATTTAGGATGAATTTAACTCAGAATGCTGTCTAAAAAAAGCCCGCATGATAGCGGGCTTTTGATTTAATCGATTTGGGGAATATGAAAAAGGCAATTGTCTAAAAAGGTTTATCTGTATCCTGATTAAAATCTTCACTTTGTGTTTGAACGAGTTGCATCTCTTCAGAGGCGGGTTCGTTCATACTTGATTCCATTTGTCCATAGATGACTACGGAAACAACAAAACAAATCAGGTATATCAGACTTTTAACTTTATAAGACATGATCTGGGGTTTTTTATTTACACTACTAATATAGCCTTAAGAAGGAGGCAAATTGGAGGAATGTTGTGCATTGGCGGGTCTGATGTGGTGAAAAGCCAAATACTTGTGGTAAACTGCGAAAATGGGCGAAGACAGAAAATAAAAAAAGGTACTGCTCATAGATGAAACAGTACCTTTTAAAGATCGTTAAGTATTTACTTAACTCGGATCCAGGATCTTTTCAATGCGTTTTGCAATATCCTGTAAGTGAAATTTGCTCATTCTGTCTGAGGTACGGTTGGCAGCTGTTAAAGCTGCAGATCTCAGCGTAGTGAGTTCAGCACGAGCGATGGACCTGAGGTCTGACTGACTAATGGTCACCGCCGTTGATTTACGATAACCTCCAAAGTCGGGCAGTTTGCGTTGGTCTTCAGCGTTCATGATATATTCCAGTCGGTCTACATAAGCTTTCTGTAAATTTCTGCGATAGGTGTCTATAGTTCTTCCGTATCTGAGCTCAGACCAAATCCCCCTGCGAAGATCAGTCATAAGGTCGAGCAGCGAGTAAGCCTCGTTGCCATGGATCGCTTCGTATTCCACTAACCTGGCCATTTTGCCCAGGCTCATCAGATTATTGAGTGCTCTAACTTGAAGTGCTCTTACCCGTTCTACAGAACCTGAATACTCAATCTTTGCAAATAGGTCTGGATTGATCAGCCATTCCGGTGTTTCAAATAATTGTTCGTGTAAGAAGGCTACGCAATTTTCCATGTGTTCCCTGGGAACATAGGTATATACCGGCCCTTCCTGGTCATAAGTCTTGTGATTTTCGTACACGCCGCCAATGTTGTTGGAAACATGGCCCATATATCTGTTGAATTGAGAAAGAACCTGCCCGTATAAGGTTTCGAGATCGTCGTAATTCTTGCCGTCCTCTTTGGTCCACTCAATTAGGTTAGGAACTATGCGTTTGAGGTTGGCAATCCCATATTCACTGGCGAGGATGGCATTGTCACCGAGATCTTCAGTTTGTGAACTGGGATCTACTACATCACCAACCTGCTGATGTCCAAAACGATATAAAGGATCTCCCGCATGTTCCAAGATCCAGGAATCCAGGATAGACTTCTCGTCTTCCGCCGATGTCCCGGGGATAGGTCTGTAACCCCATTCGATGGCGTATTTGTCATAAATACCAATGTTCGGCATCAGGGCCACATCACCATCTTCGGGTTGTGCCACGTAATTAAAACGAGCATAATCCATAATGGACGGGGCTGTACCGTATTTCTTTGTAAAGGATTCTGAACGAAGGGAATCTACTGGATATGCTACGCTACTCCCCATATTGTGAGGTAATCCTAATGTATGCCCAACTTCGTGTGAAGAGACAAAACGAATGAGTCTTCCCATCACCTCATCCTTAAATTCTACGCCACGTGCCTCAGGGTTGATAGCAGCAGTTTGTACGAAGAACCAATTGCGTAAGAGCGTCATCACGTTGTGGTACCAGTTGATGTCAGATTCGAGGATCTCACCGCTACGAGGATCACTTACATGAGGTCCGTTTGCATTGGGGATGGGTGAAGCCAGGTATCTTACTACTGAATAGCGCACATCTTCCGGCGACCAGTCAGGATCTTCCTCCGGAGTTGGAGGGTCTTTTGCGATGATGGCATTTTTAAAACCTGCAGCTTCAAATGCTACTTGCCAGTCTTCGATCCCTTGTTTGATATAAGGTACCCATTGTTTCGGTGTTGCACGATCAACGTAATATACGATAGGTTTTTTAGGCTCAACCAATTCACCATTTTTGAACTTTTCCATATCCTCATCCTTAACTTCCAGTCTCCAGCGATCCAGGAAGGTTATGGTCTTGCTTTCCTGTGCATCCAGGCCGTAATCAACCTGTCCTCTTGCAAACCACCCCACACGCTTGTCGAAATATCGACGCTTCATGGGTTCTGCGGGAAGGAGAATCATAGAATTGTTGATCTCGATGGAAATCGATCCTAGACTCTGGTTAGAAGGAGGACTTCCTGCATTGTATGTTTTAACGTGTCTTGCTTCAATGTTTAGGGGGTAGCTCTTTAGCGATTCCAGATAACTCCTGTCCGCATCAAGGCGTGTAGCCTTATAGCGCTTCTTTAAACGGTCTGGCATACCCAGGGCCTGAACATCTTTGGTAAAGAGTTCGTCTACCTGAATGACTGTAGCCGGATTCAGGGAATCCTTTTTAAAGGCTTTTATATCAAATGAATAGAGAACGGGTTCGAAGTTAGAATTTACGACAGCCTCGTGTACCGGAAGTGAATCGGCAGCAACAACGTCATAACTCACCACTCTGAGCAGCACCTTTTTCGGTTTCTTTTCCCATCTCAATACCTGTGTATTGATCTTTCCTCCACCAAAACCAATGCCTGATGCAGTTTTAGAGATCCGACTCACCATAAGCATTTCACGATTAAAGAGTGAATCAGGGATTTCGTAAAAGTGGGAATCATCAACAATATGAACATCAAATAGCCCGGAATCGGTAATTGCATCTTTGGTGATCACCTTATCATAAGGTTCCGGATCACCTTTTTTAGTTTTTGCCGCCGGTTTTGAAGATTCGGCTTTTTTCTTCTTTTTGAAAAGTTGCGCTTCTGTACTTTGGGAGTATCCTGCAACTAAAAGTATCACAAGAATTTTAGGGAGTAATTTCTTTAGCATTTCCTAACTTTTTAAAATTGAATTTGCCAAAGAACCGAAAAATTAAGCAAACGTTCTGTTAAGATTATCATAAGTAGAGCAGCGCTTAGATAAATTAAACAGGAGGTTGAGAGATTAGGAAAAACAGCAAGTTTGAGGATTTTTACACTGCCGACAATGGTGTAATTCGCAGGAAGGGAATTGTTAAACCTAAGCTAACGATGTAACACAAGGTCTTTTTTGGAGTCTTATAAACATAGAATAACAATCATCAAATCAATCTAAAAATGAACAAATTATTAATCTTATGTGGAATGGTTTTCCTGGGGATTACCTCCACGCCGCAATCATCTTTTCCCGATGAGGTTCAACTTGAAACTGAAACAAACCCGGTAATCCTTTTAGATGAAAATTTCGTCGCAACTTCTCTTGTGATCAATGTCGCGAACTGGGAGTGCACTGAAGAAACTGAATCGAAAACCCTTGAGCTATCTGCTATCCCGTACTTAGAAGACAATGAGGAGCTCGATCTCGGATTTAATACTGCAGATTACCTGCCACAGAACTTTGATCCATACAGGGCGTATTTTGATCTCGCCTCAGTGGAATATGTCAACATCATTGAAGAAGAAGTGCATGACTCGGATCTGAGCCTGAATTTACCTGAGGACTTCAATCCTTTTGCTTTTCCTGCTCATTTTATGGATGTTTCTTATATAGAAGAGGAGGATCTGAGTCTTGGATTTGACACTGAGGATTATTTGCTTGCAGGTTTTGATCCTTATAAAAAGGAATTAGATCTCAATTCCATAGTGTATCTCGAAGATGAAGATTTGGATCTAGGTTTTGACACTGGTCAATATCTACCAGAAAATTTTAACCCTTACAGTCTATAGTGAGCTGTACTGAATATAATTTTGTTTGATCACTTATTTGAATTAGTTAGTTGAAAAGCCCTTGTTAAGCAGGGGCTTTTTCTTTTGGCAGGACGAATTCCCCTTTAGGCAGCCTTCTTAACAGAAGTTTAACGCTAAAAAATCAACTGCGTTAACTGCAATAAAAAGCCCTCCGGATCGCACTAATATGTGCATTTCGGTCCAAACCTTGTCAACTTCATAAGGAAAATCTATAGATTTTGTGAAAGTGATTATTCGTGCTTATACTAACGTATGTTAATCATTTCTGAAGTACAATAAAAATGGGGCTTTCGGGTTATATCTTTGCTTGGAAATAAAACCAAAAAAAGCGTTATGAATACAAATATTATAAAAATTAGTGCACTTTCATTCTTAGCGGCGGGACAGATCGCCCTGGCGAATGATACTTTAAATGATAAAAATCTGATGGTAGGGGAAATCACTTATCTACAGGATGAGGAAACTACCTCTCCGGAAATTGATACGGAGGCGTATTTACCTGAAGATTTCAATCCTTATGCCAGTCCGGTTAACGGTTTACACGTGAGCTTCATAGACGAAACAGACGAGGTAGAATTGGGATTTGACACACGTGAGTATCTTCCAGAAGGATTCAATCCTTACAAATGCGAATTTAATATTCATTCAATAGAGTATATCGATGAAAACGATCTCTTTGAACTCGATTTTGATACGCGTCAATATCTTCCTGAGAATTTCGATGCCAATATTGGCAGATAAGTAATAAGACAAAGATGATTCACAAGCTCCGAAAGTAATTTCGGAGCTTTTTTTTAGAATATAAGTGGCATAATTATTTGAAACATAATAATCAAAAGGACCACTGAAATCAGATTCAGAATTATCCCCGCCCTCGCCATTTGATGCACTTCAATAAATCCACTCGCAAAGACTATAGCATTAGGGGGAGTAGCCATTGGGAGCATAAATGCACAACTACTCGCTATAGTTACCGGAATTAAAACATGTAACATAGGAATACCCAGCCCTATCGCGATACCAGCTACGACAGGTGCAAGGACGGCTACCAGTGCCACATTGCTCATCAATTCAGTCATAAAGAGCATCAAAAGAATCAGCAGTGATACTGTAAATAAGATAGACAATTCACTTTGCGCAATCGCCTCGGAAACCACGTCTACGATTCCACTACTAGACATCCCATTGGCGAGAGCCAAACCTCCCCCGAATAAAATAAGTATTCCCCAGGCCAGTTTGCTGGTATCGTTCCATTGAATGATAAAATCGCCCTTTCGCAAATTGTAAGGCAAGGAAAATAGGGCAATAGCCCCTGTCATGGAAATAATGGTATCGGATAGCCCCAGAGAGGGGAAAATTCCGTTGATGACGGTGCGAAATACCCACAAAAACACCGTAACCCCAAAAATGGCCAGGACCATCTTTTCCTTTCCGGAAGTTGGCCCCAATTTTATAAGTTCATCCTGTATCACCTTACGAGAAGCTGAGAATTGCAACTGCTTGTTGGGGAACATCCATTTAACCAAAACCCAATAACAAATAAAGAGCAACAAGGCCGAAAACGGGAGACCGAAAGTCATCCATTTTAAAAAAGAAATCTCGATCTGATACTGATTTTCGAGTAGCCCAATTAAGACCGAATTAGGGGGTGTTCCGATCACCGTTGCGATTCCTCCGGCATTGGCCGAAAAGGCAATTCCCAGCATTACACTCAGCGCAAAATTCTTATCGTCTTTTGTAAAGCCGTCCGCATCGTTTATTAAAAGCCCTATGACCGACATGGCAATGGGAAGCATGACCACGGTACTGGCCGTATTGCTGATCCACATACTCAGTGAAGCCGTGGCGATCATAAAGCCCAGTACCACTTTGTTGGGAGTTGTACCCGTGATCCTAATGATGGTTAGGGCAATCCGCTTGTGCAGATTTACCTTCTCCAGGGCAAGAGCTAGTACAAAGCCACCAAAGAACAGAAAAATAATCGGACTGCCGTAATTAGAGCCCACTTCTGAGATTTCCATCACATTAAGACTGGGAAACAGTACCAGAGGTAGGAGCGCAGTTACAGAAATTGAGACTGCTTCGGTGATCCACCAGATGATCATCCAGGATGCGGTGGCGATCACTGCGTTGGCGTACACCTTCCCGGGAAGAAGGTCGGGTAAATTAATGAGGATGATAAAAATAAGCGGCCCGAGGAAAAGACCTATTTTTTTACTCAATGCCATGTAACACTATTTAAGGCCTAAGCTATACTTAAATTTTTAGTTAGGAAAATAAAAAAGGGAGCGATTCGCTCCCTTTTTAGAACATGGCATCCAACCCTTACGGGCTCAGATCAATGAGTGTTAGATCATTGTCACAGGCTCCGTAGAAGATTTTTATTTCACTTTCATGATCATATCCCGCTATAAAAAAGAGCACATTGTCCTTTTTGACCAATTCGGGAAGGTAGTTTCCATTGTATTTTAATTGCGCTGTTTGAGCACCCTGAGCACTGAATTTACGCAGGTATTCATCTGTGGAGATCACAAAGGAATCTCCCAGTTCAATCAGGGCCTGAATGTTTGAGCTCCCTTCAAAATAAGATTTACTTACCGTATTTCCTCCAGGATCGGTCACCCTGAGCTCACCATGACTGTACATGACCAGGTTCCCGTTACTAAGCTGAGTAAGTTGATAGCTTCCATTTAGGTCGTTACAGTCGGCAACAGTTTCGGCGATGGACGTATCTTCGTAAATCACATGGCCGGTTACATTCAGATTCCCATCCATATATACTAACAGGGGTTTATACCCTGAAACATAAGGGAGGGAAATGTTCTTGGAGAAGACTGCCCCAAAGGCTACATAACCCCCATCTACGGCGATCATATCTCCAATCATGGAATCGGCAGGGCCAAAATTATTCAAGATTACTTCAAAGGCATCCCCACTGCTATTTCGTTTTTCTATGGCAGTTTTGTAAATGCCACCCTCTTCTTCAGTTCCAAAGTAAAGATCATCTGCGCCGTCAGCGAGGGCACCGTAACTGTGCTTTGTTGCAGAACTAATTGCATTCAGCAAGGTCCATACACTGGTGTAATTTACTTCTTGAGTGCCATAGAGGCCGCCCAGCGTTCTGGAAAAGACGAAATTCATTTTACCGGAAGGATAGAAGTTTACAAATCCGCTTCCTGAATTATAAGGTTTGTCGGCTATGTAATTTGAGGCGTATTGAAAATTCTCATCAAATTCTCGGTAGAAAAATTTTGACCCCTCAGTACCTATGTTGTCCTGGTATAACTCCAGGGAAAAGATATTTCCGGTTGTAGGATTGATCCCTACTTCAAGGGGTAGGCCGGTAAAACCGTCCGGGATTTCAGGAAACAGATAAGAAGCCTCAATGACCACAACGGTAACCGTTTTGGACACGGACTCACTTTCCTCATCGTCATTAGTGACCGTAAGGGTGATCTCATAGCTTCCACCTTCTTCAAAACTTATTGAAGGACTTTCCAGTTCACTACTGCTGCCATTGCCGAAATCAAACAAATAGGAGGTTGCTCCTTCAGAACAATTATTGATGGTGAGCATCTCACCAACATTTATTGTAGTAGCACTCAATTCGAAACAAGCCTTAAGGGCCAGTCCTTCGTCGGGATTTTCGTCAATTAGAGGGTTTGCGTCTTTAGAACACGCGTATAAAAGGATCAGGCATACGCCCAGGAGGTAGTATTTTTTCATAAACACAGATTTGAGGTTCCACGTCTATAAAACGCCTGATGGGCAATGATATTGGATTTTTTAACAGCTTTTCGACGAGATGCACTCCCACTAACTATCTGATTAATAATATTTTAGATAATATTAACAGGTAGTTTGTCGAATAGGTGTTTACTGCAGGGTGCAGAGCAGATTTTCTCCTTCTTTTACCACTTTTACCAGGCCATGAGCATTTAGACCTTTTATGCCCTTATCCCAGGCTTTGTTACTCAAACCTGCTTTTTCCTTGAGGGATAATAATGGCATTGGGTTTTGTTCCTTCAGATAACCCAAAATGGTTTTTTCGTTCTCACTCAGGTCTAGTGGTTTCTTTTCCGGTCTCATCTGCGGGAAGAACAATACTTCCTGTATGGAGGCATTGTCTGTCATCAGCATTACCAGTCGGTCTATCCCAATCCCAATCCCTGAAGTAGGTGGCATTCCGTATTCCAA
Source organism: Muriicola soli (assembly GCF_004139715.1). GTDB lineage: Bacteria > Bacteroidota > Bacteroidia > Flavobacteriales > Flavobacteriaceae > Muriicola > Muriicola soli. Next base: position 2,321,723 of record NZ_CP035544.1, on the reverse strand, counting down.
AGCCCTGAGGAAATCCTGGTCTATAAACATGGCTTCATCGTCTCCTTTTTCCGAAAGTTTTAACTGGTCTTCGAAACGTGCGCGCTGGTCCAGGGGATCATTCAACTCCGAATACGCATTGGCGATTTCCTTGCCGTTGACCATTAATTCAAATCGCTCGGTAAGATCCTGGTTGGTTCTGTGTTCTTTGGTAAGCGGACTCATCTCTTTGGGGTAATCTATGATAAAAGTGGGCTGAATGTAGAATTTCTCACAGGTTTCACCGAAAATCTCATCAATCAGCTTGCCTTTCCCCATACTCTCATCGGTTTCAATTCCCAGTTTTTGTGCGATTTCGCGAATTTCGATCTCGTCTTTTCCATTAAGATCATATCCGGTATGCTCTTTTATCGCCCCGAGTAAGGGTACTCTGGGATAAGGTGCCTTAAAATCGATCTCGTTCTTGCCCACCTTCACTTTAGTACTTCCATGAGCATCCATGGCTACTTTTTCCAGGAGACGTTCCGTAGTATCCATCATCCAATTGTAATCCTTGTACGCCACATAGAGTTCCATAACCGTAAATTCCGGGTTATGGGTCCGGTCCATTCCTTCATTCCTGAAGTCTTTTGAGAATTCGTAGACCCCTTCAAATCCTCCTACAATAAGTCTTTTTAGGTATAATTCGTTAGCGATTCTCAGGTAGAGAGGAATGTTCAGGGCATTGTGGTGGGTGACAAAAGGCCTGGCGGCTGCACCTCCGGGGATGGGCTGTAGTATAGGTGTTTCCACCTCCAAATACCCCATCTCGTTAAAGAATTCCCTGATACTGTTGGTGATCTTTGTCCTTTTCACAAAAGTCTCCTTTACTTTGGGATTAACGACAAGGTCTACATAACGCTGGCGATAGCGCTGTTCGGGATCATTGAATTCGTCATAGACGTGTCCTTCCGAATCTTTTTTGGGGAGAGGGAGTGGTCTTAGTGATTTACTCAACAGATCAAAGTGCTTTACCATAATGGTCTTTTCTCCCACTTGTGTGGTAAATAAGCTGCCTTTTACCCCAATGATATCCCCAATGTCCAGTAATTTCTTATAGACGTCATTATACAGGGTTTTGTCGTCCCCCGGGCAGATCTCGTCGCGGTTGAAATACAACTGTATTCTGCCTTCGCTGTCCTGAAGTTCTGCAAAAGATGCCTTCCCTTGAATACGGCGAGACATGAGTCGGCCTGCCACAACCACCTCTTTGCCTTCTTCGTAATTCTTTTTAGCCTGGGAAGACCGGGTATCTACCGGATAAAGTTCAGCAGGATAGGGATTGATACCCATTTCGCGTAGTTTGGAAAGTTTATCTCTCCGGATGACTTCTTGTTCAGACAGTTGCATATACTCAAAATTGAGCTGCAAATATAGCGACAAGTGGTCAATCTTTCAATCTAATTCCTTGGAAGAAAGGAAAAATCAATACCGCATTTTGTAACAATTTAACTTTAGTGAAGACTGATAGAGTACATCAATCAAAATCAATTCAGAATGAGCTTTATACGCGTATTGCTCGCCATTTTATTTCCCCCCTTGTCTGTCATAGGGAAGGGATGTGGCTCTTTTATTATTGTTTTTCTACTTACCCTTTGTGGTTGGGTGCCGGGAGTTATTGCAGCCCTGATCATTTTAAATAATCCCAACTGATCCTTGTATCTTTGTGCCCTATGAATAAGCATGTGGCCATCCAGGATTTGGGATTTAAGGATTACAAGGAAACCTGGGATTATCAGGAACAGTTGTTTCAGGCGGTTGTGGATCAAAAGATCAGAAACCGAAGGGAGGGCACCACGCGGCCAACACCAAATCACTTTTTATTTGTGGAACATCCCCATGTGTATACCCTGGGGAAGAGCGGAGATATGGAGAATTTGTTGGTAGATGAAAAACAGTTGGCCGGCAGAGGTGCAACTTTTTACAAGATCAACAGGGGCGGAGACATCACCTACCATGGCCCTGGCCAGATTGTGGGCTATCCCATCCTTGATCTTGATAATTTCTTTACTGACATCCACAAATATCTGAGGTTGCTTGAAGAGATGGTCATCCTGACATTGGCAGATTACGGCCTTAAGGGAGAACGCTCGGAAGGTGAAACCGGGGTATGGTTAGATGTGGGCACTCCCTTTGCGAGAAAAATCTGTGCCATGGGCGTCAGGGCCAGCAGATGGGTAACCATGCATGGATTTGCACTTAATGTAAACACCGACCTTTCTTATTTTGATCTGATGATCCCCTGTGGGATTAAGGGGAAGGGGGTGACTTCACTCAATGTAGAACTGGGCAGACCTTCTATGGACATGCAAGAGGTAAAGCAGAAGCTACTCGGGCATTTCTGTGAGCTGTTTGAGGCACATTTGGAATAAGCTGAAATTGCGATAAATATTGATTTTCCCGGGTCTTATCGAAGAAAAAGATGATTCTAAGGTTTTGATTTTGTAACAATTACCTTCTATAAACGTCTATTAGGTAAGTAACCAAAGTAAAAAACTATCAAAATGTCTAGTATCAGAACCCAAATATCGCACAAGCTAATCATGCTGGGAATCTTTTTCCTGGGAATGTTGCTGAATTCGCAATATGAGGCGTGGAGTTCGTCAGATACTGATGCAAACCAGGCCCGGAACCCTTCATCTGAGATCCAGTATGAACAAACACAAGAAGGGGAAGTTTCCGATGATAAAAAAGAGGATATTGAGTCTAACCTGGCCAGTTATAGTTAAGAGATTAAAACATTGTTTACTCTCTTTCTGATCTGTAAGTATTCCTATTTTATAATTCCAGAAGATAAATCCCTGTTGAAATAACAGGCAGGTAAATTCAATTAGAGTATGCCGTAAGCTCCGTCCAGCTCATCAAATCCTGATTTTTCTTGTAAGTTTCCTGCTTTACCATACCCACGCCTTCAGCCAGCCACAGTCGAGAAGGAAAGGTTTTATTCATCCCCATTGTCTTAGTCTGACTATCACTATAGATCACATAACACTTAAAAGAACCGGCTGAAGTGGTGACGGTTTCCATTTTTTCTACTTTTCGGTTAAGGATATTCACAGTGGTCTTCATATTCATTCCCCCCATCTTCATGGTCATGGTGACATTGGCATCAGGCAAAACTTGTCCTACTTCCAAATTGTTAGGTAATTCTATATCCGTTCCGGTGATCTCCATTTCCATATCCCCCATTTGCTCAAACAAATTATCAGGCACTAAGGATTCATAGTCAATGGATACCTTATTGTCTTCACAAGTAAAGCTATAGTCTGTATTGTATATTTCCTTACCTTTTTCATCCTTCATTACAATAACCATGGTAGCCTGGGTAGCTCCGCCATTCGCGATAACCTCTGTGATCTCGTAATCAAGGACGCCTTCCGTTTTTCCTTTTTTATCATAGTTGGTATACTGAAATGTGGCTCCTTCCTTCATAGGGTAATATATGCTGCAGTCCTGGCTATAAACACCCCCGATTAAAAATAAGATCAAACAAAGACTAAGGATTATTTTTTTCATGAATATCTTCTTAAGGTTTCCATACCAGAAACCGATTAGTACTCCTAAAAATACTAAAAATTTGATGTTTATTTCCGGAAAGTAAGCCCTATTTTACCCCCTCTAATACCTTTTAGTTCAATTAATTGATCGTGTACACGATCACTGAATTCTCCTCAAATTTGGAGACGATCTCCACCCTCCTGTCGTTATCCAAGTCTGAAAGGTCGATCGGTGAAGCGGCATATACCGGGAACCCTGAAAATGAGATTGCATTGCTGTCAAAGAGGTAGGCCCTTTGCGTCTGAATATCCGTAACGCTCACGTAGATCTTGTCGTAGATATAAAAGATACGAGGTTTTGTATAGACCCCAAGGTCCAGGCTAGCCTTGTTCCCTTTAATGGTGAGCTCATTGTCATTCATCACTGAAAGGGTTTTAGTGGTAGCGTCTATCCCGTGGTCTTCGGATAGGTTAAAACGGGTTTTTGTGATCTTTCCACGGGTATCAATGGCAAAGAGCGTCCCTGTTTTATCGGTGATAATAAACTTGTTATTGTTGAGATAAACATCGTTTTCTGAAAAATCGATTCTTTCATCTACCGCAACCCGTGTATCGCCCACCCGATTTAAAATTCTAAGGGAACCGTCTTCGAGTTTAAAAACTAAGTAATCCTTGCTGCCGATCCTGAAATGTCTCGGCCTGTCGAGAACCGCAGTTTCAGCCTTTGTGTATTTGAATCCGTCTACAATTTTGCCCTTTCCGTTGTACATACGTACATCACTGCCCTGGGTCACCACAAAGCGGTAATTGCGATTACCTTCATAATCGAATACCGAAAGCGGATTGAGTAAGGGGCCGGAAAAGGACATATCAAAAGGAGCTACCTCTTTTCCGTTCCTGTCTAGTACCAGGAACTGATTACTGGTCGTAAAGGCAAGTTGTAAGCGACCGTTCTTGTAGAGGTCTATTTGTTCTATTCTGCCTTGTACTCTTCCTTCGAGTTTCTTCTTCCATAAAACTTTACCCGATGTTGAGATCAGGTAGAGGTTGTTCTCCGTGTCCTGTACAACGATCTCTTTTTTATCATTCCTGTGATCTGTTACAAATTGAGGGTTAGTTGCCAATGGTGCCCCCAATTCAACCGTGAAGAGCGGTGCAACTCCCCGTTTTTTTTGAGCATTCGTTTTTCTTTTAACAAAAGTGTTAAGGTGGGAGAAGGATCGGTCTGAGACGAGCTGAAAGGCGAAGACATGATCGGGCATGTCTGAACCCTGACCTAATAACATGGCTTTGGGGATATAGCGGGAAATTTCGTCAGTCAGTTTGCCGCCATCCGCAAGGAAGAGCATAGAAGAAGCCTCCGCCAGTTCGGAGCGGGCACTTTCGTATATCGCAGAAGTCTCAAAAGTTTTTTCACTGTTGATATTCCTGATCATAAGTTCTATAAATCTTCTATCCTCACAAAAGATAAAGGCATTGTCGAGCACTGTATAGTGGGTAGCTTTAAAATTGGAAATAAAGGCGGGAAAAGCCTCTTCCAGTAAAGCGCTAGATGCCAGGACCCCTATCTCCTTTCCTTGGTAATCATACACTGAGCTACGCGATTCCTGTAAAAATTCTGACAGGCTTAGTGCTCCAAATGTATTGATGATTATTCCCTTATTTTGCCCTTGAAATACGAGGCCTACTTCTTCGGTGGTTCCAAACAGCGCGTCTGCGTCATTGGCCTCAGTAAATTGTTGCTGCTGATTTGCCCTGAAGACCGCCTCATCCGTAAATGAAATCGTAAGCAATCCGTCTGCGCTCTCAGGGGCGAGGGAGGCAAGGGTATTCACTACGGGTTGGGTATTTGAAAAAAGGGATAGGAGTGAAGGTGTACTATCCGTAACGGTGCCAACACCTGTCCATTGTAATATGTCCTGTGAAGCCCTGAGATCCAGTGCCAGGGAGTTGGCTAAGTGAGTCCAGTTAAAACTACTTTTATTTGCCACTAAGGAATTCAGGGAATCGAGTTGAGGTGACTTTAAAAAGAGGGAAACTTCCTTTCCGGGGGCAGGGTTTTTAAGTAGGGATAGTAATTCATTCCCGGGATAGGAGGTTGAGTTTAACCATTTTTTTTCTGCGACCAGCAAAGAATCTATGCTGGAAAATCTCAGATTTCCCGTTTCAGAAGTGAACCACTTTACAGACGATACTGTAGTTTCCTCAATTAATTCAGGCTCCACCCTAATACTGTCTGTCTCAACACTGTCTGCCGTTTGTTCTTTAGGGGCAATTTCAGATATATAAACGTAAGAGAGGCTGTCAGAAGAATTGGGTATGGCCACCAGGTAACCCTCATCTTTAGTTTGGAGTTCTTTTAATTGTCCGATTATATATAGTAGATCAGCCCCATATTTCACAGTAGAAGAAGATGGGATAAAATCGCAGTTCCTGAGATCACGCTTTAAAGAAGCCGGGTCCTTTACTTTAAGGATAAGGGCTGCATTGGAGGGAATCGCCTCTTCTAATGAAATTTCAGTACGTTCCAAAGAATTACAGGCCGATATGAAGATTGCGATAAAGCCTATCGCCAGGATACTTCTCATGCACTAATTTTAGAACAAATTTAGGGTTTTATAGTTCAAGTGATAATTGATCATTCCTGATTTTAAAACTTTTTCTGTGATAAGGGGTAAGTCCGTATTTGAGAATCGCCCTGCGATGTTCCGCTGTAGGGTAGCCTTTGTTTTGCTGCCAGTTGTAGACCGGGTACTCCTCGTGTAGCTTCCTCATATAATCGTCCCTTGAATTCTTTGCCAGGACGGAAGCTGCAGCTATACTCATGTATTTCCCATCTCCTTTTACGATACACTCGTGTGAATATTTTTTGAAGGGCTTAAATTGATTTCCATCCACAAGGATATGTCTGGGTTCTACACTAAGGCCTGAAAGGGCTTTGTGCATTCCAAGGATAGAAGCGTTGAGGACATTAATTTCATCTACCATGGCAGGCTCAATATGGACTATACTGTAACTCAGGGCATCCGATAATATTTCAGCACCGATAATACCTCTTTGTTTCTCCGAAAGAACCTTTGAGTCATTGAGTAGGTCAGAAATGTATCCCGGAGGGAGAATAACGGCGGCTGCGGTAACCGGACCGGCCAGACATCCCCGGCCCGCCTCGTCGGTTCCGGCTTCGTATAAGAAACGGTGATATTCTTTTAATAAGGCCATTTAGTATCCAAATTTGAGGCAGTTAAGAACATAAGGATTTAAAATATATCGTTAAAAGTTTTGATGATAGTTAATCAAATTGCCAAAATGATTACATTATCAATAATAAATGACCATATTTTAACAAGCCTTAACGCCACTTTCACTTCTCGTTTGGAAAATTAACTTATAATTATCATTTTTGCAGCTGGCTAATTCAAAAATCTAATTAAATGAAATCAAAGTTAACATGGATGTTGACACCATTATTGGTGCTCTGCATGAGCTTTTCTTTTGCACAAGAGAAGAGTATTTCAGGTGTTGTGACAGACCAAAGCGGGATGCCTCTACCTGGTGTTGCGGTTTTAGTTGTTGGAACAACGACCGGAACACAAACCGATTTTGACGGAAACTATACTATTTCTGCCCGTGTTGGACAGGTATTAAGGTACAGTTATCTGGGGCAAAAGACGGTGACGAGAACTATTGGTACTGCTAGTACCATTAATGTTCAAATGGAAGATGATGCTGAAGCACTGCAGGAAGTTGTAGTTCAGGGGTATCGTAACTCTACCAAGGAAAAGTCGAGTATTGCATCGGTAACGATTAATGCGGAGACTATTGAGAACAGACCAAACGCGAGTTTTGTCCAGACACTTTCCGGACAGGTAGCAGGTCTTAACATTACCACTTCTACCGGACAGCCCGGTGCCGCTTCTAACGTAAACCTTCGTGGGGTAACTTCCATCAACGGTAACACACAGCCGCTCTACATTATAGACGGTGTACCTGTAGATGAGAATAACTTCCGTAGTTTAAACCCACAAGACATCGCTTCAGTTTCTGTATTGAAAGATGCGGGGGCAACTGCAATTTACGGTAACAGGGGTGCGAACGGGGTAATTGTGATCAAGACACGTCAGGGTAACTTTAATCAGGGCCTTCAAGTCAATTATACCGGAATCATGAGTTTTAGTACTCTTCAGGATAATGACTACAACCTCATGGATTCTCAAGAGCAGCTTGGTCTTGAACAGCAGAGAGGACTAGGACGAGGTGCAACACTTACGGATCAAGAAATTGCTGCGGCCCCCACTTTTGATTGGGCCAATTACTTTTTCGATACCGGACTTACTCAGAATCATACGCTTACCCTGCAATCAGGTAGTGAGAACTTTACACAGTTTACTTCTTTAGGTTATTTTGACCAGGAAGGTGTGCTTCAGGATTCAAACCTTAAGCGTTTCAGTATTCGTAATAATACTACAGGAAAATCTGAGAACGAAAAATTCAATTACAGCACTAATCTAACGATTAACTATTCAGAATCTAACGAGCCTAACTCTATTGGTTCTGGTGCTATCAACAGGAACTATATCCTTGGTGCCTATCAGTCGGTACCTTATATCACTCCTGATGATTATACCACAGGTGCTGACCTTCTTTCACCATTGACATTTGCTAACACTCCTCTTTTCCTTATAGACAGGTTAAGAACTTATACCAGAAAAGAAGAAGAGGTTAAGCTTATCGGAAGCTTCCAGGCGGGATATCAGATTACTGATAATCTTTCTGCGAATGTAACCATGAGTGCTGATTACCAAAGTGAATTCTTGACCAGGGCGGAAGGTCCAACTTCCTTTAACGCACTTCTTTTTGGAGGCGCTGAAAACCCAACTTCAGGATTCCAGCAGCAAATCTCTACCAGACAGTTTAGCTACAACCAGGTAACTTCATTGAATTACAACAATACCTGGGGCAAGCACACATTGGATATGGGGGTTTACTCAGAATATTTTAAGGCACATTTGAGAGCTTTTGGATATTTTGCTAACGGGTTAAACCCAAAGACTTTCTCACCAGGAGATGGTGCCGGACTTGTACCAGTATTTTATGATACTGCTCAGGGCGCATTACTGTTCCCTGACAACCCTACTGCGACAATCAGAAATGCAGGTCTGTTCTCCGTATTCAGCCAGGCTGATTACGATTATGACGGACGTTATGGGATCACGGGTACAATCAGACGTGATGCTTCCTACCGTTTTGCAGGAAGTAACCGATACGCGACTTTCTATTCTGTAGCCGGGCGTTGGAATATTGACAACGAAGCCTTTATGGAAAATTCAGTCTTTGATGTCTTGAAGTTAAGAGCCTCTTACGGTACCTCAGGTAACCAGAGGATTGCAGGTAATACTTATTTCTCTTCACCTGACCTTACAAAGAACTTCTTTGCCACAGGGCCGGGATATGCAAACCAAACTGCTACATTCCTTTCTCAAATTGCGAATACTACCCTTCGATGGGAAACCGTTACCCAGGGTAACGTTGGTCTCGACTTTGAGTTGTTTAACAGCAGGTTGAGAGGTAGTGTAGACGGATATGTAAAAGAAACATCAGATTTGTTCCAGAGTACTCCCGTTTCTGCAATTAATGCGGTAACGCAATTGAATGCGAACACAGGAACATTGACTAATACTGGTGTTGATCTTACTTTGAACTATAACATCCTTAATGGAGGAGACGACGGGCTTAACCTGGTTCTGAATTTTGTAGGGAACTACAACAAACAGGAATTGGGTGATTTACCAAGTGAAGATGGGGAACTCATCGGAACAGGTAGAAATGGTGGAAAGTTATTTGAATACTACACCATTCGTTATGCAGGTGTAAACCCGGCTAATGGTAACCTGTTGTTTTTGGATGCAGATGGTAACATCACAGAAAATCCTGATGCAGATACTGACAGAGTTTGGACAGATCAGAACATTTTCCCTGATTTTAACGGAAGTTTTGGTTTCAATCTGGATTACAAAGGATTCTTTGTTCAGACACAGTTTAACTACACTGTTGGGGTAGACAGGTTCGACAATGACCTTGCTTCATTCCAGAATCCGGACAACATCGGACAGTTTAGATCTTCTCGTGATTTGTTTAGAGCGTGGACTCCGGATAACAGAGTCACTGATATTCCATCTTACGATGCATTTAACAGAGCATCATTTGGCTCTGACCGCTATGTAACAGATGCTGATTATATCAGATTGCGTTTTGCCTCTATCGGATACAGCTTCCCGGCAAGACTGCTAGAAGGTACAGGATTCTCAAGACTTAGAATATTTGGAAACGCAGAAAACCTATTTACTATTACAAAATGGAGAGGGTTTGATGCAGAAGCGTTAAGTAATACTTCACGTTTGTATCCAACACCTAAGACACTATCAGTAGGATTCGAATTAGGATTTTAAAAATAAAAAGAGCAATGAAAAATTATAAAAAACTATTTTATCTATTTGGCTTGGTAACAGTCCTCGTAGCGTGTAACGATGCGATCGATATTGACCAGCCAGGACGATTGGATGCCGATGCCGCTTTCGAAAACGTAGCGGATCTTCAGGCCGGACTCTTTGGGGTCTATGCCAATTACGACCTTTCCGGTGAGATCGCCTTTAGTTCGATCTTCACTGATGAACTCTCTATCGGTTTTGATAATGGAGGCCAGGGACTTGCCGATTACGGTTTTGTTTTAAATGCAGGTAGTACAGCTCCTGCCAGCTTCTGGGTAGGCGCATATGGTGCTATCAATTCGGCTAACAGGCTTATCGAAGCTGCTGAAGGAATCACGCCTGAAGCAGGAGAAGAAGCTCAATACAATGACATTGTAGGCCAGTCTTACTTCTTAAGAGCATGGGCTCATTGGTTCCTTATGGAGTATTTCACAACAGATTATACGGATGACAGCGCCCTTGGGGTAATTGCTCTCGATCGTGTTCCTACCATTGACGAGCAGTTGTTGAGAAATACCAACGGAGAGGTTTATGCATTGATCCTTGCTGATTTAGATCGTGCTCAATCCCTTATTGGTGCAGACACAAGTGATCCGACATTCGCAAACAGAGATGCTGTAACAGCGTTAAGGGCTCGTATTGCTGCTTACCGTGGGAACTACACTCTGGCTGCTACTTTGAGTCAGCAATTGTTAGACAAGTACGGTATTGCAAACAGAGCTCAGTACGAGGCGATGTTCCTTGATACTGATAATACCGAGATCATCTTTAAGTTAGAAAGAACAAACAATGATCCTTATGACGGACAGGGTGCTACAGGTAGTCCTGCCGCAGGTGGATGGGCCGGTGCTCGTTTTGCCTTCGTAGATGCTACCCTTTCTGGTTCTCCTTATTTCGAAATGGGACGTTCTTTATTTAACTTGTTAGATCCTGCAGATATTCGCTATGATGTGAATGTGGCACCAACAAGTGTTATTGATCCTGATTATGCGACGAATAACAACCCGGCTACTGACATTCTGGTGATCCAGAAGTATCCAGGATCTGAAGGGCAGCCTTTGATGAACGACCTCAAAGTATTTCGTTCTTCAGAAATGTTGTTTATCCGCGCTGAGGCTTACGCCGATGCAGGAAGTATTAACGGTGCTACGAATTCTACTGCGGCTTTATTAAAGCAGTTAAACGACGCTCGTTTCGGAACAGATACTGCTTTACCGGTATTTGCTAATGAAACAGAAGCTTTCGCAGCAATCCTTGATGCCAGAAGAATTGAATTGGCCTTTGAAGGTCATCGTTACAAGGACATCAAAAGATTGGGTGCCCGTGCTAACCAGGGAGTCTTAAAAGACCCGATTGATTGCGCGTTTAATGGAGCTTGTACGCTTCCAGCAACGGACTTCAGGTTTACATTGCCACTGCCTATCGTGGAATTCAATGCGAACCCAGGTCTTCGTGAGCAGCAAAACCCAGGATACTAACACTTAAAAAAGAAATATTATGAAAAAATATATTGCACTTATCGTAATTGCTATCATCAGCTTCACTTCATGTGAAGAGGACCTGGTAATATACGACAACGTCAATGGGCAAACGTTTGTTACGTTTAACACAAGCGCTATTAACTTACCCGTTGTATTTGATTCCAGTGCTGAAATTGAGATTCCTATTGAGGTGTCAACTATTTCGGATGCTGACAGAACGGTAAATGTTAATGTTGTCTCAGGAGCTGAAGATGAAGCAACTGCTGATCAGTACAGCGTGGCAGGATCTGTAACGATTCCGGCAAATTCTTATGTAGGTTTGCTAAGTTTTACAGGAATAGATGCCGGAATAGAAATCGGTGAAACCAAAACAGTTACTTTGGAATTAGCAGGAATCACAGGATCGGGTGATGCTAATGTTGATCCCGGAACGCTTACCATAAGCATGTTCCAGGTATGTCCTGTGGAAGAGGATTTCTTTATAGGAGATTACCAGCTTACTACTACTGCTACAGGTATTTTTGGATCAACAGTGTTCCCACAAGGGGTTGTAACGATCTCTCAGGGGGCTTCCAGTAATGATGCGAGAGTATTCAACGCTCAGATCTATCCGGACTTAGGTACATTTAGTCCAATCGACTTTAACTTTACCCTTGTTTGCGGGACAGTTGTAGTTGATGCGGGGCAGGCTACCGGAGTAGGTTGTGGTTCTTCTACAACTCTCGGACCCAGTAATGCAACAGGTGGTTATACTGCCGGTGACGACTCTGTTTTAGTTATCGACTTTGCAGATGACGAGGGTGGAGCAAGTTGTGGTGCACAGGCTAATGCCTCTATTACTTTGACTAAAGTCTAGTAAAAACACTAGTTTACATAGAAAAGAGCCCGCAATTAGCGGGCTTTTTTATTTTTAGGTTTATCTGATCTGAGCTGTAATCTTCATCGTTTACATCCCATGGGGTTTTGATGTAATGAGTAAACAGCTCATTTAGAATCCATTCTATCCATTTGGTCAAAGTGAGTTGTAATATGCCAGGAGTTGCAACACATCTTCTTCCGATCTTATCTTTAAAGAGTTTTCTTTGATGAATGCCTGCACTTCTTTCTGATGATCCGCTAATACTTTTACCATATCTTTTTTCTTTAAACCTACCTTAACTGCAGGATCAGAACCCACTTTTAAATAATAAGATACCTCATCTTTAAATCTGGCTGCACGCTCCGGCCTGTATGAAGATCCGGGAAATTCCAATTGCGATAACTCCTTACTCTCTTTTTTTAAAAGACATACTTTACCCTTATTCTTTTCCACAAAGTAGGATTTTCTGATTGCGCCCTTTTCCAAATAAGAAGCAATAATGTAGAGGTCGTTCCCAATAGTAACCTGGTAATAATCTGTTCGCAATAGAACAAGGGGCCCGTTCTTTGACTCATTTTCTATTTCATTGGTATAGGCATTGTAGCGAAACCGCCCTTTAAATTTGGCTTTGCCAAATCTGTAAAGGGTTCCTTCAAGGAATTCTTCATTGGCGTAAGGCGTGCCTTGTACATCTGAAAAGACCGATCGCTGAGGAATTCCAAAGGCTAATGACCTTTCACCCGGCATTACCGATAGCCATGGCTGATTGTAACTCATGTCCTGAGCTTGGCTCAGGTATAAACAGAAGACAAAAATCAAGGGAAGAATGCTTTTTTTCATAGACTTGGACTTTATAAAAAGTTACAAAATTCTTCAGCCAAGATATTTTAACGCATTGTTAAAAATGACTATTCGCGTTTATTCATATAAAGAAAAGGCCATAAAAAAACCCGCATCCAGGTGCGGGTTATGATTTTAGTTATTGAGGTTACAGGGAATTATAGTAGGCCATTACCTGAATTACTTCTTCCTCAGTCTTCATTTTTAATTTATTCTTCTTGGCAAAAGCCTCAACTTCTTTCTTATGATCGGGAAGTGCAGCAATGATATCCTTACTCCTTAGTTTTACTTCAATCCCGGGATTTCCTTCCGTAATAATGTAATACGAATTTTCATCTTCAAACTTAGCCGGCTTATCCCTTGAATACGAGGAGGTGGCTGACTGTTCCTCCACGAATTTTTTACCCTGCTTAAGCAGTAATCTCGCATGACCCTTATTCATCTCTACAAAATAGGTCTTGCGGATGGCTCCATTGTTCTTATAGTTTTCTATGCGATATAGCTTGCCGTCAATCATGGCACTGAGATATTCCCTTTTTAAAAGGGTGATGACTCCCTTGTCAGTTTTCATTTCTATCCCGTCCTGATAAGCATTGTACCTCAATAGTCCATTGTAGGGATCCTGCCCTTTGGCATAGACCTTACCCAGAACGAATTCTTCGTTGGCATAAGGTGAACCTTGAACATTATCAGGTAATCCACTGTTAACGCCACCTAAGGTGGTATTATTAATGAATTCTGTGGGTAATTCAATGTTTTGCGCATAGGTAAAGGTTGCACCCAGAGCAAAAACGAGCATAAAATTTCTTTTAATCATGTATTCATTGTTTTAGTTGCTGAAGAAGGATCAAATATCATTCCAGCATGGAAATATTAATAAAAAACTGTCATTATTGCACGCGGAAATCAAAGATTTCTGATTGGGAGGTATTACCCTGGCTGTCTCGGGAAACAATTCGCCAATAGTATACCATTCCCGATTCCACAGCCGCGTCAAAAGTACTTTCAGTAGTCGTACCCAATGAAGCTAAAGCAGCGCTGTCCGTGCCGAAAAACACTTCGAAGTCCTCAAGGTCGTTATCCACATCACTTCCTGCCCAAACAAGGCTTACTGTTACTGCTGTAGCAACTGTTGCTCCTCTCTCCGGACTCACCACATCGGCAGGGAAGGGGGCATAATTCTCTACTCCGGGTCCCTGATTGTAAAAGCGCCAGGTTGGACTGCTGGCCGTTTCATTGGTGCCATCGGCCCTGGAAACAACAAACCACTCATAAGGAACGCCTCGTAAAATGGTTATATCAGCACTGTTGATAGACGAATTTGTTCGGGATGTATTGTTGTTGTCCAGATTACGCAGATTCACCTGATAGGAATCGGTGTTTTCAGAATCAGACCACCTAAAAGTAACGGTGCTTTGTGTTTCATTGACAATGGTCCCTTCGTTACACTCCGTGTTATCATCCGGGAAGATCAGGCTTGCCGCAGAAGGGGCAGGGATTACTACCGGAGGATCCGGATCCGGATCGGGATCACTCCCTCCTCCACAGGATAATACTAGTGCAGAGAGTAGGGCTGTATATATTAGTCTGTATTTCATTTTCTTATGATTTTATAATTCATCAAACTTGAAGAAGTTTTGATATTCAGCATATAGATGCCTTTTGAAAGTGCATCCACATTAAATTTGATTTCATTGTTTTGCACATTGTACTCTTTTCTGAAAACCGTACGGCCATTAAGGTCGAATAAAGCAACCTCCACCTGAGAGGAACTGTTGTTTCCGAGATAGATATTCAGATCGCCTGAGGCGATAGGATTGGGATAGATCAGCAATTCTGAACTCAGCATGATCGTCTCCGAATATACACCCTGGCAATCTTTGTCCGTCCTTACGGTTAAAGTGTTTTCTACCTGTGACAGAGGCAGGGTAATCTCCCTCTCCGAAGTGCGGAAGATCTCTCCATTGAGATTTATGGTATACGATTTACCTCCGGACAGATCCAAGGTTACCTTGTTGTCAAAAGAATCAATCTTCGATGATACCGACAAGTCTTCCGGTTCGGAGATAGAAACCGAATAACAGACCTCGTAACCGGGCTGACCTTCTACTGTTATGCACAAATCATAAGAACCTGATGCCAGATTTTCGAATGTAAAGGTATCACTAAAGCTCTGACTTTGATTAAGGCCCCCGCCGGAAAGGATTGCGGTATAATTCAGCGCTTCTGTGGCATTGACCACAATGCTGCCGTCGTTGTTAGACGTACATGTTTCGCCAACGGCAAGCAAACTGAAGTTGTTGGAGGGCAGGGTGAATATTTCACAACCCGTAACATCAACTACAGCCCCGGGAGGAGTATTATCACATAGATCTTGAGCATTAGGGACTCCGTCATTGTCGGCATCGTCATCACAAACATCTCCAATACCATCTCCATCGGCATCTGCCTGATCAGCATTAGCAATCAAAGGACAATTGTCGTCAATATCGTCAATCCCGTCGTTGTCATCATCGGTATCACAGGCATCTCCTTCTCCATCGCCGTCTGTGTCTAGTTGATCAGCATTGCCCACCAAGGGACAGTTATCATCAACGTCAAGAACGCCGTCATTATCATCATCGTCATCATCCTGGAAGCCTTCTACCACCAGGTCATCAATTATAGCTCCTTCCTGGTTAACTGAAGGATCTGAGTGGAATACGATTCTGAAGATTACATTGTTTTCATTAGTAAGATCGGTTTCCCCCAGGGCAGCGTTTGCCGTAAAATCATAGGCATACTCTGTTAATGTAGCCTCCGTTCCCGTCCATTGGGCTCCGGGACAATTCTGGCAATCGTCATCTGCTCCCGAACTTTCATTGGTACGGTCACTGTTATACCAGTTGGGCTGACTATTGACGCTTCCCAATACCTGCCAGTTGGCCCCGTCATCCGTACTGTACTCTACATAAACAATGTCAAAATTGATCTCCAGATCGTAGGCCATTTGGAACTTTAGTACAGGAGCCAGGATGCTCGACAATTCATAACAGTCGCTAATCAGATAAGCAATAGTACCGTCGGGATGGTTGCCATCCAGGTTGGTTCCATAAACCTGAGTCCCGGAACGGGCCTGGTTTAAGAGACTGCCCTCGGGCACTCCTCTTTCCCAAAGTGGAGCACCTCCCCCGTCATTGTAGGTATTCAGATTGTCAGCAGTAGATTCGAACAGATTTATTTCGTCACCTACACCAAACCCGTTTACAAAAAAGGAATGGCTTATTTCATTGTTGTCCGCAAAGGCATCACCGGTTATAGAAACTGTAACCTGTAGCGTATATTGGCCTATTGTGGTCAGATTGAGCGAGGGTAATGAGATAGTAGTGGTTTCTTCGCTGTTCAAGTTAACAGGCGCATTAAAATTCTGCGGGTTTCCTCCATCGATGGTATAGCTTACATCTACGGAAGTTATAGGATTAAGACCGTTGTTTTCCACAACGATTTCGGGAATGATCTCACCGCAGAGGACGAGGTCATTAGCCGGAGACAAAGAAACAAGGCGCACGTCGTTATCGGGCACCTGAATAGGGATTGGCGATTGCCAAACGCCTCTTCCGTAGGTGGATGCTGTAATCAATTCATCGTCAAGGCTGATGTCCAGATCGCTTACAGCCACACTCGGTAGATCGGTAAAATAATCTTCCCATTCACTGAGGGTATCATCTGTGCGATATACACCCAGACTTGTGCCTACGTAAAGGGGATTGTCTGTGTGCCTCCCCTGATGTACAATGGAGAAAAAGGCCTGGTCTGCTGGAATATTATAAGTAATGTCAACTTCAAGTCCGGCTTCACCATTCTCATTTACGGGTATTTTATAAATTTCTCTTTGAGTAGGTTGATTGGCTTGACTTATTCCAACGCGGCGAGACGTGACATAATAAACAAAAGAACCATCATTGGAATTGACGGTCATATCAGAAATATCGGCATCTGCCAGGTAAAATGTTGTAAAATTTTGTCCACCATCTTCACTGCGGTAAATGATATTTCCTTCAGCGGCATAGATTACATTCGGGTCGGTTGGATCTACTTCTATATCATCGATGTTTCCGTCGCCAAAATCATTGGACCACTTCTCCCAGGCGCTACCAACTAATTTGTATACAGCATCAAAGCCGGAGTAGACTTCCCCGGTGCTGCTGATCGCCAGGGGCGTAATCCAGTTTCCCTGTATGGTATTGTTCTGATCATCCCTTGGAGGTCCGACAAAGCCAATAGATTGTCCCGAGTTGGATGATATATTCAGCGAACCGCCAAATTGAGTAAATCCGTAGACCAGATTATCATTGTTGGGATCGATAACATTATCCATCCCGTCACCACCGTGATAATTATTCCATACCCCGTTTTGAAGAATCTGCCCGCCATTATCTTGTAGTCCTCCAATCATTTTAGAGGAATTCTCGGGCGAAACGGAAAGCCGGTAGAATTGGCCAACGGCCATCCCGCTGGTATAATCGGTAAAACTCCCTCCGCCGTTGGTAGATCTGTAAATACCCCCGTCTGTACAGGCGAATACCTGGTCGTTGAAAATTTTGATGGTGTGGATATCGGCATGTGTATAGGCCGCATTATTGGTAAACCATTGATTGAGGCGGGTAAAAGAATTCCCGCCATTGACACTCTTCCAGATATTCAGACAGCCCATATAGAGTTCGTTGGCATTGGTGGGTGAAACCTCGAAGGCCAAATCAAACCAGGCCTGACTCGATTCCATGATGTTTGTGGTATTCGGACTCTCGGTAAAGGTCTCACCGCTATCTGTAGATTTGTAAAGCCCCTGAAAAGTAAAATTACTCGATCCTGTATTGGCAGTCAGGATGTAAAGTACTTCCGGATCTGCAGGGGTAACCCCTAACAAAGCCCTGCCCGAACTGGTAGGGAGAAGCGGATCATCCAAAGCTACGAAAGGTGTGTCACCTCCGTCCGTAGACTTATAAAAAGTAACCTGATTCCCTGATCCGCCTAAATAACGGCCTACGATTGCATAGACTGTATTGGCATCGCCCGGTTTTAATTTAAGGTCGGCAATATAACCGCCTTGTTTAATATTCCAGGTATCTCCTGCATCGATACTTTTATAGAGCCCTGTATTCGTTGCCACCCACAGAACGTTTGAATCCGTAGGATCGATCAAGATCACTGTCATGAGTGTGCTGAAGTTGGATGTAGAAGGGTTGAGCCCGGTTTCCTGCCAGGTGGCCCCTGCATCCAGGGATTTAAAAACCCCAACACTGTAAGAATCCGCAGCGTCATCATCACCTGTTGCGATATATATAATGTTAGAATCATTAGGATCTATAGCGATACTAGAAACCCCGATCTGTGGAAAATCATCAAAGAGGTTGGTCCATGTATTGCCCGCATCAGTAGTTTTCCAGATACCCCCAGCCGGAGCACCTACGTACCATGTATTGGGATCATTAGGATCTACTTCTATAGCGTTGGTCCTTCCGGTACCAGGTAATCTGCCGGAAAAGACTCCAACAGTTTCGGGTCCCACCGATGACCAGGCGCTGACGGGATTGGTGGTCATTCCAATTCGATTCTGTTTATTTTCCCAGGTCTCCCAGAGTTCTTTTGGTGTGGGCAGGTACCCTTGCTGGTCTACAAAATGCATCCAGTAGTCTTCCCATCGCTTAAAAGGTTTATAACCACTTCCTTTGGCGTCTTTGTCCTTGTTTTTCCAATAGGCCTCAGCAGATGCTGAGATCTCGAAAATTGAAAGGGGTTGAACCGTAGATGGTGTACGAAGCTCGCTTTCATCAGGACCGGCCAGCCAGGGTGCATTCTGGTTGAATTGCGCATAGGAGAAGGAACCCGCCAGAAGGCAGAGCACGAGTAATTTTCTTATCATCAATTTTTTTTTACTAATATCCAGAAAAAATCAGGATTATTCAATTTTATTAGTTCTAAAGACCCTTTTTTTAAGGATTTTGTATCAAAGCCCCCCAAGATAGGAAAATCATGTGTTTTTCTTATAAAAGTTTCACACTTCTTTAGGATTAAAAAAAAGTAACTTTGCCTGAGTGTTCAAATTTATGAGATACCTATATTTTATAATCCTGTTACTGATCTTATTACCGGTTCAGGCCCAGGACAAGTTGCCTCCTCAGCGAAAAGAGAAGGATTCAACACAGTTCATGAAAAGGAATCTGCAAAAACCTGCGGGATCGGATGAGAGTGAATCAATAACCAGGATTGAAGAATACAAGATCATATCCTTTTCCAGAGATACCACTTTTCTCGATACCACACTTTCCATCCAAAAGGAATACAAATACAATTTTATCAGGCGCGATGAATTTGAGCTTATGCCATTTGCTAATATTGGGCAGCCGTATAACAGCCTTGGTGTGGATCGAGAGCGGCCAGACCTGTATCCGGCATTGGGAGCCAGGGCGCGACATTTCAATTATCTCGAAGTGGGGGATATACCTTATTATAATGTCCCAACACCTTTGACAGAACTTTTCTTTAAAACCACCTTTGAACAGGGGCAGATGCTGGATGCTATGCTCACCTTTAACACCTCTCCCAGATTAAATTTTTCTATTGCCTACAAGGGATTCCGTTCTTTTGGGAAATATCAGTACAGTGAGAACGAATCGGGAAATTTCAGGACTACGGTCAACTACCTATCCAGGAATAATCGTTATTCCCTCAGGGCCCATATCGCGGCACAGGATATTTTGGCAGAAGAGAACGGAGGCTTAAGTGCTAAGGAGGTGCAATTTGAATCTGAAGATCCTGAATTTCAGGACAGATCCAGGATAGATGTATTTTTTACCGACGCGAGGAACAAATTATTGGGAAAGCGATATTATTTGGACCAACGCTACACCCTGGCCAGAAAAAGAGATTCATTAAAAAACTCCTCACTAGGGATCGGGCATGAATTTAGTTACGAAACCAAGTATTTTCAATTTCAGCAGGATGCGCAGAATGATTATTTCGGCTCAGTTCTGGTGTCCCCGATTGATGACAAAGCAAGTCTGAAGACTTTTTTCAATAGTGTTAGCCTTGATTATTCCAGCAAATTTCTCGGCTCACTTAAAGGCTTTGTAAACTGGTACCAATACGATTACTTTTTAATAGCATTCTGATCACGGAACAGGGGACCATTCCCAATCAACTTCGGGGAGATGAGATTGCGCTAGGGGAAGTTACAGCAAACGAATTGGTTCTTTCGCCTTGGACGGAAAATTAACTTACGGGATTACAGGAGAATTGACGAACTATATTTTTGATGGATCGGCAAGCTTAAAACTCAATGAAAAAAATGAGATTGGTTTTAGTGCACATTCCTCTTCGGGTCTGCCCAACTTTAATTTCCTGCTCTATCAGTCGGAATACGCCAATTACAATTGGAATAACAGCAACACCTTTGAGAATGAAAATGTTCAGAGTCTTAAATTTAATTTGAGCTCTCAGGTCTGGGGAGATTTGACTGCCCAATACTCTACAACTGATAATTACACTTATTTTTCCTCTAATGCTACAGAACAGCAAATCGCAGATGGAGAAGAGAATTCTTTTGTTACTCCAAAGCAGGAGGGAAATTCGGTGAATTTAATCAAGGTGAAGTACGCTAAGGAATTCAAATATGGGAAATGGGCTCTGAACAATACGGTGATGTATCAGAATGTGAGTCAGACTAGTGAGGTACTCAATGTTCCACAATTGGTCACTCGCAATACGCTTTACTACTCAAGTAATATATTCAGAAATGCCATGTTTTTGCAAACCGGAATTACCTTAAAGTATTTCACGGCATATAATATGGATGCTTATAATCCTTTGCTGGGGGAATTCTATGTGCAGAACCGCGAGGAGTTGGGCGCTTTTCCGCTTCTCGATTTCTTTATTAATGCCAAAGTGCGGCAAACGCGAATATATCTAAAGGCTGAACATTTTAATTCTTCCTTTACCGGGAACACTTATTATGCGGCACCGGGATATCCTTATCGCGACTTTGTGATTCGTTTTGGGCTTGTCTGGAACTTCTTTTCCTGATTCTTCCTGGGTTGACTTTAAAATTTTTAGAGAATGAATGCTCATTTTCAGGGGGTTAGACGGATAGATTTTCTTTTAAGAAAATTTTATCGTTCAGGGTTGTACAACCGAAAAAATGGCTCTATATTTGCACCCGCTTAACGAGAGATTGTTGGGTGATTATAGTAGAGAATAGATAAGTTCATTGATATATTGGTAGACAGCGAATCTGGTAGTAATGACGGGGTGGATCTTCGGATTTATTTTGGAGTTATTATCAGATGAATAGATCATTAAATTTAAGGAAACATGAGAACCGTTTTGAGGCGGGTGAACTTTGTGGATTTGTAGTAGCATTGATAGTAATTAATGTTATAACGATGAAGAGTTTGATCCTGGCTCAGGATGAACGCTAGCGGCAGGCCTAACACATGCAAGTCGAACGGTAACAGGGAAAAGCTTGCTTTTCCGCTGACGAGTGGCGCACGGGTGCGCAACGCGTATAGAACCTACCCTGTACAGGGGGATAGCCCGGAGAAATCCGGATTAATACCCCGTAGTAATTAGAATTGGCATCGATTTTAATTTAAAGCTTCGGCGGTACGGGATGGCTATGCGTCCTATTAGCCAGATGGTGAGGTAACGGCTCACCATAGCTATGATAGGTAGGGGCCCTGAGAGGGGGATCCCCCACACTGGTACTGAGACACGGACCAGACTCCTACGGGAGGCAGCAGTGAGGAATATTGGACAATGGGCTCACGCCTGATCCAGCCATGCCGCGTGCAGGAAGACAGCCCTATGGGTTGTAAACTGCTTTTATACGGGAAGAATAAGGGGCACGTGTGCCCCGATGACGGTACCGTAAGAATAAGGACCGGCTAACTCCGTGCCAGCAGCCGCGGTAATACGGAGGGTCCGAGCGTTATCCGGAATCATTGGGTTTAAAGGGTCCGCAGGCGGGCAATTAAGTCAGGGGTGAAATGGTACGGCTCAACCGTAGCACTGCCCTTGATACTGGTTGTCTTGAGTCATAGTGGAGTGGCCGGAATATGTAGTGTAGCGGTGAAATGCATAGATATTACATAGAACACCGATCGCGAAGGCAGGTCACTAACTATCGACTGACGCTGATGGACGAAAGCGTGGGGAGCGAACAGGATTAGATACCCTGGTAGTCCACGCCGTAAACGATGGATACTAGCTGTCGGGACTTTTAGTCTCGGCGGCCAAGCGAAAGTGATAAGTATCCCACCTGGGGAGTACGTTCGCAAGAATGAAACTCAAAGGAATTGACGGGGGCCCGCACAAGCGGTGGAGCATGTGGTTTAATTCGATGATACGCGAGGAACCTTACCAGGGCTTAAATGCAGAATGACAGGTTTAGAGATAGACTTTTCTTCGGACATTTTGCAAGGTGCTGCATGGTTGTCGTCAGCTCGTGCCGTGAGGTGTCAGGTTAAGTCCTATAACGAGCGCAACCCCTGTCGTCAGTTGCCAACAGATAATGCTGGGGACTCTGGCGAGACTGCCGGTGCAAACCGCGAGGAAGGTGGGGATGACGTCAAATCATCACGGCCCTTACGTCCTGGGCTACACACGTGCTACAATGGCCGGTACAGAGAGCAGCCATCCGGCAACGGAGAGCGAATCTATAAAACCGGTCACAGTTCGGATCGGGGTCTGCAACTCGACCCCGTGAAGCTGGAATCGCTAGTAATCGGATATCAGCCATGATCCGGTGAATACGTTCCCGGGCCTTGTACACACCGCCCGTCAAGCCATGGAAGCCGGGAGTGCCTGAAGTCCGTCACCGTAAGGAGCGGCCTAGGGCAAAATCGGTAACTAGGGCTAAGTCGTAACAAGGTAGCCGTACCGGAAGGTGCGGCTGGAACACCTCCTTTCTAGAGAAAGATGCTACACGAAGGTGAAGCAAAGTGATATAACAAACTGCCATTAAGGCGGTTCTGTAGTTTCTTTAAGGGTAATGATTTTAGTTGTCTACCATTATTTTATAAAATAAATGCAGTCTCATAGCTCAGCTGGTTAGAGCGCTACACTGATAATGTAGAGGTCGGCAGTTCGAGTCTGCCTGAGACTACTTGGCAAAGTAGATCAGGTGCAAAAGAGAGTAGGCCCTTAGTGGTCTAACGCACACGTTCATTGAGAATTATATTGAATTAGGAAATTTTAGAGGCTGAAGCTTAAATAGACCTCATTGGAATTTGGGATTTGGAATTTGGAATTTCCATTTCGTAGAAAATGGGGAATTAGCTCAGCTGGCTAGAGCGCCTGCCTTGCACGCAGGAGGTCATCGGTTCGACTCCGATATTCTCCACAAGAGATCTGATTATAGGATCAGCTTACCACCGGCATTACATTGATGTATTGCGGGTTTTTTAAGGGTAAGCGAAACGTTCATTGACATATTGGGATAGGGTTTGTATTTTTTTTACTTATGGGTCATTTTATGGTGTATAGGTAAGGGAATGCAAACTTTGTAAAGACACGAATTTAAATAATAGAGAAGGGTATGAAGATATACCCAAGAGATTAGAATACGAGGCAAAGGCGACAAGCTAAATAAGGGCGTATGGGGAATGCCTAGGCTCTCAGAGGCGAAGAAGGACGCGATAAGCTGCGAAAAGCTGCGGGGATCGGCACATACGATATGATCCGCAGGTATCCGAATGGGGCAACCCACCATGTTGAAGACATGGTATCCCGCAAGGGAAGCAAACCCGGTGAACTGAAACATCTAAGTAGCCGGAGGAGGAGAAAACAAAAGTGATTCCGTAAGTAGCGGCGAGCGAACGCGGATTAGCCCAAACCGATGTTGTTTCGGCAATATCGGGGTTGTAGGACCACGTGATCTGATGCGTAATAGAACTGGAACCGTCTGGAAAGTCGGACCGTAGAGGGTGAGAGTCCCGTACGGGTAAAGTGCGTTATCAGTAGTGGTATCCTGAGTAGTGCGGGGCACGTGAAACCCTGTATGAATTT